>JBNLAV010000112.1:0-142691 GCA_050302315.1 Desulfobacteraceae bacterium
TGCCGTGTTTGTCCCGGGCTTCATTGTAACAATCTTCAAACCCTTTGCCATGGGTCCGCATGTCCATGTAGAAAATGCTGCAATCCAGAGGATAGTCGGCGTGCTCCTTGGCGATGATGGCCTGTTTGATGGCGTACATGCAGCAGACGGCCGAGCAGTAAAAATGGTAGTGGTTCCGGTCCCGGGACCCCACGCACTGCAGCCAGGCGATACGCGCAGGCTTGCGCTTATCGGAGGGCCGAACGAGATGGCCGCCGAATGGGCCGGAAGCCGACAAGATTCGCTCGAACTCCGGCGCGGTCAGCACATCGGGATGGGTGGCGTAGCTCAGGTGGGCCATTGCCGAGGGATTGAAAGGCTGGAACCCGGGCGCCAGTATGACGGCGCCCACACCCAGCGTCAACCGTCGCTCGCGGTCATCCAACCGAATGGCATTGGTTGGGCATAACTTGGCGCAGGCCCCACATTTGCCTTTCTGCAAGTAAATGCAATGATCGGCATCGATAAGGTATTTGAGCGGCACCGCCTGGGGGTAGAGCACATAGGCGGCTTTGCGTTTGATCAGGCGCTGGTTGAAAGTGTCCTGTACCTTTTTCGGGCATTTTTCAGCGCACATCCCGCAGGCGATGCACTTGTCCAAGTCAACATAGCGCGGCCGCTGCCGAATAGAGACCTTAAAATCTCCTTTGACGCCCTCAACGGATTCAATATCCGCCATGGTAAGGACCTCAATGTTGGGATGCCGGCCCACGTCTACCAGCTTGGGGCTCATGATGCACATGGCGCAATCATTGGTGGGAAAGGTTTTGTCCAGCATGGCCATGATGCCGCCAATGGCGGCCCGGCGTTCCGCCAGGAAAACTTTGTAACCTGAATCGGCCAAGTCCAGGGACGCCTGGATACCGGCAATACCGCCGCCGGCCACGAGGACTGCGCCGTTGACTTCAGCGGTCATCGGTTATGCTCCACTGATATGACGGTTGAACGGGTCCGGCGTTCCCGGCTCACCGGGCAACCACACGTCTTTGAGCTCGTCGCACAAATCTTCGCGTTCGTTCTCACCCAGAACCCCCAGCGACAGCGCCAGAAATGTCCACAGGTTGCTGACATGGAATCCACCGTCGAAGTAGTGGGAAAGGTCATGAATCTGGGCATGGCAATTGTGACACGGCGTAATACAGTACCTGGCACCGGTGGCCATCACCTGGTCGAACTTGATTTTGCCGTATTGGCGCCGCTCTTCGTGAAAACCGGACTGCAGGTAGCCGCCCCCGCCGCCGCAGCAAAAATTGTTGGACTTGTTGGGGTGCATGTCGATAAAGTTCTCTTCTCCCACCACGGCCTTGACCACAAAACGCAACTCGTCGGCATACGTGTCGCCATATTCTTTGCGCACCTGGTTGCAGGGGTCCTGCACGGTGAATTTTACTCGGAGGTCCTTGTTCCAGCCGCTGTCGGGCTTTAACCTGCCTTCCCGGATCCACTGGGCGTAATAGTGGATCAATACCTTGACTTCTATTTGGGTATCGATTTCAAAACGGCGAATCCCCTGGTTCACCGAAAAGGTGGAGTGGCCGCACTCGGTGTTCAGATAGACCTTGCAGTCCAGCGCTTCAGCCTTTCCGATGGTGGCCAGGGCAATCTTTTTCCACGCGGCATCATCCGCTAAGAACATGCAGTAGTTTTCACCGGCCCATGCCGTGCTGCCGTAAGTCCAGTCCGCGCCGGCCAAGTGCAGAATCTTCCAAAGGGGGACCATCTCGTCGGGCAAGGTGACCGGCTCGCGGGAGTTCTGGCTTAAAAAGAAGGTCGCCCCCTCCTTGTCGATCGGCGCTTCAAGTTTTTCCCAACCCGGTTGGGTTTCGCGCACCTCTTCGAGCAAGTCTTCCACCACAAACCGGAAGTCCTCCGGTGGCGTGCCCATGGCACTGGTACTTTCGTTGCGCAACGCCATATCGCAGGACCGTAGAATTCCTTTGGGGCGCTCATCGCGGGGCCACAGCTTACGGCCCTCCATGACCAGGCCGGCAATATTGATCTGCATGGGGCAAACATGGGTACAGCGCATGCACATTGAGCAGAGCCAGACCCACTTGTGGCCGGCGATCTCTTCATCCATGCCCAAAGCCGCCATGCGTAAGAATTTACGGGGGTCCATATTTTCCAGACCAGTGGCCGGACAACCCGAAGCACAAGCACCACATGTCAGGCAGAGGTTCAGGTTGCCGCCTTCGGGCAGCATCTTACGCACCTTATCCAAAAATGTCCGGCCTTTGCCGGGTATGATTTTTACCGCTTTTTCCATGATGGCTCCTTTCATCTCATCGGCACACAGAGACACCACAAATGATGCCGACGCCCAATACGGACTTGGATCACGCAGACCGACCGATGAAGGAAGCTTGTGATGATTACGAAGATACGGTAGGGGGAAACCTTTTACATAAAGGCTCCGTCACCAAATGCTTTACCGTGAGCATACCACCCCGGGCAGCCAGCGCCAAATCTCTCAGGTAAAGCCTATGTGACGTTTAATTGTGAACATATAATATTTCTAAATACACAACAGAGTTTGAGAGATGCTTTTTTAATACCGGTAGCAATAAAATACAACAATATATTATCTATAGTTTCGATAATTCGCATTGAATATACCAATGCATTTTCTGATCCACCCCGGTGAAGTTGGACCGCACCACGTTGGCGCGTGAGTTGGCCAGGCGCTGCCCAGGTTGCTTGCTGTTTTGGATCAGACAGTTCAGGATCGATCCGGTGGCTTGCGGTCGCACATCAGCGTCCCGGAATCGGTGTGGTGGTAAAAGCGGCACTCTTTTTCGAGGATCTCCTTTAGCAGGGCGCGCGCCCGGTGAAGCCGCATCTTGACGGCTTCAAGACTGATGTCAAGAATCTCGGCGATTTCCCTGTTTTTGAGCTCCTCCAGGGAGTTGAGCACCATCACCGTGCGGTATTTGGAAGGCAGCTTGTCCACCTGCTGGCGAATACAATCATTCATTTCCGCATTGATGACCTTGGTAAGCGGCCCGCCGGTGGATGCCGGGACCGGGCCGGTGGGCGGCATGGTTGCGCTCACCTCTTCCATCAGGGGAATCTCTACTGTTCGGTGACGGGGACTTCGCAGCCGATCCAAGGCCGTGCGGGTGGCGATGCGGTAGAGCCATGTGGAAAGTTTGGCGCGGCCCTCAAATCCATCCAGATTTTTGGCGACCTTTGAAAATATCTCCTGGGCGAGGTCCTCGGCATCCGCGGGAGAGACCATCCTGGCCATATAGCGCACCATGGGCATGTGATACTGCTTGTAAATCTGGTCAAATGAGGGTCGCGGTTCCTTCATGGCCGTATCCTAACATCAAGTGCGATCATTGGCAAACGTATCGGATGCTTAGGAGAGATTTTCGCATAGCGTGGTTCATTGGCCCCGGCCCGGTGCGGGCAGGCGATAGGCGTCAGGTTCATCTTGCCGGCAGGACTACCGGGACGGGGTGTAGTGCTTGAAGCGCAATTGGTATCGGCTGGCGGAGAGCAGCTTCAGCCGCTCGCCACCGATCTTGAACCCATTGCGGGCCCGGTCGACGTCGAACCGAATCCGGTAGGTGTATTGAGAATCCAGGTCAGGGATGACGGCATCGATGCGGATGGTTGAGCCTTCCCCAAGGCCCCTGTAAGTGAGAACGGCGCCGCCGACCCGCTTCTCCCGGTCGCGCATCAGCGCCATGCGGGTCCATCCTGGAACAGCGGGCTGCAGGGTCGATGCCGATTCGGCGGCTTGGGCGGAGCCACTCCACTGCACCGAATTCTGCTGAAAGCGGAAGAAGGAGGGTTGGGAACGGCTCTGGGCAGTTGAGAAGGTCGTAATGCTCAGGTACATCAAGGCCGCAAAACTGCCGACAACCGATACAAAAACCACGGTCATGGGGACCCATTTCTTTTTCGTTGACGCTTCCATTGTTTTCAATTCGCCCGTTGGAATGAATGCTTACGAAAAAGCAGGTATACTCATTGTAATGATGGCCGGCCGGATCCGCAACGCCTGATTTGAAACGCATAGGATAACAGGCCTGCAACCCATTTACAGGCATCCAGCGACAAAGCCGGTCAGAAGGCCGATCGTCCCCCGGGACTATCTGTTGCGGCCGATATCGGGTCAATTGCCTCGACCTTGGCTCGGGTTATCGATGCGTAAAAAAGGGGCGGCCATATCGGCCGCCCCTTTTATCCAAGAAGGATGCTTTGATGCGAAGCGCGTTTAGACCATGGAATAGCCCGGCCCCTCTCCGCCTTCCGGACAGGTCCAGGTAATGTTGCCGAATGGATCTTTGACGTCGCAGGTTTTGCAGTGAAAGCAATTGGATGGGTTCAATTTAATGTGGGCTTTGCCGGTGGCCTCATCCATCTCCAGCTCATACACTTCTCCCGGGCAGAACCGGGTGCAGGGGCTGCCGAATTTGGGGTAGCACTGGTCGCTGCACACCTGGCGGTCATGGATGATCAAATGGCAGGGCTGGTCTTCGCGGTGCATGGTCTTGGAGAGATAGACGCCGGTAAGCTTGTCGATGTAAAGCTCTCCATCGTAGCTCTCCCTGGCTTCGGCCGCCGGCGCGCCGGACATCGGTTTCAGGGTGTCGGCGTCGGCCTCCAGGGCCATTGGATCGATGATGCCGCGGCCGCCGGTCACATATTGAGCCCCCAGGTGAATCAATTTGGAGATGCCTTGCTTGGCCAGAGCCGCGGCGCAGTTGCGCCCCTCCCACAGCTCTTGTTTGATCCAGCTTCCCTCCAGGGCGTCGGCATAGGATTGCAGTCCGGCGGCAGTGTAATCGGCTGCGGCCAGTGCATCCACGACGGTATGGGCGGCCAGCATGCCCGATTTGAGGGCGATATGGATGCCTTTCAGAGCCGGGGTATTGTGCAGCTGCGCGCCGGCGCCCACCAGCACGCCGCCGGCTATTGCCAATTTGGGCAGCGTATAATATCCGCCGGTAGGGACGGTGCGGGCGCCCTGTTCCAACACTTTGCCGCCTTTGATGATATCGGCCACAAATGGATGGCGTTTGAATTTAATAAACATATCATAGGGATCGAGCATGGGATCGTCATAACACAGTGCGGTGAGGTAGCCGATGCTCACCCGGTTCCCGCTCATCTCGTAAATGAAGCCGCCACCCGGGGTGCCAAGACCCAGGGGGTACCCCATTACATGAATGTCATTGCCCTTGCTGTTGGTAAAATAGGTGTCGCCTTCGGGCAGTTGAATCACTTCTTTTATACCGGTTTCGTAAACGTCGGGTTGTTTCCCGGCGTACAAGTCCAATGGGCCGGCCATGGATTTCACCAGGCTTCCCCGGGCGCCTTCGGCAAAGATGGTCACCTTGGCCAACAGGTCGATGCCGGGTTCATAATTGGACTTCTGCGAACCGTCTTTCTCCAGCCCCTTGTCGCCGGTCCGTACGCCGATAATGGTACGCCCGTCTTCACCGTACAACACTTCTTTGCCGTCGAAACCGGGGAAGATATTGACCCCCATCTCCTCTGCGATGCCGCCCAGCCAGCGGCACAATCGCGATGCACTGAGCACATAGCACCCGGTGTTGTGCATGTACTTGGGAGTCACGGGCATGGCCATCGCCTTGTTGCGGGTCAGGTAGTAGAATTCGTCCCCACATACTACGTTTTCGATGGGGCATCCCCTCTCCTTATGGTCGGGTATCAATTCGGTCAGAGCGTCGGGCTTGAGGATAGCGCCGCTGATGGCGTGGGCACCGACCTCGGCCCCTTTTTCGATGAGGGCCACTTCCAGCTCCCGGCCCTTTTCCTGGCCCAGCTGCATCAGCTTGATGGCCGCAGCCAGACCGGCGGGCCCGCCGCCAACGATGAGAACATCAAATTCAATGGATTCGCGTTCGGTGGTCATAATATTATCCCTATCATTTAAACATCATTCATAATTCCCACAGCGGCCCAAGCGATACCATGAAACGCAGTTGATGTAAATACAACCCGTCCTCCAGCAGCTGTGCCGGGGCCGACATCGGGAGGGTCCGGCCCCTGATTTAAATCGGCGGCCTTGACTTCGACCGGACGGTTTTTTAAGAAGATCGGGTAAACTTATTAGTGTCCAACATAAAGATGACATATGATAACCGATACGAATTATACGAACAAATAGGTCAGGAAGATTGATGCAAAATCCCCCCCAAAAGACCGTACGCGCCCTGGGCATGTGCTCCGGCGGATTGGACAGCATGCTCGCAGGCCTGGTGTTGCGCCGCCAGGGCATCCACGTTGAATGGATCACCTTCACCACGCCGTTCTTTTCCGCCGATAAGGCGCGCCGCGCCGCTGAGCAGACCGGCATTGCCCTGCACATACAGGAGATCACCGACGACTATCTGGTCATGCTGAAGGACCCGCCGGCCGGATATGGAAAGAACATGAACCCGTGCATGGACTGCCATGCGCTGATGTTCAGGAAAGCCGGTGCGTTCATGCGGGCCAACGGCTTCGATTTTCTGTTCAGCGGAGAGGTGGTGGGCCAGCGTCCCATGTCCCAGAACGCCAACTCTCTGCGGTATGTGGAGAAGCACTCGTCGTTTGACGGCCTGATTCTGCGCCCCCTGTGCGCCAAAAACATGCCCGAAACCCCCATGGAAAAAGAGGGCATGGTCGATCGTGAACAACTGCTCGATTTTTCGGGCAGATCCCGAAAACCGCAGATGGCGCTGGCCAGAGAATTCGGCATCTCCGATTATCCGTCGCCGGCCGGCGGCTGCCTGCTCACCGACCCCGGTTACTCCAGGCGCCTGAAGGATCTCTTCGATCACGGCGTCGAGCTGACCCGAAACCAACTGCACCTGCTCAAATTCGGGCGCCACATGCGGCTCAATGCGGATGCCAAGATCATCGTCGGCCGCACCAAACAGGACAACGAACATATCATGGCGCACACCGATCCCCAACAGGACGCTGTCATCAAAGTCATCGGATATCCGGGCCCCACGGTGGTTTTGCCGGGAGGCGGAGCCAGGGAGATCATCTTTCTGGCCGGCGCCATCGCTGCGGGGTACAGCAAGGCGTCAGAATCCACCACTGCCCGGGTCCAGGTGACCCAGGGTGGAAAAAAAGAGAATTTGACCGTCCTGCCCGTTCTGCCGGAAGAGGCCAAACGCTTTCTGATCCGCTAGCGGCGCCATCCCTCCCGGCGGGCGGCAATGGAGCTCCAATGCACCGATTCGATCCCAAGCCGATCCCATTGATCACCTGGAGAAACATGTCGCCGCCTTTCAGGCGGCACCCCTATTTTGAACACCGGAAGCATTTTCCGTTTGAGGCCGCAGCCGGGTCTTTCAGCCTGGTCAATGCGTGGTGGTTGATCGAAGCCGCGCTTTTGGCCTATGCCGATGAAGGGTTTGCCGTACAGCACTTTAACGCCGCCGGATTCCATGCGGTGCGCTTTTTCAGCGGCCGTTCCACCCAATGTTATGTGGTATCGAACGACCGCTTTGCCATTGTCGCTTTTCGGGGCACCGAGTGCGGTATCGGCAGGACCCCCGAGGCGGCGGCCCAATTCATGGCCGATTTAGGGGTGGATGTGGATATCCGGTGGGTCGATACCCGGGAGGGCGGCAAAATCCACAGGGGATTTCACGATGCGCTGGATGAAATCTGGCATGATCTGGCCCCCTGCCTCCAGGACCTGTCCAAGCGTCGCTGCCCCGTGTGGGTTACCGGTCACAGCCTGGGGGGTGCGCTGGCGGTTCTCACGGCGGCCCGACATGACAGTGTAGTGGGCACCTACACCTTTGGAGCGCCGCGGGTGGGCGACGGCCGCTTCACCGCCCTGTTCCCTGAGGCGGTCCATCGTTTCGCCAACAACAACGACATCGTCCCCCATCTGCCGCCCTTTCCCTATGCCGATCTGGGCGAAATGCACTACATCGACTGGCGTGGCGTCCTTAAAAAGGAGATCGATCGCTGGCCACGGCTGATGGACGAAATCCGGGGGCACATCGCCTGCCTGAAGGAGAACATCCGCCATCTGAACCAGGGATGGGAAGCGACCCTCCCGGACGGCATCAAGGATCACACCCCTTTGCTCTATGCCCTTCACCTCTGGAACAATCTCGTTGCGGCCCCTGAAACGGGTACCTGAGGGGACTGCCCTAAAAACCTTGTTCTCACTCGGGTTCTAAGGTATCTGTTATGAATTACGGACGGAAGATGGCGAACCCAATCAAAGCGCATAACCGCCCATGACCGCTACCAAAATGCAAACCGGAATGACCGCAATTGTGACCCGTTTACTGGTGCTGGCCGCCTTGGCCTCCGTTGCGCTGTCATGCGCCCCCCGAAGATTGATGATCGCCGAATTGGTCGGTATGCTTGAAGACGGCTTGCCGGCCATGGAGCAGGAAGACGACTTGAACCTTCTTGCCCGGTCCATACCGGCGCATATCAAACTGCTGGAAACCGTACTGGTCAGCGATCCTCGGAACACGCGATTGCTGAACCTGTTATCCCGGCTCTACGGCGCTTATGCCTTCGCTTTGCTGGAAACCGAATGGGAGGCACGCTACCTTGACCACCCGTCTGTGGTCGACACCGGCCTTGCTCAAGGCCGAATGGCAGAAGCGGTAGCGCGCTATTACCATACCGGGGCGGCATACGCCCTGCAGAGCCTGGAGGTCCGTCATGCCAATGCAAGACGGCAGTTGAACAATTTGTCAACCTCGGCCGGCTTCATCCGATCGCTGGATCGACAGGATCTGCCGGCCCTTTTCTGGTATGGTTTCAATCTGGGCGGCATGGTTCGACACCGAATGGACGATGTGGAAGCCATGGCCAAAGCCCATCTGGTGGAAAAGGCCATGAAACAGGTCGTCGCGTTGAACCCGGCCTACGACCACGGCAATGCGAATCTGGTATTGCTGGTCTACCATGCATCACGACCGAGAATGCTGGGCGGCGACCCGGAACAAGCCCGGCAGTATTACCGGCTGCACCGCCAAACCGACGGGGCCGCGAAAAGCCTCGGCGATCTCTTGCTGGCCCGGTATCTTCTGGTCCAACAGCAGGATAAGGCGGCTTTCGTAAAACAACTCACAGCAGTGCCCCAGGTCCCTGGTCCCGGACGCACCTTTACGCTGCTGGACCGGGTGGCGGCTGTTCGAGCCCGAATTTACCTGGACGCGAAGGATCGCTTTTTTGAATAGACCCCAAGGTTGCATAAAAAAGAAAGCAAAAGGGCTTTTCAGATCGTTTCCGGAAGGATTTTCACTATGCGCATGTGCTTTCGCTTTATCTTCATAGCCGGCTGCGGCCTGTTGCTGCTCGCAGCGCCGGGGCTGTTCTCGCCGGCCAATGCCGCCCCGCACACCATCAAGACGGCGGTGGTCACCCCCGAAGGCAGCACCTGGGTCACGGTGCTGAAGGAGATGGCAGCGGATGTGAAGCGCCGCACCGCGGGTGGGGTGGACTTTGTCATTTATCCGGGCGGGGTCAGCGGCGACGAGGTCGATGTGCTGCGCAAGATGCGGGTCAACCGCATCCAGGCCGCCGGCTTCTCCGGCGTGGGGCTGGGTGTCGCGCTGCCCGAGGTCCGTGTATTGGAAGCCCCCCTGCTCTTTCAAAACGACAAAGAGGTCGACGCCGTTCGCGAGCAGATGTTCAATTATTTTGCCGAGGCCTTTTTAAAGAAGGGGTTCGTGCTGCTGGGCTTCACCGAAGGGGGATGGGTCTATCTTTTCTCTCAAAAAGACCTCTCCCAAGAGGAGACGTTTAAATCCGCCAAGATGTGGGTCTGGAAAGGCGACCGCGTGGCCGAGACATTTTTGCACAATTTTGGCATTCGCACTACCCCGCTGCACATTGCTGAAGTCAACACCGGTCTGGAAAGGCGCATGATCGATTCCTTTTACTCCCCGGCCATGGCGGCCGTGGCGTTCCAATGGCACGCCCGGGCCAGCTATGTGCTCGATTACCCGCTGGCCAATGCCACTGCCGCCCTGGTGATGACCAAAAGGGCTTTTGCGGCGCTTCCGGCCGGGCATCAGGCCATCGTCAGGGATGCGGCCCGTACGCACTGCCGCAAATTGATCCAACTCACCCGCGAGGACAATCAGAAAGCGCTCAAGGTGATGAAATCCCAGGGGATCAGCTTTGTGCAGCCCACGCAGGCCCAGCTTGCGTCCTTCAGTGCCGATGCCCGGAAGACCTATGCCCAGAGCATCCCGAAGCTCTATCCGCAGGCGCTTTTCGAACGCATTCAGGCCATCCTTCACACCATGCGCACCTCCGATCAGTGAAGTTAACATGATACGCAGATGGATCTCGACAATTGATGACGGACTGGAAAAGGCAGAGCGTGCTGTGGCGGTGGTGCTGCTTTCGCTTCTCATCGCCATGATCTGCATCAACATACTGGGGCGCAACATCTTCCACTGGACATCCCATGTCCTTCTGGAGCTTTCCCCGACGGTGGTCCTCTGGCTGGCCCTAGTGGGGGCCACCCTTGCATTGAAACACCAACGCCATATCAAAATTGAATTGCTGCTCCGGATACTGCCGCTGCCCGCCCGGCGGCTGGCCACCATGCTGACCCGCTTGTTTGCCATGGCCGTCTGCGGTCTGCTTACCTGGGCATCGGTGATCTTTGTCTCCAACGAAGTCGTCCTGATGGGTGCCAAAGGATGGCTGGCGGTCTGCTATCCGATCTTTTTCTCCATCGCCTTTCTTCGCTTTTCCATCGACCTCCTGGAACAGTGGCACTCGCCGGGAAAGGAGAAAGCGTGAGCCTGCTGCTCATCGCCATCGCCCTGATATTACTCCTCACCTTGCTGGAGACGCCGTTGTTTGTCTCCATCGCCGGTCTCACCCTGGTCTGCCTGTTGAGCAGTGATTTCGATGCCACCGTACTGCAGATGGTACTGATCGAGATGAACCGGCTGGCCACAATGCCGGTGATGGTGGCCCTGCCGCTCTTCACCATGGCGGGGTGTCTGCTGACGGTTTCCGAAGCGCCGCGCCGTATGATGAACTGCCTGGATGCGGTGGCAGGGTGGCTTCCCGGCGGCAGCGCCATGGCCGCCTTGGGAGCCTGTGCCTTCTTTACGGCGCTGACCGGGGCCAGCGGAGTGACCATAGTTGCCATGGGCGCAGTACTCTACCCTGTGCTGCAGCCGCGTTACGGGGAAAAATTCTCGTTGGGACTGCTCACCACCGGCGGTAGTTTAGGACTTCTCTTTCCGCCCTCGCTTCCGATCATCCTGTACGGCGTCGTCGCTCAAATCGATATCGCCCGCATATTCAAATCCGCTCTGATCCCAGGGCTGTTGCTGCTGGCCGTCTTGTCTGCCTACGCTTTTTTCAAAGGCATCGGCATACCCCGTCGGCCGGCTGCGGTGGAAGCATTTTCCTGGCAACGGATTGGTCGCAGCTTCAAGGCCGGCGTTTGGGACTGGGGGATGGTGGCGTTAATTCTGGTCGGTGTCTATGGCGGCTTCGTGACCATCGCCGAAGTATCGGCTTTGGTGCTCGTCTACGTGCTGATCGTTGAATGTGTCATCCTCAGGGAGATTCACTGGCGGCGCCAACTGCCGGAAATCATGGTGGAGAGCGCCGTGCTGTCCGGCGCCATCATCATTATTCTGGCCATGGCGCTGGGTCTTACCGGCTACCTGGTGGACGCCCAGGTCCCCAACCAGATGCTCGACCTGCTGACCCGGCTCACCGACAACAAATATCTCTTTCTGGCCGGTTTGAATGTTTTTCTCATCGCGGTGGGCTGTGTCATGGATATCTTCTCGGCCATTGTCATTGTGGTGCCGATCATCGTACCGGTGGCCCAACGCTACGGCATCGATCTGCATCACCTTGCGGTCATTTTTCTGGTCAACCTGGAAATCGGCTACTCCACACCGCCAGTGGGCATGAACCTGTTTGTCTCCAGTTTGAAATTCCAAAAGCCGGTCACCGTGCTCTACCGGGCCTCCATCCCCTACCTGGTGCTGCTCCTGACATGCCTGGTGCTGGTGACGTATCTTCCGGTCTTGTCGCTGTGGTTGTTGGGCTAGCAGCTCCCTGCCCCGGTAGCCGCTCTTGGCGCCGAATATCCTGGGGGAGCGAACATGATTCGATCACCGAAGCGAAAGTGTCGGAGGGACGGAATACTGCAAATATGTCATAAAAAAAGGCGGCATCTGACAAAATTGTCGGCTCCTTTCTTTCAATCTTGTTCGATCACGGCTTCAAATAATCGTAACCCATCGATATCAGAGCCTTTAACCACATCGCAACCCTGCACCCATTGTGGCAATGTTTTTGCTTTAATACACTGGGACATGGCCGAATACCATACCCGACAGGATAGCAGATCATGAAAAAGCTCCACTATTTTCAGCACGTCCCCTTTGAGAATTTAGGCGTTATCGAGGCGTGGGCCGAGATCCATGACTTTTCCCTGTCAGCCTCACGGCTGTATGAGAGCCCCGTGGTTGACATGCCCGCTGATATCGACTGGCTGGTGGTCATGGGCGGACCGATGGGCGCGGACGATCATGACGAATATCCCTGGCTGGTCGATGAGAAAAAGGCCATTGCGCGCGCCATAGAAAAGGGCAAGGTCGTGCTGGGCATCTGCCTGGGGGCGCAGTTGATTGCTGAAGTGTTGGGAGCAAGCATACGGAAAAACGCCTACAAGGAGGTGGGTTGGTTTCCGGTTTTTCTAGAGAGAAAGAGCCTTGACCATCCATTGGCCCAAATTTTTCCCTCGCAATGGGATGCATTTCACTGGCATGGCGACACCTTCGACATACCGGACGGCGCCCGCTTGCTGGCAACCAGCAGCGCCTGTCGCAGTCAGGGATTCGTGTATGGAGACCGGGTGGTCGGCCTGCAGTTTCACATGGAGATCACCCGCGCCGGTGCCGAATCCCTTGTGAAACACTGCGCAGCCGACCTGGCCGCCGACGAATTCGTTGCCACACCGGATCAAATCCTTGCACCGGACGCCCCCTTCGAGGCGTCACACAAAGTCATGACCCAACTGCTCGACCACCTCCACAACCTGTAGCGCCGGCTCAGTTGCGGCCGGCGTGACACAAGCAATATGTGATGGTTCGCCTGGCCCCTTTTCACCTTTTTTGAACATCGAACGTCGAAGATATAATTATTCTTCCGCGAATAACCACGCCGAATAGGTCTTGTGCGGGCAGGCGGTCGGTGCCACGTGAGCAATGGCGTCTTAGTGCCCGTTGGATGCAGCGCAGGAAAAGCGTCCCCTAAGCTGTTTGACCCCGCTGAAAAGCGGGGGAGTTTCCGGGACGCCCGGAGCGCATCCTACGGGCACTTGACGCCGTTGCGTGTGGCGCCGACCGCCTGCCCGCACAAGGCCGGGTTTAATGAACCATGTCCTTAGAATTGCTGTCGCCATCCTGCCGGCCTTGCTGTTTACCCCCCTTTTTGTTACCATTTTTCGGAACTGCTTCCAACCAACGACATGGAAAAGTAGGCATGCCGAAGCTCTATATCGAAGAATACACCCGAGCCCTTTACGGGAAAACGGTATGTGTCGCCTGCCGCGAAGGTATCTTCAGGGATCATTTCAGCGCAGTGATCGCCGATATCAAATTCCTCAACCGCCAGGGCATCGCCACGGTCCTCTACCACAACGTCCCGAACCGGTTTGCCAACCAGAAACATTTTCAGGACCTGGCCGCCCGGCTGCCGGAATCCCAGGTCATCCGGCTGCGGCCGGAAGTCGATTTTTACAACCAGGTTCTCGACCACGCTGAAAAAGCCCACAAGCTGATTTTCCTGGAGCGCAAACCGCTCATCGATCAACGTGGTCGGGTGATCAACGCCCTGACCACACCCGGCGCGCGGCAAAGCTTCTCCGACTGGGGGGAAAGCATATCCAATGTCAATTTCATGGGGGTGCTTGAGCGCATCTGCGCCCGGATCGACGGCGGCCAATACGACCGTGTGCACATCCTGCCGGCAGGCAAGAACACCATAAAGCACGAACTTTTTACCATCGAAGGGCACGGCAGCCTGATTGCCAACAACTTTGTCGAGCATTTCAAGCCCATCGGATCGGAAGATGATATCCGGTTCGTCAAAGGTATTCTGAATCGATACAAACACCTAGGGTATATCAAACCCCGCAGCGATGGCTACCTGAAAGCGCACTGGCAGGATTTCTTCGTCACCCTGATCGATGATATCGTGGTCGGTTGTGTGGAGAAAAAGGTGATCGACGCAGAAACGGCGGAAATCGCCGCCCTGGCCATCTCGACCAAGTTCAGGAACCAGCGTGTCGGTGTCTTTACCGTCGAATCCTTCATGCAGCGTATCAAGGAGCAGGGATTCTCGCGTGTCATCTCCCTGACCAACAATCCCGTTCTCGGCAAGCTCTATGAAAAGATGCGATTTGCAGCCGGCCGCCAGGATCAATATCCGGACCGACAGGCTGAATCGCCCGGCGTACGAATTTACATCAAGGATTTGTAGCTGCGGAGCGGTCTTCAGGTGACGCCTGATCGGACATTTCAGCCTCTTGATGCATGCTCAGCGCCTGGCTCAGCTTTTGGCTGATCTGGTTCAAGGTGAATGGTTTTTGCAGGAATCCGTCGGCCCCGGCATCCAGCAGCTCACGGGTGGCGCCCTCCTGGTCGTATCCGGTGCAGACGATCACCTTGGCTCGGGGCCGGCTCTTTCGAATGTGAGGGTAAACGGCGCTGCCGTCCATATCCGGAAGAACGATATCCAATAGCACCACATCGAATGGAAGCGTCGTGTTGTTGATAATTTCCATGGCTTCATGGCCGGTTGTGGCGACGATCACGCTGTAGCCGATTCTCTCGAGCAGGGCCTGGTTGACCTCGATGAGGTCGGCATCGTCTTCTACCATCAGCACCGTTCCGCGACCCTTGATCGGCGGGGCCTCCGTTTCCGCCATTGGCACGGAGGCTTTGCCCAGGGCCGGCAGATAAATGGTCACCTTGGTGCCCTTTTCAGGCTTGGACGATACGAAGATATATCCGTTATGGTTCTTTATGATGCCGTAAACGGCGGCCATTCCCAGCCCCCGCCCTTCGAATTTGGTCGTAAAGAAGGGGTCGAATACCCGCTTGACCGTCTCCTCATCCATCCCGACCCCGTCGTCGGTGAAGGACACGGCCACATACCGGCCCGGCGGGGCTTTCAGATCAATTCCACCGGCGGCGGCTACCGTAACAGCCTCGCAAAGGATGTGGATCCTCCCCCCGCCCTCTGTCGCCTCCATGGCGTTGGAGACGATGGAAGAGACCACCATTTGGATTTGCGTGGTGTCGATTCTGACCTGGGGCAAATCGGTACCCAGGGTCATCTCCAACTCGGTCTGTTTGGGAAAGGTGTGCTGGATAAAGCCGATGGTTGTTTTCACCACTTCGCCGAGGTCGCTGGGCGTGTCTTTGTATTTCCCGCCGTTGGCGTAGGCCAGCAACTGGCTGGTCAACTGGGCCATCTTCTTCGAAGCGCCTGAAATGGGATGGGCATAGGACCGAATCTGGGAGTCCCGGGGAAAGTCATACTCCAACAGTTCCACATTACCTGCGATGACGGCCAGTGCATTATTGAACTGGTGGGCGATCCCGCCGGCCAGGGTCGCTATGGCTTCGGTCTTTCGCGCCTCTTCCAGTTTTTCTCTCATGCGGTACCGGGCCGCCTCAGCCTCTTTACGTTCGGTAATGGGGATGACCATTTCCAGCGCGGCACGGATACGCCCTTCACTGTTGTGAATCGGCGTCGTGATGATTTGGAACCACATATGATTACCGGAGGCGTCGACACAGGACCTTTCCTGCACCACCTTTTCGCACTCCTGGTCGAACACCTGCCTGGCGCCGCAGTCTTCACATATGTCGTCGCGCTGGTACAGCTGTGCGAAGCAGGGATCGGCCTTTTCATTTCCGAAGATATCTTTGAAAATCTGGTTGCACCACAAAATGCGGTGCTTCTTTGAGATCACTGCCAGTCCGGCGCCCACCGTGGTGGTAATTACTTCTAGTCGATCCCGTTCCTGCCGGAGGCGTTCTTCGATGATTTTTCGTTCTTTGATTTCGGTCTGCAGATAGGCGTTGGTTTCTTTCAGTTCATGGGTCTTTTCGATCACCCGGTTGGCCAGGTTGAACCGCGTGACCAGCAGTTGGCGGCGGACCCTGGCGATGTGATGGGACGTGAAAACCATGATCCCCATATAGAGGATGGCCATACCGGCGATGACAATGTGAATGGGATCGCCGAAGGTAAGAAATCGCAAAATCCAGGCCAAAAAAATGGGCAGTGAAAAGGCGATAACAGCGCTGGGCACCACCCCGTAAAGACTGATAGCGGTCGCGATGATGCCGCACAGCAGCAGAGCGATACACAGCTGGTGGGTCAGCGATTCGGCCGGAAAGGTGAGGATCATGGTGGCGCCCCAGAGCATCCCGGTCACAGTGAGGCCGACGACGTTAATGCGCCCCCATTTTTTGGACTGATCGACGGTCACTTTCCGGCGGCGATACTGAAAGACCAGTACGGCGCGTACCGCCACCACAAGGAGCAGGACGGCAAACCAGACACTCAGGATATGGTGGGGGATCTGTCGCCACAGCAACATGGCGAGTGCCGCACCATTGATGGCGGTGATGGTGATCCCGATAGGGGCCTGTTTATACGTCAGATGGATCAGCTCGGCCTGAATGTGCGCGGACTGGCGGGCTGAACTTTCTGCCGAGGCATAGAGTCTATTCTTGGGCTGCGTGTCCATCTCTGCAATCGAATACCGGTTCGCTACTGATAGCCTCTGCGTGAATCGTTCATGGAATCTATATTGGAGGGCCGATTTCGGCCCGGAGCTTGGATCGTGACCAAGACCGTATAGCACCATCCGTTCAAAATCGCAAATCCGTCAATGCGGTGAACCGGGCGGGTGTCTGGTGTCCGACGCATTCGACATTTCCGGTCCGCCCGAGGCGATCGGCACCCTTTATGGCTCCTGTTGCCGGGGAGGCGTCCATTTTGTCAGATAATCCAAAAAATACGCAACATTAGGGGCGATATAGTCCACGCCGCACCGCCTGCCCATCTCCGGGTCGAACTTGAACGCCGGACCGCCGGCGACGATGGCGGTCGCGGCGGGACGATGCTGCCCCACCTCGGCCAAACTTTCATCTGAATCCAATTGGAGCACCGTTAGCCCCAGCATGGCAGGCTGAAGAATGTGGCATTTTTCCACTATAAATCCAGGGTGCTGCAACAAGCCGATGCGTTGTACATCGAAACCGGCAACGGCGGCGAAGCGCTCGATGAGCGACAGCCCCTGCCCGATGCCGTCATCCAGGGTGGCGGTGAGCATGAGCGGCGCGGCCTTCCACAGGCCGGATACCCCATGCCGACGCTTCCATTGCTCAAGCATATCGGCGGCACTTTCCATCACCTGGCGGGACGGCAACCCGTCCGATATCCATTGGCGGCAGATTTGGCCCACTTTCTCTCTGAAAGGTTCGGGATCCATGATCATGACTTTATTCGTCTTGTTAATAGATAGTTAGACGGCCGTAAAGCCTCTGCGCCGGTCAACCGTTTTACGAAAACCGGACTAAAAATCGGTCGTACAGAAGTTAAATCATCTTTAGTCTTGTACATTTCGCCGGTGGAATATATGGTCTGCGGCACCCATCTACGCACAACACATCTTTGCAGAACCATCAAAGGAGGCTTCAATGAACAAGACGGACTTAATCAATCAAGTTGCGTCCATTGTCGGAACCCAGAAACAGGCCAAAGAGACAGTGGACTGCGTACTGGGCTGCATCACCGACGCCCTGGCAAGAAGCGAAAGCGTTCAGATCTCAGGGTTTGGCAGCTTCAAAGTCAGCGAGCGGAAAGCACGCACCGGCCGCAATCCCCAAACCGGCGCTCCCATTCAGATTCCTGCCGGCAAAGTACCCAAGTTTGTCGCCGGAAAAGCGCTCAAAGAGGCCGTGAATTAAACCGGCGGCTGCAGACCGAACGTTTTAAAACCGGCAGGGCCCCAATGGGGTCCTGCCGCCTCGTCGATAGACAAGGTCCACCACCAAAAATTGCGAAGTACAGCGGCTCGCATTTTCTTCCAGAACCTCGCGCCGGATTTCACTTCTTGCGCCATTTCCCCTTGGCATCCTGAATCATGGTTCCAGGGTCCGCCCTTTCCGCGATCTGTACTGCACGCAGCTGTCCCACATGCTCCGGCGATATCCCCTGCTGTTTGGCAATGGCTGCGTAGATCTTTCGACGATCCTGATTTTCGGCATCCACGACACCCTTCTGATCCCCCGCATTCTTCAATACCGTCAATAGCCCCTGGTTATTCTCTCCGACGATCCCTTTGGCTTTCAAATTGACGATGACGGGCAGCCTGTCCCGCATGCGGGCTTTGATATCCTTGGCAGATGCCGTTGCGACGAGAGCGAAAACCAGGCCGGCGATCAGCAGGCCGATCTTTATGCTTCCAATACGGTTCATTCCATCTACTCCTTTGTCTCAGGCAAACGGCCTATAGGTTCTTTTTCTTTGGTTCAGAAGTCTGGAGTTGATCTTCTGCGGCATCCAGGTCTCCGAAGAAATCATCCAAGGCTTTATTCACCTTGACATTGACATCTATGGTGATGTGCATGGGCGCGACCTCGACCTTATGCACCGTCTCCACCTTGTGCTGGGTTTGGCAACCCGCTCCAAACAGGAGAAGTGCAATGGCCATGATCACAAACAGCGCTGTCGGTTTCATGCCTGACTCCTTTGCGGCTATTTTAGCAGCTCTTTATAGTTAAGTATTTCATTCAGCGGACTTCGAAGATTCAGATCGATGCTGATGCCTCTGAAATCGGCCTCCCCCTGTCCGGCCACCCGTTTGAATTGTCCCAATTGCTGGTCATATGCGAACGGTAGCAGCCGGTTGGGTTTGCCGTCGAACTGCAGCTTGAGAAGCAGGATATCGTCTTCGGTTTGAACCATCAGCTTGGCCCACTTGTAGGTATAGTCTTTTAATGCTTCGGTGGCAATATCCAATTGAGCGTGCTGCGGCGTCCCGGGCGGCAGCCCCGCAAGAAGCGCTTCGGTTCCCGTCAACTGGATGGCACCGGTCTGGCCGGGGCTTGAGAAAAGAAAACCATTATCGAAACTCAGGCGGCCGTTGGTCCAACGGATCGGGATCCGCCCGTTGACCGAACCCTCTCCCTCGGCCTGGGCGGCCCCCAACTGTTCCAGCACCTTGGCCAGATTAAGCCGGTCGCAGAAAAGAAGAACGTCGTAGTCATCCACCCCGGGGACAATACGAACGGCACCCGTGTTGATCTTCCCCTCGCTCCAATCGATCTGGGCCTTCTCCACGAACAAGGTGCCGGGATGCTCCAACTGGTAATCGACCCTTAGATTTTGTGCCGCAAGGTTTCCGAAAGTCACCTGCGCCACCGTCAGTTTCTGTTGCGGCGCGCTTTGGATTCGATGCATATCGTCGATGTGAAGTTTCATATCGACACCTTCGAGCAAGAGGTTTCGCGACCGTTGTTCCAGGCGACCCTGGCTGAATTCGAAGATGGCGTCGCCGGCCATGCGGCCGTTTTCAATCGTTAGATCGGCGTCCGCTTCTAGCCGGCCCGACACCATCATGCCGGCTGCGGCCGGCTGAAATTGGCCTATATCGATCGGCTCGACCAGGTGGTGGCGCGGAACTTTGACTTCTATGGTTGCAGTACCGGACCGGTCGAGGCCGCCATTGATTATGACGCGCAATCCCGGAAAAAGTTTACTGTGATGTGTCAAGGCCATGGTCAGGGCTTGGTCTTTCTGACGCAGCGTCCCCGTAGCGCTGCCCACTTGCCGGCCGTTCCACTCCAGGGCGCCGACCTTTATCCGGCCGGGAGCCACGCGCTTTGCTGCCGGCCACATCAATGGCAGGTCAAGGGAGAGATTGCGCATGCGGAACTTGCGGGACGGATCGGAAAGCCGGCCGTTGGCGAGTTTGAGCCGTCCATCCACTTGCCACGGCTGCCCGGGCCGTCTTTCACCGGTGAAGCGGAAAGTCGCCGCCGGCAGGCGGGCAACCGTTGGGTCCAGTTTGGCGTAAATCCCCGGCATATCGATTTTTCCATCCATATTGGCGGGCGCGTCCCGGTCCCCGAGAGCAAGGCCCAACCTGCCGTCCAGGCGCAACTCCGGAAGCGATATGGTGCCATCGGACGTCACCAAATCGATCGTTTTGACGGATACTTCGCCGCCGGCATCCAACGCATCCGCTCCCAAGGTGCCGGCAATGCGGACCGTCTGGCTCTTGGAGGACATTCGCAGGCCGTCCCGCTGCAATGCCAGGGGCCCGCCGGCAACCTTCGTCAGCTCAAAGTCTGTCCGTTTTTGGTCACCCCTATGGTGCAGCGCCATCTGCCAACCGGCCGACCAGGCCGCCGGGATACGTATCCGGTCATGCAGCGCCTGCTCCGGCAGATTGGTTTGGATTTGGCCGGTCAATGCCCAAACCCCCTGGCTGTGGGTCAAACCGCCGGAAAGTTCGTCCACCGTCACGACTACCGGACCGGTGATCTGGAACGGCGCGAACCCCCACTTCAGTTCCGAAAGGCGGTCACCGGTCACGGAAAGCAAGATCGGCTTTGGCGTGCTATCGGCTCCCAAGACGGATTGAAGATTCCCATGGGGTGTGCCGACCTGGGCCTTTTTCAAACGGCCGGTCAGCGCCAAGGCCTTCAGGTTAAAAGCACGCATCCCGAAGCTTGCCTGCCCTTCGAGGTCCAGCACGCCTTTCAGTCCAACCGGCAGGTGTGCAGGAAAGAAGGTATTCAATGCGGCCATATCAAAACCGGTCGCCTCCAGACCAAATCGTGCGGTGTCGGCATCCTGGTCCAATGAGGCCTGTAATGTCACCGGATTTCCCAACAAAGAGAGATCGGCCCGACCTTTGAAACGACCATCGGGCAGTTGCCGGGTTTGCAGCTCGACCTCAAATGGAAGCGTGATACGGCGGTCCCGGATCTTAAGTACCAGATGGGATTGCACGATGGCCAGACGCCCCAGCTGGATGGGTAACAGACGCCGCAGATCCACCGCTGCTTCCCCTTTATCCAAAGTGTTGGATGCAGCGGGAAGACGGATTCCGCCGATAGACGCGCCATCGGGTGTCAGCGTGCCACGGATTTCCAACCCACCGAGGGTGAGTCCTTTGATTTCTCCCCGCATCAAACTCAGCGGGGAGTAGTCGATCTGAACGGCGGCAATCGTGACGGCAGGTTCATGGTTCGCCATCAAGCGGATGGCGCCCAGGTCGCTTCCCCAGAATCCGATCCGGCGAACCCTTATATCGTCCGTGCTGAGCCCGAAGTCCCGTCCCAGCCGGGGGACCAGATGACCTTCCACATAATTTGGCAAGACAACGGCCATCCCCGCCGCTCCCACAGCCGTCAGCAACGCTATGCCGATGCCGATCCACAGCAACCATTTGGCGAATTTCGAGGTCATTGGGCGCATTTTAAGTCCAGCCAGTCAGGCTTACAATTAAATAATGGTATTTTTGTCATATGCTGATATTGGACGCTGAAAAGGCATCAAGAGTTTACAAGGCAAGGGGGATGGGACCGCCTGTAATGGGCGCCGCGGAGCCCGGGAAGCGTTCCGGCATGTGTTCCCGGGGCATTTTATTCGGGCAAAGGCTATGAGATCAATTTCCTAAAAGAGGCCGATACTCCCGCCTTGCTTTCGCATCATCGCCTCCAGCAAACCGACGCAACCCGTCATCATGTTGTCTCCCCAGGGGGCGCCCCAGGTGACGGGCAGCCGCGATTCGGCCATGAGCCGACGCTTTGGACCGGTGGCCACGATGGCCTCCACGGCGTCATACCCGGGCGCCCCGCGCAGGTAGGCCCCATGCCCTCCTTCGGCGATGATCTGATCGTGGGAGAGCCTGCCCGCCGGCAGATCTTCGAGCAGCCGCTCCAGGCGCGCCAGGTTGATATCATGGGTATGGTATTCGAAATGGCCCTGCAGCTCCCCACCGGTCAACACGGCGCCAACCGTATGGGAAGTGGCGATGTCCAACACCATGACGGTCTGCTTTGCCCTCAATGCGGGGTCCAGAGAAGCGCCCAGAATGGCGGCCATTCCGCTGTCCATGACATAGACCTCGTCAGTGGGCAATCGGGCGGCACTGAGAGCGATGGCCCGTAATCGGTTGAATTCCGTCGGCAGGCTTTTGGGGGTGAAAAGCAGGGTATGGGGGTAGGGCTGCCGGTCCAGGCGTGCCTTGAACAGGTTGTGGCGAAACTCCAGATGGGAGACCCCCGGCGGTGCTGCGCCATGGTCCTGTGCACAGACCGCCACGGCACCGAAATCAAACGGCAAGCCGAAACCCTCAACGATCTGTTGAATGCGCTGCGGGTCGATGTCCTGCAACGCAATCTCCGTGTACCCATCGTCCCGCATCAACGCATCAGCCGCCTCGTCCGGGATGATCTCCAATCCCATGGCCTTCACCCGCGCGGGATCGTGGTGGATGGTGGCCGCAGCTGATTCCGAAATCTTGACGTCAGCCGTCCGGGCGCGTTCTTCCAACGCGGCCGTCACCGGCCCACCCCCCATTTCCACCCCTGTCACCAACAGGTTTCCGCTGGTGGCGTTGATGGCCGTCGCCATGGTCCGCACCGGAGACTTGACCACCGCCTTGTAGTGCATCTTCTCTTCCGGCACATGACAAAGCACATCCATGGTGCCGGCCCCGATATCAATGGCCAGTATATTCTTCATTATTCCTACACTTTATATTGGAATTCAGTATTCAGTCCATTGTGAGGCATAAGGTGATTCCGGTGGGAGGTCGTCGGCACGTCAGCAACAAATTTTAGTTGCGTTTAGGTGCAGCGGAGGAAAAGCGGTTCGCACTGTTTGAGCCCGCTTTAAGCGGGCGCGTCTGCGAACCGCCCGGAGCTGCGCCTTAGCGCCACTTCAACGCAGTTGCGTGTGGCGACGACCACCCATCGGGATTGCCAACTCCAAATCTCCGAAGGTTGTCTCTATGTTAACCAAATATAAAAGATAGGGCAATAGAGGGCAACCCCTTCGTATTTTTTGATCATCGAAGGGCCAGCGTCCAACATCGCATATCGAAAATGGAGGTTGCCAACGCCGCTCGCCACGTGCCAGAAGGTTACTTGCGACTGCCCTGCCCCCAGATCAATTTTAAGATTTTTTCATAACTTTTTCATACAGAATTCACCGGGCTGTGCGATAATAAACCTCCATGAAACATCACCATGATCTTCGCGGCCACACACCGGATGTGGTTTATAACGCCCCTTTCACCCCTTATCATTTCAAAGGAGCATTGCCCCATGGCCAAAAAAGCATCGATGATCAGCCTTATTTTCATTCTCCTGTCAGTGTGGACGGCCATCCCGGCCGCTGCGGATGCCGACGACTTCAAAGTTCTGTTTATCGGCCAACGGACCATCGATAACCAAAATTGCATCGCGGTAACCTTCTCCGCCCAAGTGGACGCGACCAAGGATTTTAACCGTTTTCTCACCTTGTTTTCAGAAAAGGAAGGCAAGGTGGACGGCGCCTGGGTCCTCACTAAAAAAGGCGATGTGGCCTATTTCACCCATATCGAGGCGGACGCCCGCTATGAAGTCCAGATCCGAAGGGGTTTGAAAGCGGCCGGCGGGCAAACCATCAAAGTAAACAAGACGCACAAGCTGCGCACCCGCGCGGCCCAATCCTATATCTCCTTCGGCAGCAAAGGGCATATCCTGCCCTCCGAGCTGGCCACCGGCCTTCCGGTCAATACCATGAATGTGCGCAAAGCCGACGTCGATTTCTTCCGCGTAAAAGAGAAACATCTGGTGGACTTCATCACCCTTTTCAGAAACCAGAACGAGATCCAGATCTACCAGTCCAAGCAGGTCCAGCGGTATGCGGACCTGGTCCACACGGCGCGATTTGATCTCGAAGCCCCCCGCAACGTGCTGGCCAAGGCGGTCCTGCCGATAACGGGCATCAAACCGCTGTCGAAACCGGGGCTTTATCTGGCGGTGCTGCGCCGGGCCGGCACCTATTCACACGGCTACCCGGCCACCTACTTCACCATCAGTGATATCGGGCTGCACCTGCGGATCTATCCGCACACCACTACGGTTCAAACCCAACATCTGAGCTCCGGAGAAGTCTATAAGGATGTCTCCCTGACAATCTTCGACAAGGATGGAGACATCGTCGAGCAGGGGCAAACAGACAGGGACGGCACGGCCGCCTTTGCCCGCCTGAAAGATCAGGCGCGTCTGCTGGTGGCGCGGGACGGAAATCACACCTCCATACTGCCGCTGCGCAGCCCGGCGCTGGACTTGTCCGCCTTCGAGCTGGGCGAGCAGCCGTTTCGCGACCTGGAACTGTTCGTCTATAGCCCGAGAGATCTCTATCGCCCCGGAGAGAAGATGATCATCGATGCCCTGCTCCGGGACTACGACGGACGACCGGTGGACCATACCCCTCCCATCGGCGTCACCGTCCGGCAGCCCGACGGCCGAAAAGCCAAATCCTTTAAATGGAAATGCCAAGCCCTCAATGCCTACCACAAAGAGATCGACCTGCCCTCCGGCGCACAGACCGGGACATGGACCATTGATTTCAAGCTGGCGGGTAAGTTGATCCAGCTCTTTAAATTCAAAGTTGAAGACTTCATGCCCGAACGCATGAAACTATCCCTGGACGGCGGAAATACCGAGTCCTCCGTGATAAGCGCCGACCGCCCCATCTCCATGGATGTTCAAGGCGACTATCTATACGGCGCTCCGGCCGCCGGCAACCGGGTGGGATGCAACGTCAGCATGTTGCCCCACCGCAAACTGCTAAAGGAGTTGGAGGGATTCGAGTTTGGAGATGCGGACGAGAAATTCCGCAGCGAGTTCAAAACCGACGACATCGAACTGGACGACACGGGACACGGGACCATAATGGTGGACCACCAATATGCCAAAGCCCAATCCCCGCTCAAGATCCGGCTGCACACCAGTCTCTACGAATCCGGCGGACGTCCGGTGAGCCGGGTCAAAACCTACCTGGTCTGGCCGGCAGAGACGCTCGTGGGGGTGCGGCCCCTTTGGAAGGGCAAACAACCCGACGCGGAGAGCCTGGTGGAATTCGAGGTGGTGAAAGCCAACGCCGCGGCCGCCCTGCTGGAAGCAAAGGGCCTGGAGGTCTCCCTGATCCGGGAGTATCCCGACTACTACTGGGAGTACAGCGCCTCTTCGGGATGGGAGCGCATCGTCAATTACCAGCACTACCCCGTGGCCCAGGCCAAACTTGATATCGCCGCCGGCGGGAAGGCGAAGATCAATTTCCCGGTGGAGTGGGGCCCCTATCGGTTGGAAATTGTCGATCCCGACACCGGCTTGAAAACCGCTCACCGATTTTCCGCCGGCTGGAGTTGGTGGGGACGCGGCGCCGGCCGGAAAGGCAACCGCCCCGACCAGGTGGTCCTGACCCTGGACAAGAAAGCATACCGTCCCGGGGATACGGCCAAGGTGCTGATCAAAGCGCCCGAAGCGGGTACCGGCATCGTGATGGTCGAGGGCGAAAAGCCGATCTGGCGCAAGGTCGTCAAGGTCTCGGCCCAAGGTACCGAAGTTGCCATTCCCGTGGGTTCCGACTGGGACCGCCACGACCTGCATGTCACCGCCATGGTGATCCGGCCGGGAGACCGACGCACAAAAATCGCCCCCAAACGTTCCCTGGGCATCATTCATCTGCCCCTGGATCGCAGCGACCGAAAGCTCTCCGTATCCATCGACGCCAAGGAGAAGCTCCTGCCCAACACCGCCATGGATGTCACCGTGCGGGTCGGCGGCCTGCTGCCCCGGGAAACGGCCTATGTGACCCTGGCCGCCGTGGATGTGGGCGTACTCTCCATTACCCGATTCGACACCCCCGATCCGGGTGGTTATTTCTTCAACCGGCGTCGGTACGGCGTCGACTTTCATGATCTCTATCAAAAAGTCATCGAGACCCACCAGGGCGACCTGGCGCGCATGCGGTTCGGCGGCGATCTGGCCGAGATGACCCGCGGCGGCGACAAGCCGGTAACCGATGTGCAGATCGTATCGCTCTACCAGGCACCCGTCAAAGTGGATGCCGCCGGCACCGCGGCCATCACGCTGGATTTGCCTGATTTCAACGGCCGACTGAGGCTCATGGCCGTGGCGCACAGCGCCAGCCGCTACGGATCCTCGGACGTGGAAGTGACCGTGGCCGCCCCGGTGGTGACCCAGATCGCCATGCCGCGCTTTCTGGCCATCGGAGACCAATCCGAACTGGCCCTGGATGTCCGGAACTTGAGCGGGCAGGACCAGACGCTGGCCGTGGGATTGACGACATCGGACCCCATCCGTCTGCTGGCCGATGGCGCACATAGCGTCCATTTGAAAGACAACGCCAAGACCATCCTGCGTTTTCCGGTACGTGCCGGCAACACGGTGGGCGCCGCCACCATCACCCTGAAAGTAGAGGGCATCCGCCTGGAAGACGGGACGGCGGCCCCAGCGATGATGCGTCAATGGCGGTTGGGCACCCGCCCAGCCTACCCGGCCGTGACCCGGCAGTGGCGGCGGTCGCTCGAACCGGGCCAGCATCTGGAGATACCGGCCGATACGGTCGAGCACCTGATCCCGGAAACGGTGGCCGCAGACCTGACCCTTACCGATGTGCCGCCCATCAATGTGGCCGACCACATCAAAGCGCTTTACGCCTATCCCTACGGCTGCCTGGAGCAGACCGCGTCGGGTATTTATCCCCAGGTGCTGATCAACAACGCGCTGTTGAAGGAGATGAAGATCAAAACCCAATCCGCGCAGGTGCGGCGAAAGAAGGTGCAGCAGGGCATCGACCGCCTGATCACCCTTCAAAAGCCCAACGGCGGTTTCGGTCTCTGGTCGGCCAACAGTCCCGAAGAGTGCTGGCTGACCGCCTATGTCTGCGACTTTCTCATCACGGCGCGCGATCACGGTTACGAGGTGCCCGAATCGGCCTTGAAGAAGGCCACCGAGCGTCTTAACCGCTACCTGCGCCGCTCCCAGGTCATCCAGACCCGTTACACCGCCGACAAGGCGCATACCCGCCTGGCGGTGCAGGCCTACAGCGGTTTCGTTCTGGCCCGCCTGAACCGCGCCTCCCTGGGGACATTGCGCACCCTGTTTGACCACCATGCCAAAGACAGCCTTACCGGCCTTCCCCTGGTCCACCTCGGACTGGCCCTGGAAATGCAGGGCGATGCAAATCGGGCCGGACAGTCCTTTGACCGATCCCTGGCCGTCAACCGGGATGTCCACCACTACTACGGAGATTATGGAAGTCCGGTTCGGGATGCGGCCATGAGCTACTATCTGCTCACCGCCTATTCAGGCCGCGACACCCACGCCGGGGCCTGGCTGATCAAACTGGATGACGCCATGCGCGACCGGCGCTGGATGAGCACCCAGGAGCGCAATGCGCTGGTGCTGGCCGGCATGCAACTGCTCAAGGGCAGCGGCAAGACCTGGACGGCCCGGGTGACCGCCGGACGGGACACAGAGAAAATCACGGCGCAACAGATGGTGCGCATCACCTACGACCATGCCGCCCTGGGCAAGGGGCTGCAGATCGAAGCCGGGGGGGACCGTCCGGTTTATGTCAGCTTCCTGCTCAACGGCTACAGCAAGACCCCGCTGCCTGCGGAGCAAAACATTCTGGAGATCCACCGCACCTACTACGATCTCAACGGCAAGCCCATCTCCCTGCAGGCGCTCAAGACCGGCGATCTGGTGCTGACGCGCCTGGATGTGCAGAGCACGAAGCGGGTTTCCGAGGGGCTGGTCGTGGAATTGCTGCCCGCCGGCCTGGAACTCGAAAACCAGAACCTGGCCACTGGTTTCAACATCGATGAAGTAAAGATCGAAGACAAGACCGTCGCCCAATGGCGGGAAAACCTGCGGCTGGCCCATGAAGAGTTCCGCGACGACCGGTACGTGGCCGCCATCGATGTGGATCGATGGCGCCCATCCACCCTCTTTTACCTGGCAAGGGTCGTATCGCCCGGGGTATTTCTCGTACCCAACTCTTATGCGGAAGACATGTACCGCCCCTATATCCGGGCCGTGGGCGATACCATTGCGCCCATCACCGTCACCCAACCCGGGGAGCAGGGAGAATAGCGTTGATGGTTCGCGGTGTGATCAAGCGCCTTATAGGCGGTACGACAGTCTGGGCGAAGCGGTGGAAATGCTTTGTCCGGGGGCGTCGATCATCGCCAGGGGCGGCGCGGCGCACCTCAATCCCCGGGGTTGTCCTTTTCACCTTGGGGGGGATGGCCGCAATTTTATGGATTGCGGATCAACGGTTCCCCCTGCCGCTCGAGAACCGCCCCTTTGCCACGGTGGTCACCGCGGCGGACGGAACGCCGCTGCGCACCTTTGCCGATAAGAACGGCATCTGGCGCTATCCGGTACGCCTTCGCCGGGTCTCTCCGCTTTATCGACAGGCCCTGCTTGGATATGAAGACCGCTGGTACTACCGCCATCCGGGGGTCAATCCCCTGGCCATGGCGCGTGCCATGTGGCAGAACCTGCATGCGGGACGGGTCGTTTCCGGCGGATCGACCCTTACCATGCAGGTGGCCCGGCTGATCGACCCCCATGACCGCACCATCGTCGGCAAGCTCAAGCAGATCCTTCGCGCCTTGCAGCTGGAGTGGCACTGGAGCAAGGATGAGATCCTGACCTATTACATGAACCACGCCCCTTTCGGCGGCACCATCGAAGGGGTTCAGGCCGCGGCCCTGACCTATCTGGGAAAGTCGGCCGAGGAGCTGAGCCATGCCGAAGCCGCCCTGCTGGCGGTTCTGCCCCAGGCCCCGAGTCGTTTGCGGCCCGACCGCGCGCCGGTTGACGCCAGACACGCCAGAGACAAGGTGTTGAAACGCATGGCGCGGCTGAAGATCTGGCCGGCTGATGTCGTCGCCGACGCCCGTAAAGAGGCGGTGTTCGCCGACCGCTACATTGCCCCGCGAATCTGCCCTTTGTTGGCCCGCCGCCTGCATGACGCCTATCCCCGCAAAGAGGTCATCACCACCTACATTGATTCACAACTCCAATTCCAGCTCGAGGCCCTGGCCAAACAATACGTCTTTCGCCTGCCGCCGGCCACCTCCGTCGCCATCCTGGTGGTCGATCACCAGACCATGGGGGTCAGGGCGTATGTCGGATCCGCCGATTTTGATGACAAGGACCGGTTCGGCCACGTGGACATGGTCACCGCCATGCGATCGCCGGGGTCGACACTCAAACCGTTCCTTTACGGCGCCGCCCTGGATGCCGGTTTGATCCACTCCATGAGCCTGCTCACCGACGCCCCGCGATACACCGCCGCATACCGGCCCGGTAATTTTGCCCGCGGTTTTTCGGGGCCGGTTTCAGCCACCAAAGCCCTTCAGCTATCTTTGAATCTGCCCGCCGTGCAACTGCTTGAGGCCTACGGCCCCCAGGCACTGGCCGACCGCCTGCGCAACGCCGGCGTTCAACTGCAGTTTCCGGGAGACGAACGGTCCAACCTTTCCATGATCCTGGGAGGTGTGGGGACCAGTTTGGAATCCCTCACTCTGGGGTACACGGCCCTGGCGCGCAACGGCCTGGCCGGAGATTTGCGATATGCGAAAGAGGATCAACTCGGGGAGCGATTTCTGCTTACCCCGGGAGCGGCCTGGATCGTCCGCGACATGCTGCGCCATCCTTTTCCAGGACAGGGCATGCTGCACCTGGTGCAAAACCGCCCCGCCTATGCCTGGAAGACCGGCACCAGTTACGGGTCCAGGGATGCCTGGGCCATGGCGGTCAGCAATGCGGTCACCGTCGGCGTGTGGATCGGCCGCCCCGACGGCACGCCATCCCCCGGCCAGTATGGGGCGGCCACGGCCGCCCCCCTGCTCAGCCGGGTGCTGGAGGTTATGGATGTCCCGGCGGACCAGTCCCCCCGACCCGGGGAGGTGGCCGAAACGACCATCTGCTGGCCCACCGGCTATAGCAAGGCCCGCTGCGAGCGGACCGGTCTGCCATGCCACCAGGAAAAAACCGCCTGGGTGTTGAACGACCAGATACCGCCCACCCTGAGCGATCCCCACAGCCCCTTATCCGGTATCGTTCAAACCGTGACCATCGATGCCAAAAGCGGTCGCAGGGTGGATCCCGCCTGCAGCAGCGAAGACACCCTTCCCGTTCGATTGACCCTGTGGCCCAAGGGCCTCGAGCCCTGGCTGCCGTCCAAATGGCGCAGGCACCACCTTATCCCCCCGCCCGACGAAAACTGCGCCCACATGCCGTCCATGGCCGGATCGCAGATCGTCATAACCGGCGTGAAACCCGACGCGATGTTCTCAGCCACGTCTGACAGTACGCGCCTTCCAACCCTGACCCTTGACGCATTGGGCGGCATGGGCCGCCGTTTCTGGTATTTGAACGGACGGCCGGTGGCCGTGACCGAAAATGCGCAGATCGCCCACCACCCCATAGCCCAGGCAGGCCGCTATCAGCTGGCGGTGGTCGACGAGGCGGGCAATACAGACCGCGTGTCCTTTGAGGTCATTCCCAATCTCTGAAGCGTATGACACCTTATCTGGAAGCTTCGCGGGCTCCCATCTGATGCAGATGATCCATCGCCGGCATCACCAGATGGGCCATGGAAGCATCCGGGGGCCAGACACATTCGTACCGGCCGTTCAGGGCCTGCAGCACCAGCGTCGGCTGACGGTTTTGCCGCTCGAAACCTCTGTAGGCGGTAAAGGCGACATAACCGAAAGGGGTGCTCAAGCGCGTCTGTTTCAATGCCTTGCGGACATCTTCGGCCTGCAGGGATTCGGCCCTTCGCAGTGCATCAGCAGCGACCATCAGTGCTGAGTAGGCTTCCGCCCCGTGATAATCGGGCTTTTCATTGTTGTGGCTGATTCGATAGAGGCGGTCGAAATGCCGGGCCAGGGGATCAGGCTGATCGGCCCACCACAGGGTGGCGGTCATCATAAAATCCGAGGCCGCCCCCGCCGCCTTAATAAATTCGGGATGGGTGAAGCCGCCGGCACCGCCCAGCAGATGGGCGGTGATCCCTGCGGCCCTTATACGCCGGGCCATCAGCAGGCCGTCCCGTTTGTAGGCCACCAGGTAAATCATCTGGGGAGGATTGGGTTTCAGGGACACCAGAAGACGGTCGAAATAGTCGGCCGAAGCCCGCTCCTTGTGATAGGGGATGATATCCGTAATGCCGATATCGTTTTCCCGGCAGAACCACATCATCCGGGTGGCACCACCGGTGCCGAAGGGGCTGTTCTCGTACACGATGGCCATGGATTTGGGTTTGAGTCTCTGCTGCAGCAATCCCTCGAGACCCCGGGCATATTCACTGGCCGGTGGATTGAGTCGGAAGATGTTATCCATTTTGTGCCGGGTAATGCGGTCATCCGAGGCCGTGGAGACCAGAAAAGGGACGTCCAGATCATCGGCGCGATGGGCCATCGCCAACGCATTGGTGCTGGAGTAGCCGCCGGTCAGCATGACGACTTTCTTGTTGAGAACAAGCTCTTCGACCGCCCGGACACCCTGTCGCTTATCGCCGCCATCATCGGCATACACCAGCGATAGCATGCGTCCGTTGATGCCTCCCTGGCGGTTAATCGCCGTCAATGCCAACGCAAAGGAATTCTTCATCATCCGGGCATATGCGAAATTCTGGTTTTCGAGAATGCCGACGGTGATGGGTAGCTGGTCTTTGCCGGCGGCAATGCCGGTCCAGATCAAAACCAGCGGAAGAATCATGCTGAATGTGTAAAATGCAAATTTGATCGGTTTCATGACGCCCCCTTTCGTCTAACATCTTACGTAATGAATCTCATGGACCTGCACTAACGGCCATACGCTTCTCCTTTCTATTTAAGGTGAATGTCTGTACAGGTTTCGGGATGCTGACGATATGGGGCAAACGCGTTGTGTCTTAGTCTTTCTGGATCAAAAATGGAAGAAGATATCAAAAATGAAGGGGATGAAGATATCCATGGCGCCCCCTTACCGTCACTGCTATGCGTAACTCTCCACTGGCTCTCCCGTGCCCAGGGCGTCAGACGCCAGATAGGGCATGGCAACCCAGGCATTGCTGTTGCAAGAGCAGCGGCATTCGATGGTGCTGCAATGGTAACAGGTGACCTGTCCGCAATTGGCACAACGAAAACCTCTCCGCTGGACCGTTGCCGCGCCCATGAAAACCGCCAGGCTGCCGGCATCTCCCAGCACCTTGATCTTGAGGCCACAGGTCGTACAATGCTTCCAATCCATACCGTCGGCAACGCGATGATGGATTACCATTGGGCACCCCCTTGTCATTTTGGTGGCAGATCGTATCTTCACCACGCTGATGGTACGTGGCCGCCCAGCACGATTCTTTTTCTGGGTTAAGTTGATGCTTGCACATATCGTAAAGCTGTGCAGTGACCGGAGTCACACTTCTTATCCTTTTTTTGCTGTCGGCTTGTTTCTGGGCTGAGGGTTGATGGGGAGGATTCGGACACCGGTTCAACAGTGGCCTGTAATGAAGCATAAGTCCCGGCCACAGTGCTCTCTTATTGACATAGCCATCGGATGTTGCCATACATAAAGTAGTTACACCAACGCAGGGCTTCTGGTTCTATAAAAAGATCTGCCACTCAAGTGAATGGTGCTGACGTTCGTAACTGTCAGCTTCAGCGCACCGGAATCCGGACCGACCCGATAACTGCTGCCCCTGCAGAGATCCAATTTTTGACAATTGATGGTAACGAAGGCCTTCGGAACACTTTCTGGGGAGGCCAGATGTTTCGCCGCACTCCTGTCATAATCAGCGCTATCTGTCTGGGCATCGGGCTTCTTGGCATTATAGGCAGCCTGTTCCCCGTGCTGTCGGATGCGGAAGAACAATTGGGCCTCCATTTGCTTTATCGACTGCGAGGCCCGGAAAAACCGCGGACGGGCGTCATGGTGGTGGCCATTGACCGCAAATCGGCCAGAGCGTTGGACCTCCCGGCAGCGCCGCATAAATGGCCGCGCGCATTGCATGCACGGCTGCTGGACACCCTTACCGCCGGTGAAGCCTCCGTGGTGGCGTTTGATCTCATCTTTCATGAGCCCCAATCTCCAGAAAACGATCACGCTTTTGCCGCGGCCATCCGCAAGGCCGGAAATGTGATTCTGACCCAGCCCATCGACAGAGAGACCATGCCGCTGCTCGACCAAAAGGGCATGCCCATCAGCCGCATGACCATCGAAAAAAGGGTGTCCGCCGTCCCCAGACTGGCCGAAGCAGCGGTCGCACAGGTCCCGTTTCCCCTGCCCAAAGTGCCGATCAAACTCAATCAGTATTGGCGTTTCGGGCCCGGGGTGGGAGAGATGCCCACACTGCCGGTGGTGGCGATGCATGCGTATGCAAAAAAGGCGTTTATCGAGTTCATTGATCTGCTCAAAAGGGTGGACCCGCAGGCGGCATCGACGTTACCCCGCCTGACCCCTGCCGGCAGCTCGACTGCGGATGTTATCGACGCCATCCAACCGACCCACCTCGTCTTTAGAAAAAACCCTGCGCTGGCCGATCGACTGCGCACCGCTCTGAAGCACGACCGCAAAGGACCGCTTTCAACCCGGACGCATCGGCGAATCGGCGCCTTTATCGCGCTATATGGCGGCGGCGACAGCAGCTATCTCAATTTCTACGGGCCGCCCGGAACTGTCAGGACGGTATCGTACCACGAACTCCTGTCGAGACCTGAATCACCCCGGGGCGCTGCCCGGCGATTCTCCCTGCAGGGCAAAGCGGTCTTCGTGGGACAGACGGAGAGCGACTGGTTCAAGGCAAACGATGGATTCTACACGGCTTTCACCGAAAAGACCGGAATGGACATCAGCGGCGTAGAAGTCGCCGCCACCGCGTTTGCCAACCTGTTGGATGACAAGGGCGTCCACCCTTTCGGGTCGGCCGCGCACCTTTCCATCCTTCTGGCCTGGGGAGGGCTATGCGCTTTGATCGCCGTAGGCTTTCCCACCATGATCTCGGCCGCCGCCCTGCTGGCGGTCAATGCCCTCTACCTTGGATTGGCGCACCTTCAGTTCAAATCATACGGTGTCTGGACCCCACTGGTGATCCCGATGCTGATGCAGACGCCGGCGGCATTCATCGCCGGCCTGGGATGGAAATACCGGAAAGCCAACATGGAGCGCCGAAACATTCGCGAAGCGTTCGGCTACTATCTCCCCGACGAAATCGTCAACCGGCTCGCCGCCAACATCAAGGCGCTCAAGGGCGGAGGACAGGTGCTCTACAGCATCTGCCTCTTCACGGACGCAGAGAGCTACACCCCCCTCTCCGAAAAGCTCGATCCGCAAGAACTCACCTTATTGATGAACGAATACTACGAGACGATATTCAAACCCATCAAGGCGCACAAGGGGCTTATCCTGCAGGTCGTGGGAGACTCGGTGCTGGCCATCTGGTCCGCCCCGACGCCCGACGACCGCTTAAAAACAGCGGCCAGAAAAGCGGCCGTGGCGATCCAGACGGCGGTCCGGCAATTCAACGCCTCGGTAGACCACCCGCTGCCCACCCGTATCGGGATCCACGCAGGGGAAATCCTGCTGGGCAATATCGGCGCGATGGATCATTACGAGTACCGGCCGGTGGGCGATATCGTCAACACCGCCTCTCGCCTGGAGGGGCTCAACAAGTATCTGGGCACACGCGTGCTCACATCCAGGGAGGCGCTGGGCCGGGACAATGGCCATGTCACCCGCCCCATGGGAAAATTTGTTTTCAAAGGAAAATCACAACCGGTTCAGGTTTTCGAGATTCTCCGGGAGCATGCGCTTTCACCCGAATTGCAAATCGAATCCCGACGCCTGTTCACTGCGGCGCTCCATGCTTTCGAAGAACAACGCTGGGACGATGCCGATCAGCTCTTTGCGAAAGTACTTGAAATAGATGACAGCGACGGGCCGTCCAAATTTTACCGGCAACTTTGCGGCGAATTGCGTCAGGTTCCGCCAGACGGCGACTGGAATGGTGCGGTCCATCTAAAAGGCAAATAGCGGCGCTATGTCGTATAAACACGGCTATGGCTCCGGCTTAAATCAACCGTGAGAGAATACCGAGATGGACCACAAGACGCCATTTATGGATGAGCACTTACTGAATTCAGGAGAAATGAAGTGATGACATACTGCCGGATCCTCATTTTAGTCACCCTCATTACCAGCGCTGCCGGGATATTCGGAGAAATGACGCCTGCCTTGGCGCAAAAGACCGATACCGGTTGGGTGAGCAAAGTCATTTCCGTCCAGGGGCGTGTGGCCGTTAGACGCCAGGGCGGGACGGCCTGGGAGCCCTTGCGTCTTGACGACACATTGTTTGCCGGCGACCAGGTCCGGGTCGAGGACAACAGCCGCGCCGGTATCGTGCTCAAAAACGATGCCGTGCTGCGCCTCGACCAGAATACCACCCTGGTCTTTACCGAAATCGAAAAAGAGACCACCTTTATCTTCCGGCTGCTCAAAGGCGCCGCCAACTTTTTCAGCCGTCGGCCGCGCAGCCTCAAAATTCTGACCCCTTTTGTTAACGGCGTGGTCGAGGGGACGGAGTTTTTGGTGTACGTTGATGATGAACAGACCCGCATCGACCTTTTTGAAGGACGGATTTTGGCCTTCAATCCCCATGGAGAACTCCAACTGACCCGAGGCCAGGGAGCTATCGCTATGGCCGGCAGCGCACCGCAACCACGCCTTCTGGCAAGGCCACGGGACAGCGTACAATGGGCGCTCTATTACCCGCCGGTAATGGTCTTGGGGCCTGAAGACATGCCCGCCGAGTTCAAATCTTCGATGGAGGCTTATCGTCTGGGGCGAGGGCTGGCTGCACTGGATGCACTGAATCAAATCGACCAGAGTCAAAGGGGCGCCAAATTCTTTGCCCTGCGTGCCGCCCTGTTGCTCCATCAAGGCAGTATTGCCGACGCCCGAGACAATATCCGTCAATCGCTGGACGTTGCCCCGCAAAACAGCGAAGCCCTTGCACTGAAATCCATCATAGATGTCGTTCAAAATCGTATCGAAGATGCGCTGAAATTCGCTAATGAAGCCGTTCAACGCAAACCCGGTTCGGCAGCCGCCCAACTGGCCCTTTCGTATTGCCACCAGGCAAAGTTTGACCTGCAAAGCGCGCTGCAAGCCGCAGAAGCCGCCGTAGCGGCTGCCCCTGAAAACGGAACGGTCCGCGCTCGACTGGCTGAACTGCGCCTTTCCGTTGGACAGGTTGGCAAAGGTTTGCAAACCGCGCAAAAGGCCGCAGCACTCAACCCGGATGAGAGTCACGCTCATACATTGCTGGGTTTTGCCTATCTTACCCAAATCAAACCCCGCAAGGCCAAGGCGGCTTTTGAAAAGGCTATCGCCTTGAACTCGGCTGCTCCCTTGCCCCGTCTGGGTTTAGGTCTGGCCATAATCCGCATGGGTGACCTGGCGCAAGGTCGAACCGAAATCGAAATTGCTGTCGGACTCGACCCGCTCAACGCTTTGATGCGCAGCTATCTGGGAAAGGCTTACTTCGACGAAAAACGCGGGTCTTTGGACGAAACGCAATTGGAAATCGCAAAGACATTGGATCCAAATGATCCTACGCCCTGGTACTACGATGCTATCCGAAAGCAGACGATCAATCGGCCGGGCGAAGCATTAAATGATCTGCAAGAATCCATCAAACGCAACGACAACCGAGCCGTCTACCGCTCCAGGTTACTGTTAGATGAAGACCTTGCCGCCAGAAGCGCGGCAATGGGCAGAATTTACATCGATCTCTCCTTTCAGGAGAATGCGCTTCGGCAAGGGGCCAAATCCCTGAGGTATGATCCAACCAATTACTCCGCTCACCGGTTGCTGGCCGACATATATGCCAGTCGGCCACGGCATGAAATTTCCCAAGTCAGTGAGTTGCTGCAATCCCAACTGCTGCAACCACTGAACCTTAGCCCGGTACCGCCTCAATCCGCCGAAAGCACACTGGTGGTTAGCGATAAATCAGGTCCCTTGAGCGCTGCCTTCAATGAATTCAATCCCCTGTTTACAAGAGACCGGCTAACTTTTCAGGCCAGCGGCGAAATGGGAAGCAATGATTCCTGGAGTGACGAAGTCTCGGCGGCAGGACTCTATAGATGGCTTTCAATCAGTGCCGGCCAGTACCATTTTGAAACCGAAGGCTTCAGGCCAAACAATGATCTTGAGAAAGATATCCACAGCGCCTTTGTCCAGGCGGCCTTGTCGGCGCGCACCAGTATTCAACTGGAGTATCGAAAAAAAGAAGTTTCCCATGGGGATTTGGACTTGAACTTCGATCCGCAAATATTTTCGGACAGTGAACGGATAACCCGCGATGAAAAAATCCCGAGATTCGGCTTTCATCATGCGGTAAACGAGCGGCACCACTTTATCGGGTCGTTCATATTCAACAATACCGAATATACCCTTTTCAGGCGGCAGGTGGGCAGCTCTGGTCCCTTTGGTCCAGTCATTGGCATCGAAGATAGAGTGGAAGAAGATGATGCCTATAATGCGGAGGGGCAGTACCTGTATCGAAGCAATCGGGTGAACATGGTTCTCGGCGCTGGGTACTATGAACAGGACTACGAAGAAACAGTCTCCACCCTGGTCACCTCTGGACCCTTTACGCTGCTTGATCTACCCGATCAAAAGGCAGATGAAGAAGTATGGCATGGCAATGCCTATGCCTATGCGTTGATAAAAGCGCATGCAAAACTGGATGTCACTGTGGGCGTGAGCGGCGATGCCTTTAGCTTGGGAGAGATCGATCCTCGGCAAATTAATCCGAAATTTGGTTTTAATTGGTACCTAACACCCGCCCTCACGGTAAGAGGCGCCGCATTCAGAAGCTTCAAACGCTCTCTGGTGACCAACCAGACTATTGAACCGACTCAGGTGGCTGGATTTGTCCAGTTTTTCGATGATTTTCTGGCGACTGATGCGAAGCGATATGGCCTGGGGCTTGACTATCATCTATCAAAAAATGCCTATTGTGGTGCGGAAATCACATACCACGACCTGACCCGGCCGATAGAATCGATAGGAGCAGGCACTGTAAGGGATGAAGAGTATACTGAAAAGCATCATCGTGCATACCTTTACTGGCTGCCCCTTCCAGAAATCGCGGTCAGTTTCGAATATCTTTTGGATGACTATGAACGTGACCCGATCCCAGCAGACAGCGCCCGCCCCTTTGAGCTTCGAACCCACTCGTTACCTTTAACTTTAGCCTATTACCATTCCAGCGGCCTGTTCCTGAAGGCTAGAAGCACCTACTTCAACCAACGCGTAGATACGCTTGCCTCGGCAACATCGGATGTTGAGACGCAACGAGACAGTTTTTCATTGATCGACACCACAATCGGTTATCGTCTGCCCCGCAGATACGGAATCATCACCTTCTCGGTTAGCAACCTGCTGGATTCGGAATTTAATTTTCAGGACACGAATTTTCTATCGCCAAGTGATGAATACCCAACAATAAGGCCCGAACGCCAATACTTTTTGAAGGCGACATTTCGATATTAATTTTCACTTACTATCTGAGGAGGTTACTATGAAAGCACGTGTAACGATGATGGCAATCCTACTGATCTTTTTTTCGGGTTTGATCAGCTGTAGCACAATTGTTCCGGGAAAAATTGTATATTCGGATAAGCTCGAAGGTACGATTGAGGACCTTAGAGACAGGGGGGTGGATGTTAAGGTGGCCATACTCGTGAGTGATAACGGCGAACTGCTTTTTTATGACACTGCCGGTAAACACCTGAAAAAATGCGTACTCCCGAAACCCAGCGACAAATCCAAGGCAGATCAAACTCAGGCCGCATTAAAACGTAAACCCGCCAAGGGTGTATGCAAAGGCTTGACCACAGGCTCGGCGGTAACAAGGCTCCAGACACTGCCGGTTGTTAAAAGCAACAGCGGTAATTGCATGACCTTTGGACCAAATGCCTCAGGCCTAACATACGAGTTCTGCTGGTAGACTATAAGGGCAAAATCCTGAATGAATGGTGTTCCTAACACCAATGATGTATAAAAACTTAATAAAGGGGTTGCTATCACGCATCGCTGTGATCAACTTTGGTTACGATAGGCTAAAACCGTAAACGCGGATGACGATCATGTTAGAAAAGGTTTCCTTATTTTCCAACCTGGCCGAGCAGGACATCGCCCAACTCGAGGCCATCGGCCAGGAACGGGCGGTGGCCAAGAACACCATGGTGATCAACGAGGGAGACGATACGGACTGCCTCTACATTCTCCTGAAGGGCAAGGCGCATGCCCTGCGCAGCGATGAATCCGGACGGCAGTTCATCGTCAACCGATTCGGCCCCTACGATTATTTTGGCGAGATGAGCTTTTTCGATCGCGAAACGCGCTGCGCCACAGTGATCACCAAGGAGAAGTGCACCCTGATGATCCTGCCGCGAAAAGCCTTTTTCGACTTTGCCGCCCGACATCCGGAGATCTACGGCAACGTCATCCGCGCACTATTGGACAAACTCAGAAAGGCCACTCGGCAGATTGAAGAGCTGGCCTTTCTGGATGTCTATGGCCGTCTGGCCCGTGTGCTGGTCGAAAACAAGAATGATGACGGCGTCATCGAAGAGAAGCTGACCCAACAGGAGCTGGCCGATATGGTGGGCTCCTCCCGTGAGACGGTGAACCGGATCTTCAACGAGCTGGTGGCCGGGGGTTATATCATTAAAGAAAAAGGCCGGCTCAAAGTCGAAAAGAAACTGCCCTATAGTTTCTGACGCATGGCCGGACCGGATTCCAGGCGACCGAAAAGCATCCTATCCAGCGCAGCAATTGGAATTCCCGGCCTGCGATATACGCGAGACCTTCACCTCCGTCAATTAGGATGCTTTAGCGGAACCGGGGCTGACGGTTGCCGTCCGTCAGCCCGATCCATCACCAATCGATTCTGTCGGATGCGCGGCCGTACAACCTGGGTGCGGTCATCCCCACCGACTTTTAACGGGGGTTCTGCGTCCGAAGATCAAGAAAACAACAAAACCGATCAGAAATATAACAAATAAGATTTTTGCGATCCCGGCTGCCGTACCTGCTATGCCGGTAAACCCCAGCAGCCCCGCAACGATAGAGACGACGAGAAATATCAGAGCCCATCGTAGCATGATAAACCTCTCTTTTCATTGTTTTGATGTTGCTATGAATTTTCTGGGTCGATGGATTTTTTGATAGTCTCAACGGTTTCATCGATCTTTTCGCCAGCCTTTTCCGCTGTTCCCTCTCCTGTGATCCTGTCGACCGCATCATCTGCGGCGTCCTTGGCCGACTCGACGGCCTGGTCGATTTTTTCGCCGGCGCGTTCCGCCGCACCTTGTCCTTCACAGCCGGCTATCGCGGCCACAGTTATTAAAGCTGCCAGCATCACCAAGCTCGCCAATATTTTCTTATTCATGGTTTTCTCCTTTGCTTATTTTTTGCACATGGTTTCGATCATCTATCGGAGCGTACATCCAAACATGGTGTTTTTGTCCACAACCAAGATAATCCTTCTTTCCATGGCGTTCTCCCGACCGTATACATCCGGCGCAATGCCCCTACTTGTACTATCACCGCATTGCCGGATGTTGAAACACAGGTCCGCCGAAGCATTCAGCTATCGACCGGCAGGCCTGGCCTGCTACTTTCGATGTTACGAGGACATTATTCGATTCCATCTTGGGTCGATGGTTATCTATGGATTCTATCAAACAACATGCAATTAGGCATGCCGTTCGAAAAACGACCGCGTCTCTTTTTCGGCTCGTTCTTTCGCGTAGCCATAATGCTCTTGCAGCTTGCCGACTATTTTATCGTAATTACCGTCGATTTCATTCAAATCATCATCCGTGAGTCGACCCCACTTGATTTTGGCTTCGCCTTTGATCTGATTCCATTTACCTTTTATTTGGTCCATGTTCATGATCCTTACCTCCTCTGGCAGGGGGCAGTCAAAAACCGCACACTTTGCTGGCCTTTGTCCAAATTGCGCCATACCCGCTGCGTCTGCATATAATCCATTCGACACCCTCTTTCGTTTACCTGCTATCAAACACGGCAGATAGCCCCCCTCAATGATCTGCCCGCAATATAACCTCAACCGAGGATGGGATAAATCGGTGCAATCCTGTAGATCTACACAGAAACCACTGTACATTCGGACGAAGCGTGTAGCCTCGACAAAACGCACGGAGAATTAAAACCGTGGGATGGACCAAGGCGTTGGGTCTATAGGATATGAAGCCGTGCAATACTGTCTCGACCCCATTGCAAAATCGGCCCTGAGCTATATATTGCCTTATCATCAACCCCTGCTTGACGATGGTGCAATGATCCATTCTCGGGCAGTTGTCGGTAACGGTTGGGCATCACTGCTAAAACGCGATACCCTCGAATAAAGGACAGGAGTTTCCAAAATGGTTGAAATCGGAAAAATCCGCATAGCGGTAACTATGGTCTTGGTGCTGTTCATCGGCATCTCCGGTTGTTACACACCGGGAGGCAGAAGTGCGGGCAACGTTGTCGATGATGCGACCATCACCACAAAGGTAAAGGCGAAACTATTCAAAGATGAAGTATTAAGCGGTTTTGCCGTTTCGGTTGAGACATTTCAGGGTGAGGTTACCCTTACCGGAGGCGTCGACGACCAGCGGCAAAAGAGCCGCGCCACCGTGGTCGCCGAATCGGTCGAGGGTGTGACCGGTGTCAACAACCTTTTAAAGGTCAAGTAAAGGGAAAAAATGGACCTGATCCGAATTCTATGCGCCATTCTTCTTCCGCCGCTCGGAGTTTTTCTCCAAGTGGGATTTGGCGGCCAATTCTGGCTTAATATACTGTTGACGCTTTTTGGCTACATACCGGGTATTGTTCATGCCGTGTGGATCATCGCGAAAAGATGACCGGTTCATTGGTTCAATCACGTCGGTTTGAGGCCGGCGGCGCCGATCCGCTGCCTCGAGTGATAAGACACGTCTATCCGGTCGAATCGCAAAGGCTTCACAAGAACCCGGCCTCCGGCTATTCAAGAAGCGGAAACACGTTCAAATCGGATAGAGGCAGGGAACTGACATATCTCTTCAGAAGCGGCCGTCCTCCATGTGGACGGTCGTTTCCACCGAAAAACGCACCAGGAGAAATGTGTGCGGTAGAGGGGGGCACGGCCAAATGACTGGGAAATCATTGAAAATGGGGCCGTCATATGGTCCGCCTCCCCGGCCACTCTGGAATCGTCTCCCGAAATATGGCCCCACAGCTGTTCAAAAATACAACGGCAAAGACAGGTTATGCCCTCTCCTCAGGGCCGGTGTTCTTTCTGTCGAAGGAATTGACGAGAGTGTCGTAACGTCTCTCCAGGTCCTTGCGGTCGTCCCCCGCCGATAATCTTGCGGCACAACCGCGGACTACCATGTCCGCCTGGCGCATGAGGGCGGAAATATCTTCCTTTCTGCGGACCTGGGCTGCTATCGTGGCAATGGTCTCCAACAGATGAATCGACACGGCCGGTACGGACTGGGAATTTTGCCGGATCATGTTAAAAGCGGCGTTCACCATCCCTTCATATGAGAAAGGCTTGCAGATGAGCCGCAGTTGATGCTTTTCGTCGTATACGTGCGAGGCCGACAGCTTCCGGTTGGCCATCTGGCACAAGGCGGCGCCCAACCAGTCAATGCAGGTGATGGCGGTAATCGGATCATTAATACCGGGGGAGAGTGCGCGCACTGCAACCTCGACCAATTGGCTGATGGCGAATTCAACATCCTGCTCCAACGTACGCTCTGGTCCCATGATGAAGATAGCGTTGATTTTCTTTGAAAGACTTTCGTCGACCAATCTGCCCGGCCTGACCGTGACAAGGGTACTGCCCCGTGTAATGAAATCGCCAGGGCGGTATGCGACGTGGATGATAAGGCTGTTCTCCAACGCAATCCCCATCAGCGCATCATAGTCCGTGCTTCGAAGGTATCCGCTCCGCATGGCCTTGACCGGACAGGTATCGCGGTCACTCCCGATTGGGGTCCTATACTCGCGTCTGACCGAGGTTTGGGGCAGATCCTGTTCGTGGTCTAGTTTCTCCGGGAAAAGTCGATCCACGGCACTCTCCAAGTCGCTGCGAATCCTGGCAAGGATATGCTGCGCCTGGATCGATTCGGCGATGCTATGAATAAAAAAGATCATGACCCCCAAGCTCAGCAGTGACATGATTATGGCCACCATGACGGAAAAATTCGGCACAAAATATTGTTCCACCGTCGCGTTGACCGTGCGCAGCACGATGATGCCGTATGTAAAGGTCGCCACAAAGGTCCCCAGGACCATCTGATTGGCCCGGACATTCATGAAATTTCTGATCAGCCGCGGACCAAACTGTGTGGAAGCAAGCGAAAGCACAACGATGGTTATTGAAAAGACAACGCCGGCAATGGTGATCATGGATCCGGCAATCACTGAAAGAATCGTTCGTGCACCATCGGGCCCGCCGCTGTAGAACCACCAGAGTTGGCCGTCGTGACGACGGAGAGCCAGATGGTCTATTCCAATGGTCATAAAGGATAGGAGAATCGCCGCGCCCGTCATAAGGGCCGGTATCAACCAGAAGCTTTGCCGCAGCGAATATATTACGTTTTGGATTTTCATTCTCATAATTGATTCGTCCTTCCCATACCAAAGCCTTCAATTATATGTGGCCGCAGCTGCGGGCGGATCGTGGAATGGTTTCATTCCTTTAAATTTGCCGTATCAACCGATGTATGAATCGAAGCTTTTCCATTGCCGGAGGCGGCAGGACGAACGGGTACAGATCCGGTTGGCCCATGCTGCGGTTAAGGCTGTTGATCGCCAATGTCAATGGAAGGCAGGATGCGATGATCGCGTCGAAGTCCGATTGAACGTAAGGGTCAAAGTCCGCTGGCATATTTAGTGTGGCGGGTTTTTCGAGCCGGGGCGAAAGTCGGATACCGAATGAATACGCTGTCTCAAGCGTATCGACAATGTGTAAGTAGTGTGCCCAGGTTTCAGCCCACTCCTCCCACGGATGGGCGGTCGCGTATGCACTGACAAATCGTTCCCGCCAATTGTCCGGAGCTCCGGTTTGATGATACTGACGGAGGTTTTCAGCATAATCGACTCGTTCATCGCCAAACAGATCACGAAATGTTATCAGGTGTATTTCGTTCCGGTTGACAAGTTGCTCCCAATAGTAGTGGCCTATTTCGTGACGAAAGTGACCGATCAAGGTTCGATAAGGCTCCCCCATTTGTTCTCGGGTTTTCTCCCTGTGCGCAGAATCGGCTTCGGCGATATTAATCGTAATCACACCCCGGTGGTGCCCTGTGGAGATGCTGCTTTGATTCTGATTCGCGTTTTCATCTGCAAGGAAATCAAAAGCAAGTCCGGTCTCCGGGGCTTCTGATTTGTTCTGCAGCGGGAGTCCGAAGCGAAGTATGCTGTAAACAAGGCGATGTTTTGCAGCCTCAAGCAGTTGCCAAGATTTGAGATTCCCTTCACGATTGAGGTCAGGAATCGTTCTGTTAAGATCACAAGCCGGGCAACGCTTTTTTTCACTTGCCGCCGGAACGAGCCAATTACACACACCATGCTCATAGTTTCCACAGTAACGGTATAGCGCCGTTTCGCGATTTGCCAGAGCCTTCCATGCACCATCACACCCATCAAGGGTGCTGAGCGTATTTTCAGTGCTCAGGTAGCCCAACGGCGACCGGCACTTTTCACATAGCGTATTCTCGAAAAAGATGGGGTGGAAGCAGTTTGTACACTGAAATAGTTTCATCGCAATTCTCTTGACACATCATCTGCGGCCCGGCTGCACCACTGAAAAGATTGAACATATTCCGTCCCAGTCTTGCTGTCCCTGCTGCAGCTTTCATTTGGATGATTCGCACAAGTGCGCTCTTCTGCTATACTTGCTTGAATCGTGACAGCGCAGACTTGACGGCTTCGTTCATGGATTCCCAGGCAAGATCCATCCCGGATTTGAGATCTTCCCAGGCCCCCCCTCCGGAGACCTTTATCTCATTCAATTTCCGTTCGATTTCTTCTCGTTTGCGCTTCAATATGCCAGCTTGCCTCTTGTATTCCATTCGGGAATCCGCCTCCAGTTGATTTGCCTTGGCCATCAGTTTGTCAATATCTGCATTCCACTCATCGATTTTAGCGTGCAGTTTTTCAATATACGCATCTCGTTGGCTCATTTCTTCTCCTTTTGAAAACGTTAATGGGTTTCAGTTAGGCAGTTATCTATTGCGCAAAATGGTAATAACCAACCAGAGACCCAGGATGACGGACAGCAGATACCCGATGACGCCCAGTGCAGGGAATCCGAACATAAAGGGGCCAACACCAGTGGTGATGATCATGGAGGATCCCATGATAATCGCACCTGCGATGATGGCCATCGTCAGGCGATTGGCGGCCTTCTCCAGCGCACTCGCAAGTTTTTCTAATTTGTTGTGGTTGAGCTGCAAGCCGAAATCGCCGCTACCCAACTTCCTGATAATCTGCTGGACCTGCCGGGGCACTTCTCGTTGAAAGGCCCACAGGTTGGCCACAGAGTTGCGCAGATTTCTCCAGATGACCTCAGGCTGAAAACGCGATCTGGCTAGTCGCTGTACGTATTGCCTGACCTCGCCCACGACATTCAACTCCGGGTACACTTGCCGGGCCGACCCCTCTGCGGTTACCAGCGCCTTGATCATGATCGCGTAATCTGTCGGCAAACGAAGCTGATGGTCCCGCATGATCGACATGGCATCCATAAGAAACTGCCCGATCTTCATGTCCTTTATGGGGACGGAGTGGTACGTGTCCAGCAGATACAGAAGATCTCTTTCGAGTTTTTGCAGTTTGTTCGTATCCCCGTCGTTCCGGCTCAACCGCAGGAGACTGTGCATCAGTGCGTCACTGTCCTTTTCGACGACAGACCGCAGCAATTCCGTCAATTCAAAACGATCCCTTTCGGTCAACCGGCCGACCATCCCCCAATCGATGATGCACAGATTCATCTCCTCCGTCACCAGCAGGTTGCCCGGATGTGGATCGGCATGGAAAAAGCCGTCTTCAAGGATCTGCTTTGTCGCTGCGGCCAGGCCCTGCTTTGCGATCTTCCCGCCGTCATAGATCGATCCCGGGACAACCTCGCTGTACCGCGCCCCCTGAACATGCTCCATGACAAGCAGCTTATCCGTGCAGTAGGATTCGTAGGCCTTTGGAATATAAATCGGTGTTTCGACGGCGTTCGCCCGGGCGATGTTCATGTTGCGCAACTCTGTACCGAAATCGAGTTCGGTGATCATGTGCCGGCGAATAACCTGGATCAGCTCTGGCAGATCATATGTTTTGAGTTCATCGAATTGTTTGTCCAGAAAGTCCGCCAGAGTCTCCAGGATATCCAAATCCGCCTGAATCAACTTATGCAGCCCCGGACGCTGGACCTTCACCGACACGATCTTTCCTTCGGTTCTCAGCACGCCTTTGTGGACCTGGGACAGCGAGGCCGCCGCGATCGGTTCGACATCGAAGACCGAAAACACCTCATCGACGGACATGTCCAGGCTTTCCAGGACCACCGACTCGACGTCTTCCAGGGGAACGGCTGGGACATCGTCCTGCAACTTCTGCAGTTCCACCAGCATCTCGTTCGGCAACAGATCCGGTCGCAGGCTCATGATCTGACCGAACTTGATAAAGGTCGGCCCCAATGCTTCGATGGCCAGCCGTATGCGCTTCCAGACGCCGACATCTTCTCCAGCCAGACGGGTTTTTCTCACCAGATCGGCGCCTGGCAGATCCACCCGCTGAGCGATCTCTTCAAAACCGAATTTGGCAAGAATCGTGACGATATCTTTGAAGCGTTTGATGTTCTTTAAGTCATTGATCTGCATCGTGTATCTTTTTCATCCTTTCCTGCTGGCGCATCAGGCGCGCATGACCCTATCCCTTTTCGGATTCATCCTTTTGGACTTCCTCTTTTATTTTTCCGAAGATTAACAATGAGCCGAAATTCAGCGCAGAGAGAAGCACGGCAATTTCGATCCGATCAAAGGCAACAGCGAGCCCGATGGCGCCAGTGTTCCAAATGCTTGCTGCAGATGCCGTCCCTGACACCTTGTCCTGGTCCTTGAGGATCGCCCCGCCGCCAATGAATCCGATGCCGGTAATAATTCCCTGTATGATACGTGCTTCACCGTCCGTGCTGCTGATCACGGACATACCGATCAGCATGAAACCGCATGTTACGACGGCCACCAGCGGGAATGTGCGCAGCCCGAAATTGCGCTTGCTTTTTTGGCGATCCCAACCGATCGGTAAGGCGAGTGCAAATGCAAGTGCAAGATGGGCCGAGTGGGTAGCGGCAAGGTTCCAGTCAATTTGAAATATCGTCATTTGAGAATGGTCACTTTCTTTTTATGATTCTCTTCTCATGAATTTCTATCTTTCTGTTTCTCTTCACTCTTAACCCTCTTATGCTCCATGACGGCTTCACGGTGCTCATGGTCTCCCACCATGCCTTTTCCGCGCTGGTCCAATTGCTCCAAAGTACCGGCCTGACCATAGATAACAAGCACATCGTCATGTGAAATCATTGTTGCGCCATCCGGCGCGCCTATATAAGTACCGTCGGAGCGATTGATGCCCAGCACGATCACGCCTTCTTTTCGCAACCCAAGTTCTCCGATTTTCTTATCAGCTAGCCAATCGTTCATTCCAATTCAATATGATTCATTTCGATGATCGAAGATGAAAAATATGCAGCTCGATTTAAGCCCCATACGCTGATGATAGACTCATTAATTTTGCGCCTATGCTCTGAAGAAAGGAAGTGCATCCCCTCCGGCAGTTTCGATTTCAATTCGTGAACGATTTGACCTGTGGATTGCGCATGCTTGGCTACGGTGTTCGCCGTTTCAACATAAGGCACTGGAAAAACGATAGAAACGTAATCATCAGTTGTGTGCTTGTCCAGTTCGTTTTGAGAATTGAACCATACGAAATCAATAACCGTAGGCGCCATCAGAGGCATCTGTTTTGAGATCGCAATACAAACCTCGCAAAGATTCAGATACCCCATATCACCGGAGCCTGTGATGAATGGAACGGCACGGCGGCTATGGCTGATAGTTCGCTTCATGGCGTCAGTGAGGCGGGTTGCGGCTATCCAGGCTCGTATTCCGTAAGCAGATTCGTCAACCCTCTCTTTAATTGTCCCGTCCAAGAACGGATCAATTCCCTTGAATGTTACAGTCTGGCAATGATACGGTATGTCGCCGCGGAAAGGATCTGTTTTGTCCAGCGAGTCAGTGCCCTCCTTATCTATCGTCACCAGGATACCAGCCATATGTTATTTATAGTCCTGCTATTTTTTACGACTCTCCTTGCCATGGGTACATTTCTGCCGCTATGGCAGCATGAGGCCTGGTGGGTGCGGTCCCTGGATTTTCCACGTCTGCAACTGATGTGTGTGGCACTGGCCCTGGTTGCGCTTGAGCTGGGATTGCTCGATCTGTCTTTGGCGTCGACTTGGGGTCTTACACTGATCACTTTGCTTTGTCTCGCATACCAGTTGTGTTGGATATTCCCATATACACGGCTGTTTCCGGTTCAGGTGACTGCTGCAAAATCAAAGGATAATGCGTGTCGAATCCGGATCATTGCAGCCAACGTGTTGACCCCCAATCGTAACGCCAAGGCGTTCATCGAGCTGGTCCGCAGGAATCGTCCTGATGTTATAATGACTTCAGAGTCCGATAAGTGGTGGCAATCACGACTGGATTCGCTGGAGTCCGAATATCCACATACGGTAAAATGCCCCCAAGACAACCTATATGGTATGCATGTCTATTCGAAACTGCCCATTCTGGAGTCGCAAATTGAGTACCTGGTGGAATCCGACGTGCCCTCGATTCATGCATTAGTGGAATTGCCGGCAGGGGACAAAGTCCGCTTGCATTTTCTTCATCCCGCACCGCCGAGCCCCACTGAAAACGAGGCTTCAGCCGAGCGTGATGCGGAATTAATCATCGTAGCCAAAAGTGTCGCTAAAACGGAGACACCCGTCATCGTCGCCGGAGATTTAAATGATGTTGCATGGTCCGCGACGACAAGACTGTTCCTCAAAATCAGCGGATTGCTCGATCCCCGGATGGGACGCGGTATGTTCAACACCTTCCATGCCGGCTGGTGGTTTATCCGCTGGCCCTTGGACCACTTGTTTCACAGCCATCATTTCAAGCTGTCACACATGCAACGGTTGGAACCATTCGGGTCGGATCATTTTGCAATCTTTTCCGAGTTGATCCTGGAATCCGGAGTCGAACAGCTGTCCAATAAGCTGAAAGCCGATATGAAAGATCAGCGACTGGCCAATGCCAAAATCGAACAGCAAAATGTTAACCGAAATGATGTTCCCGAAATGAATAAATAACCATGAGCTTACCCATTTTTATCCAATCAGCACCGGCCTCGTAGTGGGAGTCTCCTTCTTTAGTCTTCACCAAGCCTGGTTGACCGGCCAACTCGGCCCTAATAGGATTGGTTTTTTGATACCGATCAGTATCGATCAATTTGTATGTGCCTGAAGACACCTTCTCATCGACGGTGTCGATATCTCCTTCGTTACCCACCAACTATCCCCCGGGTTTGCAGATCTGCTCTGCCCCCATTTATGGCATTTCTCTTGTTTTTTTAATACTGAATGTCACCTATTTTAGAACCTTGAGCAATGTATATATACCATTGAGCGGTTTGTATCCGCATCTAAGTGGCGTGGATTGCCGATACCCGTAAATCTCCAAGGCCTCACACCGTGGGGCACCCGCAAAGTCTTAATCGGATTTGAGATGCCTGCTTAAGCGTTGAAACCGACGCTCCTGCCCTATCCCCCTAAAAAAGCAGGTCATCCTTATTCACCACTCGGTAGTGCGACAGAATGCCGCAAGCCGGCATCGCACAGCATGAGGCGCCACTTCCATGGAATGTGATGTCGGTCACAGACGGACCGACGGTTCCCGCGATATCCTTCACCACAACATCACAATGTTAAGGTAACGTCTTTCCCCTTTGACCTTAGTGGTGTCCCGCATCTGTCGTTCCCCAAGACGTTTGTCCAAAACAACCCAAAGGAGGTAGATGCTATGGCTTCTCCATTTATTTCAAAAACCTTCACTTTCACCCAGCCCGACGGCACCCAGTTCCAGGTCCGCGGCTGGGGCGACCAACACTACGCCGTATTCGAAACTTTGGACGGATATACGGTCACCAGGAATCCCGCCACAGGCTTCTACGAGATCGCCCAGGTCTCCAATGACGGCAGTATGCTCGAGCCGGCACCGGTTCCCCACGGCAGTCTTGACGGTGCGCGCGCCCCGGTGCAGCCCGGTCTGCGCATCAACCACGAAGCGGCGCGCGCACGGGGTATGGCCGGGGCCCTGCGAATGGGTGGAAGGCGATGCGATCAACGGCGCGAACAGTATCGCCATCTGGCCAGGGCCGCGCGCACGCTCAGCGGCCCCTTGATGGCGCCGCCGCAGCGACAGACCGTTGGCGATTACGTCGGATTGTGCCTGCTGATCGATTTCCCCGACGAACCCGGCACCATCGAACAGGACGAGGTGTCCAACTTCTGTAACCAGCAGGGGTATTCCGGCTTCGGAAACAACGGATCGGTCTTCGATTACTTCCTCGACAACAGTCTCGGGCGCTGCCGGTATACGAACATTGTGGCAGAATACTACCGCGCCCAGCATCCCAAGTCGCACTATACCGATCCCAACATTCCCCAGGGAACCCGAGCCCGCCAGCTCATCGTGGAGGCACTGACCCATCTGAGCAACAGCGGATTCAACTTTTCGGCTTTGACAGCGGACGATCAGGGTTTTGTCTATGCCATGAACGTCTACTACGCCGGCGAAGTGGAGAACAACTGGGCGGAAGGATTGTGGCCCCATGCATGGCATTTGGGAACCCCCTTCTCGCTGGCCCCTGGGAAATCTGCCTTCGACTACCAGTTCACGGACATGAGCCACCAGCTTACCCTGGGAACCTTCTGTCATGAAAACGGACACATGCTGTGTGATTATCCTGACCTGTACGACTATGGCAGTGAATCGGGCGGTGCGGGCGCCTATTGCCTGATGTGCGCCGGCGGAAACATCGATCAGAAAAATCCGACCGAAATCTCCGCCTATTTGAAGCGGCTTTCCGGATGGGCCGGTACCGTGTCCCAGATTCAGCACAACCAGCAGATCAGCCTTGCCGCCGGGGAGAATCAGTTCGCCATGCTGGCCAAGACCACCGGCGAGTATTTCATCATTGAAAACCGCATGAAAAACGGCCGGGATGCCTCCCTTCCCGACGAAGGGCTGGCCATCTGGCACGTGGATGAGGATGGCGACAACAGCAATGAGCAGATGACGCCCGCCCAACACTACGAGCTCTCCCTGGAGCAGGCGGATGGAGAGTTCCGTCTCGAATCCTCTCCATACCACTACGGTGATGCAACGGATCTTTACGGGGAAAACAACCATCGTTTTGCAGATGATACGACCCCCGGCAGTCGATGGTGGGATGGCAGCGCCTCCAATTTGGAGATTTTCGACATCTCTGCCCCCGGGCCGGCCGTCAGCTTCACCGCCAGACTCTCCGAAGAGGACGGTGAACACAGGGTTCAAGGCGAATCATGGCCCAATACCGCCATTCCCGATAATCGGGCCGAGGGGATCGTCGACACCATCTCTCTGGACCAGGAAGGCACCATCCTCGGCGTCGATGTCACTTTGGATATTTCCCACACCTACCGGGGCGATCTCCGGGTTACCCTTCTCACCCCGTGGGCGGATTCCATTGTCCTTCACCAGCGGCATCAGGGGGGCAGCGCCGACGACATCCGGACCACTCTTGACGAAAGCGTAGTACCGGCACTGGCCGACCTTAGAGGCCGTGACACCCGCGGCGATTGGCAATTGCTGGTTCAGGATCTGGCCTTTGCGGATGTGGGTGTTCTCAAACACTGGGCACTGGACTTCGCAGTCCTCCAGGCGCCCAGCGGACTGGTCATACTCGAAGAGATGCCCGGAGAACGCATTCCGGACAACTCACCCCAGGGCATCGAACGGGTGCTGAACACCGGTGCCGCCGGAACCGTCGACAGCGTGGAGATCTCTGTGGACATCACCCATACCTGGATCGCGGATCTGCGCATCAGCCTCCAGTCGCCCGACGGAACCGAAGTTGTCCTGCATGACGGCGGCGGCGGTAGCGCGGATGATGTGGTGAAAACCTATACGGCCAGTACCCTGCCGGCGCTGGAAGCGCTGTCGGGGAAACCGATCAGCGGCCAGTGGCGGTTGCGCGTATCGGATCATGCGCGTCGGGATATCGGCAAATTGAATCACTGGCGTCTCGTCATCCGCCGGGCTGAAATGAACTGAGAGGCCCATAACCCATGTTGCCGGGAGCTTGCAGTAGATGGACTACGCCTGCGCTCCCGGCATCGAGAATTGCAGATTGAACATCGTACATCCAACGCGCGGGTGGCACCGGGAACTTGTTGCCGGTGCCACCCGTCGGTCTTTGTCCGGCCGGTTTTGGACCGACCCCATCCTTACTTTGGATTCATTTAGTGCGGTTACCCTGCCGGCGGTCTTGCGAAATCTTGGATATTTGAATATGTAAAGGGAGGTGATTAAAAATAAAGGATTGAGTTCATTATGAAACGCTGGCGCTGTATCATCTGCGGTTATGTCCATGTGGGCGAAACACCCCCCTATGTCTGCCCCATTTGCAACGCGCCGCAAAAGATGTTTGAGTTGATGGACGACGACGATGGGTCCGAGCCGGCTTAGGGTTCGCGTAAAAATAAGGTCACACTTTTAGGCACGAACCCTTTGTCACCGAACCTGGGAGGCAAGATGAAAGTGTACACCGGAACAGGGGATGGCGGCAGAACCAGCCTTTTCTCTGGAGAACGCATCGAAAAAAGCGACCCCCGCATCGACGCCTACGGTGATCTCGATGAACTTAACGCCGTAGTGGGCGCGGTGGTCGCCGCCCTGCCCCACCACCCGGAGAGCGGGCAGTTGCGGACCCAACTGGTGACGATCCAGTCCGATCTCTTCCGTCTGGGCGCATTGCTGGCCACGTCGCCGGATTCTCCGGCCGCAGCGCACCTCTCCCCCATGACCGTCGAACATCACCAACGGCTGGAAGATCAAATCGACGCCATGGATGCCCGACTCGAAGCGCTCAACTGCTTTATCATCCCAGGCGGCCACCCGTCTGCGGCAGGGGCGCACGTGGCCCGAACCGTCTGCCGAAGGGTCGAAAGACGGGTGGTGAAACTGACATCTTCCCAATCGGTGATCCGGGAAGGACTCGAAGAGATGCTGGTCTACCTGAACCGGCTCTCCGACTACTTCTTTGTCCTGGCCCGTTACTGCAACCATCTCGCCGGGGTGGCGGATGAACCCTGGCAGGGATGAACCGGTGAAAGCGGCCGGAGGAAGAGACACTATAGCGGTCAAGGTGGTCGGCAACCGCCGGCTTGCGGAGAACACCTTCGAAATCCGGTTTGAGCGGCCGGATGGATTTGAATTTCTGGCCGGACAGAAGATCGGCATCCTTCACGGCGACCTCTATCGCGATTACTCTCTGATCAGTTCCCGTATTGGCAGCGATTTGGCGATTTGCGTACGCAGGGTTGCAGATGGCGCGTTTTCACCGGTTTTAACCGGATCTCAAAAAGGGGACCCATTTCATATCACGCCGGCGTTCGGCTATTTTCTCTACCAGTCTTCAGAGCGCACCGCCGTTTTCGTGGCCACAGGTACGGGCATTGCCCCTTTTGTCGCATATGCCCATGATGGCGCCAGGGACTATTATTTGCTGCACGGGGTCCGGTCGAAGGCCGATCTTTACTACCGCGACATCTTGGCCCCGGCGGCCCGGGCCTACACGCCGTGTCTCTCGGGGCCGGAAGATAACCATTCCGAAGATAAAACTCACTTCTATGGCCGGGTGACCGATTACCTCGAACACCGGCTGCCCCAGGGGAAGTATGATTTTTATCTTTGCGGCAGGGGCGAGATGCTGCGGGACGCAACCCGCATCATCGATCAGCGATTTGACGGGGCACGCGTATTTTCCGAGCTTTTCTTCTAGTATGGAGCCTCAAAAACAATCTGCACATTGTAGGAGCGGCTTTCAGCCGCGACAAATACGGAAAACCGCCATCCGCACGATTCGCGTCTAAAAGCCGTTCCTACCTATTTTTTTTTATGCAACGACAGGGTTATCCAATGCCTTGCGGACCAGATGGGCCAAATGATTCCGCTCCACCGGCTTGAGCGCATATTCGCAGCCCATCAAACTCGCTTTCTTTCTGTCCACCTTGTTGCTGTACCCGGTGCACAGAATCGCCGGCATATTGGGGCGGACCAGGCGGATTTGATTGATCAGTTTTTCTCCGGTCATTTTCGGCATGGCCACATCCGATATGACCAGGTCGAAATCGTCGGGCGAGGCCTGAAACCGCTCCAAGGCACTTACAGGACTGGTAAAGATCGTAACGTTGTAGCCGAGGTGTTCGAGTTGCCGTTGGGTGATCAAAACGAACTTGGGTTCATCGTCCACGAAGAGGATGCGCTCGCTTCCGGTCAGGGTTGCCGTATCGGGAACCGGGATCTGTTCATCCGCCGTCGGCGCCACGGTGGGCAGATAGACCTCGAACGTGGCACCGCGGCCCGGATCGCTTCTGACCACGATACCGCCGGCGTGGCTCTTTACGATGCCGTGCACCACCGCCAATCCCAAGCCGGTGCCGCGGCGGGGCCCTTTGGTCGTAAAAAAAGGTTCATAAATCCGCGCGATGATTGAATCGTCGATCCCCTGACCGCTGTCGGTGACCGTCAGTTTTGCATAAGCGCCGGGCTTCAGGGTGATCCCTTCGGGATTCTTGCCCGGCTTCAGGTGGGTGGGTTCCAGGGTGACCGTCAATACCCCTCCGTCCGCATCCATGGCCTCTGCGCCGTTGGTGCACAGGTTGATGATGATCTGATGCAGATGGGCCGGGTCGGCCATCACCGGCGGACACGGATTGATCAACTGGTGGAATTCGATATGGGTCGGTATGGAGGCGCGCAAAAGACTCAAAGCGTTGGCCACGATGACCCGCAGATCCACCTTTTGCCGCTGCCCATCTGATTTGCGGCTGAAATCCAGCAACTGGCGCACCACCTTCTTGGCACGCAGAATACCGGCCTTGGCATCCTCGATATAGGGCCGTACCGGATGCTCCGAATTGATATCCATGGCAGCCAGTTCGATGTTCCCCAACACGAGGCTCAACGCATTGTTGAACTCATGGGCCACGCCGCCGGCCAATGTCCCCACCGTCTCCATTTTCTGGGCGTGGTGCAGCTGGGCATCTCGCTCCCGCAAGGTTTCCTCGGCGATCCTGCGGTGGGTGATGTCGCGGCCGAACAGCGCCACTCCGATGGCGTCTCCCGACTTGGACCGTATTCTGCTGGTCGACCATTCGATGTCGTATCGCGTATCATTGAAAAAGTATTGCTGATCGAACCGGCGGCGGCCAAGAGCAAGGGTCTCTTGGAAAATTTCCTGCCAGAACTTTTTCCGCTCTTTCGGCAAATACGCCAGCACGCTGTCATGGGTGCTGAGATCGGTGCCGTAAAGCTGATTAAAAAGGTTACGAAATGCCCCATTGGCGACCAATATGCGTCCATCGGCCTCGACGGCGGCGATCAGGTCATCGGTTGTTTCGATCATGGCCGCCAGCATGGCTTCGCTTTCGTGCCGGATATGACGATCCGCCCGCAGTTCGGCGATGGTCGCGTTGGCTTTCGAGAGCTGGTCTTCCAGAAACATGTTCGATTGCTGATTCATCGCATGAGACCGCCGTTTGCTCAGGACATCGTCACCGCCCTGCCGGGTTGGTCGCCAATCAGAGGCACCGTTGAAAAGGATGCTTGCGGCGGATTCAGTCGGGCGTCTCCCGGCTTGGGCTCCAATTGTGACAGCTTACAAAAGATAAGCCCTGGGTGCAAGACGTAGCTGGCCCATGCCATCACAATCCACGATTGAACTGACAGCGCATTTCGGCGGGCAAGAGGTTGATAAATACCGCGCTTTTGGATAAAGGTGGAGCCACTGGCTGCATTCTCCATCAGTCCTGCGGCGTCAATGCGGATCTTCTATCGAACAGCTGGTTACAAGACATCTTCAGCCGGTTTCTTCATCATCTTTCCGTGGGGGGAGCAATCATGGTACGTTGGTTCGTCGTATGGCTGTGGGTCGCATTGAGCGCCGCGGTTGTGTGGGCACAGCAGCCGCCGCCTGCCCGGGTGGCCGTGCTTGAAGTGTTTGAAAAGGAGGTGGCGCCGACCACCCTTCTGGTGGGTGTCGTCGACTTTGACCAGAGCGCCGGAATCTCATCGGAAATCAGCGGATTGATGGTCAGCCACAAAATGGTCGAAGGCCAGGTGGTCAAAAAAGGATCCCTGCTGGTGCAACTGAACACCGAATTTCTGAAAAAGGACATCGGTGTGATCGACCAGCAGATTGCCCAATTGGGTGTCCGCATCGAGAAGACCCATAAGAATTTAAAGCGGTTCGAAACCTTGTTCAAACAAGACGCCACCACTGAGAAAGATTATGACGATTTGGTCTTTTCCATGAGGGAACTCCAGGCAGAGCATGCATCCCTGAAAATTACCAAAGCGAAAAAGCAGCTTGAATTGGAAAAGAGCCGAATCCTGGCACCCTTCGATGGACTGGTGGTGGAACGTTTGAAGCATATCGGCGAATGGATCTCGCCGGCCGATCCGGTCTGCCGCCTGGCCGCCATCAAGCATACCGTGATCAAGGTGCCGGTCTCCGAGGGCTTGATTCGGTACGTCAAACCGGGTCAGGCGGTGGCGATCACCGTCAACGCCTTGAACCGCGATTTCAAAGGCCGCATCAGCACCATCGTCCCCAAAGTGGACCCCAAGAGCAAGACCTTCGAGTTGAAAGTGGGCGTCGACTACTCCCAGGGTCTGCTGCAAAACATGAGCGCCTCGGTCAATGTGCCCACCGGTTTTAAAAAAGTCCTGAAGATGATCAAGCGGGACGCACTCGTGCGGCATGAAGGCAAACAGTTCGTCTATTCGGTCAAAGAGGGCAAAGCCAAAATACTCCCCGTACAAGTGACGGCCGTCGATGGTGAATATCTTGGCGTGGAGGCGCCTTATATCACGGCCGGCATGCCTGTGGTGGTCGACGGCAATGAGCGCCTGCGACCGGACCAGGCCGTGCAAATTGTGGATAAACCCGGCGCACCGGAATCGCCGCCTGAAAAGTAATGCCGACGAAAGCGCGCACCGCCGCATCGCTGCGAACTGAGTCGGCCATGATCGTTCTATTCCCATGAACCCAATACAGCGGTTGATGATCCATGGACTTTATACGCTTTGCCATCAATAAACCGGTTTCCGTCTGCGTCGGCGTCATCCTCGTGATCATGTTCGGCGTCCTCGGCATCAAAGGGCTACCGGTCCAGTTGACCCCTGATGTGGAACGGCCGCAGATCACCGTCACCACCACCTGGCCCGGGGCCACACCGTACGAAGTGGAAAAAGATATCGTGGAAGAGCAGGAGGAAGCGCTCAAGGGCGTCCAGCGGCTCACCCTCATGGAGGGGTCCGCATTTAACGGCCAGGCGATCATCACCCTGACCTTCGAGGTGGGCACCGACCTCGACACCGCCCTGCTCAACGTCTCCAACAAGCTGGACGAAGTGCCCAGTTATCCGGAGAACGTCGACCGTCCGGTGGTGGAAGCATCCGGCGCGGAAAGCAGTCCGGTGATCTGGATGGTGCTCAAGATGCGTGACGGCGAGCCCTACAAAATCAACACCTACCGCACCTTCTTTGAAAACGAAGTGCGACAGTACCTGGACCGCGTGCGCGGTGTTGGATCGCTCTTCGTCTTCGGCGGCGCCGAACAGCAACTCGAAGTGGTCATCTCCCCCGAGCGCCTGGCACGCCACCAATTGACCATCAACGATGTGGTGGAGCGTATCCGTGCGGCCAATCAGGATGTGCCGGCGGGCATTCTGGGGCTTGATAAGAAAAGCTACCGGGTCCGGACCATCAGCCAGTTCCAGACCCCGGAGGACCCGCTCAACATCCTCATCGCCGACGACGGCATCCGCCGGGTCTATTTACGGGACGTTGCCCAGACCCGGATCGGCTATGCCACCCAGACAGGCGCTATGATGCACAACCACCAGCCCACTATCGTCGTGGGGGTGCGCAAGCAGCAGGGCGCCAACGTGATCGATCTCACCGAACGCATATACGCCGCGGCGGAGGAGCTCAACCAGACCATCCTCAAGGATGAGGGGCTGGAGTTGAAAATCGTCTACGAGCAAACCCCTTATATCCACCATGCCATGGATCTGGTCAAACGAAACGTGGTGATCGGCGGCATCCTGGCGATGATCGTTCTGCTCCTTTTCTTGAGAAGCATCTCCGCCACCCTCATCACCGCGCTGGCCATTCCCATATCGGCGATTGGCACCTTCGTCTTTCTGTGGGTGTTTAACCGTTCCCTCAATGTGGTCAGCCTGGCGGGGATCTCATTTGCCGTGGGCATGCTGGTGGACAATGCCATCGTGGTGCTGGAAAATATCGACCGCCACCGCCAGATGGAGAAAAGTGCCTTTGCCGCCGCATATGACGGCGCCCAGGAAGTGTGGGGAGCGATTCTAGCCTCCACGGCGACCACAGTGGCGGTCTTCCTGCCGGTCATCTTCATTCAGGAAGAGGCGGGCCAACTCTTCAAGGATATCGCCATCGCCATCACCTTTGCCATTTTGCTCAGCCTGGTGGTATCGGTCTCGGTGATTCCCACCATGAGCCACCTGCTTTTCGCCCGGCAGAAGGTCACTCGCAAAAAAATGTCACTCAACAGCGTGGGCCGGGCCGGCACGGCCGTGGCCGACAAACTGGTGGCCCTCTCGCGTCTGAGCATCCGCAATGCCGCGACGCGGACTGCCACCATCGGCATATTGACCCTTGCGGCCGTGGCCACGGTGTGGCTGCTCATGCCCAAGGCGGAATACCTGCCCCAAGGCAATCGCAACCTGATCATCAATTTCATGATTCCGCCCCCAGGGTACTCCTACGAGAAGCGCAAGGCCATCGGCGACCATATTTTTCGGGCCACCGAGCCGTATTTCAAGGAAGACGGCAAGGACGGGCTGCCCCAGATCAAAACCATCTTTTATGTGGCTGCCGACCGGTTCACCCTGTTTGGGGGGTTGAGCAAACATGAAACGCGTGCGCGGGAGTTGATGCCCATGTTCATGCGGGTCATGAACTCCATCCCCGGCATCATGGGGTTCAGTATCCAGGCCGGCATCTTCCAGGAGGGACTTGGCAGGGGGCGCAATGTGGACGTCAATATCGCCGGGGAGAATATCGACAAAATCATCGGCGCCACCTGGATGCTGCGCGGTATTATCTCGGAAAAGATCCCCGGCGCCAACGTGCGCCCCGATCCATCGCCGGAGAACAGCTATCCGGAGGCGAATTTCATCCCCGACCGCTCAAAGGTGCTGGCCAACGGAATGAGCGAGTCGGAGTTGGGGATGGCCGTGGATGTGATCATGGACGGCCGCAAAATCGGCGAATTCAAGCCAGAACAAAGGAAAAAGATCGACCTGGTACTGCGGTCGGATCAGACCGATATCAGGGTCCCCGAAGACGTGGCCAACAGCGTGGTTTCCAACCGTTTCGGCCAATTGATCCGCATCGGCGACATGGCCGATATCCAATACGATCAAGGCCTCACCCAGATATACCACCTGGAGCGCAAACGCAGCATCAAGCTGATCGTCACCCCGCCGCTGGACCTCCCCCTGCAATCGGCGCTGGAGGCCATACAGAATGATGTCCTTTCCCCCTTGCGCCAGGCCGGCAAACTGGACGGCCTGGACGTCACCATCGGCGGCAACGCCGACAAGTTGACGGAGGCGCTGGCATCCATCATGTGGAACCTTGTGCTGGCCGCGCTGATCATCTATCTGCTCATGGCCGCCTTGTTCGAGAATTTCTTCTATCCGCTGATCATCATGTTCAGCGTCCCGCTGGCCGCAGCCGGCGGTTTCATCGGGCTTCGACTGGTGGACCTGCTGGTGGCCCAGCAACAGTTCGACATCGTTACCATGCTGGGCTTTATCATCCTCATCGGCACGGTGGTCAACAACGCCATCCTGATCGTCCACCAGGCATTGAACAATGTCCGCTTCTACGGCCTGCAAGGCCAGGAGGCCATCATCGATTCGGTGAAGACCCGCATCCGGCCCATCTTCATGAGTGCGGCCACCAGTGTCTTCGGACTCCTTCCGCTGGCCCTTTCCACCGGCCAGGGCAGCGAACTCTACCGGGGGCTGGGCAGCGTAATTCTGGGGGGATTGGCGATTTCCACCATTTTCACCCTCTTTATCATACCGGCCCTGCTCGCTTTTTTCATCCACCTGGAAAAGAGACGACAGCCGGAAAGAGCTGCTTTTTCCGATTAGCGGCGCCCGGCACCCCGCTGTTGAGCCCCTCAAGCATACGCGGTGACCATCAATGGTCGCCATCCATATCGCATGCCAAGCCCGATTGATCCTGTTTGATAAACGGCTACAGGCACACAATATATTGCAAATCCATTGTCGATGGTTTTATGATTCGGGCCATGGGAATGGTTTAATCAAAAATTCCTGGATACACAGAAACGACTTCATCACGTGTGATGCGAATCGCAAATCCACCATATGAAAATGAAAAGAGGCAGGGGGGAAGACATCAAAATCTTTACCCAAATCAAAGTAGTTCTTGATGGTCTTCCGCCCGGCATTAGAGTTTATCGAGAGACAACATGGAGTAAACTTGGAAAGGTGATGGGTATCCAGGATATTACAACAGATGATGTTTCTTTCGACAAAAAATTTATAATTAAGGGCATGGATCCAAAGAAAGTTCTCGATTATTTGACGCCATCTCGCAGGATGGCGCTTCTGAAGTACACCGATGATCTGCAGGGGTTAGAATTGCTGGAAGATGGTTTAGTTTTACTGCAACCGGGCCAGACTGACAGCGTAGAAAAACTCAATCGGTATTTCTCTCAACTTGGTTTACTCGCGTCCGAATTAACACGCGCTTAAACCGTTATGGCGCGGCCTGTAAACCTAAGCCATCGGTTCGCTGGCGATATCCGCCTATTGCCTCTTATGCTTAAGCTTTCCGGATATCCGCGTTCAGATCAATTTGAACCTTTACTTATTTTGGAACGACTACCAAACAAGAGTGCCTTATTATGCCTACTTTTACGTCAATTTATTAAGGGGGGTGTCATGCGATCCATATTTAAAATAGCTGGTGCTGTATTATTGGCCTGCTCAATAATTTTTCCAGCTACCGGGTTCAGTGCCAGCAGTATAAAAACAAACAAAATTCAGCCCAGCAATAAAATGAATAATAGCAGCGCAATAAGGCAGGGAGGCAAGCCGGATCTAACGGTGCTGATGGTAAAGGTGAACCCTAAAACACCAACCGTCAGCAAGGATTTAATTACGATTAAAGTAACCGTTAAAAATAGTGGAACCGCTGCGACTTCATCTGCATGCAGTCTGACAATGTTTCTTCGCAGCGTGAATAATGCCGGCACCCCTGTTTCTGGCGAGCAGCGATCTCTCATACAAGGTTATTCGAATAATATTCCTGTTTTAGGCCCTGGCGCGAGGCATGAAATATCTAAGGTTTTCACCACGCACGTCACCGGACGCAAAGAATTATCGGGCGTGATCAATACAGAGAGCCTGCAAGCAGGTGAAGAATCAAACAATCAAAACAATCATTACAAGAGCTATTTTTATGTTAAACCCAAACCTGCTCCTGCAGATCTTGTTCTTCATAATATCAGCGTGACCTCTGACGGGCGAATTAAAATTCGAATGTCAAATTCTGGAAAAGCAATCCCTGATTCAGATTTTAATGGTGCGTGGGTAAAAGCTGAAATCATCGGCAGCAGTCCATATCGGCAATTACATTTAAAAGATATGGATCCTCCAGGGGCATTGAAAAAACCAGGAGTTCCTGCGGGGACGCCAGGCAAGGTATACGTTAATTTTATCTGGCCTGACACAGGTTCTCAAGGTATCAAACTCACTTCCGGGTATACATACAATGTCAAGGTGACGTTAGACTGTTTTCCGCGAATAGTGGATTCCAATAGATCGAATAACTCGAAAACTATGACTTTGTCACCGTAGCGCAAGGATGGTGTACAACGTGTTGAGTTATGGCAGACCGAGGGAGGCGCTATTTCAAACCAAAGAGCGCAGCGAGCCAATAGCTTACCCAGCGGGGGTTGGGGTCAACAGGTTGCCATTACCGTACCTTTCTACACCGGGCCTGTATCGCATGATCGATACCGCCTTCCGAAATGTTAGTTTAATCGAATGGCAAATGCTTTGGTGATGTGCTCGGCCAGCGTATCCACGATGCAATTATTGGATTCCGGATTGCGCAGAAGCAGAAACGCCGAATTGGGTAGCGTTGGGAACCCTTCTTCCGTATTCAGCTGCCGCATACCGGATGGAACGATGCTCTGGCTGAACGCCGTCACCGCAAGACCTGCACTCACCGCGGCCTGCAGGCCCATGATGCTTGCGCTTGTATAGGCAATCCGGTAATCAATGCCCGCCTTTTCGAGGGCTCTAATAGCCCACGTACGCCAATAGCACGCGTCTGTAAACAGCGCCAACGGCAAAGGAGATTCCTCGTGTTGGCAGTGCTGGTCCGATGTGACCCATACGACGGGATCCTGTCTTAGCAGCAAGCTGTTTTCGACTTCAGCCGTAGGGGAGCTGGTCATGGCCAAATCCAATTCTCCGCGCTGCATTTTAGTCGTGAGTTGATGGCTGGGCTCGCAAATCACCTTGACTTGGACTCTTGGGTGCGTCCTGGAAAAATTGGCCAGAATCTCCGGTAAAAAGCGCGCGGCATAGTCATCCGGCAGCCCGATGCTGACCCAACCGCTTAACTCCGGTTTTTTCAGCACAGATACAGCTTCTTCATTCAGTTTGATAATTTTTCTGGCGAAATTCAAAAGTGTCAGGCCGTCGGCCGTCAGCTTCGATTTGCGGCTGTCCCTCTTCAATAACGGTTTTTCGACCAGTTCTTCAAGCCGCTTGATCTGCATGCTCACGGCAGACTGGGTCCGACCGACCACTTCAGCCGCCCGGCTGAAGCTCCCGCTGTCGGCAATAGCAACAAAGGTCCGCAAGAGATCGGTTGGTATATTGGTGGACATGACGCCCCTTATCTATCAATATTTTTGAACTTTAATATTAAAACAATTCGTTGGATTGATCAATAAAGTTGTCATATCGTCGCACCATAACCTTTTCTTTAAGTCCAAAGGGAGTGTGATGATGTCTCAAGAATGTCAAAGCATCGATTCCACCATCGCCATTTTCAGGATCTTTCAGCGATTATTTCGCCGCGTCCGACTTCTTTGCCGGCGCTATGCAGCGTGGCATCAGATTAAGCGACAGCACGAGGAGTTGCAGCAGATGGAAGACAGAATGCTGAAGGATATCGGCTTGAGCCGGTCTGATGTCCTCAGTCGGATTCGTGGCCACAAATTCTGGCGGCACATGCTCCAGCCGGAAGAAAGCGACAAAACATGCGACTCGCGTCGTGAAAAAGAATCGATTCAAATTGCCGAACAGCGGGATCACTGCTCTTCCGATTTTTGTTTGTGCTCGTCGGACCGTTCTTTCTCCAGGAACTGAATCATGCAAGCAGAACGGTACTTGCAATAGAGCTCCTTGTCCCGGCACCTCAGGCACAAATCACACATCTCGATGTGGTGTTTTTCGCAGCGGTAGGTCGATTTGCCAGCCTCCCTGTGATGGCAACCATCTGTCATTGCGGAAACCTCCACCGCCGTTCAGGCCCTTCGGGTCAATGCATCATTCAACCATAAGGGTCTGGCCGGCTTTGGGCACCATGGTGTCATAGCCCTGCTTGTTCAATGTATCGGCAAAGGCCAGGCTCTGCTCTTCTTCGCCGTGGACCAGCGCGATCTTCTTCACCGATAAGTTGGATTCCTTTAGAAAGCGGATCATCTCTTGCTTGTCGGCGTGGGCGGAAAATCCGCCGATTTTGACCACGCGGGCTTTGAGCGGATACTCCTTGTTGAGGATTTTCAAAATGGGCGGATCGCCGCGCCGACCCTCGGCCCCATACGCCTCGCCCAGCTCCAGGATGCGGCGCCCCAAGGTGTGCTGGGCCATGTAGCCCACAATGAGGATGGTGTTGTTGGGGTTGTGCACCTTGTGGCGCAGGTGGTGAAGAATACGACCCGCCTCGCACATGCCCGAAGCGGAAATAACGATTTTGGGGCTGGTGTCGCGCATCAGGTTCATGGAGTCTTCCACCGATGCCGTGAAGTGGACCTGTTTGAAATCGAACGGGTTTTTACCATTGCTCAGAAAGGTTTCGTGGGCATCCTGATCGTAGACTTCCGGATGTTCACCGAAAACCGTCGTAATGCTTGAGGCCAGCGGGCTGTCCACCCAGACCGGAACTTTGGGCACCTGCGCCTCGTCGTAAAGTTCGTGGATTACATAGAGCAGTTCCTGGGTCCGGCCAAAGGCAAACGAGGGTATCAGCACGCTGCCGCCCTGTTCAAAAGTCTCGTTGAGCATTTTTTTCAAACGCGGCTTCAGGTCCACAACCGGGTCGTGCAGGCGATCGCCATAGGTACTCTCCATTACCAGCAGGTCGACATCGCGGTCCTCGGGCTCGAAATTAAGCGCCGGATCACGCAGAATCGGCTTCCCGAAGCGGCCGATGTCACCGGAAAAGCAGAGCGTCTTGGTTTGGCCGTTGACGGTGTGCTTAACGATGCTAATGGCCGAACCGAGTATATGGCCTGCCTCGTAGAAGGTCACCGTGAGATCCTTGCCGACGGTCCGGCTGTGGCGATAAGGTGTCCCATCGATCTGGGAAAGGGCCGCCTCGGCGTCGGCCGTGGTATAAAGCGGCTGCACGCTCTCAAGGTGATACCTGGCCATCACATCGCCGACCACCGCATCGTCGATCCGGTTTTTTCCTTTTTTGAGCATCTTGCGCAGTTTGTCGTGTTCGCGCCGGGCCATCTGCTGGCCGTTGATAGTGGTACCCTGGGAAAGCGCCTTGCGCACCGACTTGTAGTTCAGGTACTGGGCGTCCTGTTCTTGAATGTGGGCCGAGTCGAGCAGGAGGTGACGGCCGGCATCAGCGGTGGCACGGGTACAGAAGACGCGGCCGGCAAATCCCTTGCGGGTGAGCAGCGGAATGCGGCCCGAGTGGTCGATGTGGGCGTGGGAGAGGATCATATTGGTCAACATGGCCGGATCAAACGGCATGACGCGGTTCTTATCAGCCGCCTCTTTGCGCCTGCCCTGAAACATGCCGCAGTCGAGCAGGATGTGATCGGCACCGGTCCCCAGGAGGTGCATGGAACCGGTGACTTCTCTTACCGCGCCGTGAAAAGTGATGTGCATTCGATGTCCTTTCTGTTGAGAGCTTCCGCATCAGTGCTCAATATGCCATTCGATGTCAACGTCGCCGGTTGTGACCGCGACAATGTGACGTTCAACAATCCGCAATTGGGTGACGCGCCATAGGGTTTTCTCATAACGCAGCCCCATCCGGTCGTCATCCAATATTTCGACGATACGACAATGTGTCAAGCCGGTGAGTCCCTTGCCCACGGCTTTGAGCACCGCCTCCTTGGCGGTCCAGTAACGATAAAACAGGCTTTGGGTCACCTCCGGCGCCAGGGCCCATTCTTCGGGTTCGGCCAATCTTTTGTAGAGCCCTTCTGAGACGGGGCGATCCATTTCGATATCGATGCCGATGGGATGCGGAGCGGTGACGGCGGCCGTAAAACGTGCTTTGTGGGTCAGGGACCAATGGATCCCGTTGGACGGCAAGGGGGCGCCGTTGTCCGCCTTTTCCAGCGGCCCCAGGGAAACCCCGCTGTGCCGGGCGGATTGGTCCAGGGCCTGCCGGGCAACCCGCCGAAGCACGGCCACCTTTTCCCGGCCCTTGAGGGAATGCTCGGCGGCCGGAACAGCCTTGATGACCGGGTGGATGGTGGTGAGTCGGGTCATATCAATGCCCAATATGATAATCCAAACAAAGTCATTTTTCTAATTCTTCCATCATTTTCAAAGCCTTATCATACACCATCTTGCGCGGCACCTTGAATGCAGGGGCCAGGGATTTGGCAATCTCACTGATCGATCTGCGTTCAGGCGCTTTGACGGCCGCTTCAATGGCCGCATCCAAATCGGCCTCGGACGGCGGTGTCGATTCGGCGCCGGCCACCAGCAAGGTGCATTCCCCTTTTACTTCATCGCGCAGTTTCAACCGGGCCGCGATCCCGGACAGATGACCGTGGAGAAATTCTTCGTGCAGCTTGGTTACCTCCCTGGCCAGCACCGCCCGGCGCTCTCCGAAAATCTCTTTTAATTCTTCCAGAAACGACACGATCCGTCTTGGAGACTGGTAGAATATCAACGTATGCGGCAGGTCTGCCAGTACGGCCATCTGCTCCATCCGCTTGTTTTTTTTGCGAGTCGGAAATCCGACAAAGGTGAATACGTCTGTGGGCAACCCCGAAGCGCAGAGCGCCGCAATGGCAGCCGATGCTCCCGGTATGGGCACCACCGGGATTTGCGCAGCGACCGCGGCCTGCACCAGCCGGTAGCCGGGGTCGGATACACCGGGCGTACCGGCATCCGAGACCAGCGCGATGGTTTCCCCACTCTGCAATCGGTCCATCAATTCAGAGGTGCGGCGCGCTTCGTTATGCGCATGGAAAGAGATCAACCGGGCTTTGATCCGGTGGGCCGAAAGAAGGCGTCGCGTGTGGCGGGTATCTTCCGCTGCAATCACATCCGCCTGACGGAGCGTTTTGATCGCTCGCAGGGTGATATCATCCAGATTCCCGATGGGTGTTGCCACCACGTACAGGGTACCGGCATCTGTTTTTGGTGCATGCTCAACCATAGGCCAGCTCGAAAGCGTTTGGGATGATTTCGACTTTCGCTTCAGTTTTCGAAGGTTGAATCGTGACGACGTCAAACCGGGCGGGGGTTTGGATCGAATGGTGTTTTTTCAGGTATTCCAGGGCCACCATGGAGATCTTGCGCTGCTTTTGGCGGGTGACGGCATATTTGGGGTCTCCGTAGCGCCCGCTCCTGCGGGTCTTGACTTCCACGAAGACGATTTGGCCTTTGTGCCTGGCGATGATATCGATCTCTCCGGTACGGGTGCGAAAGTTGCGCTCGACCACCTTGTAGCCTTTCCTGCGCAAAAGCGCCAGGGCAATTTCTTCCCCCCGGTTTCCGAATTGCTTCCGGGTGTCAGCCATGGGCTGTGGCTCCGACACCTTTTTTACCGCCTTCGATGTGCTCGCTCACCCCCTTGAAGGTGCGGCGGTGGATCAGACACGGGCCATGCTCGGCAATTGCGGCTTTGTGGGCTTTGGTGGGGTATCCCTTGTGGCGGTCGAATCCGAAGAGGGGGTAGTCTTCATGATAGCGGTGCATCAGCATGTCCCGACTCTCTTTGGCCACGATGGAAGCAGCGGCGATGGAAATGCTGCGGCTGTCCCCTTTGACGATCGCTTTCTGGGGCAGAATTGACGAAATGGTGAAATTGCCGTCTATGATCAGGTAATCGGGCCGGGGCGAGAGATTGGCCACCGCCATGGCCATGGAGAGCTTGGTGGCCTGGAGGATATTGATGCGGTCGATCTCTGTCGCATCCACGATACCAATGCCCACCGCCGAGGCGTTGGCGTAGATATGCCTGTAAAGCAGCTGCCGCCGGCGTACGGTCAACTTTTTGGAGTCGATGACACCGTCGCCGGGGAAGTCACGGGGAAGTATCACCGCCGCCGATACAACCGGGCCGGCCAGGGGACCCCGGCCGGCCTCGTCGATTCCGGCAATCTTGTTGAAACCTTCTGCGGTTAACGCTTTTTCAAACGCCCAAAGATCCGTGTTCATGTGCGTGCTTCCCCGGTGATACCTCAAATTTGGCACCACCATAGTCGCACTCGGGCCGCTAGTTCAAGCGTTTTTCACGGATACGGGCGGCTTTACCGCGCAGTTTGCGCAGGTAGTAGATCTTGGCCCGGCGCACCCGGCCGCGGGTGACGATTTCCACTTTATCGATAATGGGCGAATGCGTGGGAAAAACTCTCTCCACGCCGACGCCGTAAGAAACCTTCCGGACGGTAAAGGTGGCGTTCATGCCGCCTTTGCGCTTGGAGATGACCACCCCCTGGAAGACCTGAATACGCTCTTTGTCCCCCTCGCGGATCTTGACGTGCACACGAACGGTATCGCCGGGCGAAAAGGCCGGCATGTCAAGGCGCATCTGCTCTCGTTCCAATTGTTTGATGACTTCCATTTTCGTTTCTCCCTTGATCAGGATCGCTTCTGTGTTGGGTTGGTACCAAAGGCCGAATTCCCGCACTGAAATGAATGAAGCGTCCGTCTAATGTTGATGTTTTTTATCTTTCGTAAATTGTTTTTTCCAGTCCTTTTCTTCACTGCGGACCGATTTAGTTAAGCTCAAAGCTGCATTCCGCCTGTCTTCCCGGTTTTCACCGGGTTTTCGACGAGGCATTTTTGAGCCTCGTCATGGCGTTAATCCCTATCTCCCAAGACCCGGTCGAGGATGATCGACACCGCCGATCTGACCGCCAGGTGGTTGTAATCCCCCCGGCCGTTGATGGGGCTCAGCCGGTAATCGGCTGCCGCCGTCACCTCCGAAGACAGCCCCCAGGCCGTTCCAAATACCAGCAGCACAGGTTGCCGGTTCCGCACCATCTGGCCCAGTGCCGCATAGGACAGATCGCTCTTTTCCATCCGTGCGCTGGTGACCACCACCTGGGGTGTTTCGCCCACCGAAGCCTTCATGTCCGCCATAGCGTCTTTCAGCGAACACTCGAGCCGGATCAACTCCAAGGCGGCCTGCCGATCCGGATTGTATTTCGCCCCCACACCGGTGACCCAGTGGTCGACAATCTGCCGCACCAGGGTCCGCTGATCCTCCAGCGGCGTGACCACATAGAAGGCGCCCACGCCGAAAGTCTTGGAGGCCCGGGCAATATCGTGCAGGTCGAGCGCTGTGACGGCAGCGGCGATGGTATCGCCGTTTTTATCCACCACCGGATGATGGACCAGTGCCACCGTCAGGTTGGCTGCCCAGGAGTCGTTCAATTTCTCGCCGCCATTCTTTTAAAAGAGCCGTATCCTCTTTGTCCAGCGGTTTTTGCCGCAACAGATCGGTCCGCCGCACCAAAGTGCGCATCAGCGCATCCGCCCGGCGCCACCTCGCAATCGCTTCGTGGTGGCCGGTGAGCAGCACATCCGGCACCGCTTCACCCTCAAACACCGGCGGCCGCGTGTAGTGGCCGCAATCCAGCCGCTGGTTCCCGAAGGAATCCTGCCCGGCCGAATCCTGGTTGCCAAGGGCACCGGGCAGCAGCCGGGTCACTGCGTCCATCACCGCCATGGCCGGCAATTCGCCGCCGGTGAGCACGAAATCGCCCACCGAAATTTCCAAATCGACGAATCGCTCGGTGAAGCGCTCGTCGATCCCCTCGTACCGGCCGCACACCAGAATCAATCCCTTATGGCCGGCCAGCCTGGCGGCCGCGGCCTGATCAAAACGCTCGCCCTGGGGCGAGAGCAGGATCGTGGGCGCTTCGGGAGCGGCCTCTTTGGCCGCCGCAACGGCCGCGGCCAGCGGTTCGGGCTTCATTACCATGCCGCACCCGCCGCCATATGGACGGTCGTCGGTTACCTTGTGCCGCCCCTTTGCAAAATCCCGGATGTTGATCGCCTCAGGCGAAATGATCCCGTCCGCCCTGGCGCGCCGCATGATGCCATTGTCCCAGAACGCCTGCAGCAGCTCGGGAAAAATGGTAAGGACGACAAATTTCATCTCGGGTCAAACCAAACCTTCCGGTAATACGACGCGCATGCGCCTGCCCGGAATGTCCACCTCGAGCACCACCGAAGCGATGGCCGGCACCAGGATCTCTTTCACCGTGTTTCCTTTGGGCGTCTTGACCACATAGACGTCGTTGGCCCCGGTCGCGATGATTTCCGTCACCCGTCCCAGATATTCTTCATCCGGGCCATGCACCGCCATGCCGATGAGGTCGACCCAGTAGTAGGTATCCTCATCCAGGGCCGGCAGGCTCGATTTTGAGATCCAAACGGTGCAACCGACCAGTGCTTCGGCTTGGCTGCGCGTTTCCACACCGTCCAATGCCATTCGCAGACTGTTTTTGTGGGGCTTGGCCCACAAGGCCTTGCAGCGGTGTTCGGCGCCTTTGGGATCGATCAGCACAAGGGTCTCCTGTGCCGTGTAACACGTCGCCGAATCCGCATAAGAATAAACCTTCACCGCCCCACGAATGCCGTGGGCGGCAACGATCTTACCGATCTGGATCTGATCGTCTCGTTTATTCGAGGATTTCAAGAACCGTTCGTTTTTTGACCTTGGCAGAGGCCGCGCTCAAAATGGTCCGCATGGCACGGGCGGTCCGCCCCTGCTTGCCGATAATTTTGCCCAGGTCCTCTTTGGCCACCTTGAGTTCCAACACCGATGTCTGGTTGCCCACAACTTCAGTGACCTCTACCTGCTCCGGATAATCCACCAGCGCTTCCGCAATGTACTTGATCAAGTCCCTCATGGCCGCCTCCTTTACTTGATCGCTTCGCCACTCGAACACCTGCCCATTGGCTATGGTGTGGTCTGGGCTGCTGCCGCATCCTTTTTCAATAGACTTTTCACCGTATCACTCGGGGTAGCGCCCTGGCCCAGCCAGTACTCGATCCGATCTGATTTCAGGGTGACTTCAGCCGGCTCTTTCAACGGATTGTAAGTGCCGACGTTTTCAAGGAATCGGCCGTCGCGGGGGCTTTCACTGTCCGCCACCACAATCCGGTAGAAAGGGCTTTTTTTGGCACCGTGACGGGCCAATCTGATTTTAACTGCCATTACCTCAATCTCCTTTAGAAGGGCATCATTCCGCGGCCCAGTCCGCGCATGCCACCTTTGTTCAATTTCTTCATCATTTTCATAACCTGGGTATAGTTTTTCAGCAACTGGTTCACATCCTGCACTTTGGTGCCACTGCCTTTGGCGATTCGTTTGCGCCGGCTGCCGTTGATGATGCTGTGATGTCGACGCTCCTGGGGTGTCATCGAGTTGATGATCGCCTCGATACGCACCAGCTGGCTGTCGTCCACCTCCAGATTTTTCATCTGCTTCAGCTTGCCCATGCCCGGGATCATGCCGATGATATCGGAAAGCGATCCCATCTTGCGGACCTGGGTCATCTGATCTCGAAAGTCCTCCAACGTAAATTGGTTCTTGCGGAGCTTTTTTTCAAGGGCGGCCGCCTGTTTGGCGTCCACCGCCTCCTGGGCTTTCTCGATCATGGTCAGCATATCGCCCATGCCGAGAATACGCGACGCCATGCGATCCGGGTGAAACACCTCGAGATCGTTGAGTTTTTCCCCAACGCCGATGAACTTGATCGGCTTCCGGGTCACCGATTTGATGGAAAGCGCCGCGCCGCCGCGGGCGTCGCCGTCCATCTTGGTGAGGACCACCCCGCCGATGCCCAGGGCATCGTCAAAGGATTTGGCCATGTTCACGGCATCCTGGCCGGTCATGGCATCGGCCACCAGCAAAATATCCGACGGCTGCACCGCTGCCTTGATACGCTGCAGCTCGCCCATCAACTCCTCGTCGATGTGCAGGCGGCCGGCCGTATCGAGCAGCACCACGTCACAGCCCTCTTTCTGTGCCGCCACCCGGGCCTGCTGGCAGATATCCACCGGATCCATATCGGTGCTTGACGCAAACACCGGCACGTCGATCTGCTCGCCCAGCTTCTGCAGTTGATCGATGGCCGCCGGGCGATAGACGTCCGCCGGGACCAGATAGGGCTTGCGCCCCGTTTTTCGCAGATGAATCGCCAGTTTGCCGCTGGAGGTGGTCTTACCGGAGCCCTGCAGGCCCACCATCATGATGGCCACCGGATGCGTGCCCTTGAGACTGATCTCCTCGGAGCTGCCGCCCATCAGGTTGGTCAGCTCTTCGTTGACGATCTTGACCACCTGCTGACCCGGGGTGAGGCTTTTCATCACCTCCTGGCCCAGGGCGCGCTCCTTGATATCGGCGATAAACTTCTTAACGACCTTGAAGTGGACATCGGCTTCCAGCAGCGCCATGCGCACTTCACGCAACCCGTCGGAAATATTCTTTTCCGTCAGCGTGCCGTGCCCTTTGAGGCGTTTGAAAACACCGTCCAGCTTGTCGCTTAAGTTGTCAAACATACCCGCCTGCGCCTGCCGCAATAAAACCTTGAAAATAAACTGATATAAATGATAAGTCAAGTAAAACAAAACGGCAACCGAAATGATCGCCGAACGGCCGACCGAGGTGCTATAACACCTATCCGGTAGCGTCGCAAGCTTTCTGTCCAATAATGAATTGTCAGTCATTGACCTGTCTCACGGCAAGGCGATGGAGAGGGGATGGCCAGACAGGCAAAACACATGATCGACATCAAACAACTCACCCGCCGGCAGCTTCTCGACTGGCTTGCCGAACACAATGAGCGCGGCTTCCGCGCAGACCAGATCCTCAAATGGCTCTACCTGCGCCTGACCGACGACTTCGACCGGATGACCGACCTGAGCAAAGACCTGCGCGCGATGCTGACCAAGCACTTTTACATCTCCCGCATGCCGGTGGACCGCATCCTCAGCTCCAAGGACGGCACCCGTAAATACCTTTTCCGCCTGGATGACGGCAACACCGTGGAAAGCGTGCTGATTCCCGAAAAAGACCACTACACCCTGTGCGTCTCCAGCCAGGTGGGCTGCGCCCAGGGCTGCCGGTTCTGCCTCACCGGGCAAAGCGGCCTGGTCCGCAACCTGACCATGGCCGAAATCACCGGGCAGATCTGGGAGATCCGCAAGGCCATCTCCGATCCGGACAAGCTGACCAACCTGGTCTTCATGGGCATGGGCGAACCCCTGGCCAATTACCGCCGGCTCATCGACGCCCTCGCGATCCTGACCGACAGCCAATGGGGAATGAAGATCGCCCACCGCCGCATCACCGTCTCCACCGCCGGCATCGTGCCGCGCATTGCCGACCTCGGCCGCGACACCAAGGTCAATCTGGCCATCTCCTTCAACGCCGCCACCGATGCCGAGCGCACCGAACTGATGCCCATCAACCGCAAATACCCCATCGCAGACCTGCTGGCCGCCTGCCGCAGCCATCCGCTGCCCCGGGGACGAAAAATCACCATCGAGTACATCCTCTTCAAAGGCGTCAACGACACCCCCGACCACGCCCGGCGGCTCACCAAAACCCTGGCCGGCCTCAAGGCCAAAATCAACCTGATCCCCTTCAACCCCTACCCCGGCAGCCGCTTTGAACGCCCGGACCAGAAGCGCATCGAGGCCTTTCAGACCGTCCTCACCGACAAACACTACACCGCCATCATCCGCTACAGCAAAGGTCTGGACATCATGGCCGCCTGCGGGCAGTTGCGCAGCGATGAGCAACTTCGAGAATAAGCGGCTGTTTTTGGGATTGATGCGGCGGAGAATATGCGGTAGTTTTTGACTCACACCCCAAAATTTTTTCACCTGTTGTTGCGTGAACCGATCTTGATCACCTTTCAAAGGTCCGCAAAAGGCCAATATGATTCAAGATTAAGCTGAGGTTCAGACGCCAGGCCGGAAGGTGGCAACATGATAGACTTCAGTCCTATTGGAACCATCCACACACCTTTTACTGAAAAAGCCGGTATGCCCATTCAGCCGGCAGGCGCGGCCGGCATTCGGGGCACCGTGCATCTGCTTGAGAAATATCGTGCCGGGCTGAAGGATCTGGATGGATTCTCCCACATTGTGCTGCTTTACGTTTTCCACCGCAGCGATGGTTTTCGGCTCGAAGTCGTCCCGTTCATGGATACCCGTCCGCGGGGCCTTTTCGCCACGCGCGCTCCCAGAAGGCCCAACCCCATCGGTTTGTCGGTGGTTCAGCTGGACCGGATTGAAAACGGCATTCTGCACATTGAGAACGTGGACATGCTGGACGGCACCCCGCTGCTCGACATCAAACCCTATGTCCCTGATTTCGATCGCCACGCAGACATCCGAACCGGTTGGCTCGAGGAGGCCCGAAAAACGGTAGGGGAGAGAAAATCGGACGACAGGTTCACATAGACGGATCCCACCGAAAACCGTAAATGACAGAGGCCGGATGACGACACCACAACCGGGAAGGCAACACCATTGGATACCTTTACCGAACCAAAAGCCCTAACGGCCAACCCCCGCTTCTCATCGCAAAAAGAGAAAATTGTGGGCATGCTGATGGATGACATGATCGACAAACCCATCGTCGACCTGGTCAATGGGTTTAACAGGCTGCCGTACTGCTTTACACTGCAAAGCTGTTATGGCCACTTTGTGTACGACGACAATGCGGATCCCTACAACATTGAACCGCTGCCGGAAAGCCCGGGCAAACCCTGCAGGGTGGAATACCGTATCGCCTATATGGCCTTTTGCATCGACAACAGCGATTTGGGCAATAAGATGCTCGAAGCCTTGGCCAGCATAGCGGCCATCGCCCCCAACCATATTCAATTTGGTTGCGTGGAATGGTTTTGGGACAGGCAGGTGAATTCCTATGCGCTGCAGGTCGCACCGACCCGGTCCAAGCAATCGGATACGGCGATCATTGATTTCAAGGACGCATTGATGATTGAAAAGACACGCAACGCATTTTTCACACGCCTGTTTGAAATGCTCGAAAGCTGCGTAAGTGGCAATTTCTGAAATTCATGGAACACGCTGGCCCGACCGGCCGCATCCAGGAGCAGCACATCGGAAGCGGCGGCATCTTTTCAGCAACGGGTGCCCATGCGTATGAGAGTTCGCCCATACACCGACCAAGACTGGGAGCGCGTGGTTGAGATCTACAATCTCTCCAAACCGGACGAATTACACGGTTCCGTGGACCCGCGCGCATTTCTGCCCTTGGAGCGGGACACCCAGAGCCTGCACCTGTTTCGCCGATCCCGGATCGTCGTGGCTGAGGAGGATGGCATCCTGCTGGGATTCGGCGGCCACAGGGGCAACTACATATCATGGATGTTTGTACATCCGCACCATCGTCGCAAAGGCGCAGCCCGGCTCATCCTTGAACACATCCTGGCGTCATTGAAAGGCACCGTCAAGCTGAATGTGTTTGCAAACAACCTTGCAGCACGCACCCTTTATGAACGGTACGGATTCGATGTCGAAAGGGAGTTTGTGGGGAACCTGAACGGTTACAAAACAAGCGCCATGACCATGCGACGCAAAAAGGCTGATCACCGGCGGATGGGCTGGTAAACCGCCTTCGGCGCTGTGGAAAAGATGAAAGGCGGTCCGGGTCCGCAGATCCGGTCCGCCTCCTTCCCACTGATCCAAAAGTTTTGCACGGATCACATGCTAAAGCGACGTTAAAACAGACGTTTGGTCGCGATGGGGTGTTAGTTGATCACAAAGCTGGCCCGGCGATTCTGAGACCACGCTTCTTCATTGTGGCCGACGGCTGCCGGTTTTTCCTCACCGTAGCTCTGGGTATCGAGGATCTTGTTGTCGATGCCGAGATCAAGCAGAAAGCTTTTCACGGATTCGGCGCGTTTGGCCCCCAGGGCCATGTTGTAGGCTTCGGTGCCTCTCTCATCGCAGTGGCCTTCGATCATCACCAGGGGAACTTCCGGGTTGTCTTTCAACCACTGGGCTTTGGACTGCAGCATCGCCTGCGCCTCCGGTTTCAGCACGGCGCTGTCGAAATCAAAAAGCACCACTTGATCGAGAAATTGCACGCGGCCGTCATCCTTGGTGTCCTGGACCGGGGGGGCCGGAGCGGGTTTAGCCTCGGCAGTGACTGCGGGTTTTTCATCTGTTGCCGACTGATCTTTCATGACGGTTTTGCTGCAACCGGTCGAAAGGATCACGGCGGTGAATAGCAAAAGAGCCCACTTAATGGTGTTCATTTTCTTCTCCTCTTGTTGTAAATATGATAGACGCCAAAACCCAAAACTGGGGTGTCATGTGAAATGAGATTTATAAAGCAATCAACGTGCCACCATATACATGCCTGTATTTATTGCGTTAATCTAATACAGCACCTACGAACGACACTTGAATTAAACATTTCTGCACATCAAGAGTTACAAATATTGCACACCTGTATGACTTCGTGACGACCATCACCGCCGTCCCGAAAGATGTTTCACCTTCGGGTGGTCGAAACACCTGAATAGCCGGACGGGAATGAGCGTTGACGCCGCGCCATATCATCATTAAGTTGTTCCCAGCCTGACTGAGCGCAAAAAAATCGATAACGAATGGTATCTTTCAGAACAAGGAGGTTGTGATGATCCCGGAACGCGTTAACGCGGCAATCAATGAGCAAATCAAGAATGAACTGGAATCCTACTACATCTATCTATCCATGGCGGCTTATTTTCATTCCATCAGCCTGGATGGGATGGCGCACTGGATGAGAGCGCAGGCCCACGAAGAGATGATCCATGCCATGAAGTTCATGGATCACATCATCGACCGGGGCGGTCAGGTTAAATTGCTGGACCTCAAACAGCTGAAAACCGAATGGTCCTCCCCCCAAGAGGCGTGGCAAGATGCCTATAAGCATGAACAGTTCATCAGCACCAAAATCAACGATCTGACCACCATATCCAGGGAGGAGAAAGATTATCCGTCAGAGCCGATGCTGGCATGGTTTGCCGCCGAACAGATCGAAGAGGAGGCCACCAGTGGAAAGATTGCCGATGAAGTGGCCATGGTGGGCGATGCCAAGGCAGGACTGATTCTGCTGGACCGGGAGTTGGGCGCCAGGCCTTTTCCGGCGGGCTCACCCCTGGACCAGGCCGCCTACGGACAAGCGGAATAACACCCTGCTGTTTCTGTTGCTCAGCGCCGCCTTCAGCCTCGAGTGGTCCGCTCGAGGCCGGAGGGGCCGCCCCTTCCGGCCGGCCTTGAGCCGGTCAACGCCCCCTTTCCCCAAAACGCCTCATTTATAAAGGGATTTGGGCCGTAAGGTCTAAAGTTTCCGCCATTGTGATCGATACTATGCTTAGCGTTATTTATGTTTGGAGAGGCCCATGGCCGATTTGTCATTAAAAGACAAGCGATTCGGAGACATCGCTCTGGACATGCAGTTGCTGTCCAAGGAAAAACTCGACCGCGCCCTTGTGGTCCAGGAACTTATTTTTTCCCGCACCAAGGTCCACATGACCATCGGTAAAGTCCTCAAAGAGATGGGGGCGCTCGACCAGAAACAGATCGAGGCGGTGCTCGCCGCCCAGACATACCTCGGCGTCAAAGAAGAGGCAAACGCCCCGGAATGCGGGTGTGAATTGCCGGATGAGGAGGCCGCCGACAACCAGATCAAACGCATGCTGGTCACCATCACCAAGGACAAATTGAGCGCTTTCATATCCCCCAACGGGCAAAAGCCCGAAAATTTGACCGTCTCAGCGCTGAAAGAGCACCTCAGCGCGCGAAGCGTCGTTTTCGGACTGGTGGACGACAAGGTGCTGGAACGCTATGTGGCCCAGGAAAATCTGCCCATGGAGCCGTTTAAGGTTGCCAGCGGCGTAGCCGCCATACCGGGGAAACCGCCGGAGATCATCTACCATTTCGAAACCGACCCTTTGCGCATCGGCACCCTGAAAGACGATGGCACAATGGACTGGAAAAACCGTGGCGACATTCCGCAGGTCAAAGCAGGCGATGTTCTGGTCGAAAAAACCAAAGGGGACCCCGGCAAACCCGGCACATCGGTGTGTGGCAAGGAGATACCCCCGCCTCGTCTCAGAAACCCCAAACTCAAATGCGGCAAGGGAGCCCAGCGGGCCGAAGACGGCCATCACATCGTGGCGAAAATCGACGGCATGCCTAAATTGTGTGCCGACGGCAAGGTGTTCGTGTTCAACATGCTCAACATCGATGGCGACATCGGCGTGGAGACCGGCCACATCGAATACGAGGGCCAGATCGAGAGCACCGGCGGTGTTCAATCGGGTTACAAGATCAAGGCAAAAGGGCTGCGTACCGCCGAAATCCAGGATGCCGTCATAGAGGTGGAAGAGGACCTGGTCTGCCATGCGGGCATGTACGGCTCCACCATCAAAGTGGGCGGCAGTTTGAAAGCCAGCCACATACACAATTGCACCATCGAAGTGCTCGGCGAACTGGTGGTTGAAAAAGAGATTTACGAAAGTACCATCGAGACCAACGGCCGCTGCCTGATCGTTGACGGTAAACTCATGGACTGCAGGATCGACGCAAAGAAAGGAATCTACGCCAAGAATATCGGCTCGGAGGGATCCAACCCGTGCAAACTGACCGTGGGGTTCGACCGGAAGTACGAGCGGGACATGGCCGGGCTCAAGGTGGAGATCGACAACATGAAACGTCAGATCAAAGCCGCCCATGCCACCCGTCCCGAGCTCGAGGCGGAATTGAATGCCCTGACCGAAAAGATCGGCGCCCTGACCAAGGAACAGGATAATTTTGCCCTGCAAAAACGCCAATTCGAAGAACAGCTCCGGGGGGAAGGCCCCAACCCCGTCGATCAGGATGATGACGAAGAACGCGCCATGCTTGAAGAGATGATCTCAGAACTGGTGGAGAAGAATGAAGAATTCGACACCAAAGCCAGGGCCCTGATGGCAGAAGAAGAAAAAACCAGAATGCAGTTGGAGGCGCTGGACAAGCGGATAGAGATTCTGGCCGAGCACATTGAAAAATTAAAGGAGAAAATGGAGCTGTTAACAGAGGCCAACAAGGTGGACCCGGGCATCCCGGAGTTGAAAGTCCACGGCACAATTGCCAGCAAAACCGAGATCGTCGCCCCCCACAAAGAGATGACCCTGCCGAAAGATATGACCCGTGTACGCATTGCGGAATCCAAGGAAGACCCCGAGAGCAACCGCTATCGGATCAAGATTTCGAATCTGAGATAACAAGCGGATCTTAATATAGAGTTCAAAGTTCAGCGATTGATTGACAACCCGGCCAGTCACGTTGATATTATGGATACATCCCCCCTGCTTCCGAAATCCAAATGAAGGGAGTTCGTATGCAAGATGTTGTCATCGTTTCCGCCTGCCGCAGCGCCATTGGTGCATTCGGCGGCAGCTTGCGGGACACCCATGCGGCGCATATCGCCGGTGCGGTGATGAAGACCGCTGTTGAGAGGGCCGGCATCGAGCCGGCCATGATCGATGATATTCGCTTCGGTTGTTGCATGGAGCCGGCCGACACCCTTAATGTCAGCCGCGTGGCCGGCCTGCTCGCCGGCATCCCCGATACCGTTACAGCGGCGACCATCAACCGGGTCTGTATTTCCGGCATGGAAGCCGCGGTCTCCGGCATGGCCATGATCCTTGCAGGCATGGCCGACATCGTATTGGCGGGTGGCGTGGAGCACATGTCCGGTGTTCCGTATGAGGTTCCCAAGGCACGGTGGGGATGCCGATTCCAGGATCAGGAGTTTGTGGATGCTCTGGTCAGGGCGCTGCATTGCGGATCCCATATCATCCCCCACCCCGAAACGGCTCCCATCGATACCTCCAAGGCCCCCATACGGGATTTTACGGGCAAGCCGTATATCATGGGCCATACCGCCGAATTTGTAGCCCAACACTTTGGTATCAGCAGAGAAGAGATGGATGAGGTGGCCCTGCGGAGCAACCACAATGTGGAACGGGCCACGGCCGATGGTGATTTCGAAACGGAGATCGTCCCCCTGCAGATTGCCCATAAGAAGAAGGCGGCCACCACATTCTACCAGGATGAGCATTTCAGGCCGGGTCTGACCATGGAAGATCTTGCCAAGCTGCCGCCGGCTTTCGTTCCAGGCACAGGCAAGGTCACCGCCGGAAACAGCAGCGGCATCAACGACGGCGCAGCCGCCATGGTGATCATGTCGGCCGAAAAAGCCGAGGAGATGGGCTTGCAACCCCTGGCCCGGATCAAAGCGGTGGGCCGCGGTGCCTGCCATCCTGCGATCATGGGGCTCTCTCCGGTTCCAGCTGTGAAGCATCTGATGGACAACAGCGGACTGCGACTCGAAGACTTCGAACTGATCGAAATCAATGAAGCGTTTGCCGCGCAGTACATTGGATGCGAACGCGAGTTGGGAATCAATCGCGATATAACCAATGTCAACGGTTCAGGCATCGGTCTGGGTCATCCGGTCGGTGCAACAGGCGCCCGCATCATGGTGACCCTGATCCACGCCTTGCGAAAGCGCGGAAAGTCTTTGGGGCTGGCCACACTGTGCGGCGGAGGGGGCGTCTCCATGGCATGCGCATTGGAAATCGTCTAATGCCGCACGGCCGACAGCCGATACTATTGATTGAGGGATATCATCGGGAGCCATAATTCGTAAACGCGACTTTACCAAAGGCGCTACCGGCTCCCGACAAGCACAACGATGCATTGGACCGCAACACCCATCTCAAACGGTTCTCTCACCTTCGGATTGAGTTCTAAGCGAACGGTTCAAGTCAAACAGCCATTTGGAGCACCCCCCCGCTGATCGCGCATGTCAACGGGAGCATGGCAGTATGCACGAAGCATGAATATACTGGTCGATATCGTAGGGACGATTCAGCAATTTGAGCACCTGTTCCAACAGGCGCTGAATGTAGAAAAAACCACCGGTTTAATGGTATTGGCCTGTGACGCCAACGGCTTTGAACCGGAACGCATCGATCCGATTCTCGCCAATGCAGCCGTACCGGTATTCGGCGGGATCTTCCCCGCCATCATCCACGAAAAGACCAAAATGGAACGCGGCACCATCATTTTGCCCCTCGAAGCCCCCGTCCGATGTATTCAACTCACGGACATCAGCGACGATTCCGTCGATTTTGTCCGCAAGATCGATCGACAGGCCAAAGATATCAAGGCGCCGCTTACCATGTTGATCTTCGTAGATGGTTTTGCCAGCCGCATCAGCGCCTTTATCAACAGCCTGTTTACGGTGTTCGGATTGGAGCCCAACTACATCGGCGGCGGCGCGGGCTCTTTGTCCATGCAGGCCAAACCGTGCGTCATCACCAACCAGGGTTTAAAAATGGATGCCGCCATTCTGGCATTGGTGGATACGCCGAGCAGTGTCGGCGTTGGACATGGCTGGGAATCCATCGCCGGTCCTTTCCGGGTCACCGAATCGCGTGGAAACGCCATTCAGAGCATCGATTGGCAGCCCGCTTTTGATCTTTATCGGGATGTCCTGCATCAGCACTCGAAGGTTGAACTCACCCGGGACAACTTTTTTTCCGTCGCCAAGGACTATCCTTTCGGCATTGCCAAACTGTCTGCCGAACGGGTTGTACGAGACCCTGTCCGGGTGACGCAGGAAGGGCATCTGGTCTGTATCGGCGAGCTGCCGGAAGGCAGTTTCGTGGACATTCTTCATGGTGAGCCCGACGCCCTGGTTGCGGCTGCCGGAAAGGCGCGCCACCGGTGCCTGCAAAACTTCAGATCTGCTCCGAACCATCCAGTAGGACTATTAATCGACTGCATATCCAGGGTTCTATATCTGGGCCATGACTTTTCCCGGGAAATAGAGGCCGCCCATACGAGCGGACAGCCGATGCTGGGTGCCTGCACCATTGGCGAGATCGCCAACACCGGAAGCGAATACCTTGAATTCTACAACAAGACCGCTGTGGTGGGTTTATTGGGGGCGGCATGACGGATCGCCTCATCCAATTGCAGGTGATGTATGAGACGGCCATGGCCATCGGCAACAGCCTGGACCTGAAACAAATGCTCCAGGAGAGCTTGACCGTCTATTTGCGCAAGTTCAATCTCGCCGCAGGCGCCGTACTGGAAAACCGTCGCAGCGGTGATCTGATCCGGTCGGAACCGGTCTTCAGCATCCCGCGAGCGATCCACTCCAACGAGGCCTATCAGGCTGCGTTGTCGGCCATACCGGCGGATCTACCTGTGAAAAAACAGAGGGAATTCATCCGGCGGCTGCCGATCTCAGGCGTCTGTAATGACATGCACTACCACATCATGGCGTTGCCCGGTTTCGGGTTCTTGGTGTTGCTCAAATCCAAAGCCCCTCTGGATGAATACCTGCTTAAATCGTTGTCGCGGCTCAACAAGAAACTGGCCATTGCATGCCATTCCTGCCATCGTCAGAATGCGATGGGACAACTGGCTGTGGACTTGGAAAAGGAAAATAAAACCCGCAAAGAAGCCGAAGCTGCACTGGCAGAATCCCATGAGCGGCTTTTGACCATTCTCAACAGCATCGATGTGATGGTCTTCGTGGCCGACCTGAAAACCCATGAGCTGATTTTCATCAACCGACAGTCCGAAATTCTGATAGATGCGCAGCGGGAAGGCCGGCCGTGTTATGAGGTCGTGCGTGGAGAGCCCCGCCCGTGCGCCAACTGCGACAATGACGCCCTGCTTGACCCGGAAGGCCGCCCTACCAGCCCGCTGGTCTGGGAAGATCGCAGTCCGATAACCCGCAGATGGTATATTCATCAGGCCAGGGCGATCAAATGGATTGACGGACGATGGGTTCGCCTGCAGATATCAACCGACATCACCCGCTTGAAACAGTTGGAACAGGAACGCCTGCAGGAAGCGCACCTGCAGCAAACCCAACGATTGGAGGCGCTGGGAATTCTGGCCGGCGGTCTGGCCCATGAATACAACAACCTGCTGATGTCCATGCTGGGCCACCTCTCCCTGATCAATTTCAAAATTGATCCGAACCACTCGGCCACCAGACACCTTAACAAGATCGAAGAGAGCATCCGGATGGCGGCAACCTTGACCGACCAGCTTCTTGGATATGCGCAAAAAGGGCGCTACGACGATGTCTCCCTGAAGCTCAATGCGCTCATCAGGGCCAAAATCGGTGAATTTTCAAAAAGCAATGCATCGATCCGCATTCACCTTGATCTGGCCGCTGATCTTGAACTCATCGAAGCGGATCAACGGCAGATCGAGCATGTGTTGTACAATCTGTTGAGCAACGCGGCAGATGCCATGCCGGAAGGCGGTGACCTGTCCATCAGCACGCGAAACGTTAAACGGCATGATTTGAGGAACAAACCCTATGTGCTGGATAGAAACCGCTACATCGAAATGCGCGTCGAAGATACGGGCGTCGGCATGTCCGCCGAAATCAAAGACCACATATTCGATCCCTTTTACACCACAAAACCCATGATCGTGGGCAAAGGGGCTGGATTGGGCATGGCGGCCACCTACGGCATCATTAAAGCGCACGAAGGCTTCATCGAAGTGGTCTCCGAGCCCGACCGCGGCAGCGCGTTCATCGTCTACCTGCCCTCTGTCGGGGTATCCCGGCAGGCGTTCAAAACCGCCGGGCAAACCGCTGCATCGTCCAAAACCGTACTTCTGGTAGATGATGAAAAAGCGAGTCTGGAGATCGGCACCCAGATCCTGGAGCACCTGGGCTACCGGGTGATCGAAGCCAATGACGGCATGGAAGCCGTGGCCCAACACCGCAAGGCCCATGATCGGATCGATGTGGTGGTCCTGGACATGGTCATGCCGGAAATGAGTGGTGTCGAAACCTTCGAGCGGATCAAATCCGATTTTCCCGAGGCCAAGATTCTCATGGCCAGCGGATACCTGCTGGATGCCGAAGCGCGCCGATTGCTGGAACACGGCGCCGAGGGCTTTGTGAAGAAGCCGTTTGTGATCGATGAGCTCCATCAGGCCATTGAGAAGGTGACCCGGCCAACATCCGATCAGTGAAGCAGAACCGCTATGCTTTCTCCCCGACAAACAACACGGTAATGCCCAGGGTCATGGGCAGATAGCGAACCTTTCGGAACCCGGCGCAGCGCATCATGGCCGCAAAGTCGGCGGGTGCCGGAAAACGGGCGACCGATTCGGGCAGGTAGGAATAGGCAAAGTTGTGCCGGGAAAACAATCTCCCCACCGACGGCAGCAGACGATTGAAATAAAGCAGATAAGCACTGCGCGGCCATCCGCGGGTGGGGGTCCCCAACTCCAGGATGGCCAGGCGGCCGCCGGGGCGCAGCTGCTCCCGGAAGCATTCCAGCACGGTAGCCTTGTCCTGGATATTGCGGATACCGAAAGCCATGGTGACGGCATCGAATTGGCCGGTCTTGAACGGCAGGTCAAAAGCGTCGGCCGCTGCCAGATGAATCGGCGTGTCTGAAGATAAGGCCTTGACTTTGGGCTTGGCCAGCCTCAACATCTCAGGCGCGAAGTCTATCCCCACCACATCGACCGCATCGCCGTGCTGGCGTCGTATCTCAATCCCCACATCCGAGGTGCCACAGGCCGCGTCCAGAACCCGCTGTCCGGGGGTCAGACCCAGCCCGCCCACCAGCGTTCTGCGCCAGTACACATCCTGGCGCATGCTGAGCAACCGGTTCAGGAAATCGTAGTGGGGCGCGATGCGATCGAACATTTCGCGCACAAAATCAAGTTCATTCCGCTTCATTGACAACCCTGGCTCTTGCATTAGTATTTTGCATCGAATACAAGGGACTTCGCAATACAATCGCCGCCGGCGGCACGTCCACTCCGGCACCGTTGCGCGGGGCGAATTGGCTATGACACCTAACACAGAAACGAAACCAACAACAAGGGGCAATCGAAAAGCCAAATGACAGGCAAAAGGGACTACTACGAGGTTCTCGGCGTCGACAAGGGCGCTGCCGAAAGCGAGTTGAAGGCCGCTTACCGCAAGCTGGCCCTCAAGTACCATCCGGATCGAAATCCAGACGATAAAGCAGCTGAAGAGAAATTCAAAGAAGCGGCCGAAGCCTACGAGGTGCTCCGCGACCCCCAAAAACGCCAGATTTACGACCAATACGGTCACCAGGGATTGGAGGGCCAGGGATTCAGCGGCTTTGGCGGTTTCGAAGACATATTTTCCAGTTTCGGTGACATTTTCGAGGATTTTTTCGGTTTCGGGTCCAGGGGGCGGGGACGCTCCCGCAGCCGGGTCCAGCGCGGCGCCGATCTGCGCTATGATATGACCCTGGAGTTTATGGATGCCGCTTTCGGTGTCGAAACCACCATCGACCTGGAAAAGGCGGAAACCTGCACGGAATGCCAAGGCAGCGGCGCCGAGCAGGGCACCCAGCCCCAGACCTGTCCCCAATGCGGAGGCGCCGGTCAGGTGGGCCGCAGCCAGGGCTTTTTCACCATCCGCACCACATGCCCCCAGTGCCGGGGCGCCGGTCAGGTGATTACCGACCCTTGCGGGCATTGCCACGGTCAAGGCCGCATCGTGGTCAGCAAGACCGTTTCCGTAAAGATACCGGCCGGTGTGGATTCCGGTTCACGCCTCAGGCTTTCCGGTGAAGGTGAAGCCGGACCGAACGGCGGTCCGGCGGGCGACCTCTATGTTTTCATCAATGTCAAACCCCACGATTTCTTCCACCGGGAAGGCACCGACGTCATCTGTCTATTGCCCATCTCCTTTATCCAGGCCACCCTGGGAGACAAGGTAAAGGTCCCGACGCTCACCAACGAAAAGGAGCTGACCATCCCCAAGGGGACCCAGCACGGAGAACTGTTCCGTTTTCGCGGCGAAGGAATTCCTTCCCTGCGCAGCGGACAGCCCGGTGACCAGATCATCCAGGTGACCATCAAAACCCCCACCAATATCTCCAAGAAACAGGAAGCCTTGCTGAAGGAATTTGCCAACCTGGAAAAAGACAAGTTCCGCAACAAACTAAAAAACATTCTAAAAGGCAGCGCCAAAGCGGCCAATTGAGTCGACCAGGCAAGCGGACTTTTGCATTGAAATGAACCAAGGAGCCCACGCACCATGTTTGAACTGAAAGTGACCACCCATTTTGCTGCCGCCCATCAATTGACGATGGTGGCCAAGAAATGCGAAAACCTGCACGGCCACAACTGGAAGGTCGAAGTAATGGTCGCTGGTGAGAAGCTCAATGAAGCCGGTGTGCTCATCGATTTCGGAGAGCTGAAAGCCCACGTGAAAGAGATCATCAACCAACTGGACCACAAATTCCTCAATGAACTGGAGATCCTCACCTGCCAGCCTTCTTCGGAGAATATAGCGGTTCACATCGCGGAAAATCTGCAAAAACGCATGGAAGGCTCCGGCGTACGCGTCAGCCGGGTCACGACCTGGGAATCGGACAACGCAGCGGCCACTTATATCCCCGATTAAAACCCTCCACCTGAACACATTCCGGCAAACGCCGGGATGACGCGCTGGGGCCATCCCGGCCGCCGGTATTGCGTTTGACTCCCCGACACCTGGGGCGATCGCGGGCCTTTTCTTACGGCTCAATCGTAAACGTGGTCATCATTCCGGCCTCCAGGTGGTCATTCACATGGCAGTGAAACATCCAGGTGCCGGCATTGTCCGCCCTCAGATCAAAGGTTTTGGTGGCGGCCGGCAGCACTTCGGCAACATCCAGCCGGTTGCCGTTGTGCAGCAGGGTCACCCCGTGCCAATGGGGGGTGTGGATGTCCACTTCCGTCCCCATGCCGATAATATACCACCGCACACGCTCTCCAACTCTCATGGTATACCCCGCGTTGTTCCCCCATAAGAAGCCGTTGATACCGTGCATCAGATTACTCTCAATAAACCCATCGTCTTCAGGATCGCAACTTCCGGAGGAGCAGTTCAGAAGATTCTCCGGAAGATGAACGCTGGCGTTTTCATCAAAAACCGTGAACAACGAGATAAACTCACGATCGACGTTGCGCGGACTTCCGTCATGCCTGGCGGCGCCCCGTCGCGTGATGATGATGGGGCCGATCAATCCGGCATTGGTATCCGCAGGCTCGTCGGCGTGGGAGTGATAAACCCAGACGATGGAACTCGGATCGTTGGGCCCGGGGCCGGCCCGACGCGGCACTTCCCATACATAGATGTGCTCTCCACCGGGCGGCACCATATCATCGGCTTTGTCCGAACCATCGGTTCCATCCGCATAGGGAGCGCCTTCCGAATCCTTGGTGTAAAAAACGCCATGGGGATGCACGGTGGCCGGATGCTGGGTGTTGTTTCTGAAATGCACCACGATCGTATCACCGACAACGCCATGGATCACCGGCCCCAGGGTGCCGAGATGCTCGTCCGCAGAGGGTTTCAGCGCGGCGAAATCGGGTGTGTATTCCCGGTAGATCGATTTTAAATAGGTACGCCCGATGCCTTCTTCCACGAAGACGCGTTGATCGGAAGTAAATTCTTCATCCGTCATCAGGTTGATGGGAAATGACGGCGCATAGTCCCATTCGACTTCATCGGCGGCTATCCAGTACTCCCGAATAGTTGAGTGCTTGCTTTTTGCCGCGCTTGTCACCGGGACCGTCGTAATGGTTGCACCCAGCAGGATTAGAATGAATATCGTGAATAAGGTCAATTTATCATAGCGTGATCTGTTCATGGTATCCTCCTTTTTCGAATCACAAGGCGATCTCTCTTGTCCGGTCGTATTTTCAAGCCTTGGCCTAAGCGGGCAACAGCACTATGGCTTCGGTCGCCCGAAGATGAAATGCGAAAGATCAAAACAATTCGACGTATGTAAAACGTTGGTTTCAGCGATATCTTTCCGGTGCCAAACCCTATCCGGAAATCAAACAGTGGGTATCGCTGTAAAGACGATGCCATGGGACATTGCAATATTTATGCAAATACTCACAATTTTATACAATTTTTATTTCATACTATTTCAGTATGATATACGGGGCGGCCAGCCCCTGGAGCAGATCATGTGGCAAAAAAATTCTCAATTATTCAGCAATCTTTTTCACAAACGCCATGGGATGCACCATGAATGCGCCGGCTGCGTTGCGTTGCGCAGGCAATGGAAAAGGCGGCGGGCAGCACTCGATACCTGGTAAAATTGACATTTGTCCGAGCGGGATGAATACTTGACACAGGTAGCAAAACGCTATTTAAAGGGGAGCTCATTTTCTGCGAAAGGAACCCTGATATGAAGAGTGTTTTCATTACGACCATTGTGGGCGATGACCGACCGGACATCATCAACGCCCTTGCCAGAACGACGCGCGGTCTGGGCGGCGAGTGGATCAAGAGCAAGGTGACCCGGCTCGACGGCCAGTTTGCGGCCATCATGAAAGTCGCCATTGACGAATCACGGAAGGAGAAGCTGAACCAGACCCTGGAGCAGGAATTTTCCGATCTCACCTTTTCCCATTCCCCGGTTCGCGATGTCCAGCCGGAAAACACCAATGTCATCGATCTGGTGCTGGATTGTGATGACCGCCCCGGTTTGACCAAAGAGATCACCAGGGCACTTTACGACCTGAGCCTTCGTCCCGAAAACCTGGAGGTTAATCGCGTGCCGATCTTCCAGATGGGCAAAACCGTTTATTCGGCCAAAATGCGTGTTGGCATCCCCGAGACCATGAGCAAAGAGGAACTCAGCGAGGCGTTGACAAAAGTATGTGACAGCTGCAGGATCAATTTTGACTGATACTGTCTGATCGCCTGACGATACCGGTAAACGAAGAGGGCCGTGATGGGGAGTTCCATCACGGCCCTCTTATTTCTTATAGAAGGTGTTACTTGATCAGTGCCGGAATGCCGGGAATCATGCCGACGATGGCCATGGCCACCGTGCTGACAAACAATGCTCCGCCGGGGATCACCAGGCGGTCCACGATGTTCAGTTGCCCGGGCCGCTCACGATCGGCGATCATGCCGGTATTGTCCAGGAACATGGTCAGCGCCCACCCGAAAACCGGGTTGACGATAGCCGAAGAGAAGATGCAGATACCGGCAGCCTTGGTGTCTTTGCTGTCGCGGGTCATCTCCATGCCGGCCTCCAGCAGCGGCAGGTAAACCCCCACCAGCAGGGCGATACTGAGAACGGGACGCCAGACGGCGATATCCATGGGGAAGCCGGCGACGGCCACGATGATGCTCAGGATACCGGTCAGGATCGCTCCCGCCGGAATGGGGCGTTTGGCGATGGCCGCCGGGATCATGTAGGTTCCCCATGAGGACGTGATGCAGCCGCTGCCCAGAAAGTTGACCACCACCTGGCGGAGTGAGCAGTTGACCATGGTGTCATCCACGTCCATGAGGACCTTGCGGGCCTTTTGGGGGTAGTTCATCTCCTGAAAGATGCGGTGGCCGAGAAAGTCGGGAGACCACATGGCCACGGCCAGGATGGCAAACGGCAGCGAAGCGATGAAGTGGGTCACACCCGGCATGCCCAGCTTCCACCCGGTCTCGGCGCCCCACCAATACATGGGGTTGAAGCTCGGAAGGCCGGGGTCTGTTGTGAATTCGAAAGGCGCCCCGAACACCAGGGCCACAACGGCCGCACAGGTGGAACAAAGCGGAATGGCCAGCCAGCGCTTGCCCACGCGAGCGAGAAAAGCATAGAGAAAGAGGTTGATGAAGAGCACCAGGAATCCGATGTGGCCCTTGTCCATGGCCGCACCCCATTTCTGAACCGCCCCCACCTGTCCGATGGTGCCGATGGCGCCGAGATAAACCAGCAGACCGCCGGCGACCCCCTGGCTGGTGACCTTGACCAGGCGCGATCCCCCCTTGGTGACGCTCATGACCATACCGAACACCGCCATCAGCGCCCCCAGCGCCAGAGGATGGGTGCCCGAAACGGCCATCAGGGGGATCAGCGGCATCATGGGCCCGTGGATTCCGGGAAGGTTGGCCCGGGGATTGAAAAATCCTGAAAGCAGGATGACAAACAGCAGACAGACGGCGATCATGTCGACGCGAACGTTCTCAATGATGAAATTTTTATCGAGACCGTAGGCGCCGGCAAAGGCGGTGGTCACGGCCGTGCACATCACCACCAGGCCGATGGTGCCGGCAATGGCGGGGATCAGGTCTTCGATCTCGAATCTGAAGTCGCGCCCCGGCAGGTTGAGGCCCCATCGTTTCGGATGCATGATGCTCAATTCATGGTCCAGGTATTCCGATCGGCTGGAAAATTCGCGCGCCGGCTTGTGACGCTTGCTATAGGGTTGTGCTTCCTTGTTCTGCATAAGTAGTGTTCCTTCTATCTATTTCAGGGCTAATGGTTTTACCGCAGCGGGACAGATCCGATTCGGCGCAGCAATATCCCACGGTCGGAACCGGGCGGCGGTGCGCCGTCGGGGACCGCATCATCCTCTAACATTTTGTCTGGCTGGCAAGCTCTGCCGGACGGCAGGGGAAATCCTGATCACCGGACAGGTGTATCTGCAAGGGCATCGTGCGGCAGATGCACGACGCATGATTGCAGGGAAGTGGCACCAAACGAATTGAATGCCGGCCACAACCATCCAGACCGGACGAAAAACGCTTCTGCCGCGACGCCCGGTCTTGCACCCCTCGTACAATGGGCGGCATTCGATTCGCAAGAACAGCGAGATCGCCCTGTCTGCCACAGGCAATCTCGCCAAATGAAGCCGCCGATACAATCACATATGGGAAAAAATGTCCAGCGGAACCTGAACAATGTTCACCGACCCCTGCTGGGATCTTGCCACCATATCGGAGTATGCGATGGAAAGGAAGAAATGGATTCTCTTCTCGAATGAATGGATCCGTTTTTTGCATCAAAGCTCATGGGAAGACGGGCAATGCCGCCCCCGTCATGAAGCCAAGGCGCGCTACGGTCCATCGGCCGCCATCAGTTGATCACGGGTGATCAGGGCGCGGGTGTCGGGGACATGTTTTCTGACATTCTCAAGCCCCCCCTCCTGGCGGTCCACCAGCACCACGGCCCGCACCACATCCAGGCCGTTTTCCCGGGCGCGCTCGACGGCCTTGATGGTAGAGCCGCCGGTGGTGGCCACGTCGTCGATCACCACCACCCGGGCGCCTTCCTGAAGGTCCCCTTCGACCCATTGGGCAATGCCGTGGTCCTTCTTTGTCTTGCGAATGGAAAAGGCCTTGATGGGATCCCCCTTCAGCTCCGATGCAAAAGCGGTTGCCATGGCAATGGGATCGGCCCCGAAGGTCAGGCCGCCGACTCCGTCGGGTTGCAGATCGGCGATGGCTTCATACATCAGGTGGCCCACCAGAAACATGCCCCTTGGGTCGAGCGTAGTGGGTTTGCAATTGACATAGAATCGGCTGACCCTTCCGGAGACCAGTTTAAACGATGGTTCCGGGGTATATTTAAATGACTTTTCACGCAACAGACGAATCAGTTCTTCTTTCATGGGCCCTCCGGTCAAATTGTAGGAAATCCTTGATTTTAGAGCACTTATCAGATAATAAAGCCCCCACTGAAAGGAAGAAGCCGGTTTCTTGTATTCCAGTGGAGGCGGAGCAAGGAAAACTGGGGGCAGCACTCCCTGTACTCTTGGCGAGTTCATAACAGGTATGACCCGGGGGGTCAAATCCATTGGCAAAACGGACATAGGCGTCGGATACGATCCCCCCTCCCATCGATGTACCACACTGCCGGAGCGAGATACGGACAACGCCATGGTTGAATCGAGCAGCAACGCTATCATTCGAATGTTTCATGTCCACAAACGGTATGGGGCCAAATTCGCCCTTCACGACCTGACCCTGGATATCATGAAGAATGAATATCTCTTTGTCACCGGCGCCAGCGGGGCGGGCAAGACCACCTTGTTGAAACTGCTTTACCTGGGTGAGGCCGTCTCCGAGGGGCAGGTGCTGGTGGACGGCATGAACATCTCACGCATCAACCGCAAAGGCATCCCCCAGTTACGTCGCAAGTTCGGCATCATCTTCCAGGATTACAAGCTGATCCCCACCAAAACCGTGTATGAAAATGTCGCCCTGGTAATGGAGGCGGCCGGCCGCAAGCCCCGGCTGATCGAAAAAAAAGTGCGCAGCGTATTGCGCACGGTGGGCATGGAAGACCGCATGAAGGCGCTGCCGCCAAGTCTGTCCGGCGGCGAACAGCAACGGGTGGCCGTGGCCCGGGCGGTGGTGGGTGATCCGAAGATCATCCTGGCGGATGAGCCCACGGGCAGCCTGGACACGGAGTCCGCCGGCGTGATCATGGCCTTTTTGGATGATTTTCACAGCCGCGGGGCAACGGTCATCATCGCCACCCACGACAAGGAACTCATCCGCAAGGGCAACGGGCGTGTGGTCCAATTGCGAGACGGCCGCCTGCTATCCGACTCGACCGTCCCGGAACAGCGGGGTTGAAGATGAAACGGTTTTACCAAAGGGCCATCAAAGATATCCTGGAGAATCAGTTTCTCACCGCCGTATCGGTCATCACCATCGCTTTGTCCATCATGATCGCCGCCGCATTTGCGCTCTTTTTCATGAATGCCGGCAATGTTTTGCATTCGTGGCAGAAGGGCATCCGCATGATGGTCTATCTGAAACCCGGCACCTCCGAGGCAGGCCGTCTGGATACCAAGTACAAGCTGCAAAGCATCTCCGGCGTGCAGGATGCGCGGTTTATCCCCAAGACCGAGGCCATGGAAAAATTGAAAAACCAGATGCAGCATCACGCGGCGCTTCTTGAGAATCTCAAAGAAAATCCGCTTCCGGATGCATTTGAGGTCTACTTTCAACCCACGGCCCGCAACAGTGAGGCACTCTCGTTCCTTGCCGAACGGATCACCGCCCTGGCCACGGTGGAAGAAGTCGAATACGGCCAGCAATGGATCCAACGTTTCACCAACATCATCAATTTATTCCGTCTGGCAGGTTACGGCATCGGCGGCCTGTTCTTCATGGCCACCGTATTCATCGTCGCCAACACCATCCGTCTGGTGCTCTATTCGCGCCGGGACGAGATCGAGATCATGCGATTGGTGGGCGCAACGGACCGTTTTATTAAAATTCCCTTTTATCTCCAGGGCATGATTCAAGGAGGCGCCGGGACCCTGATCGGATTGCTCATCCTGTTCATCGGCTACATTTCATTGACAACCCACTTCAGTCAAAGCGTTTCGAGTGCCCTGATCTCCATCCGGTTTTTTTCCCAGGGCATCTGCGGACTGATCCTTCTGGGCGGCATCGGTGTCGGGTGGCTGGGGTGCTGGGTATCGTTGAAACAGTTTATGAAATCATAGCAACCTTTGACATTTCCATATTTGGCATGACCTTTAGAAAGCGCATATATACCGCCCTTCTGACGGCGGCTCTGATGGTGTGGGTTGGCGATGTACCGGCGGCCGAGACCGGAATCATCCGGGTCTCGGAATTGAGAATGCGCACCGGCCCCGGTACGGATTATCGCATAGCGGCGACGCTGCCCAAGGACGCCGAGGTCAGCATCGTGGCGCGCAGTGGCGGCTGGCTGGAAATCGAGCATCGCGGAAATCGGGGATTCATTCTCCACAACGACAAGTTCATTGAGATCGCCCCGCAAAAATCCCAACAAACGTTGCGAACATCCAATCCGTTAAAGGAAGAAACGCCAAATGCCGAAACCATAAAGGGACAGTTGCGCCAGGCCGAATCAGAACTGGCCGCTACCCGGCGCCAGGAAAAAGAGGTGCTGGAACAGTTCAATGCAGCCGACAAAGCGCTGAGCAGCGCCCGGCGTCAGGTGCGCATCGCCAGGACCGGACTGGCCGAAGTCGAGGAGAAGATCAAGGAGGTCCATCAGCGGTCATCAGATCTGGAGAAGGAAATCCTGGAAGGCGAAAAATATGCCGCCAAACGCCTGGTGGCGCTCTACAAGGCCAACTGGGTCGGCAAAATTCAACTGCTGGCCACGGCCGACTCGTTTTTCGACTTTGTAAACCGCAAGGAGACGCTGGAACGAATATTGGCCCAGGACGAGGCTTTTCTGGAAGAGTTGAACCGCAATAAAATGGCGCTTGAATCGCTGCTGACGCAGTTGAACACCCGCAAGGCGGAAAAAAGGGCATTGGAGCTCAAACTACGCCAGCGCGTGGATAAACTCAATGCCCAACAAAAGAAACGCAAAACACTGCTCAAAACCATCCGGAGCAAAAAGTCCCTGGAGCTGGCCGCCCTGGAATCCCTCAGAGCGGCCGCATTGGAACTCGACGCCGCCATCGAGCAAATCAAACCGTCGGTGCCGAATATCAAGCAGGGGACAAAATCCGGACAGCAGGATAAACCCTTTAAAGCGTACAAGGGGTTGCTCAGTTGGCCGGTAAAGGGTAAGATAATTTCGTTTTTCGGGCCATACCGGGACAAAAAATTTGCCGTCACCAATTTTCAGAGCGGCATTAACATACGGGCCGAACGGGGAGAACCGATCCGCTCGGTATCAGATGGGCATGTGATCTACGCCAACTGGTTCAAAGGGTTCGGCAACATGATGATCGTCGATCACGGCGATCACTACTACACCGTCTATGCCCATCTCGAAGAGGTCTTTAAAGTCAAAGGAGACCGCGTCGACGAGGGCGAGGTGATTGCCACGGTTGGCGATTCCGGTTCGATGAAGGGGCCGGCGCTGCATTTTGAAGTCCGCCATCACGGAAAACCAATTGATCCTTTGCATTGGATTCAAAAAGGATAAGACAACAGGTAAGGAGCAAACCACACATGGCTAAAACAAGCAAAGCATTCCGCTGGTCACTCTTGGGTGTCCTGGCGCTGGCCATCGCCATCTTGGGACCGGGTGTTTACCGCGGTCTGAGCGACAATAGCGAAAACACCTATCAGGGCCTGAAAATCTTTTCCGATGTCATTGACATTGTTCAAAAGTCCTACGTGGACGACGTGGAGTCCAAGAAGTTGATCGAAAACGCCATCCAGGGGATGGTCAGCAGCCTGGACCCTCACTCCTCCCTGTTGACGCCCGATGAATTCAAGGAGCTGCAAATAGACACCCAGGGCGAGTTCACCGGCATCGGCATCCACGTCACCATGCGCAACAATCTGGTGACGGTCATCTCCCCGATTGAAGGCACCCCTGCTTACAAGGCAGGTATCAAGGCCGGGGACAAAATCGTCAAAGTGGATGGGGTAACCACCGACAACCTGCGCGACGCCGTCAAACGCATGCGCGGACCCAAAGGCACAGACGTCATGGTCACCATCATCCGCGAAGGCGAGCCCAAACCCATCGATTTCGAACTGGTGCGGGACGTGATCCCCATCCACAGCGTCAAGGCCACCCCCATCGCACCGGGATACGGCTATGTGTGGGTGACCCATTTCAGGGAAAACACCTATACCGACCTGGTCGCCGCTCTGGAAAAACTGGAATCCGGCAAAAAACCGATGAAGGGATTGATCCTGGACCTGCGCGACAATCCCGGCGGTGTGCTGCAACAGGCCATCGACATTTCGGATCTGTTCCTGGAAAAAGGTATCATCATGACCAGCAAGGGCCGGCAAAAACGGCATAACCGCACCTACCAGGCCAATAAGGACGATGCCAAACCGCGCACCTATCCCATTGCGGTATTGATCAACGGCGGCAGCGCCAGCGCCTCGGAAATTGTGGCCGGCGCCCTGCAGGACCAGAAGCGGGCGCTGATCATCGGCACGACCTCTTTTGGCAAGGGATCGGTCCAGGCGATCGAGAACCTGCGCGACGGGTACGCGTTGAAGCTGACCATTGCACGCTATTACACCCCCAGCGGTCGCAGCATCCAGGCCAAGGGCGTCGAACCGGACATCGTGGTGGCGCACAAAATTCTGACCGATGAACCGGACGAGCAGAACCGGTTGTTCAAAGAGAAAGACCTGGTCAACCACTTGAACGCCGAACCGGACAGCAAAGAGAAGAAGTCGCCCGAAAAAGAGACCACACCCCAAACCAAAGAGAATGAATCGAAACGGCCATCGCGGCTCAGCCCGTTGGATGCTGAACAGCTCATGACCGATAGCCAGGTGCGGCGAGCCCTCGACATCCTGATGGGTTACGAAGTCTTCAAGACATTGCGCAATGGCTAAGAAACGCGCCGCCCCAAAGCGGAAGAAAAGAAAAACCAGAAAGCGCCCCGGCATCGGTCTCCAACTGTTGAAGATCTTCGGCGCGTTGGGCATACTGGTCTGCCTGGTGGTCGGGGTCGCCGTATTGACCCATTTTGTATTCAAGCGCCCGCAACACTATACGGCACCGTCCGTGAAGCTGCCGGTGCCGCCCGTTGAAAAGAAATCCAAACCCACCTATGAGGTCTATACACGCAAAGCCCTGCCGCCCAAACCGGTTGAGAAACTGGCGCAACTCCCCGGAGACCGTCCTCCGCTGGTGGCCATTATCATCGACGATATCGGCTACGACCGGCACATCGCCCGGAAAATGCTGTCGCTGGATGTCCCGCTGACGTTTTCCCTGCTTCCGCATGGCCCCCATAGCCGCCAGCTGGCAGACGAGGCCAGGTCCAAGGGACTCGAAATCATGCTCCACCTACCCATGGAGCCGAAGGAGTTTCCCGATGTCGACCCTGGTCCCGGCGCACTATTAAGCCAGATGTCGCCTGATGAACTCATCAGCCAGCTCGACGAAAACCTGGACCTGTTCCCGGGGCTGAGAGGGGTAAACAACCACATGGGATCCGGTATATCGACATCCCCGGAGCGCATGCGACAGATTTTTTCCATTTTGAAGAAAAGAGGACTTTACTACATTGACAGCCGAACTACGGCCGAGACAGTGGCAAGGCCTTCGGCCGAGCTTCTGCAGCTGCCGTTTGCGGAACGCGATATCTTCATCGATCATTACGAGGATGAGACCTTTATCCGCAGCCAGCTCGGCAAACTGATCGAGCGCGCCCAAAAACAAGGCTATGCCGTAGGCATCGCCCACCCTCATCCCATTACCCATAAAGTGTTGGCCCAATTTCTTCCCAAGTTGCAGGATAAGGTCGAACTGGTACCCGCCTCCATGGTCATTGACGCCGGGATACAAGCACCATTGACCAAAGCACAGGCCAGACCTTGACAATGGGATCGGGTATCGCAGCCCTTGCCGCCGCCGACCCGGATACCAGCGGATCCGCCGCAGTCGGGACAGGGGCATCAAGCTTGGCGGTTTGACGCTGAAATTCCCGATCTTTGCAACGACAGAACGAAACGCCCAATATGAAACGTTCCCACGCGTTAATCCTCCTGGTGCTCAGCGCCTTCTTCTGGAGCCTGGGCGGTGTGCTGATCAAAAAAGTTCAGCTGCATCCCGTCGCTATCGCCGGGTGGAGAAGTGCCATCGCCTTTGCGGTATTGATCATATGGAGCGGAAAACCCCGGTTCGACAAATCCCTGGCCCAGTGGGGCGGCGGTGTCGCCTTTACCGGCAACATGTTCAGCTTCATCACCGCAACCAAAATGACCACGGCGGCCAACGCCATATTGCTGCAATACACCGCTCCGGCCTATATTGCCGTCTTCGGCATCTGGTTTCTCAAGGAGCGACCGCGACCGGCGGACTGGCTGGTGATCGCTGTCGTCCTGGGCGGCATGACGCTTTTCTTTCTCGACCGCCTCTCCTTTTCCGGTCTATGGGGAAACGCCATGGGGATCGTTGCCGGCATTACCTTCGCCTGGATGATTCTCTTCTTCCGCAAACAAAAAGACAGCAACCCCCTCATGTCTGTCATCCTGGGAAACGGCATGACCGCATTGATTGCCCTGCCGGTGATCTTTCAGCACTGGCCAGGTATTCATGACTGGATGTGGCTCTTCCTGCTGGGCACGGTTCAGACGGCCGTTCCCTATATCCTCTACACGATAGCCATCCGCCATGTCACCGCACTGGTCGGGGCACTGGTGCCGGTATTCGAGCCCCTGCTCAATCCGGCGTGGGCGTTGCTTTTTTTGGGGGAAGTCCCAGGCGCCTGGGCCATGGTGGGAGGCGCACTGATCCTGGTTGCGGTGACATCACGCGCTATAATATTACGACCCGCCAGGGATGAATGACTGAAATACCGGTCTTCTACAACTCGGTGCGCTCGCCCAGATTGCCATAGCGGTGATAATTGTCACAGATGCTTTGATTCTGGACGTAGTGGATCAACTCCAGCCGTCCTTCCATCAATACCGGCTGGCGGGCAATATAATACCCTTTATCGGCTGCTGCCTTGAGCACGGTTTCGGGAACCCGGTCGGGTGAAGCATAGCGAATCCGCTGCAGAACAGCCATGGCGGCAATCAACTCGCCGTCGGACTGTCGGTGGACCGGCGATGAGCCCAGCAGTTCGCGGCCCTCGACGCTCGCCAGAAAAGCGGTCACCGCATTGTCGAGTCCTTCCGGGATGCTGATGACGGCCGTGTTGCCGGCAATGCGTGCGGCCGCGATTCTTGCCAAGGTGTCAAACAGGCTGTCCTCCGGATGGAGCCGCACCCCGATAGCGCCGACGGGCAAGTAGCGGTGAAGGTTATCCTGGCCCCTGAGGTGGAAGTAGTCTTTCTCCTGCGAAAACTCCTGCTCCCAATGGTAGATATAGCTTTTAATGGCGCGGATGGTGCGGTCCACATCATCGGCATGGGGCTTGAGCCGGTTCCAGATAATTTTTCTGCGCCAGGCCAGCGCCATTCTCAAAAGCGCATGCTCTTTCCGAATGGCGCCGATCTTGGGTGGCGCCGTTTCGGTGGCATCCATGAACTGGGTTACGTAGTTGGGGCCTCCGGCTTTGATGGCGGGGCCCAGGGCCGACTTGCCCATACCCCCAAAAGGCTGCCGAAGGGTGATGGCGCCGGTGGTACCGCGATTGATATATAAATTTCCTGCTTTGACGGCTTTTTTCCATTTGGCCTGTTCTCTTGAATCCAGGCTTTCCAGTCCGGAGGTCAGGCCGAAACCGGTCTGGTTGACCAGAGCGATGGCATGGTCGAGATCGTCGGCCGACATCACTCCCAATAACGGCCCGAAAAACTCCGTCATGTGCGTAAGGCTCCCGGGCTGAACGTTGTATTTGATGCCCGGCGTCCACATGTGCGGGTTGTCATGCACCATTTCCGGTTCGAGAGCCCAGACTTCCTCGGGTTCCAGGCTGGTCAAGGCGCGCTCCAGATCACCGGACGGAGGCCGAATCAAAGCCCCCATTTTGTTGGAGAAATCCCACGAAGAGCCCACCTTGAAGCTGCGGGCCGCATCGACCAGCTGCCTTTTGAACCCCTCGTCTTCGTATACCTCCTTCTCGAGAATCAGCAAGGAAGTGGCCGAGCACTTCTGACCACTGTTCCCAAAAGCAGAGTAGACGATATTCTTGATGGCCTGGTCCCGATCGGCCATGGCAGTCACGATGGTGGCGTTCTTGCCGCCGGTCTCTGCAGAAAGGTGGATTCCCGGCTTCTGCCTGAGCATGGCCATGCCGGTCTCCGTGCCACCGGTCAGGATGACGAAATCCACATCATGGTGGGAGACCAGATGGGCACCGACACTGCCGCCGGAACACGGCGCAAACTGAAGCACGTTCTTCGATATTCCCGCCCGCCAGAAGCATTGGCACAACACCCAGGCCACCAAAACCGCATCACTGGCCGGCTTGAAGACAACGGTATTGCCGCCGGCCAGGGCCGCCACAATGCCGCCGCAGGGGATGGCAATGGGAAAATTCCACGGCGAGATGACCGCTCCGACGCCTTTCCCCCGGAGGTCCAGGGTATCGATATCGCAAATCTTCCGGGCAGAATAGGGATAGTATTCGGCAAAATCGATGGCTTCCGAGACTTCCACATCCGCCTCGGAGAAAATCTTGCCGGTGTTGGCCGACGCGGCACCGATGAGATCGCCCCTTGCCTTTCGCAACTCCGCAGCCACCCTTGAGAGCATCCGGTGCCGTTCTTCAACGGACATCGCCCGCCAGCCATCGGGATCTTTTCTTGCAGTGGCGATGGCGCGTTCAATATCTTCGATCGTGGCCAGGCGGTAGGTCGCAACCGTCACCTCTTCCGGAAGCCGGGAGGGATCGACGCAATCGCGCAGATCGCGATCATCGAGCACCTCCTCTCCGGCCACGGCCAGGGGAATTTGGATGGCCTCGTCCCCCGCGCTCTTCTTCCAGTCGGCGCGAATGCCTTCGGCCCACATCCGATTGGCAGCCAGGCTCCAGTCGGTATCCGGTTCGTTGTTGAATTCACCCTCGTAATAGGTGCCGATCGATTCCGGAAACTTCTCGGAGTTCCGGTTCTGGATTCGGTGGGGCCGCGTACCGGCCTTGTCCCGGTGCCGGCAAGCCGCTTCGAATTGTGCTTCAAGAAAGCGCCATTGCTCCGAATCCACGATGAGATGGGGCGCATACCGCAGAAAGTTCTCTTTTGCCGTATTCTCATCCAGGCGGCGCACCAGGTAGGCGATGGCGTTGATGAATTCATCCCGATTGGCCACCGGTGCGTAGAGCAGCATATCTTCCGATTCTTCGGTCAACGCCCGGCGCACATGATCGGCCATCCCCTCCAGCATTTCAAAATGATAGCAGTCCTCGACCTGGTTGGCCTCTGCCGTGTGATAGGCATACGCCAATTCGAAGAGATTGTGCGATGCAATGCCCAGGCGGACCGCTTTTGCATTCTCCGGCCTCATGCCGAAGTGGACCATGCGTTTGTAGTTGGCGTCCACCTCCAACTTGTTGTCATAGGGCGCCAGGGGCCAGTTAAAGAGTGATGCTTCAAGCTGCTCCATTTCCATGTTGGCGCCCTTGACGATGCGCAGCATGACCGGGCTGCCGCCGCCGGCCACCCGCTGGCGCGCCCACTCGGTAAGCTGCTGTTGGATGGGGTAGGCGTCCGGCAGGTAGGCCTGCAGGACGATGCCCGCCATGTAATCCTTAAACTCCGGCTTCTCCAGGGTTTGGACAAAGGCTCGATAGGTGATCTCCAGGTCGCGATACTCCTCCATGTCGAGATTGACCAGCTTGGGCACCCGGGTGCCGTCTGCGCGGGTGAAGCGGTTGGACCCGGCCTCCCGGTACAAGGTACTCAATCGATCCACCAGGACTTCCACCGAATGCTCCATTGCCAGAGAGCTGATCTGCGAGTAAATGGTGGAGATCTTGACGGAGATGACTTCAATGTCGGGATCCCGCATGTCCTCCAGATAAGAGGATAGCCGTTTCTGCGCCTCCTCCTCGCCCAGTACGGCTTCGCCCAGGTGATTGATGTTCATGCGCACATGCTCTCTGCGGCGCTTGTTTAAATGGGCGTGAAGCGCCTCTGCCTCCCCGGCGATAATGGCACGGCTGCTGTCCTGGCGCATCTTTTCAATCATCTTAGGAACCGTCAGGGAGGGAATATGCCGCCCAACGCCCAGAAACATCTGAACCAGAAGTTTTTCCACCCGAGAGAAGAAATCCGGTACCCCGTGAGCTTTCAAAATGGAGTTGACCTGGTCGGCCACGCGTCGGTTATCACTGGACCGGAAACTTTGGTCGATCATCTTGGTCAGGACCACTTTGTCCATGGGGTGGGTCAACAACCGCACCATCTGCTCCTGAATCCCTTTTTCATCAGAGGTCAGCAGTTCGTTGGCACGGTGCTGCCATCTTTTTGCGGTCAGGACTGCTTTCCGGGCAATGTCTTCTTCTAATGGACGTTCCATCGCATCACTTCCTATTTGCCGAGCTGGCGTTTCTTGTTCTCCATGTATCGATTGAACCGTCGTACATGCGCACGCGCCGTTTCAACCGCCTGCGCCGCATTCCTGTCGACAACTGCCGATACCAGCTTGCGCAGGTCCTCGTAGTTTTCATTCAGTTCATTGGACCCACACGGCAGAAAGCGATCGTAGTAGATGTGAATATTGTCATGTACCGTTTTCAGAATGAATTCATATATCGGGTTGCCGGCAATGCGGGCGATATACATATGGATTTTTTCATCGACCCGCACAAACTCGGGCCATTTGGTTGCACCGGCCTCCCAGCAGGCCTTTGCCGCGTCAATCAATTTCTCGAGACGGCGGATTTCTTCATCGCTGGCATAGGCGCAGGCCATGCCGGCGACCGTACCTTCCACATCCTCCCGGAACTCGGCCAGATGGTGCAGGGATACTTTCTGGTTGCGGATCAACATGGCCAGCGACTCCGTGATCTGTTCGCCGCTGGGTCCCTTCACGATCGCACCTCCGCCCACCCCCAGGCGAATCTCGATCAGCCCTTTTTGCTCAAGAACGCGCAGGGCTTCGCGGAGGGTTCCGCGGCTGGTTCCCAACATGTCGCCCAATTCTCTCTCCGAAGGCAGCTTGTCGCCGGGTTGGATCTGGCCGTCCAGAATAGCGGCTTGAATCTGGTCAACCACATCCTGGAAGATTCGACTTTGCTTGGCTTTTCGAAATTTCACGGACATTTTATCTCCAATTCGCAACGAAGGGTCTGAAAAGCCTTTGCCGCCCCACGATGCAAATGGTTAAACCATTTTCATTTTTAACAGATCTCGGGCCAACGGTGGTGGTCGCCCGGTGCTATACTTCGCCTAAATAAGCTTTGCGGATCTCGGGGTTGTCCAGAAGTTTTCCTGCTTCATCTTCCATCACCATCTTGCCGGTTTCAAGCACATACCCGCGCTTGGCAATTTGCAGGGCGATGTTGGCATTCTGCTCAACGAGTAGAATCGTCGTGCCATCTTTGGCGTTGATGTCGCGAACAATGTCGAAAATTCGCTGTACGATCAGCGGGGCCAGACCGAGAGAGGGTTCATCCAGCAACAACAATTTGGGGTGGCTCATCAATGCGCGGCCGATGGCCAGCATCTGTTGCTCGCCACCGGAGAGGGTACCGCCTTGCTGCTTGCGCCGGTCGCTGAGCACCGGGAACAACTCAAAGACGTGATTCATATCCGCCGTAATATCAGATCGATCCTTACGGAAGAAGGCACCCATTTCCAGGTTGTCCTCCACGCTGAGCCGGGGAAAGATCCTTCGGCCTTCAGGCACTTGGCACAGTCCCAGCTGGGGAAGGGTGTCGGCGGCCCTTCCGTGGATGGATTGGCCGTTATAGTGGATCTCGCCGGATTTAAGGGGTACGATACCGCAGATGGACATCAGCGTGGTGGATTTGCCGGCACCGTTGGCACCGATGATGGTAACGATTTCCCCGGGAAACACCTTCAGGGAGATCCCTTTCAAGGCGTCGATATTTCCGTAGCTCGTGTAAACTTCCTTCAGTTCTAAGATCGGCGCCGTCATGGTCTAACCTTTCTCCTCCGACCGCCGCCCCATTCGCTGGGCGGGGATCAACCCTTCCGGCCGGAATTGCATCATCAACACCATGGCGCCACCCAGGGCCAGCATCCGGTAAAGTTCAAATTCTCTGAACACCTCCGGCAGGACGATAAGGGCCAACGCCCCGACGATGATGCCCGGTATGGAAGCCATGCCGCCCAAGACCACCATGGCCAACACTGTGGCCGATTCGATAAAGGTAAAACTCTCCGGACTGACGAACCGCATGCGGGCTGCAAAAAACGCCCCGGCCAAGCCGCCGAACAAAGCCCCCATGGCATAGGCGAGCAATTTCAGCCGAAAGGTGTTGACACCCATCAGCTCTGCTGCGGTTTCGTCTTCCCGTATGGCCTCCCACGCCCTTCCGATCCGCGAAAAGTTCAACCGATGCACGGATATGACCGTGAAGATGGCCAGGGCCAGGATGACGTAGTAAATCAGGTGAAGTTTTTTCAGCCAAAGGTGTTCGATGCTGAACCCGTTTAAAAAACTCGGGTAGTAAATGCCGGGCGACGTAATGCCCAGAATGCCGTTGGGGCCGTTGGTCAGCGTCATCCAGTTGTTCAGGATGATGCGCACAATCTCCCCGAAACCCAAGGTGACGATGGCCAGGTAATCCCCGCGCATGCGCAATGTCGGATACCCGATGATGCAGCCGGCGATACACGCCGTGGTGGCGGCCACCGGCAGGGCCAGCCAGAAAGAGATGCCATAGTGGATGCTGAGCAGGCCGTAGGTGTACGCCCCCACCCCGTAGAAGGCGATATATCCAAGATCGAGCATACCGGCCAGTCCCACGACGATGTTCAATCCAAGCCCCAGGCAGATGTAGATCAACACATTGATGGCCACATCCTGGCCGTACCGTCCGGTCAAGTGTGGAAAAATCAGGGCGGCCACCAGCGCAACAGAGAGCCAGATCCAGGTGGGCACCGTCTTGGCGACCCTGCGGGTTTCCGAACCGGCCCTGGCCAGCGGAACGCTTACAAACCCGAGCAGGCCGGCCCTGCGCAGCATCACCACCACCATGATGATCAATGTCACCCCCAGCACATAGAACCAGACGGTGAAGGCATTCTTGAAGCTCAAGGTGCCGTCGGCGTGAATGCCCAGCAGCGGCCACAACAATCCGAAAAACCAGATCAGACCGATGGCGTAATTCTTCCAGAGTTTTTTAGACGCGGGTGTCATCGACATTCTCGCCCATAATTCCTGTTGGCATGAAGTAGAGCACAGAGATCAAAATAATAAACGCAAAAACGTCCTTGTATTGGCCGGAAATGTAGCCGGCACCGAAGACCTCCACCATTCCGATGATCAATCCACCGAGCATGGCTCCGGTAATATTGCCGATGCCGCCCAGCACCGCTGCCGCAAAGGCTTTGATACCCGGCACGAAACCCATGGTGTAATTCACCGAGCCATAGTAGAGTCCCATGATGATTCCTGCGGCGGCGGCCAGCCCGGCCCCCAAGGCAAAGGTCAGGCTGATGATTTTGTTGCTGGAAATCCCCACCAGCGAAGACATGACCTTGTCCTGCGCCGTGGCCCGCATGGCTTTCCCGATCCGGGTCTTAAACACCAGGATATTGAGAAGCACCAACAGGGCCGCGGTCACAAAGAAGATAATGATCTGCAGGTAACTGACGGTCACCATTCCGAATTCGAAACCGCCCTGGGCAAATGAAGAAGGATAGGCCTTGTCGTAGACGCCCTGGGTGAGCATCAATCCATTGGAAAGAAAGATCGACATGCCAAGGGCGCTGACCAGCGCTGACAAGCGGGAAGAAAAACGCAGGCGCGTGTAGGCGACCTTTTCCACCGCCATGGCCAGAAAGGCGCAATAGATCATCGCCAGCACCATCGCCCCTCCCAGGCAGAGCCAGGGATGGGTCTCGAGGTGCCCTCTGGCGGCCAGAAAACTGAGCAGGATCACCCCCATGTACCCGCCTGCGGCAAAGAACTCGCCATGGGCGAAGTTGATCAGCTGGATGATACCGTAGACCATGGTGTAGCCCAGGGCGATAAGGGCGTAAATGCCGCCAAGGGTCAGGCCGTTGATCAATTGTTGGATGAAAAACTCCATGGCGTCCTTGTCGTTATGCTTCCCGTTGGATTGTGGCGCCGCCCCCAAACCATGCCGGGCGGCGCCTGCAGGGCAGATCGAACCTTGCTTGTCTTCGCGTCACTGCGACGTTGTCAGATTAGAACAGCTGGCCGGTGGACGGATTCCAGTAGTTCTTGAACTCTCCGCCATCCACTTTCCAGATGACATAGTCGGATCCGGAATCGCCATTGGCCTTGAACTTGATCTTCTTGGTGGCGCCCTGGAAGTCCATTTTCATGATCTCGGCCTTGATTTTGGCCGGATCGGTGGATTTCGCATCTTTAATGGCGGTCAGCAGCACATAGGCCGCATCATAAGCATAACCGGAATAAGCGCCCGGTTTGCCGTGCTTGGCCTCGTATGCCTTGAGGTATTTTTTGTAGGAATCGGTATTCTTGTCCGTATACCCGAAGGTCAGAAAAGCCCCTTCGGCCGCATCCTTGGCGATGGTGATGAATTGGGGATGGTAGACCGCATCCTGGGCGACGATTTTTGCTTTGAGCCCGAAGCGCTTGGACTGGATGGCCATCAAGCTGCCGGAAGCCGAGTTCTGCAGACTCATGTAGAACACATCCGGGCCCGCTTGTTTGATTTTGGTCAGCACCGCTGAGAAGTCTTTGTCGCCCTGATTGACATGGTCGTGGGCAAGGACTTTGACGCCCATTTGTTCGGCCTGTTTTTTCACATTTTCCGCCAACCCCTGGGAATAGGTAGTTTTATCGTCGACAATATAGATGGTTTTCGCTTTGAGGTAATTCTTGATAAAGGCGCCGGCGATCTTGGACTGGTCGTCGTCCCGGCCGCAAACACGGAACATATAAGGCAGTCCGCGCTCTGTGACTTTTTCGTTGGTGGAAGCCGGTGTCAGCATGGGAATGTCTTCCTCGGACAGTGCCTCTGAAGCCGGAATGGTAGAAGAAGAGCAATAGGCGCCCACGACGCCGACGACCTCTTCGTTGATCAGCTTGTTGGCCGCGGCCACCGCCTGGCGTGGGTCGCAGGCCGTATCCTGTGACACCACTTCGATTTTATCAAAACCGGGAATGCCGCCTTCGGCCATGATCACTTCGACCGCGGTCTTAGCGCCGTTTGCGATGTCGTTGCCGTCGGCTGCATAGGGACCTGTCAAAGGGCTCATGGTACCAATCTTAAGGGTCTTGGCCACTGCTCCGCCCATCAGAAGCGGACTGACGATCAAGGCGCATATCAATACTGCAATCATCTTCCTTTTCATGGTAAACCTCCTCATCTTGTTCCTGAGATTACGTTGCGGGTTGCCCCAAATAAGCTTCGATAACCTTTTCGTTTTTCTGAATCTCTTCGGGTTTGCCTTCGGCGATCTTCTCCCCGTGATCGATGCAGACAATTCGCTGACAAACCCCCATGACCACTTTCATGTCGTGCTCGACCAGCAGCACGTTGATTCCCAGCTCCGCGATGCGGGCGATGTCTTTCATCAGCTCGTGGCTTTCAACCGGATTCATCCCCGCAGCCGGTTCATCCAACAGCAGGATGCTTGGCTGGGAAGCCAGTGCGCGCGCAATCTCCAGCCGCCGTTGAATGCCGTAGGCCAGATTCTGGGCCACTACGTCTGCGAATCGCCCCACCCCCATGAAGTCGAGCGCTTCCATGGCCTTGCCGGCAATGGCGTCCTCCTCTCTTTTCTGGGATGGGGTTCTTAAAACGGCGCCAACCACGCCTTTTTTGGATCGGCAGTGCAATGCCACCATGGCGTTTTCGAGGGCGGTCATTTTGGAAAAAAGGCGAATATTCTGAAAGGTGCGGGAGATCCCTTTGGTGAGAATCTGGTAAGGGCGCTTTCCCCGAAGGCTGTCGCCATCCAGGGTGACATTGCCCGACGAGGCCTTGTAGACACCGGTGATGACATTGAAAACCGTCGTCTTTCCGGCGCCGTTCGGCCCGATGAGACCAAGGATCTCTCCCGCCGACAGGGTAAAGTTGATGCCCGAAAGGGCTTTAAGACCACCGAATGAGACACTGATGTTGTCCAGGCGAAGCTCGCTCATATCGAATCCGGTTTATCCGCTGATCAATTCATAATGGGCCAATCGTTGACGGCAACTGACCATTGCCGAACGATACGTTGTAATGGTTTAACCATTCCTATGGGTTGTGATTTCCAAAGTCAATAAAAAAATCCTTTGCAACAAGATGAATGAGGTTCACAAAAATGTCGGCCGCAATGGGGCTGGTCCTGATCGCCAAGCGGCGTTGAAGGTGGAACCGAGGCCCACGCGGCAGATCCTTCACCGGATACTCGAAAGTATGGGATTTTAAAAAAGGGAGGCCCGGAGCCAGATGATAATTGTTCGAGGGCACCCTTACCGACGGTCTTGCACCGTTCGGTCACCCCCCTTCCCAATGGCCGGCGCAAAAGTATTTGTTGGACAAATTGCCCGAGCGCTTTTAATTTGGCGATAGGGGAATATTGGGTCCGGTGGAGAAATCGGACGCTGCAAAACGGCTGGAGGTTCGATCCGCGTGTCCTAATGATGGCCCGCAAGGGCATATACCAAAACGAAAAAGGGAGCATCATGAAGGTCCTGTTGATTGGAGGCAACGGCACAATCGGCACGAAGGTCGGTCGACATCTTTCGAAAAAGCACGATTTGGTGATTGCCGGCCGCACCTCTGGCGATGTCAAGGTGGACATCGCGGAGCGCCAATCCATTGAAACCATGTTCGACCTGGTTGGAACCATCGATGCGGTTGCCTGCATTGCAGGTGAAGCGAAATGGGCAGCATTCGAAGCCCTCACCGAAGAAGATTTCTACATCGGTTTGAGAAGCAAATTAATGGGACAGGTGAACCTTGTCCGCATCGGACAGAATCATCTCTCCACTGGCGGCTCATTTACGCTTACAACGGGTATTCTTGCGGACCACCCGGTCGAATTTACAGCAAGTGCGGCAATGGTCAACGGCGGCATCCACAGTTTCGTCAAAGCTGTTGCACTGGAGTTGAAACGGGGCATCCGTATCAATGCCGTCTCCTCGGGCCTCGTGGAAGACGCCGTGGATAAGTATGAAGCGTATTTCCCCGGTCACAACCCTATTCCCATGCAAAAAGTCATCAACGGCTACATCAAGAGCATCGAGGGAAAGGGGACCGGCGAAATCATCCGCATGTATGACAACAACTGACTTGACTTTAACCGGATATCATAAGGAGAGCGCCATATGGGGCTCATGCTGATGGAGGGCAATGAGGCGATAGCACGGGGAGCCGTTGCGGCCGGGTGCAACTTTTTCGCCGGTTATCCGATCACCCCGGCTACAACGATCTACAACACCATGCTCAAACTGCTGCCGCCCGCCGGAGGAATCTGCTTGCAGGGCGAAGATGAGATTGCCTCCATCGGATTCTGCCTGGGGGCCTCCATGGCGGGGCACAAGGCGATGACCGCCACATCCGGACCGGGGATCAGCCTCTATAGTGAACAGATATCCTTTGCCATCGGCAGCGAGATTCCCGTGGTGATCGTCGACGTACAGCGGCTGGGCCCCTCCACCGGGTCGGCCACAAAAGGTGCGGACGGCGATATTCAGTTTCTGCGGTGGGGCAACAGCGGCGGGCTACCGGTGGTGGTCCTGGCGCCGGTGGATGTCAGGGACTGCTACCAACTGACTGCCCATGCCTTCAACCTGTCCGAACAATTCCGCTGCCCGGTGTTCATGGCGACCAACAAGGAGATTGCCATGACACGAGAGACCTTCGATCCGGACACGCTGTTATTGCCGCCCATTACGGGACGCCGGATGGCTGAAAAAGACCGTCCTTTTCTTCCGTTTGAAGCCGCCGGCAACAAATTGGTCCCGGATTTTATGCCCATCGGTGACCTTCGGCTGGTACGGCAAACCTCATCCACCCATGGCCCCGACGGTTATATCACCACAGACCCACAGCAAATCGATGCAAGTCAGAAGCGCTTGGAGCGAAAGCTCGAAGCCCACGTCGACGAATTCACCTTCTATGACCATACCCCGGTGCCTGGTGCCGACACGCTGGTGATCACCTACGGTGTGACAGCCAGGGCCTCCCGGGCTGCGGTACGCGACGCACGGCAAGGCGGTCGATTGGCATCGCTCCTGATCCTGAAGACATTGTGGCCCGTACCGGAGGCATTGATCAAGGAAAAGGCAGCCCCGTATCAACGCATAGTGGTTCCGGAGATGAACCTCGGCCAATATGACCGGGAGATCCGCCGATTGCTGCCCGGAAAGCGGGTCCACTCCGTTGCGCAAATGGATGGAGAGCTGATCACCCCGCGCCGAATCGAGGAGGTGATCCAGCATGGATAGCCTCTTGAACAGCAGCCGGCCGCCGGTGTTCTGCCCGGGCTGCGCCCACGAACAGGTGCTCCACGCCCTGGACCAGGCGCTGACCGGCATGGGCAAAGCGGGCCACGAGGTGGTCATTGTCACCGACATCGGATGTTCCGGCCTTTTTGACGTTTTTTTCAACACCCACGCCTTCCACGGCCTGCATGGACGCGCGCTGACATACGCCACCGGCATCAAAATGGCCCGACCCGACCTGACAGTGATCGTCACCATGGGAGACGGCGGCATGGGCATCGGCGGCGCCCACGTGCTCAGCACCTGCCGCCGCAACATCGACCTGACCTTGCTGGTGCTGAACAATTTCAACTACGGCATGACCGGCGGTCAATGTTCGGCCACCACCCCCCAGGATGCCCGGGTGGGTTCCGGCTTTCTCAACAAACTGGAAAGCCCCATGGACATCTGCCAGGTGGCCGGCGCCGCCGGAGCCGGATCCGTCACCCGAATCTCAACTTATGACAAGGGGCTTCCGGATCGCTTACAAGAGGCCATCCGGTTTGACGGCTTTTCGGTTGTGGACATCTGGGGCGTCTGCCCCGGGCGCTACACCCGCACCAACCGGCTGACCCCCAAAACCATCGCCGCAGAACTCGAAAAACGGCCCGCACTCGATGGGTTTGCATCGATGAATGCCAGAATGGAATACACAAAGGCCTATCGTAAGGAAGCCGGCCGTCTCGCAGCGGTGCCCGAGCCCAAAGCCATCGAGGCCACCTGTACGGCACCTGAAACGGGTCGGCGCGAAATTGTGGTGCTGGGCAGCGCCGGTCAACGGGTTATTACCGCCGGAGAACTGCTCTGCCTTGCCGCAGCTGCCGCCGGGTGCCACGCCACCCAGAAAAACGATTACCCCATCACGGTAATGCGCGGCCATTCGGTGAGCGAAATTATCATGGACGATGCCCCGATCGATTTCACCGGCATTGAACATCCGTCCGTGGTCATCGCCCTGGCACCCGAGGGGGTCCGGCGCCGGGAGCGGATTCTAGCCGGTCTCGGGGAGGAGTGCACGGTGATCAGGGCTCCCGGAGTGGATCTTCCCCGGTGTCGAGCCCGTATCGTCGATGTTCACTTTGATCAAGCGAAGATCAAACCGGCCGACTGGGCCCTGGCCGCCTTGGCCGTGCTGGCCGGACGCCGGCAGGTATTGACCGGGAAGATGCTGCGATCGGCCATGGAAGAACGCTTCGAAAGTGCGGTGCTGGACAAAGCGCTTGCGGTGCTGGACAAGGCATCGGCTCTGGGCGTCGATGCAGATAGCCGATAGGGTCCGACTTCGCCGGGCTAAACTGAGCGCCGCCGCGCAGCGATGGCCACCCAATCCTCATCTTGTTCCACGGCCATGGGTTCAAAGCCGCTAAGATCCAGTTTCCGCTCCACATCGGCTTTTCGGCTGTCGATGATTCCCGAACAGATGAAAAGGCCTCCCGGTCTGACCACCCGCACCACGTCATCGAGCAATTCAAGCACAACATCTGCCAGTATGTTGGCGATTACGACATCATGCTGACCGGAAACACCCTGAACCAGATCCCCGGTGGACAGCTCCACGATGGACGGATCGATCCGGTTTAGCTCCAGGTTCCGCCGCGCCACATCCACGGCCATGGGGTCGAGATCCAATCCGGACAGCCTGGCGGCCCCCAGCAGGGCTGCGGCAATCAGGAGGATGCCGGAACCGGTGCCTACATCCAGAATCCGGTCTCCCGGGTTCAAATAGGTTTCCAGCAGTTGAACGCAGAGCATGGTGGTCGGGTGGGTGCCGGTGCCAAAAGCCATTCCGGGATCCAGCTCGATGACCAGCTCGCCGGATGCCGGATCATAGCTGCGCCAGGTCGGTTTGACCACGATGCGGCGGGCGATTTTCTGGGGATAAAAAAATGCCTTCCAGGACTCGGCCCAGTCCTGCTCGTCGATGGAGTTGCAGGCAATGGTGAAATCGAAACCGTTATCGCAGGCGATTTTTGAAACGGCCGCTTCCAGCAGCAGCCGGCGGCTTTCCCAATCGTCATCGGCCGGCAGATAGCCGGTGACCGCCGGAAGGGTCGGAGGCGCAACGGCATCCGGCGCCCAGCTCTCTTCAGGTTCGAGGTCCGGATCGTCTACCACCACGCCTTTGACCTTCAATTCATAAAACGCATCGGAAACAAGGTCGACCGCCAAGGGGTCCCGGGTTGACAAGATAGTGACTTTTGCTTCGATCCATTGCATGGCTTTGTTTAGCTTAAATCATGCCGCCATGCAACGCTTGACCGGTTCATGGACCCGGCCGGTTCATGGACTTGATTAGATGATTCTAAACCGTAGGGTCGGCCTTCGCGCCGACCGGTTCAAGCAATTCACGCGCTATCACCATACGGCCGGGCTTCGAGGATCTGCACTTGCATTTCCGACGCGCGGTGCGCTATGAAAAAGTTCGCACCCCGCCCGCAGCGACCACCACAAAAGGTAATGGACCGCCATGAAGACTTACAACGGCATGATCTCTTCGGACTGGAGCCAGTGTCTGTCGCCCAACGGACCGTTCGATCCGCTGGACTATCTCTATCCGGACCTGAAGCCGGATTTGACGCGCATTTTTAGACAGTACACCGGCAACGAGATCCCGCTCGGCCTGGCCATTGACCAGGTGTCGGCCATTGTGCCCGATTGGCCTGCGGCGGATCAACTGGACCGCTACCTGTCGTCCCGCTTTGCGACCTATGCCGGCGTTCCTCAGCTCATTCAATGGTGTCGCCGGCACAAGATACTCTTCATGGTCAACACCACCGGCTTTGCCGCCTATTTTCAACGCGTTGTCGCAAACGGAATGCTGCCGGCCATCGATGTTCTGTCGGCGCAATCGAAGTGGCGCCTGACGGCGCAGGAGAGCTCCTCCATGCATCTGATCGAACTGCAGGAGATCGAAGACAAGGCGCGCAACAGCGCCGTCATCGCCAGGAAGTTCTCAATTCCGGGTCACAGGATTGCTGTGATGGGAGACAGCGGAGGCGACGGACCCCATTTTGAATGGGGCGCAGCCATCGGCGCCACGCTGATCGGCAGCATGACCAAACCCTCGCTGAGACGCTATTGCAGCGACAGGCGGATCTTAATCCATCACGAGATCGGCCACATCTACCAAGCCGGCGAATCGATTTCCAAGGACAAGGAGAGCGACGTTGACTTTCGCTCCCTGATCGGTATTCTCGAGCCGGTCATGGGCACCACCCCCCAGCGTCCCATGAAATAAGGGCGCCAAACGATTCGGTAAGCGGCGCCGACGGCTAATCTTTAAATTGGACATTGGTCAGCACGGTCGCCGCGTATCCTTTTTTCAAATACCGCTCCCGCTCTTTTTGGCGCCGCCCATCGGCGATCGCCTGCGTTTTGAAGGCACCCCTCACCGCCGTGGTATACTCTGACGCATTCACACCTGCTGCAAACAGATGCTCTTTAAACTGGGCCTCCATTTTCTGGATCAGTTCGACCTCCGTGACGAACTCGTCATCACTGTAGGAGACGTCGCGAACCTTCTGGATGACAATCTGCGAAAGGAAGATTTTCTTTTGGGCAAACGAGTAGCTGATGACGTAAAGGTAGCCTTTGGTTTTGGCCCAGCATGGTGGTGCGGCGATGAGCAGGGCCACCGACAGCAGCAACACGAACCGCACAGTCTGTTTGATCATGGTATCCCCTCCATTCCAAGTGACCGCAAGACAATTACAGTTTCAGTTTGTTCTATCATCAACTGCGGCAAAGAAACCGCAGATTATACATAGAGGACGACGATGTCGAACAGGCAACCTGGTGCACCACCCATTCCGCCTAAGGTATTTCTAACAAATTATTCAACTTAATTCAATCCGAGGACCGTCTTTGAAAACTGAACCGCTCCTTGGGGGGATTGAAGTATCCATGGCGCAGATGCGGATGGGCCCGTCCGGTTTGATCCAGCAGGGATTGCATTCCAATCGGCCGGCTGAGCGGGGCCGTCTGATTCATTATCTGCAGATAGCGGGGTGGATCGAAATTGAGATTGCGCCACTGAATCATTCCGATGCGGTGGTGGTCGATAAAATCCAACAAGGCCGCACTCTCTTCCGGCGAATCGGTAAAACCAGGACAATTCAGGTAGTTGACGGCCACATGCACCTTTCGGCGCAAGGCCAGATCGATACCGTCCACCACATCTTCAAAGCCATAGCCCCGGGGCCGGAAATAGGCGCTGTAACAGGTCTTCCGGACACTGTTCATGCTGATGCGCAGGCTGTCCAACCCGGCATCCAGCAGTTTGTCGATCTTGTCCGGCAGGCTGCCGTTGGTGTTCATATTGATCGTGCCGCGATCGGTCCGCGACCGGATTTTGCGAATCGCCCGGGCAATGGTGTCGGCGGCCATCAGGGGATCGCCTTCGCACCCCTGGCCGAAACTGACCACCGCGCGATCGACCCGCTGAATATGGGTCAGCGCCACCTGTGCAATTTCATCGGGCGTAGGGGTGAAACCGATCCGTTCCTGGCTGCAGGAGATGGTCGCGTCTGACTGGAGGGACAGGCACCCCAGGCAGCGGGCGTTGCAGCTGGTCGAGGCCGGCAGGGGGGCCTCGTAACGTCCCAGAAAAAAATTCTTTCCGGCCGGGCACCCGTAATTTAGGGCACAATTTTCCAGATGCGCCCTGAGCCGGTTGCCGGCCAGTGATTTCCTCAGCGCCCGAACCCCGGCGGAAACCTTGGCGGCGGGCATGTGGCGCAGGTCCTGGCGCGGTTCCTTGTCCACCCGGATGACGGCGCTGCGGAACTTGCCCCGATGCCAGCCCACAGCCCCGTATGAAAACAGTGGAAGGGGGCCGGCGCCGGTCTTCTCTTCCCAAGCCCCTGTGTGGGTGATCACATATCCAGGCGAGTTGAATGCCGCCACCGGAAATATCGCCTCTCCCGGCTCGTAAGGATTTTCGGCCAATACGACCACGCGACGGGTTTGCAGATCATACACAACGGGGATGCGATCCGGTAAAAACATCAGCTCGCTGCCATGGGGCAAATTCCGCGTGTTGTCGACGCGCAGAAATGCCTGCAACGGCCCATCGCACCCCACCGCGGCATAACCCTCCAAATCGAAGATCTCACCGCGTTCATTGGCCACGACCGCAGTGATGGGGTTGGACGAACCCGGGGGTTGAGGCTTTGAATGCTTCATCGGCGACCTGTCATGGATACGGTTTTCGGTGCATTGCGCCCGCCGGTCCACAGTCGATACAAAGGCGCCAGCATATGGGGATCCACGCCCAGCAAACATCCGAAGGCAATCAGGTAATTGATGGCCGTGGCGCGCCAGACGCCAATATGACGCCATCGGCGGCCGGAGGTGAGGGCTGCCCCCCGCGCCAGGCGGATGTCTCCCATGCACCGCAAACGGCGGACCAGGTAGAGGTCCTCGGCGATGGGCGTCAGCGGAAAACCGCCTGCTTTTTCAAAAGCGGCTTTCGGCATGAACAAGGCCTGATCCCCATATGGCAGGCCAAGCAACGACGCCCGGATGTGGGCCGCTTTTTCGATCAATCGCATGCCCGGATCGTCGAAATCGGTCTTGAATCGAAAAGCCCCGGCCACGACCCGGTGATCGATCAGGGTCTCGAAAACCTGACGGGGATAGCCGACCGGCAGCAGGGTATCGGCGTGCAGAAAAAGCAGTACGCTGCCCCGGGCTGCGGCAGCACCCGCGTTCTGCTGCAAGGCCCTTCCCGCTTGCCCGGTTACCACCACGGCGCCGGCGTCACGGGCAATCCTCCTTGTATCGTCATGGCTCCCGCCGTCGGAAACGATGATTTCGCACTCCGGAGAACGCGCCCTGCGGATCACCGCTCCAATGGAACCCGCTTCGTTCAATGCGGGAACGATGACCGACAGATAGGGTGCGGCCTTGCCCTCCCATGACGGATCCGACGTCAGATCAGCAGGGGTATCGATATCGTTGAGCGTCGGCAGAGAGGTCGCCCGCAATCCCAGATTGCGGGCTTGGGCCATGGTCTGCTCCAATACCGTTGCACGCCCCCACGGGATGTTTTGAAAAATATCGTATTTGCGTTGCATGGCGACCAGCCAGTAACCGCCGTCCGCGCTTGGGCCGAGGACCACATCATGGTGGTCCAGGGCATCGAACGCCTTTTCGATATGCGCTGTCGATAGTTGAGGGATATCGGTTCCCACCAGCGCCACCCTGCGGCAACCCCGATCCATGGCGCTAAACAAGGCGGTGCGCATGCGCGCTCCCAGGTGGTCCCCCCGTTGCTCGATGAGCCGGACCGACGGGCGGCCCAGCCAGCGCCGCACGGTCCTGCGGTCGGCACCGGTGTAGCAAAAAGCCGCCGAGCCGATCGCACGGGATTTCATGATCTTCGCCAGCGTCGCCTCCGCCTGGCGCCGATGCCATTCGGCGGCGCCCACCTCCCCCAGAAACGGGATAAGCCGTGTCTTTGTCTTTCCCGGCACAGGATAGCGGCCGAAAAGGATCAAGTGGCGATCGCAATGGCCGGACACAGGCGGGTAACTGCTCATGGTATTCATTTTTCCTATAAATGGTTTTGAAACCACTTCTAACGTCTTGAGTTGTCCATTCTTATCCTGCGTCCTGGCTACCATATTGTCTAGTAAATGTACATTGTCACCGTCACGCGGTTTTTACTTCATCACGGGTGACCACGGTGCCACCCGCCGGTTTTTACTTTCTTGACATCGCCGTTATTTTAAGATTAATTGTCAAAAAAACGCTACATGGCAGAAATTTTCTGCCGTAACGTGAGTTATGAAACAGGCACAGCCACCCAGACTCGCACTGGGTGGCTTTTCTTTTTGGGCCCAAGCAATCAAAGGGAGGCGCAGCGTGGCTGCAAAACTGCTGGTCATCGACAACTACGACTCATTCACTTACAACCTGGTACAGATGTTCCGTCAGTACCCTCTGAAAATAGAGGTCTTCCGGAGTGATCGGATCGAGCTCGACCGGGTGGTGCGCCTGGCGCCGGACTATATATTGATCAGCCCGGGCCCCAAGGACCCGGCCCACGCCGGCATCTCGATGCCGCTCATCGCTCAGTGGCACCGGAAAGTGCCTATTTTGGGAGTTTGCCTGGGCATGCAGTGCATCAACGAAGTTTTTGGCGGAAAGACCGTCCGATCCTCCGAGCCACTGCACGGTAAGACCAGCGCCATCCATCATGACCAGCGCGGCCTCTTCAAGGGGATACCGTCGCCTTTTCAAGCGGCCCGCTACCACTCCCTGATCATCGAACCCGACCCCGGGGCGCTGCGCGGCGAATTGACCATCACAGCCCGCACCAAGGACCAGATGGCCATGGGGATCTCCCACCGGAACTACCCCCTCCACGGCGTGCAGTTCCACCCCGAGAGCTTCCTTACCCAGTACGGATTCGCCATCATCGAAAGTTTCCTCAGCCTGGGGCCCATGGTCCAGACCCGGAGGGATCAACGCATTGGATAGAATGCTGGCAAAGGCCGGACGTTTGACCGGCGTCCATACCGAAGCGCTTTCGTGGGAGGTGGACTTTTGCGACCTGGCGGCGCGCTTTGCCCATCTGCCCGGCACCGTGGCGCTGCTCAGCGGCGGTGATCTGGATTGCGCCCGCTATCACCTGCTGGGCGTCTTCCCGTGGCTCACCCTTTCGGCAGGGGCCGGCGCCGCCCGGCTTACCATCGATGACGCAGTCGATACGGTATCGTCAAACCCATTCGATCTCCTGCGCACTGTCCTGGACCATTTCCGCCTGCAGGACGGAGATTGGCCGCTTCCCATGGTGGCCGGCTTGATGGGCTATCTCTCCTACGACCTGAAAGACGTCCTGGAAGATCTGCCAAAAACCAGCATCGACCGCACCCATCTTCCACAGATGCTGCTCTATGCGCCCTCTGCGCTGGTCGTCCACGACAAGCGACATCGCTCCACACGGTTGCTGGTGCCGCAGCGCTCGGCCGGCAAAGACCCTACCGATGCCATCCTCGCCCGATTCCACCGCATCGCCAACGGTCCTATCGCATCCGATGGCGCTTTTGGTGCGGATGCCGATGCGCTCAAGTCCAATTTCACGCCGGAAGACTACCGCCAATCGGTTCGCACCGTCATCGACTACATCGGCGCCGGTGATGTCTATCAGGTCAATCTCTCTCAGCGCTTTGAGGTGCCATTCGAGGGGGACGGCTTCGGGCTCTTCCGGCACTTGTATGCGCAAAACCCGGCCCCGTTCTTCGCATATATCAGGGCCGAGGACCATCAGGTGGTCTCCACTTCTCCGGAGCGTTTCCTGCTGCGGACCGGAGCCGATGTGGAAACCCGGCCCATCAAAGGGACGCGCCCCCGGGGCCGGACGCCCGATGAGGACCGGACCATGGGTGAGGAGCTGTCCCGAAGCGCCAAAGATGACGCGGAGCTTTCCATGATAGTCGACCTGTTGCGCAATGACATCGGGAAAGTGTGTGCCGCAGGCTCGGTGAACGTCTCGGAGCATAAGCGGCTGGAGGCCTATCAGAACGTCTACCACCTTGTATCGGTAGTCAACGGCAGGCTCGATGCCGGCCGGAACTCGGTCGATCTGATCGAAGCGACCTTTCCGGGAGGATCGATCACCGGGTGCCCCAAGGTACGAGCCATGGAGATCATCGACGAATTGGAAAGCCAACGGCGCCATGTGTATTGCGGCAGCATCGGCTATATCGGTTTTCACGACACCATGGATCTTTCCATTGCCATTCGTACAGCCACCATTGTCAACGACACCCTCACCTTCTCGGTGGGCGGCGGCATTGTCTTCGACTCCGATCCTCAGGCGGAGTATGAGGAGACGCTGCACAAAGGCCGCACCTTGAGCGCCGCCTGCCGCGGACGCCGCATGGAACGCAACACCCCCATGGTGTGGCTCAACGGCCGCCTGGCCCCCGCCCGTTCGGCCTCCGTACCGGTGGATGATCAGGGACTGCTTTACGGCTATGGTTTTTTCGAAACCATTCGTGTGGACAACGGTTTTGCACCGCTGCTCGACGCACATTTGGAGCGGTTCACAAGGACCTGGCAAGCGTTGCAGCCAGGACCGATTCCAGACCTGACGTGGGAACGTATCATCGCGCAGGTGGTCGAAACCAACCGGCTGCAAGACCGGTGCGCCGCCGTTAAAATACTGGCCACCCGGGGCAGCCGTACCGCACCGCCCTGGGACCACACCCTTGCGGTATCGGCGCGGCCTTACACCCATCGGCTGGCGGCCATCGGGCAAAAAGGGCTCAGCCTGGGAACTTATCCCCACCCCCGTCAAACCCCTCTGGCCGAGCACAAAACGCTGAACTACCTCTACTACCTGCAGGCCGGCCAGTGGTCCTGGCAGAACGGTTTCCATGAAGCCCTGGTGCTCAACCCGGATGGCACCGTGTCGGAAACCAACACCGCCAATCTCCTATTGATCTGCGATCACGAGGTCATTCGGCCGCATTCCCCCGCAGTGCTGCCGGGTGTAATGACCCAGGCCGTGCAGCGACAACTGGCGGCATGGGACTACTCCATCGTCGAGCGTCCCGTGCGGCCGAAGGATCTGGTATCGGCCGACGCCCTTCTGGCCACCAACGCCTTGATGGGCGTCGTTCCTGTCATGGCGGTGGACGGCAAGCGACGAACGGCGGATGATGATTTGTGGTCGCGCCTCAATGATGCTATCCTTCCGGGGTGGGATATGAACCGCACGATATCGAATAAAGACTATTGAATGTCGAAATGTTGCGTTGCCGCGCTCCATCATCTTGATATAAATCCGGACAATACCTTACTTCGTCATCCTGCGGTTCCTATTTCGATACTCGACATTCCATCACTGCGCCAGTGCAAGCGGCCGCGCTAATAGTCGGCGGCCTGGTCTTGAAAACCATGTCCTTTTGATACAATACAGGAGGCCCCCATGTCCCGCCTCTCACCCCAACTCTCCGACTGGCTTATCGTCTACCACCAGAAGATGGAAGCGCTGCTGGCCGGTGGATTCGTACCCACGCCGGAAAACGCCCGCAGGGGGCTGGCGGACCTGACCGGCAGCCTGGTGCCCGAAGGCCCGCAAGTTGCCCGGGTCCAGGATGAAGATCTTCGTGTCGCACATGGCCGTCTTCCGGTGCGTATCTATCATCCGTTGCCGGAGGCGGCCCTGCCTGTTCTGGTTTACTACCACGGCGGCGGTCACATGGCGGGCAGTGTGAAGGTCTACGATCCCATCTGCCGCAGGATGGCCCTGGCCACCCGCCACATCGTCGTGTCGGTGGACTATCGGCTGGCCCCCGAACATCCCTACCCGGCCGGGGTGAAAGACGCCTTTGTCGCAGTCGAAAAGGTGTGGACCACCTTGGACCGGACGGCCCTGGCATATGAAAAACGGCTTTCCATCGGCGGAGACAGTGGCGGAGGCGCACTTTGCGCCACGGTGGCGCACATGGCGCAGAAGCACCCGGAGATAGAAATCCGGCGCCAGGTGTTGATCTACCCCAGCCTGGACTACACGATGTCGCACCCCTCCGTGGAGATCAACGGCTCCGGTTATCTTCTGGAAAAAGAGAAAATGCAGTGGTATTTCGACCACTACTTTCAAAACGATGAAGACCGTCGGAAGGCATCCCCACTCTACATGGAGATCGGCCCTCGCATGACCCGGACGCTGGTGATAACCGCAGAATTTTGTCCCCTGCGCGATGAGGGGGCGGCCTATGTGCGGCGTCTCGCTCGACACGGCATTCGCGCCGAAAGGCTCCATTTCGACGACATGATCCACGCCTTTTTGAATATGGAACGGGTGGCACCGGAGACATGCCGAAGGACCTACGATGCGATCGCCCGGTTTCTGGCGAAAGACTGATAAAACAGGAATCGACTCCTTTCTGATGCAGCCGGTGACCAATGCCGACCATGCCGAAACCTTGCGGAGGATCTTGGACAAGCCATTCCTAAAAATTCTCCTTACGATCAGCGATAATTTGACACGACTACACGGTTCAAATATATAGAGCTGATATCGGATGTGGTGTCATCACTGGATGCGCACCGCGGACCGATGGGGATCGGCTTCCGTCTGATCATACGGGTTTCTTGGCGGGAGCACTTCGAGCATTCGATGGGGCACCGGGATGGCAGCGATACCCATAGCACTGCCGCCGGGCTGCTGGGGGCCGTTGGATAGTATCTGAGGAGGTACTGTGCCATGGCAAATCACAAACACGTCGAAATCCTGTCCCGAGGCGTCGCGGCCTGGAATCAGTGGCGCTCACAAGATATAGACATCAAACCTAATCTGAGCGGCGCCAATCTGTTCCAAGCCGACCTTACCCATGCCAATCTACGCCAGACCGATCTGCGCAAAACCGATCTGCGGGAATCCAAGCTCAACGAAGCGGATCTCTTCAAAGCCGATCTGCGCAATGCCAACCTCAGGGGGGCCAGCGCCATTTCTTCGGATTTGAAGCGTGCCAACATGAGCGGGGCGCACATGATCACCGCCGATCTGAGCCGGGCCGACTTTAAAGGCGCAGATATGCGCGGGGTTCGACTGGACGGCTCCGACATGTATGAAGCCAATCTCCAGGGAACCAACTTGAGTGCGGCGAATTTGAATAAAACCCACCTGCTCTCGGCAAATCTGTCCCATGCCAATCTCAGGGGGTGCAATCTGGAGGGAGCGGTGCTGATGATCGCCAAACTCGGCAATGCAGACCTCTCGCTGGCCAACCTGACCGGCGCCAAACTTTATGGCACGGAGCGCGATGATTGGAGAATCGATGGCATCAAATGCCAATATGCATATTGGGATGGTCCGGGAAACAAGCGTTCTCCGTCCAACCGCGACTACAAACCGGGAGAGTTCGAACACCTATACAGCAAGGCCCCCACTGTCGAATTCCCTTTCGAAGAGGGGTTCACCCCGGTGCAAATCGTCGTCATGAACCGGGCGGTCAGGGAGATCAACCACCAGATGCCCGGATTTGAGCTCCGGCTGGACAGCGTCATTCTGCGGGGGGTACCGCGTGCCGTTTTCTCGGTTCTGCACCCCAAAGACCGCCCCAAGGCCCTTTCGATGATCCAAACGCATTATCAAGAGCAGATGCAGGAGACGGAAACCAGGGAGGTGAAGCAATACCTCGAGAAATGGGGGGGATTTTCAAGCGAATAGAACACCGATAACGGTGTATTGTAAAACGGCTGCAATCAGGTTGACGGCGCGCGATCATTTCGGCTATCTAGTGTCCGTCCATTGATGGCATTTTGCGGTCCTGTCCGGCCTTCTCGCGTTTTGTTTTGAACCGCAGTGCCATTTCCGGATGGACACGATCTATGAAATCCAATCATATTATCCTTTGCAAGGAGCTCCCATGGCGATTCAAACCTGGCGGAACGACAACGTGACCATCAAACTCGACGTTGATGCCTGCAAAGGGCACGGCAACTGCGCCGACAACTGCCCCGGAGAGGTCTACGACATGGTCGGCAACAAAACCGTAGCCGCCCGTTTGGACGACTGCGTGGAGTGCTGCACCTGTGTGGAAGTTTGCCCTGAAAACGCCCTTGAACACAGCTCCTGCGGATAGGCTCCGATTACCCGCATATCAAAGCAGCAGAGGACGGCGTCCAATCGAACGGAGAATACCGCTATTTGACGGTTTCGACGCTCAAATTTGAATCTCCTCCTTCAGTTACAAATTCCAGAAGATCGCCGGGCTGGCATTGGAGATGTCGACAAATCGCCTCCAGGGTGCTCAGGCGAATGGCCCGGGCTTTTCCCGTTTTTAAAATTGACAGATTTTGCGGGGTTACGCCCACCTTTGCGGCCAATTCGTAGGACTTCATCTTTCGACGGGCCAGCATGACATCCAGGTTGATTCGAATGGGCATGGTGCTCCTTATACGGTGTAGTCTTGCTCCTCCTGCAGTTTGCGGCCTTCATCCATGACCCAGGCGATAATGGCCAGCACGGAGCCGACAAAGAGTGCGGTAAGATCCGGTGATCCCAGTTCAAGCGTGATATAGCGCTGCCCGGCGGGATGGTGCAGGGTCAACGCCATGCTGAGCAGTGACCGGTGCAGGACACCGACAATAAACCAACCGACCAGAACCCGTGCAAGATTTCTGAAACAGCGCACATTGGATGCCCTGAAAATGTCGCCCTGCTCATAGAGCCGGAAAAGCCGCATCAGGTGATAGGCGCCGAGCATGGCGACACCGGTGGGCATCAAGGTGACCGCAAAGCCCATCAGGCGGGCTGAAACAGGCAGCGGCATTCTGACAAAATAGGGAACCAGTCGATCCTGTAGGAGTTCCGGCAGATGATGGATAAACAACCATATCACGCCATTGGCCACCGGCATCAGGCATATGGCGGCAAGCAGCAGATACCGCAGGCGGCGGCTGGCGCGTTGAATCCGAGCTTTATTTTCCATAAAAGGCCTCCAATCAATCGATGCTGCGAACCATGAATTGACGAGCATAGGTTTGCATATATTATTGTTTCTTGACTATATATTATCGTTTGTCAATCATTTTTTTAAGGTGATAATGCATTACGCGCTAAGGTGCGTAAAGCCTGTCAGGTGGGCGGCGCCCGTGCCAGGAAGCTTTTGATGGGTCATGGGTCCGGTGTTTATCATCGATTTGAGTTGACCCAAGTCAATGCCCCTTGCGGATTGTTATGGTATGCATAGCGAAAAGCTTAATTGTCAGCCCAAAAAGGAGCCCCTATGCTTAAAAAAATAGAAGTATTCAAGGAAAACGGTTTCAGCGATGCGTCCATGAAAAACTTCCTCGTGCATGAGTCGCCCTACATGAAAGTGATCAACTTCAATTTCAAGGCCGGGCAGGTGCTGCCCATCCACTCCCATGACATCGAGGGACAGCTCAGCATCGCGGTACTGGAAGGCAAAGGAAAGTTTCTGGGAGACGGCAAAGAATTGGATGCCGATCCCGGTGATGTGTTGATATCTGACATCAGTGAACCGCACGGCATCAGAGCGGTGAGCGATTTGAGGGTTCTGGTGACCATCGCGCCCCCCATTTGATGCGTTGAAGCTCGACAGGGCCTATCCCGGTCTGCCGGAGGCCTGCCTCAGTGGGACCGCGGCTGCGCCATCCCGATGCCGTGACGATGGCCCCTTCAGTCCCTTTCGACGACTTTGCCGGCATCGATATAGAGCCGGTGGGTGATGCATGCTGGAAGTTCGTCGGGTCGATGACTGACATAGAGCAGGTTGGTGGTGCGGGATTGGCCGATCACCTCCAGAATGGTGAGGAGTCTTTTACGGTTGGCCGGGTCCAGCCCGTTGCACGGCTCGTCCAGGATGAGAAGCCGTGGCGATTTGACCATGGCCCGGGCGATCAGCACCATGCGCTGCTGCCCATAGGAGAGCCGCTGAAAAATCTGCTGCCCCAGATCCTCGATGCAGGTGGTTGCGATCCATCGGCCGGCGATCTTTTTCTGCTGCGGGGTGCATTGCCGGTAGAGGCCTACGGAATCGAAAAACCCCGAACAGACGACATCATATCCACTCATCTTCTTCTGATAGCGCAACTGCAGGTCATCCGAAACCAACCCGATCTGCTGCCGTATCTGCCACACTGTCTCACCCGAGCCTTTGCGACGTCCGAAGATGCTCAGCTCATTGGCATAGCCTTGAAGGTCGTCACCGTTGATCAGTCGCAGCAAAGTGGATTTTCCGGCACCGTTGGGGCCGATCAAGGCCCAGTTCTCTCCTGGTAAGACCGTCCAGTCGACGCCGGAGAGCACCTGATGCTCCCCATATCGGACGGAGACATCGCGCATTTGTATTAGCGGCGCCGTTTTTGACGGTTTCGTCGGTGCAGGGGCATGGCCCGGAAGCGAGGTATCGTGCGGTGACCTACCCTGCAGGAAATCCGACTCGCCATCCGATATACCGGAAAATTCGGCGAGCGGCCCCACCCATTTCAACCGTCCGTTCTCCAGATGCAACAGGTGGGTGAAAGCATCCGGAATATCTTCAGGACGGTGGGTGATCAGGACCATTTGAACATCGACGCTGCAAAGATGGTTCAACATGCCGCGGAATCGTTCCTGAAATGTGCGATCCAAACCATTGAAAGGTTCATCCAGAACCAGCAAACGCGGCCTGGCCATCAGCGCGCGCCCAATGAGCAGCTTTCGCATCTCTCCGGCGCTTAAAGCGATTATGGGTTTGGACAGTACGGTGTCGAGCCCGAGATCGCCAATGATCGCGTCTGCAAGGTTCGGATCGGTTCCAACCATCTGTTGAAGCATGGCCTCAGCCGTTGTTCCCCGTCCTAATTTTCCGCTGAAATGGGCCATCTCCGCCAGCAGCTGTTCGCGAAGATAGAGATGGGTGTGCTGCTCGGAAGAGATCAACGCCATGTGGTCGGCGGGTCGGGCACCGGCAGCAGCGTTCGGATCACGACGCAGAACACGGCCCTGCACCACGGCCGCCTGATCCAATAATGCCTGGGCCAGGGTGGATTTGCCGGCGCCGTTGGGCCCCCATACCACCCAGTTTTCACCGGACCTGATCTGCCACGACAAATCCCGAATTGCCCAGTGGCCGCCGATGCGGACGCTGATGTTGTCGAAGGTTATAAGGGGCTCAACCGTCATCTGTACTCAAAAAAGGGGCGGGCGCATAAACCGCAGAAATTCGACGGGTGCTCTTGCTTTGCTCGGCCTTTCAGGTCAATCGGCAAAATACCACACCTCGACATTCTGCGTGTCGATTTTCGATATTCTGCAGTTCCTCCCCTGCCTCCAAAATAAAAACGGGGCACCCCGCAAGGCAGCCCCGTTTGGTCAATCTCTTTTCACTGGGGATCAGACCCTTTCAGCCACCAGGTCGCCGACCTCTGAAGTGCTGTATCCCATCTTGCCGGCCGACAGGCTCTTCAGCTTGGTGCCGGTCACATCCTTGACGGCATTTTCGATGGCATTGGCCGCCTCGACTTCGCCCAGGGTTTCCAGCATCATGGCGGCGGAACAGATGGCCGCCAGCGGGTTGATGATGTTCATACCGGTGTATTTGGGTGCGGAGCCGCCGATGGGTTCGAACATGCTGACCCCTTGCGGGTTGATATTGCCGCCGGCGGCGATACCCATGCCGCCCTGGGTTTCGGCACCCAGGTCGGTAATGATGTCGCCGAACATGTTGGAAGTCACCAGGACGTCGAACCACTCGGGGCTTTTCACCATCCACATGCAGGTGGCATCCACGTGGTAATACTCGCGCTTCACATCAGGGTAATCCTTCTCCCCTATCTCGTGGAAGGCGCGCTCCCACAGATCGAAAACATAGGTCAGCACGTTGGTCTTGCCCACCAGCCCGAGGGTGTTGGCGTCGCCTTTTCCGCGGGCTTTCTTTCCGAACTTGCGGGTGTATTCAAAAGCATACCGCAGGCAGCGCTCCACCTGAAAACGGCTGTAGACCATGCTCTGCACGGCCACTTCGTTGGGGGTGCCCTTCATGGAGATACCGCCGGTGCCGGTGTAGATGCCCCCGGAGTTCTCGCGGATCACCGCATAGTCGATCTGATCGGGGCCTTTATCCTTCAACGGCGTCGCCACGCCGGGGTAGAGCCGCACCGGGCGCAGGTTGATGTATTGATCCAACTCGAAGCGCAGCCGCAGCAGGATGCCTTTTTCCAGAATACCCGGTTTCACATCCGGATGGCCGATGGCCCCCAGGAAGATGGAATCAAACTGCTTGAGGTCATCGGCGGCCGAATCGGGCAGCACCTCGCCGGTACGCAGGTAGCGGTCTCCACCGTAATCAAAGTCGGTCATCTCGAGTTTGAAACCATATTTATCGGCGGCGGCGTTCAGCGCCTTGCGTCCCTCGTCCACGACCTCGGGACCGGTGCCGTCGCCTGGAATTACGGCAATCTTGTAGGTCTTGCTCATGTCGTTCTCCTAATTCTGGGTTTGCAGCCCACCTGCCCGGGCGGTGCTGCCGATGATATTGGATCCAGCTCTGCTCCATATAAAAGTGATCTTTATATGCAATAAGATCGCACGGGTCAAGGTTGGTTTTCACCTGACACCAGGGTGGAAGTCCAGCAGCCAATGGTTATCTTGCTGCTGAGAACGTACCGACACAGGAACCAGTGGGCAGAGGAGGAACCATGACGGAAAAAACAACGACCGAGCGACGACAGCAGTGCATCCTCAAATGTCGGGATGCGTTCATCACGTACACGCAGACCAAGCCGGTGGGAGGCGTCGAGGCGCTGCGCATCTGCAGGGAAGGCTGCGATACCGCTCCAACCGACCCATCGCTCTCCTGAAGGCCGCCCTGCGTCCTCAGCTGCCGAAGTCGAACCGCTCCCGCAGCAGCTTCAAGGTGGGCGGACTGACGTCCAGCGAGGCCAGATCATCCGCTGCCACCCAGCGCACGTCAGCGGCGTCATCTCCGGGGCGCACTTCGCCATCGACATATTCCGCCGCCAGATCGACGATCACATAGTGAAACTGAATGCGGCCCCGGTCATCTCTGACGATGGCATCAAAGGTGTATACCGGCTCCGCCGCCTTGATCGTGATGCCGGTCTCTTCCAGAATTTCGCGTTCGGCCGCCGACCTCAAGCTCTCCCCCAGCCGGACATTGCCGCCGGGAATCGCCCATTGCCCCTGGGCCGGCGGCCTGCCGCGCCGGACCAGCAGAATCCGCTCGTCCTTGAAGACAATCGCCCCGACCGCCGGTCGGGGGTGTTGGGGATAGCTGGGACTTGCCTGGCTCATGAGGGATCTCGTCGGCCTGCGGGTTCTCGGCCTCAAAAAGGCCAGAACTGGTTGTCGTTCCAGACCGATTCCCGAACCTCCTTGTCCAGACGGGCCAGAAAAGAGAGGTGGCCCCGCTCCCAATCCGCCAGCCACTGGTAGAGGGTCTCTTCGGAAGGGTCCATGGCCTCTTCAGCACGTTTGCTGTAGAGCGCCACGGCGCGTTCTTCCATGAGGATGGCCGCCGAGATGGCCGCGGCTTCAAAATCGGCCGCCGCAATTTTTTCCCGGACATCCCGGGTGAGAACAGACGCTGCCACCGGGGTGATGTCCCGCACTTCGGCGGGTATCTCCAGAAACTGCTGATTCTGGACGTAGGCGGCAAACTGGTTCTCAAGGATTTCGACGTGACGGATCTCTTCCTGGGCCATGGTCTGGAAAAACTCCCTGACGTCCGGGTCACTGGAATGCTGAGCCACCTTGGCATAAAAGGCCTGGCCGCGTCTTTCCAGAAGTATGGCTTCCTTGAGGATATCAATGGTGGTCTGGTTGGGCATGGTGACCTCCTGGCGGATGGGGAAAGGAGAGGACCGGTGTCATCTCGCGTTTCCGTTCGTTATAAAGAGGTGCGGTCTGGCGGACCTGCTCGATGAACCGCCTGACCTTTTTCAAATCTTTCCGGCCGGGCGCGGACTCCAGACTTGAGCTGGCGTCGACGGCGTCGGGCAGGCAGGCGGAGATCGCCGCGGCGACATTTTCGGGTCCAAGTCCGCCGGCCAATATCAGCGGAAAATGCAGGGCGAATTCTTCAGCAATGGCCCAATTCCAGGCCATGGCGTTGCCCCCCGGCAGGCGCCCCTTGCCGCACTCCACCAGGTAGGCTTTGACGTGGTAGGTTCCGGCATCGGCCAGATTGGGGGCACGCTCGGCAAATAGCGCTTTGATGGCGCTGGAACGAACCGACGGCGGCAGATCGTCCACCCACTGCGGCGTCTCTTGCCCGTGGAGCTGGGCGGCGCTGAGACCGCAGGCTTCAATGGTGTGCAGCAAAGTGTCACGGCCTGGATTGACGAACACGCCTACGGCGGCGACATGCTCGGGCAGACGGGCCGTAATGGATGCCGCCTGCGCGATGGAAACATGGCGCGGGCTTTTGGGGTAGAACACCAATCCGATGGCATCGGCACCCAACCGGGCGCATTCCACCGCCTGCTGGGCATCGGTCAAGCCGCATATCTTTATTTGAGGGTGATGTCGCTGGGTCATGTTCATCTCGCCGGATCGGTTTTGATCCCACGGCAGGAATGGAGATATCCTACCCTTCGATCAACTGCCGAATGAAAGCCGGCCGGTTCTCGGAACGGACAATGCTTTCACCGATCAGAAAATTGAAGATGCCGTTCTTCAAGTTGTGCTCGATATCTTCCCGGCTGCCGATGCCGCTGGCGGCCACCGGCACTTCTCCGCTTTGCAGCATATCGGCCAGATTCGTCGCCGTCTGAATATCCGTGTCGAAGGTGGCCAGATTGCGGTTATTGATGCCGATGAGCCGTGCACCGGCCTGGTGGGCGGCCACATAGTCCGCTTCGTCGTGGATCTCCACCAGGGCATCCATGCCCAGTCCGTGGGTCAACGCGAGCAGATCGCCCATCAGGGAAGGTTCCAGGATGCGGGCGATCAGCAAAAGGGCATCGGCCCCGGCGGCCCGCGACTCATAGACCTGATAGTCGGAAATGATGAACTCTTTGCGCAGCACCGGCACACCCACCGCTTTTCTGACCTGGCGCAGGTCGGCCAGGCTGCCTTTGAAATAGGGGGCATCGGTCAGCACGGAGACGGCGGCCGCTCCGCCGGCTTCATATTCCGCAGCGCTCGGTCCGGCGGGCAGATCTTTGCAGATATCGCCTTTGGACGGAGACGCGCGTTTGATTTCGGCGATAATGTTGACCCCATCACGGCCGGCCGTCATCAGCCGCCGATAGAATCCGCGCTGTTCCCACTGCGTCGTGGCGATATGCGCCTGAAGCCGTTCCAGCGGGACGCGGTCCCGGGCGTGGGCAATCTCTTCTCTTTTGTCGGCGACAATTTGGTCCAGAATGGTCATCAACGCACTTTCCGATTAACATTTTAAATGAAGCCGTAGAAAGTCTTCCAGACGCCGGGCTTGTAAATTACCACGAAGGACACGAAGAGCACGAAGGTGAAAATTGTATCCTTTTTTGCATTCCTTCGTGCTCTTCGTGTCCTTCGTGGTAGAAACCAGACTTTTTATGCGTCCATCACTATTAACAGGCTTACTGTAACAATTATAACCGAATTGTAAAAGTGGCTGTTGCCCTAATTTATCGCCTCGCCCAGCGGCATCAGCCGTTGTCCTGGGTGTACCGGACCAAAGCCTCCAGTTTCTCCGCGGCTTTTCCGTCATCGATGACAGCCGCCGCCAATTCGATGCCGCCCTTCAAGTCTTCGGTTTTACCGGCCGCCAGCAGGGCGGCCCCGGCGTTGATCAGCACCACATTGCGTTTTGCACCGGGCGTGCCCGACAGGACATCGCGGGTGATGGCCGCATTTTCTTCGGCATCGCCGCCGGCCATCTCCTCCGGCTCGGCCAGCTGACCGAAATACGGCAGGGGATCGATGTCGTAGGTCCGGATCATGCCGCCTTTTAATTCGCTCACCCGTGTGGGGGCGCAGACGCTGATCTCATCCAGTCCATCGTGGCCGTGAACCACCATGGCCGACTGACCGCCTAAAAGTTTGAGCGCCTGGGCAAACATCTCGGTAAGTTGGGGTGCAAACACTCCCAACAGCTGGCATCCGGCGGACGCCGGATTGGTCAGCGGCCCGAGCATGTTGAAAATGGAGCGTATTCCCAGTTCCTGACGCGGTTTGATCGCATGCTTCATGGCGCTGTGATAGAGAGGCGCAAACATGAACCCGATACCCACCTCCTGGATGGCCTCTTCCACGATCTCGGGCGGGGTGTCCAGCTTTACCCCCAGCGCTTCGAGTACATCAGCGCTGCCGCACTTGCTGGAGACGCTGCGGTTGCCGTGCTTGGCCACTGTCACCCCGGCACCGGCCACCACAAAGGCGGTGGTGGTGGATATGTTGAACGTGGAAGCGCTGTCCCCACCTGTGCCGCAGGTATCCACCACCGGGGATCCGGTTGCCTGAATGCGCAGGGCGTTCTGTCGCATGGCGCCGGCGGCTCCGGCCAATTCCTCGAAGGTCTCACCCTTGGTGGCCAACGCCGCCATCATGGCGCCGATCTGGGATTCGGTGGCATTGCCGGTCAGCACCGTGTTCATCATGTCGGCCATGTCAGACTGGGAGAGGTCCTCGCCTTTGATAATCCGGGTCAGGTGGTCACGAAACATGGTGTTCTCCTTTTCTATTCGTCATCGATCATCTTTACGAAGTTGCGCAGCAATCGTTTGCCGATGGTGGTCATGATGGACTCGGGGTGAAACTGAATCCCTTCGATGGGATGGATGTTGTGCCGCAATCCCATGATTTCGCCATCTTCCGATTCAGCCGTGATCGTCAATGAGGCCGGCATGCTTTCCCGCTCCACAGCCAGTGAGTGGTAGCGCATCGCCTGAAAGGGTTTCTTGACGCCGCTGAAGATCCCTTTGCCGTCGTTGGAGATCATGGACGTTTTGCCGTGCATCAGCCGCTGCGCACCGATGATCTTGCCCCCATAGGCCTGCGCAATGGTTTGATGCCCCAGACAGACCCCCAGGATGGGCAGTTTACCGGCAAAATGGGTCACGGCCTCCAGGCAGACGCCGGCATCTTCAGGTCCGCCCGGCCCCGGGGAGATGACCAATGCCTTGGGGTTGAGGTTTTCCAGTTCGGCAACGCCCATCACATCGTTGCGCACGACGTGGACCGACGTCCCGATCTCTTCGATATATTGTACCAGGTTATACGTAAACGAATCGTAATTGTCGATCATCAGGATCATGATGCACCCTCCTTGTCAAGTGCGATCTGGGCAAGTTGAAGGGCCTTTTGAACCGACTTGGCCTTGTTGACGGTCTCCATGCGCTCCTTTTCCGGGTCGGAGTCGGCAACGATGCCGGCACCGGCGCGAACGGTGAGCACGCCATCCTCCACGATAGCGGTCCGGATGGTAATGGCCAAATCCATGTTGCCGGAAAAGGAGATATAGCCGACCGCTCCGCCGTAAGGCCCCCTTGGGCCTTGCTCCATCTCGTCGATAATCTCCATGGCGCGCACCTTGGGCGCACCGGACAGGGTCCCGGCCGGAAAGGAGGCGCTGAGCAAATCCCATGCGTCGTGTTCGGGTTTCAGGTCACAAATAATGTTGGAGACCAGGTGCATGACATGGGAGTACCGCTCCACCACCATCAGATCGGTGACCTGAACCGTTCCTGTGCGGGCCACGCGCCCCAGATCGTTGCGGCCAAGGTCCACCAGCATCAGATGTTCGGCACGCTCTTTCTCATCGCCCAGCATTTCGTCGGCCAGCTCTCGATCTTCCTTTTCGGTGGCGCCCCGCGGGCGGGTGCCGGCAATGGGGCGCAGCGTGGCCACGTTGTTTTCCAGCCGCACCATGGTCTCCGGAGAGGAGCCGGCCAGCGCTGTCTCGCCAAGATGCATGAAAAAAAGATAGGGCGACGGGTTGACGTACCGCTGGGCGCGATAAAGGGCCAGAAGGTCATCGGGCGCCTGGCAGCGGAAGGGTTGGGATATTACGGACTGAATGATATCACCCTGTCGGATATAGGCTTTAACGTCTTTCACCTGGCCGCGAAAGACCTCCTCTTCCAGGGGCGACTCGACCTCATAGCCGCTGGTGGCCAGCGTGGTCTGCCCCTCAGCCAGGCACGTGTTGATCACGGCTTGCAGCCGGTCCAGTCTCTGGCAGGCCGCGTCGTATACCTCTGCGGCCTTTTCGGGTTGCTCCACGAAACCGACGGCGAGGCACATCAGGGTATTCTGGATATTATCGAAAATGAGCAGTTCTTCGGGCAGCACAAAATGGGCAATGGGCTTGTCGTCCGGCAGCCGATTGGGGATGCGCTCGAAGAAGGAGACCATCTCATAGGTGAGATAGCCGACCAGGCCGCCCCAGAACCGCGGCAGCTCCGGCAGTTGCGCGGCATGGAAACGATCCATGATCGACTTGAGCACGTTGAGGGGATCGTTGTCGTGGGGGATGGTTTCGGTGTCGCCGTTGGTGGTAACCTGTACGGTCTCCTTGAAGACCTGCACGCTGGTGCGGGCAGAGGTGCCCAGGAAACTGAACCGGCCCCATTTTTCACCGCCCTCCACACTCTCCAATAAGAAAATCGGCCCCTGTTTGCGGTAGAACTTGGCGAGCAAAGAGACCGGCGTCTCCATATCCGCCAGGATCTCCACGCAGACCGGCACCACATTGTGGTCACGTGCCAACTCGACGAAGCGTTGCTTGTCCGGGAATTTGCGTATCAACATAAACTGCTCCTTGTCGTCATCTCCGATCTGCGCGCTCGTGGCGGAAAATACTTGTACAGGATCATCAGACCGGGTTGCAAAAGTAATAAGGGCCGTGGCTGAGCTCAACCACGACCCTTTGAAAAAGAAAAGGACCGTGGATTTTTCGTGCACCCACGGTCCCTAAGCGATCTGTATACCGGATCAATCAGATGGCCAGGCCCCACAGGCGCACCACCGCCACAGGCGCCACCACCACCCTTTGATCATCATCTTATTGCGTTCGATGGAAACCATAGGAGATCACTTTTATGTTGATCTCGGAAAGCCGTCAAGTTTTTTTTAGCCGGAGCCTGACTGCAAATGGTTCTTGACAGTGACACACCAACTCCCATAGGCTTATGAAAACCATAGGAGCAGATGAACCGTGATCACCCACAGCGCATTCCAGCCGAAACATTTCGACGCCTTTTGGTGGTGGCACTGGTGCGGATCAATGCCCGAAGGCTGATGGTATTTACAGCGAGGTTTTCGTCACACCAACCGCGGGCAAGCAATGCCCGCGGTTTTTTTGTTTTTGCAGACGGTCAATTATTGTTGAAGGAGGATCAATCATGCTGGTGGTAATGGATCGTGGCGCAACGCCCGAACAAGTTGAAAAAGTGGTAGAGGTGATCGAATCGCGGGGCATGACCGCCCGTCCAATTCCCGGGGGGGATCGGGTCTCCATCGGCATCCTCAACAACAAAGGACCTGTCGATCAAGCGTTCTTTCTCGGCTTGCCGGGTGTGAAAGAAGCCATTCCGGTAACCCGCCCCTATAAACTGGTCAGCCGTGAAGTCAAGCCGGATGACACCCTGATCCGGGTTGGCAAGGTCACCATCGGTAACGGTCACCTCACCTTGATGGCCGGTCCCTGCGCCGTAGAGAGTGAAAAACAGGCCATGACCATCGCCGAAAAGGTCAAACAGGCGGGCGGCCATATCTTCCGCGGCGGCGCTTTCAAGCCGCGGACATCGCCCTATACCTTCCAGGGATTGGGAGAAGAGGGCCTCAAGGTGCTGGCGAAAGTGCGGGAAACCTTCGAGCTTCCGGTGGTCACCGAGGTGATGGACACCGACACGTTTGATCTGGTGGAGGCGTATGCGGACATCCTGCAGATCGGTACCCGCAACATGCAAAACTACAGTCTGCTGAAACGGGCCGGCCAATCCAAAAGACCGATTCTGCTCAAACGCGGCATGTCCGCCACCCTGGACGAATGGCTCATGGCCGCCGAATATATCATGAGCGAAGGCAATCACCAGGTCATGCTGTGCGAGCGCGGCGTAAGAACTTTTGTACGCCACAGCCGAAACACCCTCGATCTGTCTGCGGTTCCGGTGATCATGCGCGAGAGCCACCTGCCCATTATCATCGATCCGAGCCATGCGGCCGGTTACCGTGACCAGGTGATCCCGTTGAGCCGGGCATCGGTGGCGGTGGGTGCCCACGGACTGATCGTGGAGGTGCATCACAAACCCGACGAAGCGCTGAGCGACGGCGCCCAATCGCTCTATCCGGAGCAGTTCGTTGCGCTGGCCAAGTGGGCGGGGTCGGTGCATGAATTGTTGAAGGGATAATGGAGACGGTCCGTGGGGGACATTGATCTGCTGTACACCAGCCGCCCGAACCTCATGCCGATGATGGCACTGACCGGTGATGGCCGGCATTGTTCTGGCAAAATTTTCTGTTTGATCGTATCGAATAATTCGGATATCCAGTTTTGGATCCAAATGACTTAGACCAAAGATCTATAGAGTTGAAGCTTCATAGGTGACCTATGCAATCGATTGTTGTTGAAGGGCAGACCGGAAAGTCCCGGATCATGGTGGGAGAGGCGTTGGCCAATTTATCCAACCACCTGCCGCCGGGGCGGACCATATTGATTACGGACGAAAATGTAGCCGGGCTCTACCGGGAACGGTTTCCGACGTGTGATATGATCACAATCGGCTTGGGGGAGAAAATCAAGACCCTGGCCACCGTCGAAGATATTTACAGCCAACTCATCGCATTGGAGGCGGACCGCACCACCTTCATCGTGGGGGTGGGAGGCGGCATCGTGGGCGATATCACCGGTTTTGCCGCTTCGACCTACATGCGCGGACTTGGTTTCGGATTTGTGGCCTCCAGCCTGCTGGCCCAGGTGGATGCCACCGTGGGTGGAAAAAACGGCGTCAACTTCAAAGGGTTTAAAAACATGGTCGGCGTCTTCAACCAGCCCCAGTTCGTCATCGCAGACATCGAAATGCTGAAGACACTTCCGGCGGAAGAAGTGGCCTGCGGTTTGGCGGAGATCGTCAAGCACGCCTGCATCGTGGATGCGCCATACTTCGACTACATCGAAAGCCACTGCGACGCCATCGCCGGTCTCGACCGGCAGGTGATGCACAAGCTGGTCTACGACTCGGTGGCGATCAAGGCGGCGGTGGTCAACGAGGACGAAAAGGAAGCCGGCGTTCGGCGGAAACTCAATTTCGGCCACACCATCGGCCACGCTTTGGAAAAGACCCTGGGAATCTCCCATGGCGAGGCTGTCAGCGCGGGCATGGTGCTGGCGGCGAAGCTCTCCATGGAAAAGGGCCTGCTCTCAGAAGAAGAGGTCACCCGCATTACCGCCCTGCTCGATCGGCTCAACCTGCCTACCCGGATCGATTTCGACCGGCAGGCGGTCATCGATGCTCTGGGAAAAGACAAAAAGCGCGAAAGCGATCACATCAAGTTCGTGCTGCTCGACGGCATCGGTAAATCGGTAATCGAAGATATTTCACTTAGAGCGCTGGGTCGGTGGATTAAGGACCAATAGAAGGCGCTATATCCCTGGCGGTTCGGTATCCGCCAATTCGCCCACCCAAAACCCGTCGTCAATGTTCTGCCTGAATGGCAAGTCTTATCCGCGCAGGATGTACTTCTCCCGTTCGACCCATGGTCGAAGAAAGGCTGAAGCAATCGCTTGAACAAAACATGGACAGCACCCTACTGCCAGAATTTCTTTCGAATCTCATGACGGACTTGGCGATCCGTCAAGCCGATATCGTGATAGAGATGCGGTGGCAGATTTGCAAGATGCTTTCTTGTTTTCTTGTTTTGGCGCCACTTTTGTATCCGGGCCAGCCAGGTTAACGCATATTGATGGATATTCCATACGCATCCGTCCGGATAGACACGCGTCAATTCGTTGGATGCACAATATTTTTTAATCATCGTTATCCTCCGATGGTTGTCATTGGCTTCCTGAATATGTTAGTAATTTTATCTGGTTCGTAACAGACTCAATAAATTTTTTCTTGACCGGAACAGATAGCCTAAATCCCCAACTGTTCTGATCAATTTTGGCAGAAACTGTACTGGAAAGTCAGATGGAAAACAGCTTATACGCCCGATTGGCCGATAAAATGGCGAGCCGGATACGCAGTGGCGCTATTCCGGTCGGAGGCCGCCTACCTTCGATCAGGCAGTTGTCTATCCAAGAGAATGTCAGCATTTCCACCGTGATGGCTGCTTACAGTCTTTTAGAAGCCCAAGGATGGGTTGAAGTCAGGCCAAAATCGGGCTACTACGTGCGCAGGCGTGCCCGCGAGCCGCTGGCAATACCGGGTGCTCCGGAAATTCAATCCCGACCGGTGATAGCAGCGACCTCCCAACTGGTTATGGATGTGCTGCGGGATGGCTCCGAACCTCAAGCGATCAGCTTCAGCCGGGCAACACCGGCGTTGGATTTTCCAATTATCCATCATGTACAAAAAACCTATGCCCGAATAGCCAGGAACGGAAAACACATCGGAATAGGTCTTAGGTCTACCGAAGGGCCATATGCATTGCGACAGCAGATCGCCCGCCACGCCGTGGATGCCGGGGTGGCTGTATCGCCGGACAGCATCGTGACCACTGCCGGCAGCTTAAATGCCATGGGAATATGTGTACAGGTGTTGACCAAGCCCGGCGATGTGGTGGCAGTAGAATCACCATGTTATTATGGTATTTTGCAATTGGTTGAAGCCCATGGCCTGAAAGCCATCGAAATTCCCGTGCATCCTGAGACCGGCATGAGCCTCGAGGCGCTCAGGTTGGCAATGGAACAATGGCCTTTAAAGGCAGTATTGACCGTATCGAGTTTTTCCAATCCGCTGGGTTGCAGTATACCGGATGAGCGCAAAAAAGCGCTGGTTTCTTTGCTGGAACAAAAGCAAGTGCCCCTCATCGAGGATGATATTTACGGTGATCTCTATTTCGGGGAAAGAAGAACTTCTGCCGCGAAAGCATTCGACACACAGGGTTGGGTTCTGTTGTGCTCGTCGGTTTCTAAAACCATCGATCCGCAAATCAGGGTTGGGTGGATACTGGCCGGACGGTATTACGAGGAGATCTTGCATCGCAAATTCGTATCCATGTTATCGACTCCGATTCTGCCTGAATTGGTATGTGCGGAGATCTTAGGCCAGGGGATATACGAACGGCATTTACGTCAGGCACGAGAAGCATATTGGCAGCGCTATCTTCGTTTGGTTGATCTGGTCTCAGAACATTTTCCTCCGGTTACCAAAATTTCCCGTCCCCAAGGCGGAATCGTTGCATGGCTTGAACTGCCTATGGGCGTTAACACCACAAAGTTGTATCGCTATTGCAAGGACCACAATGTGTTGATTGCACCCGGCGAAATCTTTTCCTTCAACAGTCAGTACCGTCATTGTTTCAGATTGAATTATGCTCCCAGATGGACACCCGAACGAGAGCGCGCGATACGTCGGCTAGGCCGGTGGGTCACCGAGATGGTCTCTCGTGCGGAGAGCAGATAATCAACTGATTGGAATCGGTCCATGGTGACGACCGCTCGATTTTGCAGAAGATAAAAATGGATAGTGTAACAACTATCTTTAATCTTTTTGCGCCACTGTCCGGTGCGGCCATGGGTCAAATCGTTGTTCCGGTTGTACGCCAAAACGACACATGAATCGGTGGAGAATCGATGCGGGAAGCCCGCGCGCCTCTCAGCTCTGCCTTATGTTAAGGTTGACCATACAGATATCCATTTCTCCCGCTGGATGATCCGGTATCGTCCCGCCGATGATCGATTCCGCTGCTGGATTAATTATCCTGCGCCTCCCGGTGCAATTGATATGCCTTGAAGCCTCCGGAGATATTCTTGACGTTGAAGCCGTATTGGGTCAAAGCGCGGGCGGCGTAGTAGGAGCGTTGGCCGACAAAGCAATACGTCCAGATTTCCTTGTCTTTGGGCAACTGGAACATGGTCTCCCGCAGGTTGTCCAGGGGATGGTTGATTGCGCCGTCCAGATGGTCGCGACCGAACTCTTTGGACGAACGGACATCGACCAGGATCGCGTCGGTGCCGGGGACTTGCTCCCAATGGGCCAGTTCCACATCTCCGCGCACCACATTGGCTGCGATCATGCCGGCGATGTTGACCGGGTCTTTGGCCGACCCGAACTGGGGGGCATAGCACAGTTCCGCCTCTTCCAGGTCGAATACGGTGGCGTTCTGCTGGATGGCCATGGAGATCACGTCGATGCGCTTTTCCACCCCGGCCTTGCCCACGGCCTGGGCGCCGACCACCCGGCCGTCTTTTTTTTGAAAGATCAGTTTGAGGGTGATAGGGCTGGCGCCAGGGTAGTAGTTGGCATGGTGCCCGGGATGCAGATAGATCTTTTCCATGCTTTCCCATCGTCCCAATTGTTTGAGCATCTTTTCACTGGCCCCGGTAAAGGCGATCACCTGATCCATGATACCCACGACCGACGTGCCCTGGATTCCCCGAAAAGCGGAAGGACGCCCCATGATGACGTTGGCGGCAATGCGCCCCTGCCGGTTGGCCGGTCCCGCAAGGGGTATGACGCTCTTCTGGCTGGTGACGACTTCTTTGACTTCCACCGCGTCCCCGACAGCAAAGATGTGAGGATCACTGGTGACCATGTGATCGTCCACCAGAATACCTCCGCTGGGGCCGATTTCCAGTCCGGCCGCTTTCGCAAGCGTGGTTTCAGGCCGCACGCCGATACACAAAATCACGAGATCGGTCGACAACAACTCACCTGATGCCAGCGAAAGATCCAAGGTGTGACCTGATCCATTGGCGAACCCGGTGACGCTCTCGTTGAGCAGGAGGCGGACACCCTGCTTTTTCAAGGTTTCATGGATGGGCACCACCATCTCCGCGTCCGCAAGGGGCATCACCTGGGACTGCATTTCAACCACGGTGACACCCAGGCCGCGCTTGTGCAGGTTGTCGGTCATTTCCATACCGATATAGCCGCCGCCGACGACCACGGCGCTTGACGCCTGGTACTGGTCGATCCAGTTGCGGATCTGCCGGCTGTCGGGGATGGTGCGCATCGAGAAGATACCCGGCAGGTCGATGCCTGGCAGTTCCGGTCGTATGGGGCCTGCTCCCGGTGACAGAACCAGCACGTCATACGCTTCCGTATAGGATCGCCCCTTATCGAGGTCTTTTACTTCGATCACCCGCCGGTCCCGATCAATGCGCACCACTTCTGAATGCAAGCGTACTTCGATGTTAAACCGATCCCTGAAAAGCGCGGGGGTAGCCACCAGCAGATGTTCTTCCTTTTTGATGACGTCTCCCACGTAATAGGGCAACCCGCAGTTGGCAAAAGACACGAAGGCCCCCCGGTCGAACATGATAATTTCAGCAGATTCCGACAAACGGCGCGCACGGGCCGCACAGGAGGCGCCGCCGGCGACCCCCCCCACAATCAGGATTCGTTGATGATCGGACAAGGCTTCCCCCGTTGGCTGTATCGCCCCAAGTTCGGGTCGAATAGGATTAACGGCCTGGGCCGCATATTGATGCTGGGTGGCTCCATCATACCCGATCGGTATCAGGATTCAATCCTTTTCGGCCGCAACGGGATGACAAGCAATGGTCGGTGGATAAAGACAGGGACAATGACCGGTATACAGGGGAGGCTGCCGCACCCAAACGGATCAACGGCGGGAAATACGTGCTTCAAACATCCCAATTGATCTCACGCGTGTAGGCGACCAGGCGGTCAAATTCCTTATTGAGGTGTTGAAAGCCTTCGGCAGCAGCATCCAGGTCCCGGGAATTGGCACTGGTCTCCACCTCCTGGGCAGCTGTGGACAAAGGTTCCATGCCGGCGTTGGCCGCGGCGCCTTTCAGGGTGTGGGCGAATTCCGACAGCGCTTTCGCGTTCTTTCTATCCAAAGCCCCCTTTATATCAGACAGGTAGCCGGGGAGTTGGTCCATGAAACCGGTGACCAGTTCCTTCAGGAACCTCCGATCCCCCATGGCGCGCGCCAGAGCCTTGTCCATGAGAAACGGCCGGCCGCCGTTGTCCTTTTGATGCGCAGACGTCCGGCGGCTTGGTTTTTCTTTTGAATCCGCGGTATCCAGGGCCCACTTGTCCAGCTTCTTGCGCAGTTCCTCGGGATCCACCGGCTTGGAAATATAGTCATTCATTCCGGCTTTGAGGCAGTTCTCCCGGTCCCCTTTCATGGCGTTGGCGGTCATGGCGATGATCGGAATATGGCGTTTTTCCTCCCCGCAGGCAGCCTCACGGATCCTGCGTGTCGCTTCATATCCATCCATTACCGGCATCTGGATATCCATCAGCACCAGATCAAACGCCTGCTCCGCAAGCACCTCCAGCGCCTCTTCTCCGGTCTCTGCCGTTTTGGTCCGGAATCCGAAATTTTCCAGCATTTTTAAAGCGACCTGCTGATTGATCAGGTTGTCCTCTGCCAGCAGGATGCTGATCTTTCTACGGCGTGCGGCTTCGATGGTATGACGCGTGACGATCTCCTGATCCGATTTATCTTCATCTCCGTTGGATGCCACGCCAAAGACCGTCACCAGGCAGTCATAGATCATGGATTGTTTGACCGGTTTTCTCAGATAGGCGTTAAACCCGACCTCCTTCATCCGCACTGCGTCTCCGCGCATCCCGCAAGACGTCAGCAGCACAAGCAGCGTATCCGCCAGATCGGGGTTGGCCTTTATGGCAAGGGCCAATGCCTTACCGTCCATATCCGGCATCATCTGATCGACAATGGCCAAGTGGAATTTCTCTTTTTGGTGGTGTGCCTGATGCAGCAATTGCAGGGCCTCGGGTGCGTTGACGGCCGTGCTGTAACGGCACCCCCAATTGCGAAGGTAGGTGCCCAGCACCTCGAGATTGGTTTGATTGTCATCCACAATCAGAATGCGTTTGTTTTGTATATCGGCCGGCAGGCTGACGGGCTCGTCTTCGGAAAGGCGTTGTCGATCGAATTTGGCCGTAAAGGTAAACGCCGAACCTTTGCCTTCCTTACTCGTTACAAGGATTTCCCCCCCCATCATCTCCGTCAGTTTTTTGGAGATCGCCAAACCCAGACCGGTTCCGCCAAATTGTCGGGTGGTAGATGGATCGACCTGGGAAAAGGATTTGAAGAGCCGGTCCATGCGATCTTCCGGTATCCCGATACCGGTGTCCTTGATCTCGAATTGAATCTCTACACAATCGTCATCGTCATCCACCAGGGAGATCCGGATGGCGACTTCTCCCTCCCTTGTGAACTTAATGGCATTGGTGGCCAGGTTGGTGATGATCTGCCTTAAACGCCCGGGGTCTCCCCTTAGCAGGGAAGGCACGTCCGGTTGTATCAGGTAGATGAATTCGAGCTGTTGTTCGTGTGCTTTTGGCGCCAGCAACTGGGCGATCTCTTCGATGATGGCCCGCAGGTTGAAATTGATGTATTCGAATTCCAGTTTGCCGGCCTCAATCTTTGAAAAATCCAAAATGTCGTTGAGGATCATCAACAGGCTGTCCGCGCTGCTGGACACAATCCGGGCATACTCTTTCTGTTCTTCGGAGAGTTCTGTATTGAGAAGAAAGTTGGTCATCCCGATGATGCCGTTCATGGGGGTGCGGATCTCGTGGCTCATGTTGGCCACAAAAACGCTTTTGGCTCGGCTTGCGGCTTCCGCTGCCTCCATGGCCTGCCGGGTGGCCTCCTCTGCCTGCAGGCGTTTGGTGATGTCCCGGCAGCCCCCTCGGAAACCGGTTAGACGCCCCTTGCGATTGATGACCGGCACGGCGCTGACTTCCAGTTGGATGACCCGGCCGTTTTTATGCCGTGTCGGGAAGACTTTTTCGGCAAAAGGTTCTTTTCTACTGAAGTGCTCTTCCAGAAATGTCGAAAGGGATTGTTTCTGGTTATAATCGAAATGGTCGAAAATCATCGTGCCGCGGATTTCATTGGGCAAAAATCCCAATATCTTCTGCACCGCGGGGCTCGAGTATGTATAGCGACCATCGATATCCACTTCCCAAATCCAGTCGCCGGTGTTGGTGACCACGTCCTGGAACCGCCGTTTTGATTCCTCAAGTTCTTCAATCGAAACCATTGAGGAGTTCAAACTCTGGGCCATCTCGTTGAAGGTGCGGGCCAGTTCAGCCATTTCATTTCGACCGGTCGCCGGCACTCGTACTTTCAGA
>JBNLAV010000113.1:0-27696 GCA_050302315.1 Desulfobacteraceae bacterium
GGCTGCCGGAAAGGCGAAGGGGAGCGCCTGAAAAGGACCTTGCCGAAGTCCGCTTCTTCTATCGTATGGGAAGCCGATCTGGCCGGCTGGTCCGCATTCGGGGTCAGAGCTTCTTCCGGTAAAAATTGACGGTATGATTTACATTGCCAGGCATGGCGAAATAAATCCCATAACCAGCCCTCTTGTTGAAAACAATTTCGTTCCCTTACCGCAACTTTGTATTTGATTTATAGGTCCGAATATTTGTGAAATCAGCGGCTCTATGAATGCATGCTACGGTATGCCCAGGGGGTCGATCGTTCGATGGTGGACCTCTCAGGGAGTCGGCCTGTAAACCCTTATGGTTCAAGGGTTTGCGGGCCATAGATCGGCCGGCCAGGGCATCGAAAAGGCGGGGTAAAAAACCGGTCCGATAAAACCGATTTCTGTGAATGGCAGGGAAATCTTCAGACGACTGCGTTGGATCAGATCGATATAAAATGGGCTTAGGGAAAGTTTGGGCTGAAGTCAAATAAGGATAGTGGCCCACCTCCCGGAATAATGATGGCGGGCCTCGTGAATTAGAAATATCTGGTCGATTTGACGGCGCTAAATAATCGCTGTCGATCACTCCATATGCAAGGGTGATCCCAAGAGGTATTCCTCGTATTCTGTGGAGCCTTCTTGGTAGACTTCCAGCATGGCTTCGAAATTCTTGCGGTCATCGCTATTTTTCCAAGCCTGCCATGCCTCCAAGCTGCCCCATGTGGAGATGACCACCATATCGTTGGGGAAACCATATTTGATCAGTGTTTCACCGGATTGATATCCAGGCCGAGACATTGCTAACGATCTGATATCATTAAGTAATGCTATGATTTGCGGGGCGTTTCCAGGCTTGAATCGACGCTTGATGAGGATTTTTGCGATCATCGGCACCTCCTTGAACAGGGTTTATCTTTCTTCTAAGAGCGCGTTGAAAAAAGAAAAAGGAGAAAAATCAACTTGGCGCATGACCGCAGATAAGAGACCGGACGGCGATTGGAAGCGAGGGACAAGTGATCGATACCATGATTGTTTTTCCCCTCCTCATTTACATTTATGTTCTCATATGGCTGAATGCCGGTCAAGGAAAATGGCCCCGAGGAAGGAGAAGAGGAGAAGCAATCAAAAAACAGAGAAAAAAAGCCCGCCCCATGAGGGACGGGCTTTGTGTCGTTAGTGATGCCGGAGCGTCTCTAAACCAGGAAACTCCACAAGATACCGGCGCAGATAGCTGAACCGATAACACCCGAAGCGTTGCAGGCCATGGCATGCATTAGCAAATAGTTGGTGGGATCAGCTTTCTGGCCTACCAGGTGTACTTCTCTGGCGGAACCGGGTACTGCGGAAACGCCGGCGGCGCCCAGCAGTGGATTGATCTTTTCTTTAAGGAAGAGGTTCATGATCTTTCCAGCGATGAGACCGGATGCCGTGGCCAGGGAAAAGGCGACGGATCCAAGAAAGAAGATGCCGATCGATTTGGTGCTGATGAAGACATCCGCCTGTGTGCTGGCGCCGACGGTAAATCCAAGAAAAATCGTTGCCGTATCGATGATGGAAGATGCTGCTGTTTTGGCCAGCCGATCTACAACTCCCGAGACCTTCATCAGGTTACCGAAAAAGAAAGGTCCAAGCAGCGGAATAGAGGCTGGCGCCAAGAGGCAGCAGAGCAGAACGCCGACGATGGGGAAGAAGAGCAGTTCTTTGCGCGACACGACGCGCCCCTCGTCGGGCATGTGAATCCGCCGCTCCTCTTTGGTGGTAAGCAGCCGCATAATCGGTGGTTGAATGATAGGAATCAACGCCATATAGGAGTAGGCGGCAATGGCAATGGGCCCGATGAGATGCGGCGCCAGTTTTGCGGTCAAAAAGATGGAGGTTGGTCCGTCGGCGCCGCCGATGATAGCGATGGATCCGGCCTCTTTGGGGGCGAATCCGAGTGCCAGTGCACTGAGCAGCGTAAAATAGATACCCATCTGGGCCGCGGCTCCCAGCAGCATGAGTTTGGGGCGAGCCAGCATGGAGCTGAAGTCGGTCATCGCTCCCAGCCCCAGAAAGACGATGGATGGATAGAGGCCGGTGGTGACGCCGAAGTAAAGATAGTGCAAAACGCTGTTGTTTTCATAGATTCCGAGACCGAAACCTTTGAAGAAGGGTATATTTCCAATGATGACGCCAAATCCAATGGGCAGCAGCAGCAGCGGTTCATATTCCTTAGCAATGGCGAGATAACAGAAGAGAATGCCGATACCGATCATGATGATATAACGGATGTCGAGCATATACCATCCGGTATTAGACAAGAAATCGTAAAACAGTTCCATATCGCATCAACCTTATTAAAATGTTAGCGTTACGCTTTTAAACGTCATTCCAGGAGAATTGTCCCTCTTCCCCGGCCACGAGGTAACCGTTTGCCTTCAACTCCCGGACCGTGATGTGGGGGTGGGGGTCTTTCGCTGCTTCCAGGGATTGGTATAGCTGGGAAAGTCCGAATGTTTCACCCAGATGGACAGTGAGGGGTTTATAGCGTTGGGCTGTTGACTTCAGGTCGGTGAGTGGATCGATGTCAACCGCCGCTGCCGCTGAGGCTGCGCCGGCGCCATGTCCCGGGGGGGCTTCTGGTGTGACGGCTTCTTTTTTCTCGAAAAGGCCGAGAATTCGATGAAGCTGTGAGATAATAAACGATAGTATGGCGAGACCGGTAATAACGATACAGGCTCCCGTTGCGGCCATGGCCCATCCATTGTGGGCAGTGATTGCGGCTAAGCCTTGCACTTGCGCACCTCCTACTTTCAGCTCAATTTCTATCTATCCAGTTCGGTGCCGGGGCCCCGACACCGGGTCTCCTCAGAAAATATCCAGAGAAAAGAGCTTAACGATCATATTTTTAGTAAAAAGTCAATATTTATGCTTAATTTCATCGGGATTGATCCGAATCCCCCATCACGAGCGCTTGGCCTCCTTGCATGCGGCGAAGATCATCTGCCCTCACAAGACCGGGCCCGGTGAACCATGTTCAGTCATAATTGCCCGGGTCCCATGGGTTTCATTGACATTCTCAATTGAGCAACTTATGGTGCCTTTTAAGGGCGTTGCGATCGATACCCTGCCAACGCATCGAAACCTGTATCCCCTTACCCGTTACCAAACCGGCCCGTTGAAAAGCCGCAAAGGAGACCCATGGCCATGGCTGACACCACCACCGTCATTTTAAATTATTTTGAAGCGCTGAACGCCATCCCCCGATGCAGCAAAAACGAGGATGCCGTATGCCGGTGGTTGCAGCAGTGGGCTGACCGGCGGAACTTACCGTATGCCACCGATAAGGGCGGCAATCTGGTGGTACGCGTTCCCGCCAGTCCGGGCTGCGAATCCGCGCCGTCAATCGTGCTGCAGGGCCATATGGATATGGTGTGCGAAAAAACACCGGAATCCGGGCACGACTTCAGCAAAGATCCTATTGTTTCCCATCGCGAAGGGGAGTGGCTCACCGCCACGGACACGACCCTGGGGGCGGACAACGGTATTGCGATCGCTTATATGATGGCGATGGTGGATGATGCGTCCGTTGTCCATCCGCCACTGGAGCTCCTGTTCACGGTGGATGAAGAGACCGGTCTCAACGGGGCCAAGTTGCTGGAGCCTGGCTTCATCGAGGGACAACGCCTCATCAATCTGGATTCCGAGGATGAAGGCGTTTTCACCATAGGGTGCGCCGGCGGAGTGGATACCACCATGGAGCACGCCTATGCCGTCCATGACCTTCCGCCTGACCGTTCCGTGATAAAGGTGGTGGTGGGCGGTCTCAAAGGCGGCCATTCCGGTATCGATATCCACAAACATCGGGGCAATGCCAACAAAATTCTGGCACGCACCCTGGCGCAGATGCAGGCCGTCGGAGCAATTCGTCTGGTCGCCATGGACGGTGGCTCCAGGAAAAATGCAATCCCGAGAGATGCCCATGCCCTGGTATCTGTCGCACGGGAAAAGGAAGATGAAATGATGCAAGCGGCCGCCCGCGCCGAAGGCATCATCCAGTCAGAATTTGCCGACAGCGACAAAGGACTTTTCATACGTGCCGAAAGAGCAACCGACGCAGAAACGAGTCCCGGAGCGCTGGATGAAGCGGCATCGACAATGGTGTTACAGATCCTGCTCTCGCTGCCCAACGGCGTCATCCATATGTCGTCTCAATTGGAAGGCGTTGTGGACACATCCTGCAACCTGGCCACGGTGGGTCTAAAGGACGGCCGGCTTACCCTGTTGAGCAGCCAGCGCAGCGCCTCGCTCTCCCGGATGGATGAAATTACCGCATCCGTACATGCCGTAGCGCACCTGGCCGGGGCGCAGGTCGTAGACCACGACGCCTATCCCCCCTGGCAGCCTGAAATGGCGTCGCTGCTGCTCAATCGATCCAAAGAAGCCTATCAGTCGCTGTTCGAGCGCGAACCGGTGATCCAGGTGATCCACGCCGGGCTGGAGTGTGCCGTCATCGGTGATGCCTATCCGGGCATGGACATGATTTCGTTCGGTCCGACGATTCGCAACCCCCATTCACCGGATGAACGCATTCTGGTGCCCACCATCATCACGGTGTGGGATTTTCTCACGGCGCTGCTTCAAATGATGACGCGTGAGGACAAGGCGCGGGCCTGATCCGCCGTACATTGGCAGGCAACCAGGACCGAACATAGTCCTTGACAGGATGCGGCTCAGCACCCAGTATGAGGGTATACTGCTGCCCACGATGCATCACGCCACACCGCCGCTATAATTTCCAGAATCGCTCCACGCCGTATTAGCGCCAAGCCAATGTTCTTGTTGATGGCTCTCCAGGTCTCTTCAGATGCTGTGGCTGGAATTTACCGAACGGAGCAAGTGGCGACGATGGGTCATCCGCTTGCATCCGATAGGTCAGCATCAGGTGTCGACCCGAATCGAACAGGCAGCATGTTTCAAACCCTTACACGAAAGGAGGTAGGGTATGAAAGCAGGTATTTTCTTCACAGGTACCGGGCCCATTCTACTTCTGACCAGTTATGAAGAGCTGAACGACCCTCGGTTCGTGGAAAAGCTTGCCACCAAAGGCATCAAAAAATTCATCGCCTTCGAAATCGACACCCACAAGGTCAAACAGCGTTATGGAAACCAATACCACGTCATCCTGAACGATCTAAAGCAGACGGACGACCTTCGCGTACTGGACTATGACGGGCATCATGTCTTTTACAACTTCTCTCTCAACGAGCTTGGCGTACCCATCTACCATGATGGCGGAGAATAACGAAAACTTCTATTGGAAACCCGCCAAAGGGTGACTTCCATGGGTCGCCCTTTGGCCCGGGTATTTTAATCTTGAGTTCGCACACCGATTGGAATCAGACTGCAGATCAAAAAAAGAAACAATAAAGCTCCGGGGTAGAAGTCCGGAACGGCTTGGAATGTCGAGACTGGAAAAACAGGCATCCGTTACTTTGACAGCCGAGCCATTTGAACCAGCTCCCAATACGGCGGAGTGTAGCCTTTGTCGCGCTTAAAAGCGTCGACCGCTTCAAGGACGCGTTCTACCCGAAGTGCGTGCTGCTTAGTGTACCATTTACTTCTCAAGGCCGCCTTGGCACCCATGCCTTTGGGAATCGGACCGGTGCTGCCGAACCTATTCTTAACGGCGCTGTAGGCTTTGACACCCCACGCCAAGGGCAGCATCAAACGGTTATATCCCATGGGATTTCCGGCATTGGCGTCCTCCAGCATCGCGTCGGTGACGGCGCTGTAAACGTGATCGTTGAGCAGGGTTGCAGGATTGCGCCATTCCGCCACGCGTATCAATTGCGGGTCGTATTCCAGATCGGACGGCTCCAAAGTGATGAAATTCCGCACGCCCAAACCTTCCAGCCATTGTGCCGTACCGGCAGCGGAGATGTGAGAGAGGCCGGTCCATAAAGTGACGCCCATGTTTTGATAGGCGGCGTAGAGAACTTCCGCACAAAAGAGCGTATCGTGGTTTTGGTAGTCCATTTCAAAATCGTAATCGATGCGCTGCTGGCTGGCCGCTTCGAAGGCCCATTTGGCCGCCAGATGGGCAACGGCAGGGGGCTGTGTAGCAGGGGACAGATCCGGGCGCAGGCGAAGTACCATGATGCGAAATTTCTTATCGTGCAGATATTCTTCCATGGTGTGGATCTGGACACCGGTCTCGATCAAGGATTCGATGACCGACGCCTTTCCGGTAACCGTGTCGACATAGAGCAGTGAAACATGCGAAAAATTGCCGGGATAGTCGCTGCCCCTTGCGATCAGCGCCGAAGTAGCGGCCCCGCCCCGAGAGACCAGCATATCGCCGCTGTAAAGCGTCACCCCTTGAATCACGGTCGATGGCGCTGCGGAAGGGGATGCCTCTTCCTGCCATAACGCCGGCACTTGCGTATCGGGCGCCTGCAAGAGGATCTCCTCAATGGCTGTTCGACCACCGTATATGACCCGGTAAAGCCGTTGACGCGTCGCTGCATCCCTGGCGGGCCATTTCCGGGATTGCCGTTTGACGGCCCTGCGCAGCCGGTTCACGGCGGCAACGTAGACGGAAAGGCGGTCCGGGCAAGCGGCCAGCAACGGTCCAAGGGAAAGCATCCGGTGTTCCGCCTCATCCCAGAGGGCCGCCGTGGGCGGCAGAAGTTGCCCTTCGATGGTTTGGATCAAGTCGGCAAAATCATCCAACTGGCGCTGTATTTCGGGGAGAAGAGGACGGCAGTCCTGCCCGCGCGCCTCAACGAAGCGCTGCTCCAGCTGAAACCACAGCTTGTCTTGGTTCCAGGCAAAAGGTTGGTTACCGCCCTGGCTCCGGCCAGAGCCCGGCCCTGCGAGCAGCAACAGGCTGAACAGGACGATGATGCATGGCCGCGCCATGGGACTAATCCGCTTCATAAGTCGTCAACTTTCGTCGCAAGGTGTTAAGACCGATGCCCAGCGCTTTGGCGGTCTGGGATTTATTGCGGTTGAGCTGTCCGTAGACATTGAGGATATGGGCTTTTTCGACTTCCGCCAATGGAACGACGGCCTCGGAGGCCATCGGTGCGGCGGGCTTTGCTTTGGGCGGGCTTTTGGCCAGCGCGCGAATGTGCTCCGGAAGGTGCTGGATTTCGATCCGTTTGCCCTGGGCGAGGTTGACGGCGGACTGAATGGTGGATTTGAGCTCGCGGATATTTCCCGGCCAGTTGTACTCCATGAGCCGTTCCAGCGCTTCGGGCGCCACCCGGGGACCGCGGCGATACTCGTCGTATTTTTCGAGAAAAGAGTTGAGCAGCAGGGGGATGTCATTGACCCTCGCCCGTAAAGGCGGCAGGTGCAGCCAGCCGCCCCGGATGCGGTAGAAGAGATCCTTGCGAAAGGCCTTGCGGGCCATCATGCGGTCCAGGTCTTCGTTGGTGGCGGCGATAAACCGCAGATCCACCCGCATGCGCTGGGTGGAGCCGACCCTGGAGAACTCGCCCTCCTGCAGGACCCGCAGGAGTTTGCCTTGCAGCTCCAATGGAAGGTCGCCGATTTCATCCAAAAAGAGGGTGCCGTTGTTGGTGTGTTCCAGAAACCCGGTGCGGGCGGCTTCAGCCCCGGTAAAGGCCCCCCTGGTGTGGCCGAAGAATTCGGCCTCAAATAGGTTGGGGGAGATGGAAGACATATTGATGGGCGTGAAGGGATAATCCACCCGGGAGCTGGCGTTGTGGATGGCCCTGGCCAGGAGCTCTTTACCTGTGCCCGACTCGCCGGTGATCAGCACCGGCACATTGGAAGCCGCGTGCAGTTCGGCTTCTTTGAGGATGCGGCCCATAGTGGGGTGCCGGGTGATAATGGGCCGGAACGGCTCCGGATTATTCAGCGCAGGCTGGGACTGACGCTTCTCCATGTCGAGAATGTCCAGAAGTCGTTTGCGCTCCAGGGCACGGGGCAGCGTCAGGGCGAGCACGTCCTTGGCCACTGGCTTGACCAGGTAGTCGTAGGCGCCCTTTTTCAGACACTCGACGGCCGTGCGCGCCTCGTTGATGGCCGTGACCATGATCACTTCGGTGCCCGGACTGGTGTTTTTAATGTGCTCCAGCATGGCCATGCCGTCCATTTCAGGCATGGTCATATCCACAAGGGCCAGGTCGAACGGTTCGCCGCGGTCAAAGGCTTCGGCCGCCTCCAGGGCGCTGTCCACCATCTCGAAATTGTGGTAGCCGATGGACCGAAGTTTACCGGCCAGCAACTCCATGTAGTCGCGGTCATCGTCCACCAGTATCATGCGGCTGCTCATAAAGGTTCTCCTTGCGACCCGGCAACCGATGGCCGCCAGTAACCGAAAGAAATCGTGCCGATTTTTAACCACATATCCCATTTTGGCATACCTGTCCAGGCCGGAGTGGCACATCGGCAGCGTGCTTGAAACCCTGAAGATCGAGTCTACTATAAGTGGGTGAGCCATTAAATAGGGGGGAGGTGAAGTTGATGAAAGCAAACCAGCACGCACCCGACGCCGCCGTGACGCTATGGGACGGTTCCCATACACGCCTGAGCCGGCTCTGGGAAACAAAAAGACTGGTTCTGGTCTTTTTGCGGCATTTGGGCTGACTCTTCTGCCGCGAGCAAGCGGTGCAGTTGCGCCGCAACAAGAATCTCTTCGACCGGGCCGGTGCCCGTGTGGTCATGGTGGGCATGGGAACCGTGGAGCAGACGGCGGCATTCAAGCGCAAGTTCGACATCCCCTACGCCATGGCAAGCGATCCCGAACGCAAGCTCTACCGCAAGTTTCAAATCGGGTTCATGCCGATGGCGAGCATCTTCCACCCGAGGGTCATCGCCCGCACCGTATCGGCCTTGGCAAAAGGGCATGGCGTGGGTATTCCATACGGTGATGTTCGCCAGCTCTCAGCGGTTTTCGTCATCGAAACGGACGGCACCATTTCCTATGACCACCACGCTAAAGCGCCTTCAGATCACCCGCCCGCCCAGGAAATACTGGATCACATGAAGTGACGATGTTCCCTGTCCGGCAGGACGGCATCCCCAATTGGACAAGAATTGAATTTTCGATTAGGGTGGATGTCCGCACACATGCCGGGATGACCAATCCAGTTCAGGGGAGTAGATGTCATGCACTTCTATCACGAGCGCTGGCCCGTGTTTTACGAAGATAACCACCTGCTGGTGGTCTACAAGCCCGCCGGCCTGATCATGCAGCGCGACCATAAAAATAAGGCCAACCTTCTTGATTTGGCCAAAGGATGGATCAAGGCGCGCTACGAAAAACCGGGCAATGTTTTCGCAGGGATGGTACAGCGCCTGGACGGTCCGGTGGCGGGTGTGGTTGCAGTGGCGCGAACCTCCAAAGCCGCATCACGGCTGAGCGCTCAGATCCGGGACGGACGTGTTCGAAAAAGCTATCTCACCGTGGTGGAGGGCCGTCCGCCTCTGGTTGCGGGGCGGTTGGAAAACCAACTGGTGCGCGACGGCCGCAAGAGTCGGATCACCAAGACCGCAGAACCGAAATGCCAACGTGCGAGCCTGGCCTACCGCTGCATCGCAACCCGCGAACAGACCAGTCTGCTGGCGATTGACCTGGAAACCGGACGACGCCACCAGATCCGCGTGCAGCTGGCCGGCATCGGCTGTCCCATCGTCGGTGATGTGGCCTATGGCGCTACAAAAGCACTGGCCCACGGCCGCATCGCCCTGCTGGCCCGGCGGAGCGAATTCGACCACCCCACTCGCAAAGAACGCATGGTCTTTGAATCTCCGCTGCCGGATGGCTGGCCCTGGCCGGATTCGGAGAGGGAGAAACAGGTCCGCCCGTTGTGGACCATAGAGGAGTATGAAGCGGCCGGCCTCGTACTGCCGGCGCCTGGCGTTATTCCGGCGTAAGCCGGAATTCAGGGAGCTTGACCGCGGGTGGCACAGGCAAAAAATCCTCGGGGGCCATTCCAAAGAGACGATGGGTTATTTTAAATCTCCACTTGTCCATGAAACCGTTGATGCGCATGATGAATAAAACCGGTGTGCATCACGGAATTCAGACCTGTCTGCTAAAGAAAAGGAGCGCATGGATGGGAACGCTCACTGTGCTGGAAGAGGGCGCCGACTGCCAGGAGGCCATCGACTGGCCGCTCTTCTATATGAACGATTTTTCGGTATTGGGGCTTCGCGTTGAAAGTCTTTCAAGAGCGCTCGATGCGCTGGAGGCCGACGGATATCCGGTGGTTCGAAGGGGGTGCAGCGCCCAGGTCGATTTCAACAATCGGGACCGTTTCAATAACATCTTTCAAACGCTGACGCGCCACCGGATCGCCCACACCATGTCCGATCTGGTGGGCTGCGCCTACCAGGGCTGATAGGCCGGCATCGTCGCCCGGCGGGCGACTTGATACCGACATAGCAAACCTTCCGGCTCCAAAGTTCCGACCCTGCCGCTAGTGCCGTTGACAGATGGCCGTGCGGACGATTATCTTAACACCAGATCCGCCCCGGTCATTCCAAACAAGACCAACGCACCACCTGAAATCCTTCGGCCGCATCCTGGCGTTGCGTCAGCGCGTGCAGTCAACCCGCGACCTGTACCATGGAGGTGCCCTATGTCAGCCCAACAATCAGCAGATGAACCTAGACCCGTCGCCTTTATGGTGATGCCGTTTCGTAAGCGACCGGTGCCCGATCCGCGCGAAGGAGCGCCGGCCATGATCGATTGCGACGCCCTCTGGGATCGCGCCTTTCGGCCCGCCCTTGAGGAACTCGGCTATCTTCCCATCCGCGCCGACATGGAGGCCGGTGCGGTGATCGTCAAAGACATGCTGGAACGCCTGGGCCTGGCTTCCCTCGTGCTGGCCGACATGTCCCTGCCCAACGGCAACGTATATTACGAGGTCGGACTGCGCCATGCAGCCAAGCCCACCCACTGCGTTCTCATCGCCGCCGAGTGGTCCCGCCAACTTTTCGATACCGATCAGATTCGCACCGACCGGTACCCGCTTAAAGACGGATCGGTGCCGGAGGCCGAGGCTGAGGTCATCCGCCAGTGGCTGGTTCGGTTGATACCGCAGAAGCGGGATGCGTTAACCCCTTTCTACGAACTGGTCAAGGGCAAGGAGAACTCCTCCGTATTCCAGGACCAGGTAGAGAAAATCGCCGCATTTCATACCGAGGTGAGGACCATCCGCTTCATAAAAGACAAAGTGGAGCGCAGTGAAGCCGTTCGGGAATTGTGTAAAAAGGCATCGGGCGCCAGTCTGGAGCTTGCCGAGGTCGCCCTGGAGCTGGTGACCCTGGTGCGCGACAGCCTGGGATGGGAAGAGTTGATCAACTATGTCGAAACCCTGCCGAAACGGCTGCAGCAGAGCCCATTTATCATGGAGCAGATATTGCTGGCACGGTCCAAAACCGGCCAGCACCGGGGGGCCATTGAAGGAATCCAGCAACTGATCGAAATGCACGGAGACAGCCCGGAACGGCGGGGATTGATCGGCGGGAGTTACAAGCGGCTGTGGCGGGAAGCACGCGAAGCACGGCGCGAAACCGGAGCGGCGCTCGCCGACCTCCAGGAGACTGCAGATCTCGAGGCCGCCATCGACCACTACACTTCAGGTATGGAGCTGGACTACAATGAATACTACTGCGCCAGCAACCTGCCGCTTCTGCTGTATGCAAGAGCGGATGAGAAGGATTTGGACGACGCAGAGTTTCTGGGCCGGCAGGTGGTGCGGACCTGCGAGAGAAAGATCGCCCGGGGCGAAGATGACGGCTGGGCCAAACCGACCCTCCTGGTGGCGGCTTTCCTCTCCAAGGATCTGCAGAAGGTCAAGGAATTGGCCCTGGCCGTGGCCAAACAGGGCACGATCGCATGGGAATTGGATTCCGCCCTCAGCGATATCGCCGACGCCCTTGAATTCATAGATGATGAGAACGCCAAACCCGCGCTTGCCAAGGTACGCGATCAACTGGCCGATCTGGTGAAAAATGCGTAAAACCGGGTATGGTGAATATGAAGGGGTATCGCAAAGCGATGCGAAGGCTAACTTCTATTATTCATCGCGTGTGTAAATCACCTGGTCAGCGGTTGATCGCCGTTGCAAGGCCCTCCGCGCAGCGGGAATCGACGGACAGGTCTCATGCGCTCAATTCGCTGCCCAGCGCCGACAGCAGACGATCGATGTTTGCCGGACGGGCGGTGTGGCCCATGCAGCCGATGCGCCAGATTTTCCCGGCCAGCGGTCCCAGCCCGGCGCCGATCTCGATGCGGTGATTTTTCAAGAGGCGCATACGGATCCCTGCATCATCGGCCCCCTCAGGAATGGTGACGGCGTTGAGCATGGGCAGGCGGTCTTGCTCTCTGACCAGAAATTCGATGCCCAGTTCGGCCAGCCCAGATTTTAATTGCAGGTGGGCCTTCCGGTGGCGTTCGAAAACGTGCTCCACGCCTTCGTCGAGAATGCACTGCAAAGCCGCGTGCAGGGCATAGAGCATATTGATGGGTGCCGTATGGTGATAGGCCCGCGTTGCCCCTTCCCAATAATTGGCGATCATGGTGAGGTCCAGGTACCAGTTGGGCACCTTTGACTTCCGGTTTTTCAGTTTTTCTATGGCATCGGGCGAGAAGCTGACCGGCGACAACCCCGGAGGACAGGAGAGGCATTTCTGGGTCCCGCTGTAGACCGCGTCCACGCTCCACCCCCTGACGTCCACAGGGATACCGCCAAGACTGGTCACCGTGTCCACCAGATAGAGGGCATCGGTGGCGTTGACCAACTCACCGATCTGCGCAACGGGGTTGCAAACCCCGGTGGAGGTCTCGGCATGCACCACGGCTACGATGTCATAGGAACCGGCATCGAGTTTGGCCTTGACGGCTTCGGCGTCTATGGCCGTGCCCCACTCGGCCTCTACGGTATCGACCTTTGCGCCGAGCCGGGAGGCCACGTCCTGCATGCGCATGCCGAAAACACCGTTGATCAGCACCAGCACCTTGTCCCCGGGCTCCACCAGATTCACGAAGCAGGTCTCCATGCCGGACGAACCGGTGCCGGACATGGGAATCGTCAGATTATGATCTGTCTGGAACAATTGCTTGAGCATGTCCTTGATCTCGTCCATGATTTCGATGAAGGCCGGATCGAGGTGGCCGATGGTGGCGGTCGCCAAAGCTTCGTAAACCCGGGGCGGCACACAAGAGGGTCCCGGTCCCATCAACAATGTTTCCTGAATGGCTTGCAATTTACTCATGGCATCTTTTCCTTTGGTTTCATGCGTGGACCCGGTTTGACCGGGCGATGGCATCCTCAAGCTTGACCTCACCATATAAGCTAAGCGCTCACATGTAAACCTTATCTGTGTCGGGGAGATATAAATTTTGCAATAATTCCATTGGTTTGGATTGCAGACCAGAATTTTTGGACGCTTTGCCGCCACCCTCGGTGTCATGTTTCGCGGTCCTGCCCGACAACCTTCCCAAACAAAAACGGAAAATTGCTTAACATTGCCGCAATGGGTGACTATGATAATGGAACGCCGGGCCGTCGGCCCCGGTTTTCCCCCTTTCACCGCCAGGACAGCCGGGCGCAGATGAAGCGCCGGGAACGGAGAACAAGAAAGAAAAGACCATGAAAGGCTTCTTTCGCAGAAAATTCGTCGATCCGATCCTGAAGCTGCTCATGCAAGGCATCTCCCCGGAGAAGATCGCCCAGTGCATGGCCATAGGTGTGGTGATCAGCATTTTTCCCGTGATCGGGGCCACCACTTTATTGTGCGCCATCGCGGCTATCGTCCTGCGCCTTAATCTGCCGGCCATGCAGATCGTCAACTATCTGGCCTATCCGCTTCAGATCGCCCTGCTCATCCCTTTTTTCCATTTCGGCGCCATTCTGTTCGGAATGGAGCCCCTGCCCCTATCGGCCCAGGATTTGATGACCTTGTTCAAAAACGACTTCTGGGGTGCCATCCACCAGCTCTGGGGGACGACCCTGCGCGCCGTTGTTGCCTGGGGTTTGATCTGCATACCCGCCGCAGCGGTGCTGTATTATATTTTTAGGCCCGCCGTTCGGAAGATGGCGTCTATAAACGGGAAGAAAACCGGGCAAACATCGAATATCCGACGAGGACCTTCGGGATGTGCCGGCAACGAGGCCGGCCATTGAATAGGAGCCGAGGCGTGTGACGACGCCCTCCTTGAGGATTCCACCATTGGCAGCTGGATATCCGGCGGGACCAGTGAAGAGGATCGGCGATAATGTCCATCTATAAATACATTCCGATATATATCGCATGCCTGACGGCTTTTCTGGCGCTCGACTTTATTTGGCTCGGTGCGGTGGCGGAGCCGTTCTATCAGCGACAACTGGGAGCGCTCTTGAAGGAAGAGGTGGTCTGGCCGGCGGCCATCGCCTTCTACCTGATGTTCATCACCGGACTGGTGGTCTTCTGCATTGCCCCGTCGATCCGAAGTCGCTCGCCGATAAGGGCCGGTATGCTCGGCGGGTTCTACGGTTTTATCACCTACGCCACCTATGAGTTGACCAACCTGGCGCTGATCTCAAAATGGCCGGCAGCCCTGGTGCCGGTGGACATCGCTTGGGGCGTTGTGTTATGCACACTGGTATCCCTGATAGGATATGGTACCGGACGAAAGCTACAGCCGAAAGCGGAAGCGACTCAATAAAGCGGATGAACACGGATCTCCATTTCTACGGTACGGCCGTATTGGCACGGGCCGGTGGTTTCAGCGAAGCCGACGCATTGACCCTCGCCTATGCCGCCCAGTATGTGGACGACGCCACGGAGGGCGAGCCCCTTCACGTCGGCGAAGTGATCTTCGAGCCGGTGCGAACCGCCCAGTTCGGTCTCGATGCTTACAGCTGGTCTGTTCAAAAACGGATCTTCATTCCCTTCCATTTCATCCCGCCGCGTCCCATTCGCCGGCCAACCGACACCTTCGTGACATCGCCGGGTTCGGCTTTTGCCAAGATGGTGTGGGTGGACGCCTGTCTTGAGCCGGACCCCGCTTTGCGATTGATTCGCATGGGTATCGCCCTGCACACTTTTGCCGACACCTGGTCGCACAAGTGGTTTTCCGGCCGTCGCCATCCGGAAAACGACGTTGAGGCGATCCATATCTTCGAAGACGGTCGCTGGAAGCATCTCACGCTGGAGAATTGCTACCTCGACCTCATGCCCCAGGTCGGCCATGCCGAAGCCGGCGCCTATCCCGACATGCCCCAGGCGCGCTGGAAGTTCCGCCGCCGTGGCCGCAGGCGGCTTTCCGAGCGCAACAACACCGAAGATTTTCTCAAGGCGTTTAAAAACATGCACCGTCTGCTTTGTGATGTGGAAAAAGAAGCGGCCGGTCCGATGATCCCATGGGAAGCGCTGGCCGAGAAACTGCGTGCGCTCTTCATGCATTCCGCCAGGGACATGGAGAAGCGATGCCGTGCCTGGCGGGAGCGGTTTTCGGAACTTTTTGCCGGCAGCGGTTTTGTCTACGATAAATATCGCTGGCGTGAAGAAGCCCTGAATCCCGGCAGCAGGAGCGAAGTGGTGTGGGATGCACTATCCCGCAGGCAGTTCAGGCGTCTGAAGTTTCAGTTTCAAGAAGGTTTTTACGACAGCCACTGGGTGCGATTTCACCGTGCAGCCCTCAAACAGCGGCACTTCGTTCTGGAGCGCCTGGTGTGAGCACTGTGGTTCCGCCCCGCGAACAGAGACAACCCGTCATCCTGAAATCAGGACCAGGTGGACTTCCCGCGGACCGTGGGCACCGTTGACCATCACCAGCTCAATATCGCCGGTCTTGCTGGGCGCGGAGATAAAGGTCATGCAGTTGGTCAGCCCGCGTCGCTTCTCTTCGGGATCCCACAAGAGCCGGAAGTAAAGTTCGCCCAGGTCGGCGACCAGCCGGGCGGCGTGCACCACGCAGACATGAATGGAGGGCACCAGAGAGACCGAACGCAAATGCCCGGCATGCGACCGCATCACCATGGTAGCGGTATGGGCCACCACGAAATCGGCCGAGGTGATGCCGACGAAAGCGGCTTCCACAGCCTGTCGCAGCCGCAGGCGCTCTTCAGGAGTGTCCTTGCCGTCACCCAGCCGGGTGACGGTTACCGGAACCTTGTCGTTGGCCAGCCGGTCTTCCAGATGAAGTTCTTCGATCAAAGGGTGATCCCAGGCCACAATGCGCTTTGCGGCGTCCCACTCAGGGGATTTGGACAGCACCAGGTTCCGGATTGCATCGCCGGCCGTGGAGGCATCGGGAACCACTGACAGGTGCATGTTCACCGCCCCGGCCCGATCTTTCAATTCACTCAACATGGCCTGTTGCCGCTGTGGCGTCCGTTCCCGATACGATGCCCGCCGCGCCTCCGGATCGTCCGGCGGGATGTGGAACAATGCCGGCGGGGTGCCGCCGTCCGGCGGTTTGCCCAGCGCTTTTCGCACCGCCCGGATGAAACCTTTCGGGTGGTCATCCCGTATCATTTCTCCGGTCCCCGCTTCTTTTCATGGTCTTGCCGCCATCTTCGGATAAAGCTTTTGCGAGCCAGGGGCGGAAGGTTTCGCTGACGGGTCCAGCCGTCGGCGGGGTAAGGCAGCTTTTCGATGTCCCCCTTTGGTCCGGCCAACACCCGGTGGCCGGCGGCGCCCATCCGCAGGCCGGCTTCGTATAAGCCGCGGTGTCCAATCACCCGTGACCAGACGCCGAAGGCCAGCCGATCGGCCGATATTTTTCGCGGCACGTTCCAGCCGGCATCGCCGGCGGCCAGTCGACGGCGCAATGCGAGCAACATGCGCGGGATATCGATGTCCACCGGGCAGGCGTCCTTGCACGCACCGCACAAGGGATCGGCCATAAAGAGGTGTCGGCCCCGGGAGATGCCCGTGAGCAGCGGCGTGACCACCGCGCCAATGGGGCCGGAGTAGGGGAAACCGTAGGGGTAGCCGCCGATCTTGCCGTAAACCGGACAGACGTTGAGGCATGCGGCGCAGCGAACGCAGCAGAGGATCTCCCGGAACTCAGCGTCAGCCAGGATCCGGCTGCGGCCGTTGTCGATGATCACCAGGTGGAATTCATCGGGGCCGTCCCCCTGGCCGGCCTGCCGGGGACCGCCGATATAGCTCACGTAGCCGGCCATGTGCTGGGCGGCGGCCCCCCGCGCCAGCAGCCTGAAGAGCATGTCGTGGTCGGCCAGCCGGGCGACGATGCGCTCCATGCCCATGAGCGCCACATGGACCTTGGGCATGGTGGTGGACATGCGGATGTTGCCTTCATTGGAAACCGTGGTGATGTGACCGGTCTCTGCACAGGCCAGGTTGCAGCCGGAAATGCCCATGTCCGCCGTGAGGAATTTTTGGCGCAGCGCCTTGCGCGCCGCCTGGGTCAGGGTCGGCGGATCATCGGTGTAGGGGATGCCCAGTTTTTCGGTGAAAAGCTTGCCCACCTCGCGGCGGGTCATGTGAATGGCCGGCGCGATGATATGAGACGGCGGCTCGCCGGCCAGCTGAACGATGTACTGTCCCAGGTCGGTCTCCACCACCTCGGCGCCGTCGGATTCCAGGCCGGCGTCGAGATCGATCTCCTCGGAGACCATGGATTTGCCCTTCACAACCAGCTTCACGTCGTGGCGCCGGGCCACCTTGCGGCAATAGGCGACGGCGGCGTCGGCATCCGGCGCAAAGTAGACGTGGCCGCCGCGCTCGTGGATTTTCTCCGCCAGCCGCTCGAGCAGAACGTCCAGGTGGAGCAGGCCTTCCATGCGCGCCGCTTTGGCCTGCCGGCGCAGGCCGGGGCCTTCGGCAAGGGCCTCATAACTGGCAGCCGTAGCCGGACCGACCCGCTGCTGGAAACCGGAAAGCGCCCGCTGGAGCACCTGGTCTTTCAGCGCCTGGCCGGCGCTCTGGTTGAACCGCTCGGTTTTGATGCGTGCCATGGATAGATCCCTATGCCGCCAGCAATTGTGCAATGTGCAGGGCTTTGACACCGCAGTTGCGTCGGTCCAGCATGCCGGAAATGTTCATCAGGCAGCTCATGTCGCAGCCCACCACCGCATCGGCGCCGGTGGCGAGGATGCGGTCCACCTTGTCGGATAAAATGGCCCCCGAAATTTCCGGATACTTGACGGAAAAGGTGCCGCCGAACCCGCAGCAGCGCTTGGACTCGGCCATTTCCACCAGTTCAGCCCCGGCCACCGCTTCGATCAGCGCCCTGGGCTGGCGCGCCACCTTGAGGCGCCGGGAGAGATGGCAGGAGTCGTGATAGGTCACCCGCCCCTGAAAATCGGATCCGAGATCGGTGACCCCCAGTACATCCACCAGGTATTCGCTGAATTCGAAGATTTTTCGGCTGACGGCCTCGGCGCGAGATTTCCAGGACGGATCGTCGGCAAAAAGGGCGGGGTAGTGGTGGCGCACCATGTCCACGCAAGATCCGGACGGGCAGACGATGACCGCTGCAGGTTCAAAAATCTCGACGAACCGCCGTGCGGCCGCGGCCGCCTCCTTATGATACCCGGTGTTGTAGGCCGGCTGGCCGCAGCAGGTCTGGTCGGTGGGGCACGTCACCTCCAGGTCGAGCCGCTCGAGAACCTGGACCACCGCCTCGGCCACTTCCGGATAGAAGCCGTCCACCAGACATTGGACGAAAAGCGTGACACGGTGGCTGTTTTCTATCTTCATCGAAGGACATATCCTTTTCAATATGCCGTCGAGTATGCCCAATCGATGAAGGTGTGTCAATCATGGCCGTGTGAAATCGGGCTGGCTTCCTTGCATCCAATATCCGGACAACATTGTCGTCACGGCCTGGTCAAGGGGTTGTCCATTTTTACCTTATTATGGATTTTCGGTCCGTTTTTTATTGACTCCCGCCCATCGCCGGTATAGTACAGCCGCTCGCCGAAGAATGGCCTTCGACAACCCGGAAACGGGGCCGATCCATAGGTGACCCTGCCATCGTCATCCCGAGGACAGCCGGGATTCTCCATGAAGGGACGCAGCCATGTTTAACAAGTATTATCGATACCTCTCTTCCATAATGGCCAATCTGGTTCTGATCACCGTTGGCGCAACGGTGTTCGGTATCGGCCTGAATGGGATCGTCATTCCCCATGGACTGATCACCGGCGGGATTTCCGGTGTGGGATTGCTGTTCTATTATTATTTCGAAATGTTGACTCCGGGCCTCTGGTATCTGGTCATCAATATACCGATCTTCCTGATCGGCTGGATCTCCGTAAGTCGACGGTTTTTCTTATACAGTCTCTATGGCATGGCGATCTTGTCGGCAGCCATGGACCTGATCCACTTCCAGATCCCCATCCAGGACCCGTTTCTGGCCGTGCTGGCCGGCGGTACCATCATGGGCGCCGGTGCCGGCATAACACTGCACTCGCTCGGATCTTTGGGCGGTAACGACATCATCGGTATCATCCTGAACCAGAAGTATAATTTGCGGATCGGCAATTTCTTCTTTATCTTCAATCTGGTGGTCTTCGCATTCAGCTTCGGGATCCTCAGCGTGGACCTGGTGCTTTACTCCCTTGCCATGAGTTTTGTGACGTCCCAGGTGATGGAGTATGTGCTGGCCATGTTCAACCAGCGCAAAATGGTCCTTATCATTTCGGACCGGTACGAGGCCATCGCCAGAGCTGTGCACACCCACGTCAACCGTGGGGCCACCTATCTGGACGGCGAAGGAACGTATTCCGGCCGATCGAAAAAACTGGTGCTGACCGTCGTCCACACCTACCAGCTCAAGCGGATCGAAGAGATGGTTTTCAACATCGATCCCAATGCATTTGTGATCATCGAAAACACCTTCAATGTGCTGGGGAAAGGTTTTTCGCGCAGGAAGGTCTATTAGAAACGACAGGAAGATGGCTTTGCCGGCCGGTCATCCTCATGCCAACCAATGCTCAAGCGCGGAATCAATTTTTCGAATAAAGGATCGCATTCGATCGTCATCCACCGCTTCGCACTTGTAAAAAGAGAGGTATTTTAGTTTGCAGTTTACGGCGCAGGCGCCCAACACGCCGGATTTGAGGATGCGTTGAAGCGGCTTTCGCATGATCAGGAAGTCCACCCACCAGGGCGCGCCCAAGGTCGTAACCACCAGCACTTTTTTCAACTTTTCCAGCCTGGGTTTGATCGGACCGAAATCGTCTGCATGGTCATAGGCGATAGTCGGCGCCCACACCCTGTCAAACCACCCCTTTAAAATTGCGGGAAAGCCGAACCACCAGGTTGGAAAAATCAGCACCAAGGCATCGGCGTTCAGCAGGCGGCGGACATGCTGGTCGACCCCTGAAGTGTCATACTTTTTCTCATAATAGGATTCGCGCTCGTCACCGGACAAAACCGGATTGAATTCATCTTCGTAGAGATCCTCCAATACGGTCAAATGCCCCAATGCGGTCAATTTGGAGCCAATATGATCCGTGAATGCACTGCAAAGGCTTTTGCGCAATGGATGGGATTTGACGATCAGGATGTTCATGGTTCACGTCTCAGGCGGCCGGGCCGCTCCGCTTCTATCTATTCCGTATCGCGATAGAGCGCCAACTCACCGGAGCGCGCTACCTTCTTGATCCCGAAGGGCTTCAAAAAACGAATAAACGCGTTGATCTTTTCCTCCCGGCCGATGACCTCGGTGACCAGATGGGAGGCGCCATAATGGATGATGCGGCCGTTGTAGGCATCGACGGCGCGGCAGATATCGGCGCGCTGGTCCGGGTTTGCCTTGACATAGATCATGGCGACTTCCCGGCGCACGGCGTCTTCGGTGGTCATGTTGGCCAGCTTGATCACATTGATCAGCCGCCGGATCTGTTTCATGATCATCTCGAGCTGGGAGGGCGCGGCCCAGGTGGTGATGGTGATGCGGGAAATCTCCGGAATGTGGGTGGGGGCCCCGCAGATGGTCTCGATGTTATAGCCCCGGCCGGCAAAAAGGCCAACCACGCGGGCCGTAACGCCGGGCACGTTGTCACACAGCATGGTCAACACATGTCGTTTTTCTTGTTCGGCGTCAGTCATGGCAAAATCCCACCCTGTTTGGGTTTTAGGTGATGGAACTGATGCGTGACTCGGGATATACGGCTATTACATATCACGCTTGCCGGTATTGGACAAATTATCGGGATCACTTAACTCCGGGCTCCCGTGCATCAGGCCGATACGCTTCCATCGCTGAAAACTCCGACACAGTCGCCTCTCCGACCAACTGCATGGAAACCGGAAGATCGATCAGTCGTTTCCCAATACTTTTTTGTTTTTCGTCTTCGGATTGAAGTTGATCATGATGATTCAGGTATACTGGTTCTCTCTAGGAATGCACAAATCGCATCGTCCGCTTACACACCGGCTATCGTTCAGGACGTTCGATTCTTTTAGTGGCTGCCGTAACGGCGATTTCGGTGATCACGGAATCCAGCATGTTCTGAAGTTTTCGGGTTTCCTCTCTCAGGTCTGGTCGATCTTCGCACCAGGGCGCCAATCGGAAGTTCTCAAGTCTCTTTATTTCATAACCATCATGGTATCGGTTCTGCTGCTTTGCTTCATTGGACTGTTCCGCCACGATGGTATGGATGAGCTTTTCCATGGCCCTGCGGCCCAGTCCCATTTGACGCAGATGGTCCTGGATGCGGAAGTAGTCGATATGCACCACATCGTCGGTATAGGTGGCCAACGCAAATCCAAAGCAAAATTCGATGCCATCCGTTTTATTTAGCGGATTCTGCACATGGAGATTGAAGCCGTAGCAACTTCTCCGGCGTCCGGCGTTGGCGTCCGTTTGCGAAGAGCGATCTTCGATATGCCTGTCCACTTTGGTGATTTCATAGGCATTTAAATAGCGCCGGACGACAGAGGCCAACGCCTCGTCGGACAGGGCCGCCGGCAGCTCATGGGCCTGCTGCACGCCGGGACCGCCTTCCTGATTTGACGCCCCTCCCAGATTCTGTGCGGAAACGCACTGGCTTTCTCCCAACTTCAGGCGGCGCTCGCAAAAGCGTTGGAATTTCGCGCCATAGGTGCAGGCTGAAATGGCCCAGGTGACGCGGAACATACCGGCCCACGCCCAATGCATGAACAAGTTGATCCACCCCCGATTGTCCGGATGCTCGAAATGCTCCTCCAGATTCAGGTCGATATAAACGTTTTCCATCAATTGGAGCATCTGGCTGCAGATGTAAAATCCGGCGCGCCTTTCGGCGGCTTCTTCTGGAAGCCACATGTCGATGCGGGGCGGGCGTTTTGACGTCGCCATCAGCTCTTCCCACTCGGGATACATCTGCGCATCCATAAAGGCCAGATCCGGGTCCTCCTTGATTTCGGCCATAAGACGGTTGAGCTCGGCCGCATGCCGTGTGAAGCCTTTCGCCATGGAAAGCGGGCGCGGGCACCAGAACTCCTTTAAGCGGATGAATAAATCCTCCATGCTGGTTTCGGTTTCCATCCCCTTAACAGCGGTGATGGCCGCTTTGCCGATGTGGTAGCCCAGCTCCCGGTACGCCTCGAACTGCTGCTCGTCAAACCATTGATCCGCAGTGGTCTGGTGGGGAAACGACGGATGTTTAACCCGGTATTCGTTCAGGTGGGCCGGTTCATCGCCGGTAAGGGACGATTTGCAATAGAACAGGTAACCGGTCTCCCTGTCGTTGAGTTCATTTTCGGGATAGGTGATGGTGCCCATCACGCAGTGCTGGCCGGACAATTTCCGGGTGTCATCCAATTTCAGGTTCGTGATGTCGATGTCGATGTGGATATCGAAATCAATGCGCGCCAGCCGGATCAGATAGCTAAGGGCCTGGAATTTCATGGACTGATCCGCTTCCGCATCGGCCACGATGATATATTTGCAGCGGCGCCGCAGCAATTCGTACACGCCGATGTTATCGAAGTGTCCGCCGTCGGAAAGGTTGACGAATTTTCCGTCGAGCGAATACTGGCCGAACCATTCGCTCATGGCATAGACGGCTCCGGGCACCCTGCCGAATAGGAATCGGGATGCAACCGACCCGGTTTGGCGCGGATTGGGCGCCCAATAGCCGAGGCGGATATTGAGCAGCCCCATCAACATGCGCAGGACGGGAAGATCTCCCATCCCGACATTGGCGGCAGCCCCTGAAATGGCCATGGCGGTTCCCAAATCCAGATGGTCATCCAGGGCCTCGTACGCACGTGTGCGAATGTATCCGGTTTTGGCGGAACCACACCAGCTTTTGCTGAAAATAAAGCTTTCGCCTTTGCGGAAATTTCCGTTATCCTGCGTCTCGCTTTGGGACCTGCCGTGTTTTTGGCCCGTGCGTTCGGGCATGCGCTTCTTTACGTTTAAATTGGCATTCAGAATGTGATAGGGCCCGGTGCGCCGCTTTGAATCGGCATAGAGGTCTGATAGAGGGAGGCCGTCATCCTGCGGCGTAACGGTTTCAAAAGGCCGGTCAGGGCGATTGAACCCGGTGTCGCCCTGGATGATGAATGCACGGCAGAGCCGATCGCGGTAAAAGTTGTGGAGCGATATCTTGTTGACGTTCAGCCATCGGTTCGTAAAGACCAGGAGCCCGAAGCCAACCAGCAGACATCCGGCAAAATTGATCCAGTTGAAGGCCTCCTCCGCAAGCATGTAGCTTCCCAGAAGAAAGTTGACACAAACACCGGTGAAATACAGGAGCACGACAGGGGTTAATGCCATCAAAAGGATGGAGAGTAGAATTTTGACGATCGCCTTATTGGGGCCGCCCCCCTCTCCGGTGGGGCGGCTTTTGAGCAGCCGGGGGCCCATAAAGGTCAGCAGTGAAATAAACGCCAGCTTATCGGGAATCTCATAATGGTCCCAATATACAAGTGCGGCTCCGAAAGCCTGGATGGCGAACAGCACCAGGCAAACAAACAAAATCTGACTGAACCTGTAGCTGAATCTAAACCGCAGGGCCAAATTGCTCCGCTTACTTGCCACAAGGAAAAAGAAGGACGCGACCATCATAATCCCCAGCCCTATGACGGGAATGGTCAACATGGCCCACCATTGGGATCTCACCCCTGCATTGGCTTCGTCGGTTTTTTCTTTCAAGGGCGTCAGCGCCTTCCGCAATTGCGGGTTCTGCTGTACGATGGCGATGCGCTCGTCCAGGTTGAGGCGATCGTGTTTCCGGGTCAGGTTGTACACCCCGGCTTCATACGCCTCCCGGGCTTTTTTCTGACTGTCCAGCGCATGCTTCATTCCGGCAATGGTGCTGTTGATTTGCAGCTTTCCGATACGGCCTTCCGGAATGTGGTAAAGGGCGGCAAGCAGGGCGGCTGTCAGAATGATGAACGGCGCGATAAGCAGAAGATTGAAGAACAGGCCTCGCGTAACGGCAAGCACCGGCCCCAGATATTTCTGCAGCGGGTTGCCCTCAGCGGTCAGGTAATTTGAGAAGTATCTCAGGTGCCGCACCGGTGCCCGCTCCGCCATGCCGGTGCTGCTGGGTTTTGACGCTGCAGCAGGTTGCGAAAAAGGGAAATGCGCTTGATCCCACAGGACGTTCGCCTGCAGGTCGGGCGCCCCGTTCTTTTCGCCGGACGCGTCCGGCCCGGTGTTGAGCAGAGCCGTCAGGCAGCTGCCGATGTAACCGCCGCCGGAAACCGTCGAGAGGTAGTCAACCCGATGCAGGATCTTATACTTATACAGGGCCTGCATGAAACCCAGATTAAAAGTGGCGCTGCGGATACCGCCACCCGACAGGCAAAGCCCCACCAGGTTGTTTTCCGAAGTGGGATAGGCTGCCATCCTGGCGCCGCCTTTTCCGAACATGTGCTTTCGTCTCTTTTCGATAAACTCGCGTTCAGCATTAAAAACCGGGTGATCGTTATGCTCCCCACAGAACGGCGTCGGCGTGCTCTTCATGTCTCTCTCCTAATCTCCCGGTACCGGGCGGCGGCAAACAACACGGATTCCCATCAACGATCGGACAAGGTCCTTGGCGCCGGAGTGCTCTCAGGTCAGTTCACCGGCCATCCGGAGAGGTGCCACTGGCGGGTACGACGGCATCTGTCGATGGACCGCAAAGGGGCCTTGACCCATGCATATGATGAATACGGTTTAATGAAATGGACGGATAATGTTACTACATGCCAACTTACGTCATCAAAGACGACGCTGTCAATGATCCGGTACCGCCCTTCGCCAGGCACAACCCGAATCCGACTGGCTGCCGGCGGTCTCGGATCAGATACGCAGTGATCGCAGGCATCTTCTGGTGCGGCCGCAACATTTCTTAATCAGAGGTTGTAATTTCAGAGCACGCAACTTTTGCGATAATGCATTGAAAAACATAACCGTCTCGATTGCGCTCATATCAAGGAATGGTATCCGGGTTTCATCAATGGAATATTTTTAAGGCAGGAAAGAAGAAAACTTGATGGGGTACGGCGGATTCGACAAAAGCAGCGGAAGGTTGGCTTTTTATACTTGCCATTCAACGACTTCCAACTCGATGGCATCGTCAAAGCCTTTCAGTGCCTTTGCGCCGATTGAGGTAAAAGCGATATCTTTGCCGATACACAGATCGCGCACAACCCTGGCCGCCACGATCTGGCCTGGCTCGCCGCAGCCACATATGCGCGATGTCTGGTTTACGGTGGATCCGAAAAGGGCGTCCCCGTCAATAACCGGCTCGCCGGCCCCGATCCCCACCCTGGCCTGAAGGGATATACCATCTTTGCGGGCCGCATTATCGCGTGACAGCTCTCGCTGGATGTTGATGGCGCACTTGACGGCGGAATAGGCGGACTCGAAACTGGTGAGGAAGCCGTCGCCGGCGCGGTCGACCTCCCGGCCGCCGTGTTTCACAAGGGTTCCGCGGACGATTTCGCGATACCGATGCACCAGCTCCAGGGCCTTCTTGTCACCGAGGGCGCTGGTGATATCCGTGGAGCGGACCATGTCGACGAACATGATGGCCCGAAAAGCGCTCTCCTGGATGGGGCGGTTTGCGGTCGACTCTGGATCGGTAATCCGTCCCAGAAACTGGGCGACGGCAGACCCGTCCACCTCGATGATCTGGTTTGGGATCATCCCATGGGCTTCTTTATGCATATCCCGAACCGATGCTTCCGACGGCGCCTCAACGAGGCAAAACACCGTTCCCCGGACATCGTCATACCAGTAGGTCAGCGCTCTGCAGTTATGGCGGGCCTGGACGGCAAGATCGCTCTGATGCGCCCGGGCCGCCTCTTCGACGGACACGCCATTGATATCGTGTCGATCCATAAATAGCGGCATCATATCTCCTTGGGTAACGCTCCCCGATCCATCGAAAGCAAGCTTGCCGCTGCCTGAGGTGGAAAGCACGGTCGGATAAAATTTTCTTAGTGGGATCGGGGTGGAACTCCCGGCCGCAAACAATCCCTCCGTTTACCATATATAGATACTGGGGAAGGTTTGGATATTGTCAAGAATGGAGCGGTGAAAAAGTCGGAGGCGGCTTTTGCCCGGCCGGCGCCGCCAATCCAATGGAAGCCAGTGACGGCTTGGCCCTTGGCGCCATCATCCTGACCCCAGGCAACCGCAAATTCAACCCTGTTTGCTATCGTGAGCAGTTTTGGAGCCATGTCGATGGGATGTGCGGCATTCCACAGCAACCGGATTCCGGCTTTCGCTGAGATGACGGTGGGATGGGCCGGAAAGCCGGATATCGCTTATCGCTGTTGTGGGGTTTGCTGCAGCGTTACCCCAGAACGTCCCGTAAATATCTGCCTGTATGACTCTCCCCGTTCTCCGCCACCTTCTCAGGCGCCCCCTGGGCCACCACCCGTCCGCCGCCGTGGCCGCCTTCGGGGCCTAAATCGATGATCCAGTCGGCGGTCTTGATGACGTCGAGGTTGTGTTCGATGACGATGACGGTGTTGCCGGCTTTTTTGAGCCGCTGGAGTACGGCCAGGAGCATTTGAATGTCCTGGAAATGCAGGCCGGTGGTGGGTTCGTCAAGGATGTAGAGGGTATTGCCGGTGCCCGTTTTGGCCAGTTCCCGGGCGAGCTTGATCCGCTGGGCTTCGCCTCCGGAAAGCGTGGTGGCGGATTGGCCCAGCTTGATGTAGCCCAGACCCACGTCCATTAGTGTGTCGAGGATCTTGCGGATCTTGCGGTGGTTGGCGAAAATCTCCCCGGCCTGGCGCACGGAGAGATCGAGGACGTCGGCGATGGAATGGCCCTTGAAGGTCACTTCCAGGGTGGCATCGTTAAAGCGTTTGCCTTTGCAAACTTCGCAGGGGACGAAGACGTCGGCCAGAAAGTGCATCTCCACCTTGATGTAGCCGTCGCCGCGGCACGCCTCGCAGCGGCCGCCTTTGACGTTGAAGGAGAAGCGGCCTTTGCGATAGCCGCGCATGTTGGATTCGGGCAGCAGGGCGAAGAGATTGCGGATGTGGTCGAAGACTTTAGTGTACGTGGCCGGGTTGCTGCGCGGGGTGCGGCCGATGGCCTTCTGGTCGATGTTGATCACCTTGTCCAGGTGCGGCAGGCCTTTGACGGTCTGGTGCTTGCCCACCTCCAGGTCGGCGTTGTGCAGTCGGCGGGCCAGGGCCGGGTAGAGGATCTGGTTGATCAGGGTGGATTTGCCGGCGCCGGAGACGCCGGTGACGGCCACCAGCAGTCCCAGCGGGATGCGAACGTCGATTTGTTGGAGGTTGTTT
>JBNLAV010000114.1:0-21902 GCA_050302315.1 Desulfobacteraceae bacterium
AGGATTGGTATCAAAACCGGTACATGGAAACCCTGACTGCGGCCATCGAGATTTTCGGCCATCGCAATGCCGGATCTCATTTTGTCACCGGCATGGGCGAGACCGAGAAGGAGATGGTGGAGGTCATCCAGAAGGTTCAGGATATGGGCGGATGGACCCATCTCTTTTCCTACTTTCCGGAGGCCGACTCGCAGATGAAGGATCATCCCATGCCGGACATGGACCACTACCGCCGTATCCAACTGGGCCGCTACCTGATCGACGAAAATATCTCCCATGCCCGGCAATTCGGGTACGACGATCAGGAGCGCATCATCGACTTCGGCATCCGGCCCCAGCGCTTGGCCGCGGTGATCGACAGCGGCGAGCCGTTTCGGACCAGCGGATGCGAAGGCTACGACGGCGAGGTGGCCTGCAACCGGCCTTATGCCAATTCGCGGCCCGGTCCCGATATTCGAAACTTTCCGTTTGCACCCAACGCCAAAGATGTCGATCGCATCCGGCGGCAGATGGGGATGGCGGCGGCTCCGGAGGCCCCCAAGAAAATCGCGTCTCAGTAGAATTAGACCATTGATTGGCACAAGTTTCGCAACAGGGTTACGGCAGTAAGAGTGAGGCCTCACACATTGCAACAGCGTCACGGATGGTCACTTCGCTCCAACTGGATGAACGCGCGAGGTTGAATTTATTCAACAATAACCACTAAATACGCGTTACTTAGCGTATGAGATGCAGGGTGGGCGATTCTGCAAATTGGTCTGGCGCGACAGTTCAAATTGGTACTACCAATTGGCCTGCACTGTGTGAATGAGACGCCGACACCACTTAACCCTAGTAAGGAGGCAATTTCATGAGAAGAAACACGATGATGAAGATTTTTATCGCATTGTTTGCAGTATTGTTCGTGGTAAGCGCGACACCCGCAATGGCTAAGAAAGTCCTGTTGAAGGTGCCGGTATGCTTCCCCACCGCTCTGCCGGGTCTGGGCACCACCGCCCCCTGGCTGGCTGAACGTATTGAAACCCTGAGCAACGGCGAAATCAAAATGAAAGTATACGAGCCCGGAAAACTCGTTGCGCCTTTTGAGATTCTGGATGCCGTTGCCAAAGGCAAAATCAATGCTGGTTACGCCACCCCCGCTTACTGGCAAGGCAAGATTCCTGCGGCTGCTCTGTTCTCAGCCGTACCGTTCGGCCCCGAAGCCGGTGAGTACCTGGCATGGATCTACCACGGCGGCGGACTCGAGCTGTGGCAGGAGATGTATGACAAAGCCGGTTACAATGTGAAAGTACTGCCCTTCGGCATCATTGCTCCGGAAACCTCAGGTTGGTTCGCAAAACCCATCGAAAGCGCCGACGACCTCAAAGGCCTGCGTATGCGTTTCTTCGGTCTTGGCGGCCAAGCCATGCAGAAACTCGGTGTTTCCACCAGCCTGCTGCCCGGCGGCGAGATCTTTCCGGCACTGGAAAAAGGCGCCATCGACGCCACTGAATTTTCCATGCCCGCCATCGACCAACGCCTGGGCCTCTACAAGATCGTAAAATACAACTACTATCCGGGATGGCATCAACAAGCCACCGTTTTCGAACTGCTGATCAACAAAGACGTATGGGCCAAGTTGACCGATCATCAGAAAATGGTTCTGGAAATCGGTACCCGCGCCGCGACCCTGGACGCATTTGCCATGACCGAAGCTATTCAAGCTCCCGTCATCAAAGAGAATGTGACCAAACGCGGCGTTAAGAACATGTACTGGTCCGACGAAATGCTGGCCACCTTCAAAGGTGCCTGGGAGGAAGTTGTAGCCGAGCAGACCAAAGACCCGATGTTCAAAAAAGTCTATGATCATATGCAAGCATTCCGCGAAGACTACAAATACTGGTCTGAGTGGGGCTTCCTGCCGCGCGGCGCCAAAAAATAAGTGCCATTTTTCGATCGTACGTACTAACACGAACGGCACGGCCGCCGGAATCATTCCGGCGGCCCTTGCCGTGTTAAAACGGATCGAAAGCTTGACTAAATTGTACGCCCCGGTGGATAACCAAATAATTGATATTTTCCCCACTTGTTCGCTGGCGGTTGGCCCCGGGGCGGCATCATGAGTGAATTGCCGGCCGCTGAACCGTTACGGTTTTGGAAAGAGGATCGACACCATAGCCCCCCTTCCTCTTCCCAAAATTGTAACCCGAAATCAGTTAAGGAGTTGATATGGAGTCATTGAGCGCAACTACCGTTGGACAGATATTGTTCGCCCTGTTAGCGGTGGCGACCATCATTATGCTATTTGTTTCAGGTCTTGCCAGATTTTCATCCAGGATCGATGCTTTTGTATTGGCCGTTGGGCGCTATTTTTCCGCCCTTAATGTCATTTTGATTGTGGCGATCATTGTCCAGGTGGTATTGAGATACGTTTTCGGCTTAGGTTTGGTGCAGCTTGAGGAGCTGCAGTGGCATCTATATGCCGTCAACGTGATTTTCGGACTGGCTTTTTGCCAATCCCAGGATTCGCACATACGACTGGACCTGATCTACGACAAAATGGCCCGGAAAAATAAAGATAAGGTCGAGATTCTCGGTATCCTCATTTTGCTGTTGCCGTTGATTTATGTCTTCTTCGTTCACAGCATCGACTTTGTTTGGGAAGCGATTCGGACCAATGAACGTTCTGACTCCCCCGTTGGCCTCTGCTGCCGCTGGATTCCCAAAGGTATGCTGCCCATCGCGTTCTCACTGTTCTTTCTTTCAGCCATTGCGCGGCTCGCAAACTGTTATGACTCGTTGAAATCAATCAAGAAGGGGGTATAGACCTTGGACGCCAATAGTATTCTCGTTATTCTGATGTTTCTGACGTTTATCGCGTTATTGTTTACCGGATTCCCCATCGCTCTTGTACTCGGCGGGGTGGCCATTATCTTCACCGTTATCGGTTACTTTTCGGATCTGTACCTGGGAACATGGACCGGCTTGGACTTCGTGTCCGCCGGGATGATCGTCAACCGGGTTTATAAATTGATGGACAACTGGGTGCTCGTGGCCCTGCCCATGTTTATTTTCATGGGTTTGATGCTTGACCGCTCCGGTATCGCCGAAAAAATGATGACCCGCATGCAGGCCCTTTTCGGACCGGTACGCGGTGGCTTGGCCGTGGCCGTCACCGTTATCGGTATCGTATTAGCAGCCTCCACCGGCATCATCGGCGCCTCTGTCGTGCTGCTCGGCCTGCTCTCCATTCCGGCCATGCTCAAACAAGGCTACTCCAAAGCACTGGCCACCGGTACCGTGTGCGGCTCGGGAACCCTCGGCATTCTGATTCCCCCCAGCATCATGCTGGTCATCATGGCGGACCAGTTGGGCCTTTCAGTGGGTGACCTCTTCATGGGCGCCGTATTTCCCGGTGTAATTTTAGGCGTGCTCTACATCATTTACATCATCGGATTCTGTGCCGTGAAGCCAAGCGCCGCCCCCCTTGATCCCAACCGGCCGCCGGTTCGACCCAAGATGATCTGGGATGTGTTTCTGACCGTCCTGCCGCCGGGCGTACTGATCTTCGCCGTCCTCGGCTCTATTTTTATGGGTATCACCACTCCCACCGAGGCGAGCGGTGTCGGCGCATTGGGGGCCATAATCCTGGCCGCCATCAACAGACGCATCAACTGGAAGGTTCTCAAGGAGGTCTCCATTGCCGCCTTCAACACCACCGGCTATATCTTCGGTATCTTCATCGGAGCCACCTGTTTTGCCGTGGTATTGCGAAGTCTTGGCGGCGACGAATTCATCGAAAATGCGCTGACCGGATTGCCCCTTGGTCCCTATGGTGTTATGGCGGTCATCCTGGGAACCGTTTTCGCACTGGGATTCTTCCTTGACTGGATTGAAATCACCCTGATCATTCTGCCGCTTCTGGCGCCTGTTGTCTCCGCCCTGGGGATTCATATCGACAACCACGGTGTCATCGATAACGCCGAATTGGTCTGGTTCGCGGTACTGGTGGCCGTCAGTCTCCAAACTTCATTCTTGACGCCACCGGTTGGATTCGCCATATTCTATCTAAAAGGTGTTGCACCCAAAGAGGTGGTACTGATGGACATCTACAAAGGGGTTGTCCCTTTCATTGTCCTGCAGCTCATCGGCCTTTTCGTCGTGGCCATTTATCCTCAATTGGTGATATGGCTGCCAGCGGTGGCATACAAATAGCATTAGAAAACAGACGAACGATGCAACGCCGCAACCCGGCGCTGCACCGGAAAGAACACCACAGATTACCCAAGGGTCTCCTCAAAACTATTATCCCCTCTCCTTGGGTATTAAACGGGCGATCTTCGGATCGCCCGGTTCCTTTTGGGTGGGGGGCTTCGCCAAAGCCGGGCCAGCGCCGCACACCAGGTTCCTTCCCGCGCAGCACGCAATTTTATCGGAATGCATGCCGGTCCGCCACGCCATCAGTTCCTGCAGCTCTTCAGTCTGCGAACAGCACATGCTCCGGAATTCCGGAGAGAGTCCTAAAATTCAGACAAATAACGTCTCATTTCGGCTGGTCTGCCCGACTGGCGGGTAAAAATTTAACTGCCAAGAATCATATGGTTTTTTGAATCTGGTGCTATGAATACACCAGAAAGTGATACCAGGATCAGATTGACGATGGAATTCGAGCATATATTAAATGGAGTTAAAACGTAATCTTACAGTCTGAAGGCGAAAATGTCTGAAAAAACGGACGCGTCTGGAAAAAAAGACAACAATAGGGCTTTCCGAACCCATCGCGGCCAGGAGGGCGGCCAATTGAATACGTGGTATTATGGTACTACCAATATTTCCATGGGGAACCACCGCTATGGAAGGACATGTCATCAGGTTCAGCAGCGCCGCACCTCTTCCGGAAACCTATACCCTGGCGTGGATCTTTCGTATGCGGGTTCGTTTCCATTCAGACAGAAGCCTCTTTGAGAGCGGGGATCAGTTGGAGGATTTGAAAACCACATCGTGGCGCTTCAACAAGGCATAAAAATGAGACCGTGAAAGGTTGGAGACTTTCAGGATAGCACCCACATCACCTTCGGTTTGTTGGATCAGGTGTTCCAGGTATACCTTTTCCATTCGGTTTTTAAACTCTTTGATGGTGGGCAGCCCATCGCCGGACGCCAACAGGTCCGGTTCCATCTCCTTGATCGCCGGCGGCATCTTGGCAGCAGCCTTTTCTTGGGATGCGGAGGCCGTCCCGCCAATCAAATTGCGCGTGACTTTGATGCGAATGTCGGACGGCAGGTGCATGGCGAACATTGTCGCTTCGTCACCTGAGGCGACAAAGGCCTGTTCCAGAGAGTGGAACAGTTCGCGGACGTTGCCCGGCCAAGCGTAACCGGTGATGGTGTTCATAAAGTCGGAGTCGATGCCCTTGTTGCTGATTCGCGCCCTTTCGCTGAGGTAATTGATGTAGTAGACCGTCAGCGCCTTGATGTCCTCCAGGCGTCGGCGCAGGGGCGGCAGGTTCAGGGAGATGGCTTTTAACCGGTAATAGAGGTCCTCCCGGAAGCGTCCCTCTTCGACCATTTTGGGTAAATCGCGGTTGGTTGCGGCGATCAGCCTGAAATCGCTGGACAGCTCCACACGACCACCCACCGGCCGGAATCGCCGCTCCTGCAGGACCCGCAAAAAGATTTTCTGGGCATTGGGGTTGAGTTCACCCACTTCATCCAGAAAAAGGGTGCCTCCATCCGCCTGTTTGACCAGTCCCGAACGGTCCTGAATGGCACTGGTGAAAGATCCTTTCTTGTGTCCGAAGAGGATGCTCTCCATCAGGTGCTCCGGCAGGGCAGCGCAATCCACGACCACAAAGGCGTTGTCTTTGCGGCCGCTGTTGTTGTGGATGGTGCGGGCGAACAACTCCTTACCTGTACCGGTTTCGCCTGTGATCAACACGCTGAACGTGCTTTCTGCCGCCATGGCGACGATATCGAAGCACTTGCGCATGGCCGGGCTTGTGCCGATCACGCCGTCGGTATTGAGCGCCACCAACCCCTTTTTGGTCTGTTTCTCCGCGCGGTACTCCATGGCGCGTTTCAGCGTCAGACGGGTCTGCTTGATGGGGGTGGGCTTGACCAGGTAATCCCATACACCGCCCTGGATCGCCAACTCGGCGCCGTCCGGGTCCCCCTTGCCGGTGAGGATAATCACCTCGGGCCGCGACGGAGCGTCCTTGATCTGCGAAAGGGCGTTCAAACCATCGCCGTCTGGCAACCGAACATCCAGAAAGACAACATCCACATCGTTGCCGGCCAGGGTTTCGAGTCCTTCGGCCAGGCTGTTGGCCGTCAGGCAGTCATACTCCATGCGCGTGACCAGGCTCTCCATGGTGGTGCAGACTTCGGGGTCGTCATCAATGATCAGGATATGCGACATGAGGTTCCTTTACTGGCAATGGAGCATGGGACCTTAAAAGGCGACATCACTGCCTCCGTGCATTCACATCACAATTCCGATGGATTCGCAAGTCCCAGGCGCATAATCGGTCAGGTACGGGAAATTTGGGTCGCCGGAAAGGACAGCATTTGACCGGGGCATTTCTGCCCATCGTACCGCGAGGCACGGGCGCACCCGCCTTACAGCAGAGATGGTGCAGGAGGCGCTATGGTCTTCCTCGGGATCGTCGTCTGACGCAGATGCTCAGTTCAGGGGGACCGCTTCTTTGTCGAGCACATCGCGGATGGCTTTGGAAATGCTGTCCTTGTTGTAGGGCTTTCGAATCAGCTTTCTAATGTTGAGGGAGGTGGTATCCATGCCTTCCGGCGGTTTGCGGCCCGTCACCAGGATGATAGGAATTTCGGGCTGTCGCCGGGCGACTTCTTCGGCCAGTTGGAGCCCGGTCATCTCCGGCATGTCGTAGTCGGTGATGATCAGGTCAAAGGAGTGGTGGTTGACCGTGATGGTCTGGCAGGCCTCCTTGCCATTGGAACAGGCCAATACCTTGTAGCCGAGTTGGGAAAGCACCCGGGGAATGAGGACCAGCTGGTCCTCGTCGTCCTCCACAAAAAGGATGGTTTCCTTTCCTTCATAGCTTTTCAGGTCTTCGATGGGCGGAACGGCCGCGGTGGCTGCCAGCAACGGCATGTAGATTTCGAATTTCGTCTCCTGATGCGGAATACTTTCGACGTGGATGGCGCCGTTGTGCCCCTTAACAATACCGTGGACGACGGCCAGACCGAGACCGGTGCCTTCGCCCTGTTGCTTTGTGGTAAAGAATGGATCGAAAATCTTATCGAGTATTTCATGGTCGATGCCGGGACCGTTGTCGGATATCACCAGCTGGATATAGCGGCCCGGCGCTAAATCGAGCACCACGGCTTCCTTGGCATCGATCTGGACCTGCTTGAGATGAATGGAAAGCACCCCGCCTTTCTGTTTTAGAGATTGAAAGGCATTGGTGCACAGGTTCATCACCACTTGATGAATCTGGGTGGGATCGGCTTCGCAGATGCTCATCTCGGTGGCAATATGGGTTTTGATCTGAATATTGCCGGGGAGGGAGGCTTCGATGAGGTTGACAGCTTCTTCCACCACTTCGGATATCTGGGTCGGCTTGAAACCGCCGGTATCGGCTCGGCTGAAGGTCAGGATCTGTTTGACCAGCCGGCTTCCGCGACGGGCCGCTTTGAGGCTTCTGAGCAGATCCTTGGAAGCCATGGTGTCGGTCGGCACATCCTCGATGGCCAGTTCCGTCGAGTTGATGATTGAGGTGAGAATGTTATTGAAGTCGTGGGCGATGCCGCCGGCCAGGGTTCCAATGGCTTCCATCTTGGTGGTCTCCACCAGCTTGTGCTGCAGCATCATGTTTTCGGTGATGTCCTCGGCGGTGCTCAATACACCGACCACCTCTCCTGCCTGGTCATGCAGCGGGACCCGGTTGACCCTGAGCCAGACCTTGTCCTTATTGTTTCGCCGGATCGTCCAGCGCATGTGGTAAGCGCCCTTGTCATTCTCCACGACGTCCCGGTCGGTCTGCATGCTGAGGCGGGCCACCTCTTTGTCCTTCATCAGGTCCATATCGGTCTTGTCCGCCACCATGGCCAGGTCCTTTAACCCGTGGAAATTTCCGAAACTGCGGTTGGCCCCGATATACTTAAGGTTTTTGTCCTTCCAGTGAACGTGCTGGGGGATATTGTCCAGCACCAGCTGCAGCATCTGCTGTGACTCGCGCAGTTCCTCCTCGGTAATCTTGCGTTTGGTGATGTCGTGGATGGCGCCCACGATACCGACGATCTGGTTCTTGGTATTGGTGTAGCTGGCTTTGTGGAGGATGACATCCCGGGTACCTTCGCCGTTGAGGTTGATCCGCTTTTCATACGTTTTGATGCCGGTTTGTGCCAGCAGGTCTTTGTCGATGTGGTCGAGCAACTGACCGGGACCTGTGTTTTCGAGTTCCGAGGCATTGGTGCCGATGATCTGTTCCCGGTCCATGTTGAACCATTTCTCAAATGAGCGGTTCACACCGGTAAATTTGCCGGATTCGTTTCTGAAATAGATGGGGATCGGGATGGTGTTCATCAGTTGTCGGACGAAAGTCAACTGGTCCTTGAGTTTGCCTTCGGCCACCTTGCGCTGGGAGATGCTGAAGATCAGGAAAACCAGCGTGATGGTAACCATCGCCGCACCCACCACCAGGAACCAGAAGACCTGGCGATCGACTTCGAAAAAGTAGACGGTGCGATTGATGATGGTGCTGCCTTCGGGAAGATCACTGCTTTTGATGCCAAACTTGTCCATTACATGGTTGTCGAAGATCATCAGCTCGTCGTTGGGTTTGACAATGGGGATCTCCATGGGGCTTTTTCCCTCTAACACACTGACCGCCATGTTTGCCGCGGCAACGCCGTGCTTGAACCCGTCGATCATCTTGCCGCCCACCACACCTGAGCCCACCATGAATTTCCAGTTGCTGTACAGCGGTGCTCCGGTGTTCTCCCAGATCGCCGATACAATTTCATTGGCCGTATATCGACCCTTGTGATCGTCCATGTAGAAAGGGATCACATAAAAGACAGAATCGTCCGCCATGGCCTTGGCATCGCGGGTGAGCTGTTCCAGGCTGATGGCCTCGAGGAATTCGTATTGGGGCATCACCTCCATTTTTTTAAAGGCTTTCAGGATCTGGCTTTTGATGAGCTTTGAGGTGGTCGAATTGTTCTCGATGACCACAAACCGCTTTCGCTCGGGGTGAAACCTTTGGGCCAGTTCCAGGTTCTCCTTGATATCGAAGGATTCGACAAGGCCGGTGATCTGGCCCATGCCTTTAATGGACAGGGGGGCGAAATCATTTACGCCGCAGAAGATCGCGGGCACCCCGGGGAAAAGTTCATTGTGAAACTTGCGATAGAAATCGAAGCCGTTGTTGTCCGATACAATGATGACGTCGAAGTTGACGTTGCGATACTTGTGGGCGTAAATGGCGAAAAGATATCTTTCCACGTTCTGGTTGTATCGGATCTTGGTGTCCATATATTCGATATAGAGATCGATCTTCATCTTGCTCTTGTTGAGGACCGATTTGATGCCTTCCAGAATGGTGTCCGACCACTGGTATCCGTCTTCATATGAATTGAGATACAGCAGGTTGATCTTTTTTGCTTTATCAGATTGCGCTGTCGCCGGTGCGGTCCAGCCGATGCCCATCGCGACGAGGGCTGTTATGATCAGAATCTTGATTCGCATGGCTCTTCCGTCCAGGGGATCTTTTCCCTTTTCGTATATATTAAAATGCTATATTTACAATATCGGCAGGGAGTCAGGATACGCAGGAGGCGCCTTAACGGCTGAAGACAATCGGAACTGACAGGGCCGGCGTTCCGCGTCAAAGCCATTTTCCCTGCCGATGTATCAATATAATCTATTGCCATACGAGCTGCAATAACCAAGCCATAGAAAGCGTCTCAATACGAGATTTTCTCCATTCAGGTTTCTGGCATGCCGGGGCGCCGTATGTCAACCCGGTCGGATCTTGAAATCATCACATCAGGTCGTAAGGTACTTAATGAAAAGGATAGCTGCCGCTTCTCTTTCTGATGATCCACATGCCTTGAACGGCGTGAATTTGAGCACAAAGGGGCGACCATGACCAAGCATGCGAACGATGCAGCCTACCGACAATTTCAAAAAAAAATCAGCAAAACCGTACCTGAAAAAAGAGTGATCAGCGATCCGTTACGTACCCTCGCCTACGGCACGGACGCCAGCTTCTACCGATTGATCCCCAATGTCGTGGTCAAAACCGAGGACGAAGCAGAGGTGGTGCGTTTGCTGGAGGCCGCCAATCATCTGCAACTGCCCGTTACCTTCAGAGCCGCCGGCACCAGCCTCTCCGGACAGGCGGTGACCGATTCCATCCTCATGACCACCGGCAATGCGTGGAAATCGTATCGCGTATTGGAAGAGGGCCGCAAAATCCGATTGCAGCCCGGTATCATCGGCGGACAGGCCAACCGGTATCTGGCGCCATACGGCATGAAGATCGGTCCGGATCCGGCCTCGATCAATTCGGCCATGGTCGGCGGCATTGCCGCCAACAACGCCAGCGGTATGTGCTGCGGGACAGCCCAGAACAGTTATCAAACCGTGGACAGCATGCGCATCATTTTTGCCGATGGCGCCTTGCTGGATACCGCTGATGAGGCGAGCCGCAAAGCATTCAGAGCGAAACATCGCCTGATGCTGGATCGGATCTCACAACTGGCCGCCGGGGTGCGCGGCGACGAGGAGCTGAAAGCGCGAATTCGGCACAAGTTCAAAATCAAAAACACCACGGGCTACAGTCTCAACGCCCTGGTGGACTACACCGATCCTATCGATATCATCCTCCACCTGATGATCGGATCGGAAGGCACCTTGGGGTTCATCTCCGAGATCGTCTATAAAACAGTGGTCGAGCATTCCTATAAAGCCACGGCCTTGATGATCTTTGCCGATATTGAAGATGCCTGCCAAACCGTTTTTTTTCTGAAGAGCACCCCGGTTCAGGCCGTGGAACTGATGGACCGGGCGGCCCTGCGATCGGTGGAGGGCAAAAAGGGGATGCCGGAATACTTGAAAAACCTGCCCGACAGCGCTACGGCGCTTTTGGTGGAGACACGGGCCACCAGCGATGATGAATTGCAGCTCAACGTGGCGGCAATCGTCCAAACCCTGGACGGCGTTCCCCTGATCGCCACCGACGACCGGCGCACCTTCAGCCAGTTGACCAACTTCAAGCCGGTTCGATGCGCGGCAACCCTGTTTCCGGTGCAGTTCAGCGACGCGATGGAAGACTACACCAAGCTGTGGAACATCCGCAAAGGGCTTTTTCCATCGGTGGGGGCGGTGCGTCGGGTGGGCACCACCGTTATCATCGAGGATGTGGCCTTTCCGCTGAAGCATCTGGCCAAAGCCACCCTGGAACTCCAGAGCATATTCAAGAAGCACTGCTACCACAACGCCATCATCTTCGGTCACGCTCTGGAGGGCAATCTGCATTTCGTCTTTACCCAGGATTTCGGCGATCCGGCCGAGGTGGAGCGCTACCGGCTTTTCATGGACGATGTCTGCCACATGGTGGTGGACCGCTACGACGGCTCCCTCAAGGCCGAGCACGGCACCGGCCGGAACATGGCGCCCTATGTGGAAATGGAGTGGGGCTCGGTCGCATACCGGCTCATGAAGGAGATCAAATCGATTTTCGATCCCCACAACCTCCTCAACCCGGGGGTGATTCTGACCGAGAACCACCTGACCCATGTTCAGAATCTCAAGCCCCTGCCGCCGGCCGACACCATCGTGGACAAATGCATCGAGTGCGGGTTCTGCGAGGTCAACTGCCCCTCGAAGAACCTGAGCCTGACCCCACGGCAGCGGATCGTGGTGCAGCGGGAAATCGCACGCTTGAAGGCGACCTGCGAAAATCCACAGCGCCTGGTCGCGCTGGAGAAAAGTTACCGGTACCAGGGGGAACAGACATGTGCCGCGGACGGCCTCTGCGCGGCCGCCTGCCCGGTGGACATCAATACCGGCGAGCACACCAAGCACCTGCGCAGCCGGTTGGTGGACAACCCGCGCCAACAAAAACTGGCCGACTGGGTGACCGGGAACTACCATCTGGTCACGGCAATGATGCGCACCGGGCTCAAAATCGCCCATCTGGGACACCGGCTGTTGGGAACCGAAACCATGAGCACGATCGCCTCGACAGCCCGCAGGCTCTCCGGCAACCGCGTTCCGGCCTGGAATCCTTATATGCCAAGCGGCATCAGCGCGCCGCGTTTCAGCACCGCCTCGCCGGTACATCCCCCCAAGGTGGTCTACTTTCCCTCCTGCATCAACCTGGCCATGGGGCCGGCATTGGGCGATTCAGACCGGACACCGCTCTACCGCGTGATCCAGCGGGTTCTGGAACGGGCAGGCTTCGGCGTCGTGATGCCGCCAAGGGACAGGGTGTTTTGCTGCGGTACGCCGTTTGAGAGCAAGGGGTATTTCCGGCAGGCCGACCGAATGGCCGAAAACCTGGAAACCCTACTGCTCACCGTTTCAGACAACGGACGCTTCCCGGTGCTCTGCGACACGGGGCCGTGCGTCTACCGCATGCGCCAGACGCTGGACAGCCGGCTTCAGATCTATGAGCCCGTGGGGTTTATCCGCGATTACCTATTGGGGAATCTGACCATCACCCCGGTCGAGGAGACCATCGCCGTGCACATCACCTGTTCCAGCCGCAAAATGGAATTGGAGACGGCCTTCCATGACGTGGCCGGCACCCTGGCCGAAGGTGCGATCTTCCCCGACGAGGTCACCTGCTGTGGGTGGGCGGGAGATCGCGGATTCAATTTCCCGGAACTGACCGCAACCGCCCTGGCTCCCTTGAAGGGCTCGCTGCGGGGGAAATGCAGTGCCGGGTATTCCAACAGCCGCACCTGTGAGATCGGCCTGTCGCAGCACAGCGGGATTTACTACAAATCGTTCTTCTACCTGCTGGATCGGTGCAGTCGCAACCCAATGCAAAAAAGGTGAATACGGTTCTCATGGAAGCTCAAGTGGGGGGCATTTCATCGTACTCGTACTCGTAATCGTAATCGATGCCTTATTTCGATCACAAGGGACAAAACCGATTACGATTACGAGTACGAGTACGAAAACCGGATGGCTACCTTCGGCTTGAGTTTTCTGGATAACCGGATTAATTAGAATCGACCTCCATCCACTGCTAAACACCAAACACTTGCCAGTAAGTTGTGGGCATCGCCCACCACATTTGACACAAATTTTTCTCCGTGCCCGCTAGAGAGTGCAATCAAAGCCACCCGAACCAATTTGTTATGAATGGGCATTTGGATATTTAATTTGGTGGGCAATGCCCACCCTTCTACCAGCTGTCTGTTGTTAATATGGCAGAGCGAAGCGATTTCATCATAGGCCGCTGGACGCTCGATGTTCAGTGTTTAATAACTTTATACGGATCTCTACAAAGCTCAAGTTGGATTTCAGTTCTTATTCTGTAAAGCAGATGGGCTCCATTTGCCCTCTGCATCATTGATTGCGTCATTCCGGCGAAAGCCGGAATCCAGGTATTCCTATAAGCCCTCTGGATTCCGGCTTTCGCCGGAATGACGTAGTATTAATCCGGATAAACATCGGCTTAGGCTTTCTGCATAACCGTATAATTTTACACGCACCAACCCTTTGACAGCACCAAGGTTCTCTTGGCGGAGGGGCGGCCGCCGCGCCACCCTTGGCCTCGAACCTGGTCAAGCGCAGGAAGAGGCGGGCAAAAAGACCCGCCCTGCGAAAACCTCTACATGTCGGAACGAATCTTATCGAACGTCCAACAACCAAGGTTCAATCAGGATGTAACTCAGGCAACGATGTTCAATATGGATTTCGAGGTATACTCTCCCACATCGGCCAGCCCGTCCATGGGCATGAAGCGGTCGGCATTGTTTGAGTACAGGCACGTCGCAGAAGGCGGAAAATCTTCGTCCGCTTCGTAGAAGATATAACACAGCGCGATCTTGGGAAGCGGGCGGACCACCATGGCGCTGTCGCCCCCAACCTCCTTTGGTGCGGTTTCCCCCTCCATGGCCTTCAAAACCTGCTCCCGGCCTCCGATGATCCCGGCCACGGACGGAACCAGGATCTGTTCGGTATGGCTGGCAAATGCGCCCACATAGGGCATGCTGTTCGGGAACTCTTTGAAGGCCTTGAATGGCACCATCCGGATGGGGTCGGATGCGGCGTGCAGCGCATAGAGGGTGAGGATGATTCCCAGCGGGCCGTCCTGCGGTGTATCGTCGAGGGTGATGCCGTCCCGCGCCATACGGCATCGGCCGCCAAATGCCTTGAACACCAGTTCTTCACTCTCTATCTGCGCCCCCATGGCATCGCTGCGCTCGGCCAGATCCCTGGAAAACAGGGTCGCCAGGTTTTCTTCGATGATTCGGATGTAGGCGGTTTGCGTCATGGGATGCTTTATTGAGAGATCGATTTTTCGATGGTCTCGGAAAGATCATCGCAGCCGACGGAAGCCAGCGACCGGCCCATGGACCGCAGCAGTTCACGGATCACGGCGGTCTTGGGGTTGGGCGACAGCAGTTGCACCTCCACCGTCTTGATGTCGATGACCAACTCTTCCATCTTCTTGTAGGGAGCCTTTGCCCGGGAAAGCGCCGATTGAACTTCCCTCAGGAAGGCGGCGACGGCCTCTTTGCCCTCTGTTTCCAATACGGTGCCGTTTCCGAGCGCCAATCCGCCGGAAGCGCTTTCGCCGACAATGCCGGCGGCCTTGACTCGGTCAATACCGGCCGCTGTTATGCCGATGCCGCCGGAAAGGGTCTTGACTTCCACCAGGCCCTCGCCGATCAAATCCTCAGCCAGTTTTCCGGCGGCGGTCTTCTCCAGATCGAGAGCGGCGCCCACATCGTACATGGAGACCTGGGCGCTGACGTCGCCTGCGGTGCGTTGATAGAGCTCCGCCAGAAAATGTTGGGCTTCCGGACCGTTGGGATCCATGCTGTGATTCCTTCCTGGGGTTGGATGTGGGACAACGTCGCGCAGCATAGCATGGATGACCGGCCATTGGAACCATTGGGCGGATATCCCGGCAATCATAACTGTACACTTTTGTGGTATTATCGAAATCCAAATCGAAAAGATGAGATGAAAGGTTCGGTTGCGACCACGATTTCGATTTCGAGCAGCACCGGTGCAGGTGTTAGGCATCGTGGGCAAATAATTATAGAAAATCCGAAGCCTTCGGCTGCTGTGGTAAATGGCATTCAGTTATCATTGCTGCGGATATCCAAGAATTAAGCGTTGATAGCGGACGGTATTTCCTTTATGCATAGACTGTATCCAAAGTGAATTTCTTTTGCATTGGGGGCTTACATGAATATACTCGTGACGGGCAATCTGCCCGGCGACATTGCAGCGCCGTTAAGTGATCGATTCGACGTCACCGTTCACCGGCAGGACCGGCCGATGGAGCGGCAGGCGCTGCTTGAGGCGATGCGCGGAAAGCACGGCCTGCTTTGCATGATCACCGATCAGGTGGACGAGGAACTGCTCGCCCTGGCACCCGGTCTCAAAATGGTGGCCAATTTCGGCGTCGGGTTCAACAACATCGATGTGGCTGCCGCCACCGCACGGGGCATTCCGGTCGCCAACACGCCGGGGGTGCTCACCGATGCCACCGCCGATCTGACCCTGGCCCTTATCCTGGCCGTGGGGCGGCGCGTGGTGGAGGGGGACGCTTTCACACGGCAAGGCCGCTTCCGGTTCTGGGCGCCGTTTTATTTTCTGGGGCACGAGATCACGGGAAAAACCCTGGGCCTCATCGGCATGGGCCGCATCGGCGCCGCCGTGGCCCGGCGGGCTGCCGGGTTCGACATGCCGGTGCTATACCACAACCGCAACCGATTGTCCCGGGAAGAAGAAGCAGCCATGGGTGCGCGCTATGCCGATCTGGACACGTTGCTGCAGCAGTCTGATTTTGTCTCCCTGCATGTGCCCCTCACCCCGCAGACCCGCCATCTGATCGGATCGCGGGAGTTAAAATCCATGAAGCCCGGCGCCTTTCTGATCAATACGTCCAGGGGACCGGTGGTGGATGAAGCGGCGCTGCTGGATGCCTTGAAACTGAAGCACATCGCGGGCGCCGGCCTGGATGTCTATGAGCACGAGCCGCAGCTGACGCCGGGGTTGGATCAATTGCCCAATGTCACTTTACTTCCCCACATGGGGAGCGCCACCGAGAGCACACGCCGGCGAATGGGGGCCATGGCAGTGGAGAATCTGGTCGCCGGACTGGAAGGGCGCACGCCGCCCAATTGCGTCAATCCGGAGGTTTTTGAGGCGTCCGCATAGCGTTCGGCGACGCGTTCAACCGCCGCGCCCGCCCCATGAGCGGTTCATCAACAACACCGTGAGCAGGATAAAATGAACGAATTTTTCAATGTAATGGATCTGCCCTCCGTACTGGCCATGAAGCGTCAATTTGCACCGGTCTCAACCGAGGCGGTCGATCTCGCCCATGCCCTGGATCGCACCCTGGGAGAAGATTTAAAGGCGCCCGACAACATTCCCGGATTCGACCGCGCCACCATGGACGGATTCGCCGTTCAGGCGGCCTCCACCTTCGGGGCCTCCGAGGGCAATCCCGCCTACCTGGAAGTGGTGGGAGCTGTGCAGATGGGCACGGCGCCGAAAGTCGCAGTGGGCCCGGGCCAGGCCGTGCGCATCGCTACCGGCGGCATGCTGCCTCCGGGTGCGGACAGCGTGCTCATGGTAGAGCATTCCGATACCATCGATGCGACCACCATCGAAGCCTACCGCAGTCTGGCCCCCGGGCAGAACATGGTGGCCCGCGATGAAGATGTGGCCGCGGGGCAGGAACTGCTCTCCAAAGGGCGCCGCCTGCGGGCTCAGGAGATCGGGCTGCTGGCCGCCAGTGGATGCCGGCAGCTCAACGTTTTCCGACGTCCCACCGTCGGGATCATCTCCAGCGGCGATGAGGTGATCCCCATGGAATCGGATCCGACCCCCGGGCAGATTCGGGACATCAACAGCCACACCCTGGCGGCCTTGGTCCGGCAAGCCGGAGCCCGGCCTGTGCTCTACGGTATTGTCGGCGATCAGTATGACGACTTGTCTGCGACGTGCACAACGGCCATTGCCGACTGCGACATGGTGCTGGTCTCCGGCGGCAGTTCCGTCGGCATGCGCGACTGGACCCTCAAGGTGCTTGAAGCCATGCGAGAGAGCCGCATCCTGGTGCACGGCATCTCCATTCGGCCTGGAAAACCCACCATATTGGCCCGATGCGGCGGCAAAGCGTTCTGGGGGTTGCCGGGGCATGTGGTGTCGGCCATGGTGGTTTTCATGGTCGTCGTGCGCCCATTTTTAGACCGCATCGGCGGACGCCTCCCCAAAGCGGATGTTCGGATCACCGCCAGATTGAGCCGCAACCTGGCATCGGTCCAGGGGCGGATGGACTTCGTGCGCGTTCGGTTGACCTGGGAAGACGGCGTACCGGTCGCCGAACCGATTCTGGGGCAATCCGGGTTGATCCACACCATGGTGGAAGCCGACGGCCTGTTGGCCATCGACATGAACAGCGAGGGGCTGGACCGCGGGGCCCAGGTTGAGGTGATGCTCATCTAAAATGCCGTGCGGTTCCGATATATTCCCTTCCAAGATGCACCCCATTGCCATATAATATGGAGTATACCATCCGCCTGTTGGGCGACATCTCCCGTCTTTTGTGCACAACTGTATCGACCCATCACTGCCATTCAAAAAGAACGACAGTCTTCCAAACGCAAGGAGGCAATTATGCACAGATTACGTTCATTTGTTTGGGTATTGGGGTTGTGTCTTCAGGTTGTTTTCATAGGGCAGGCATTCGCAGCAGAGGCCAAGGGGGAATCCATCGTTGTCGGTGTCCTGGAGAACCGCAAGTATGCCTTCGCCGACATGATGCGAAGGTCATTTGACCTGGCCTTGAAGAAAATCAACGCCAGAGGGGGGATTAACGGCCGACCGATCCAACTGGTATATGCCGATGACGCCGGGCAAAAAACCCAGGGCATCGATGCGGTCAAGCAACTGGTTCGCAAGCATAAAGCCGTGATGCTGGTGGGGGGCTACTCCAGCAGCAATACCCTGTTCATGGCCCAGACGGCGGAGTGGCTCGGTATTCCCTTTCTGGTCTGCACGGCGGCCGACGACCGCATCACCCAGCGAAAAAAAATCAATATTTTTCGCCTCAATCCGCCGGCCGCGGATTACACCCAGGGGCTCGAGAGCCTGCTGCTCCGGAAAGTGCAACCCGCATCGATGGCCATCATTTACGAGAACAGCCCGTACGGCACCAGCGGCGCCATGCGGATGATGCATTTCTGCCGGGAAAACGAAATTGATCTGAAGGCCGTCATTCCCTACCACAAGGAGCGGGTCGACACAGGGTACTACCAGCGGCTGCTCCGCCCGGTGAAGGAGAGCGCACCGGAGATGATCTATATGGTTTCCTACATGCGCGATGGCGTCGAATGGGTCAAGCAGATCCGCCTGGCAGGTATCAAATCGATCCTCAGCGGTGGCGCCGGCGGATTTACCCACCCCGATTTCATAAAAAAAACTGCCGGGGGCGCGCAACACCTGTTGACCGCAACATTGTGGACCTCCGACCAGAAGGACGTGTTGGCACGGATGTATGCCGACCGCTACCAGGAAGCATTCAAACAACTGCCGGACTATCACGGTGCCGAAGCCTATTCGGCGATGATGGTGGTGGCCGATGCCTTGAACCGGGCCAAATCGCTCGAACCGGCCGATCTCAGAACATCGCTGGCGCAAACCGATCTGTCGACGCCGTTCGGAAAGATCTCATTCGGTTCCTACAGAACCTACGAACGACAGAATCGCGGCCGGACGCTGGTGTTGCAGGCCATCGGTGATCGATACCGGTGCGTATGGCCCAGCGACGTAGCGGTGACCGATCCGGTGCTGCCGCCGAAGTAAATTCTGAATTCTATCATGAAAATTGCGATCCTGAGTGCATCAAAAATAATCGCAAATGAGATCCGTTCTGTTATACTGGCGAATTGTATGAAAACGTCGTGCGTCCAAGAAGAATCAGATAGCCAATAGAAACCTTACCATTTAAAATCATCGCTTATCCGTGCGGAGTTGGATGCCTGGGGACAGTGGTATTTCAAAATCGTTTTTCATGGGCAACTAAACGAACATGTTCATAGCACCATTAGTGCCACTACATATCAATCGACAGTGGGGTAACGACGATTAGTCATAAAAGTATAGCCCGAATCTGCGTATTTATTGAAGGGTCCCTGTATACCGCTCTCCAATGGCCTACCATTATCTATAATATATTTTTTCCCTCTATCTTCATAGCCAACTATAACATGGCCTCGTGGATCATTCATTTTAACTAAAAGAAGTTTTGATTTGTAACCGGATTTTTCTAGAAGTTGCTTAATAAGAATTGATTCATCAACGCAATTGGCTTTCTTTTCCCGCATCACTCTGCTGATTGATTTTTTACTCCCAAAGTATTTTTCAAAACGGCATTGCCTATCAGTGTAATAGCTTATAGTTTCAGGTGAGTTTAGTCTTCTTTTAATAGTGTCAATATCACCCCATTTTTTTGGGTCTATGTAAAACCATGACAAATTAAGCAATCCTTCTGCGTCCAGCCCAAGGTGTGTTCGGACTAATGAACTTTCCCTATCCATGCCCCAATTTTTTATTATTTTCTCAGCCGATTCAATATTTTTTTCGTCTATGTAAATCCACAGGATAGATTGAAGTATGGTATTATATGGTCTGATTTCCGGCTTTCCTATTTGATGAATATGCCTATATGCGCTATTGAATGCTTCTGGCATTGACTCGTAAGACAGAACCAATCGTTCAATACCTTTTACTTCCTTTAGGTCAACTCCATCAATAATATCCGGAAGTATCAAAAGCTCTTGAGCTATAAGGGGATTACTTTCGGCCAATTTATCATAAATCAGTGGCATTAGTCCATTATATGGTTGATTTGGTTTATACTGACCAATAAAAGCAGCAGTGCAACTTAATGTGCAGATAACAGAGATAAAAACGATAAAAAGGCCGATTGATTTTTTGGAAAATTTAAACATAGATCATATTGCTTTTAAGGTGCCACCCGCGGTTCCTTGTTCGATATTCGTCAGTCATTCCTTCCCAAATCCTCAGGGGGGCCAAATCCTCCGCCCCCGGGCGTCAGGATGCGAAAACGGTCTCCCGGCTGAGCGACAATTTCGTTTTTGGCTCCCATGCTGATGCGTCGGCCGTCGCTCCGGATGAAGAGATTGACGCCGCGCTTTCCGGGTTCTCCCCCTTCGAGGCCGTATGGTGAGAAGACGCGTCTTTCGGAGAGAATGCCCACATTGAGGGGCTGTAGAAACTCCACTTCGCGCACCAGGCCGTCGCCGCCCCTGAAGCGGCCCCTGCCGCCGGAGTCATGGCGCACCGAGAACCGGCGCAGCAGGACAGGGTAGCGTCTTTCCAGAATCTCGGGGTCGGTGATGCGGGTGTTGGTCATGTGGGTGTGCACCCCGGTCTGGCCGTGCCATGTCGGGCCGGCGCCGGCGCCGCCCCCGATGGTTTCGTAGTAGCCGAAGCGGTCGTTGCCGAAGGTGAAGTTGTTCATGCAGCCCTGGGACGCCGCGGCCACGCCAAAGGCTTTGAGCACCACGTCGGTGATGCGCTGTGAGGTCAGCACATTGCCGCCCACCACGGCGGCTTCCGGCGATGGATCCAGCAGCGATCCCTCGGGTATTTTGATGGTGATGGGAATCAGGCAGCCGTAATTCAACGGAAGATCTTTTTTGATCAGGCAGCGCAGGCAGTATAAGATGGCGGATTTGGTGACCGCCTTGGGCGCATTGCAGTTGCCCCAGATTTCAGTCCCCGTGCCGTCGAAGTCCAGGGTGGCCGAGCCATCCGTCCTGTCGATGGTCAGCGCCAGGGCGATGGGGCTGCCGTCGTCGAGGTAGTCAACGGCCTCCACCGTATCGACTTCCGCCAGGCCTTTGCTCTCCGAAAGCTCCTTGAGGCGGTTGCGTACCGCTTCTTCTGCTGCGTTCTGCACATGTCCCATATAGGCCTGCACCACCTCCAGTCCATAGTGGTCCACCATTTCCAAGACCAGCTCGATGCCCTTCTGGTTGGCCGCCACCTGGGCCTTCAGGTCGGAGATGTTGTCTGCGAGCGATCTCGTACCGGAGATGGGCGGGCGACCCGGTGCCGGTTTGAGCCGGCCGGGTGCCAACATATGCTGCCGAATCCCGTCTTCCTGGAAAACGCCGTTTTCCACCAGCTTGAAAGAGCTGATGCACGCTCCCTCTTCTTCGATGCTTCTCGAATTGGGCGGCATGGAACCGGGAGATATGCCCCCAATATCGGCATGGTGGCCCCTGGCCGCCACCCAGAAGATGATCTGGTCCGCTTTGAATACCGGCGTGATTACCGTAATGTCCGGCAGATGGCTGCCGCCGGCGGCAGGGTGGTTGGAGACCAGCACGTCCCCGGAGCGAATGTCGCCGGAGCGGCGCCGGATCTGCTCCTTGACCGCTTCGCTCATGGCCCCAAGGTGGACCGGCAGGTGGGGTGCGTTGGCCACCAGTTCGCCGTTGGGCCCGAACAGGGCGCATGAAAAATCCAGCCGCTCCTTGATGTTGGTGGAGATGGCCGTCTTTTGCAGCATGCGCCCCATCTGTTCGGCGATGGACATGAACAGGTTGCTGAAGATGGAGAGCTGGAGCGGGTCGACTTCGGTGCCGATGGTGCGGTCTGCGCCGCTGCCTACCGTGATCTCCACATCGCCGTATGCGGTGATAAGCGCT
>JBNLAV010000115.1:0-30381 GCA_050302315.1 Desulfobacteraceae bacterium
AGCCCTCGACAACGCTGGATTGCCGTCCTCTCCAAAAATGCGAAAACGCCGGAGGGCGGCATAGCCAAGGCGTCGAGGGCGCTGCCGTAGTCCGCCTGCTGCAAGCCCTCGACAACGCAGGATTGCCGTCCTATCCAAAAATGCGAAAACGCCGGAGGGCGGCATAGCCAAGGCGTCGAGGGCGCTGCCGTAGTCAACCTACTGCAAGCCCTCGACAACGCAGGATATGCCGTCCTCCGGCGTTTTCGCCGTTAGAATTGTTCCCAGGTGACCCGCAGCACCTCCTGGTAGGACGTCACCCCTTTGATCAATTTATCCACGGCGCTCTCCCTCAGCGTACGCATCCCCTCTTCCCGCGCTTTGTTGCGAATGGCATCCACATCGGCTTCGCCGGTGGTCAGTTTCCGAATGGACTCAGAAAAAGGCATTAATTCCAGAATGCAGGTACGGCCCCGATAACCCGTCCCGCGGCACTTTTCACACCCTTTTCCGTGGTAAAGCGTAATCATGCCGCTTTTGCCCACATCCAGCCCCATGGCGCGCAGTTGGTCCGAATCCACCTCTTGAGGCGTTTTGCAGTAGCTGCAGATCTTGCGCACCAATCTCTGGGCGATAACGCCGACCAAGGTCGCTTGCAAGAGAAAGTGCGGCACGCCAAGATCGAGCAGCCGCATGATCGATGTGGGCGCATCGTTGGTGTGCAGTGTCGACAATACGAGATGACCGGTCAATGCCGCCTGAATCGCATTTTCGGCAGTCTCGTAATCCCGCATCTCGCCGACCATGATCACATCCGGATCCTGGCGCAGAATGTTCCGTAAGATGGAACCGAAAGTGATGTTAATCTTCGGTTGAACCGCGATCTGGTTGAAGTTTTCATGGACCATCTCGATGGGTTCTTCGATGGTGGTGATATTGATAGTGGGCTTGTGGATGCGGTTCAGGGTCGAATACAGGGTAGTCGATTTTCCACTACCGGTTGGGCCGCACACCAATAGGATACCATGGGGCAATTCGATGATTTTCTGGTAGCGTTCCAGATCCAGCGGCTCAAAGCCCAATTTGTCCAGGTCCTGGAACAAAATATCCGGATCCATAATACGCATGACGACCTTCTCTCCGAAAGCAACCGGAACCGTAGAGACACGGATCTCGACCTCTTTGTCCCCTTTGTCGGTCTTGATACGCCCGTCCTGGGGGCGCCTTTTTTCTGCCATATCCATCCGGGACAGGTTTTTAATGCGGCTGGTAATGGCGGAATGAACGGTTTTGGGCAGTCTGTAGACCGTGTGCAAAACCCCGTCAATCCGCATCCGCACAAATGTCTGCTCGCGTTTGGGCTCGATATGGATGTCGCTGGCTTTCTGATCGAATGCATAGATAAACAGATGGTCAACTGCGTTGACAATATGCTGATCGTTGGAGGGCAGTTCATCGGCTGACCTTAAGCGGACATATTGTTCCAAATTGCCCAGGTCCACGCCGGGACCGGCGAATTGGTCCTGTGCCGCGGCAATGGAGGTCTTAAATCCAAAAAATTCATTGATCAGTTTGATCACATCGGATTTTGGGCTGATGGCCATCTCTACACGCATCTGGCTGGCCGATGAGATGTCATCCAGAACCTCCAGATTGAACGGACGCGGTGTCGACACGGTCAGCACACCATCTTTGACTTCCACGGGAAGCACCAGATGCTTCATGGCAAATGATCGGCTGATGGAACTGGTGACCACATTCAAATCGAGTTTGAGCGGGTCGAGCTTGAAGAAAGGAATCTTCCATTCTTGCGCCAATGCCTGATAGATGGTCTCTTCATCCAGCGGCAGCTCCGAATTGTCCAGGCGGCTCAGATTAAGCGAGGTGATCACGTCGACGATATTGAGGGGGTTGTGAATCAAATCATCGGATGGCGTATTCTGCAGCTTTTTTTCACGAACTTTTTCGAGTTTCCGAAGCAACCCGTCTTTGTGCCGTAGGATCTCTTTGGCGCGGTTGGCTGCAATCAGCTTCTTCTTGATCAAGGTTTTGAAGACCAGTTCAGGCTTGAACGGGTTGATGCTTTTGTCCATTGATTCAGTCCTTGGCTGGGGCGATGTCCGACGCAATGCCGTCACGCATGGGAGTGTATCATTTTGATGGCCTCCGGGACCCATTTCAACGATTGCCTGGCCCTGAGGCAATGCGCCGGGTGCGTCGTCAACCGGCAGAATTGATCTTCTTTCGCCTTCAGTGCGCCAAGGCGATCGACATCTTCCAGGTTACCGGCCCGGCCGAGCGCACGGATCACAATCTGGAGTTGGGCCATCAATTCTGAAAGGGATTTGCTCTTTAAGGCCTGGCGGTAGAAATCAGCGTCGGGTTCGCCGTATTGCTCCAACAACTGACGCATGACGCTTCGAGCGGTGTGACCGCCCGCTATCGCCAGAAAGATAATCGCCTCGCGCTCCAGGGCCATGAGGAACGGAAGTTCGAAAGGCCTTCGTTCTCCGCCGGGCATATTCAGCGCATCGATAATATGCCGGTGTATGGTGGCCATCTTCGTGGTGATTCTGACCCGATCCACATCAAGCCGCCAGAAGGCATACTGGCGCACGTCTCTGTTGATCCTGCGCTGGAGGGCCAAAACATCCTCCGGCGTCCTGTTGATATCAACATAAAGCTCCCGGTTTTCACGGTGCAGCAGAATATTGGCCAGACTAAAAGCGTTTCGATCCGTAAACGCGACCTCAGATGGCGTTTGACAGATATCGGCAAGCAGAAACTGGGTCGCCCGCTTGGGATTTTGGAGACGAACCATCAATAATTGCAGGGCGTTGAGAAAATTCAATCGATCCTGGCGACGAGGCGTTTCTTTGAGAAAACACCAAAGGATTTCAAAAATGACATTCTCGTATTGTGCCATGACACCGATGCGGCTTTCGAACGTCGGGCGAATGAAGCTGCCGTGCGTATTAAAGCATCCTTGGAGGATTTTAAGGATGTGGTGGGCGTCGCTCTCAGTGATCCCGAATCCATCGGCAAGGGCTTTGGTGTGACACGGGTCGAAATTGAACGCAATGGCATGAATGATGGCCATGCGTCGTGCGGCGACCACATGTTCCGTAACCAATGTGATGACATCGAAGAGCCTGGGATGAACCATGCCAACGACAACGCTGCGCCCGTCGGCGTTAATCTTGAGGCTTCTGCGCTTGGCAATGATATTTGACAGGACATTGTCCCGGACCTTTTTCAGACGGCGCTGGAAAAGATCAACCAGCTGGTCAATCACCCTTGGATCCTGGCAGGATTTGTCCAGGGCAAACAGCAGCCGCGTTACATCGATAAAGCGCTCGCCAATGGCAAGCGGCGACAACTCTCCATAGTCATCGGCAACCAACGCATTGATCCCGCCCCGGAGCTTCTCGTCCTCCGGATCGAGGTACGGAGCGACCAACTGCCGGCACTGGCCGGCTGACGCGGTCTTGTCGATTTTATTAGAGGCGGCGTTTGAATCCTTGTCGGTCTTCCCGTTGTTCTTATCCGAAGCGCTGCCCTCAACTGCGAGGTTTGTGTTCCAATCCGGCTGGCAGCCTGAAAGGTCTGCCGGCAGGGAATCCACTTGAAGCCAGGGTAAATTATTGATCTCAATAGGAGGTTTGGCAATTTGCGATCTAAGGCTGCGAACCGCAAAGATCTGGTTATAACTATTGATCGGTTCCGTGGACTGGAGCACCCCACCCTGTGATATGTTCATTTTGTAAAATGCCGCAGCTTGTTTAACCAGTTCCCTGGTGTTGACCGGTGACAGGCCATTCAAGGCGGCCATCAGGGTAAGATTGGGGTCCGGCTGCCCAGTGGCATCTTTGATCACCGGGAAGGTCAGTGCGCGACCGTAACAGCTAAACCGAATCGATGAGGCTTCATTAGCGGCCGACTGAAAACGGGCCACGATGTTCATCGCCAGCCGAAGCTGGTCAATTTTCCTGGGGTCGTTGCCGGGCATTTGAATGTAGAGTGCGTGAATGCCCTGCTGGGCGAAACACTTAAAGGCCTGGGTGATGGCGCTTTTCAGTTGCGCTACCGGTTTTACAGCCGATGCCTTGTCAGCAATGTTGAGCATTAACTCCCCGCAAAATACGCAATAGTCTGAATCACGGGGAGATGCCGGCGCCTGGCAATGGGATCGCCGAATGAGCACGCCCCCTTCATGGCCGGGCATCTTTGAGAGAACACTCAACTGTCTCGCCATCTGATCGAACAGAACGCCTGTTGCGCGAACCCCCTCGGCTTTTCTGGAATGGGACAGAAAAAGCCCGATAAGATGAACCAGTTCGCCTAATATGACGGACCAGTGCTTTGACGCTGCGGATCTTGGGCGAAGTTCTCCATCCGGATGCGCATTCTTCCCAGGCAATGGTGCTTTGTAGCCGGCGGCGTCTGCATCATTCCGATCGTTATCTTGTGATGGGGAAGTATCTTTATCCATAAACAGTTTAGCCTGAGAGCAAAGCGCAAGCAGATTGATACGGGGTCTTCTTCCTCGACGGCCCTTTGGATTTTCACCCGTTGACGGTATACTACAATATAACCAGCTGATAACAAGAGATTTTCACAAGGTGCACTATAATGTAAAGCGTAAGATGTGTCAATTGGGATTCGTCGTCTTCAGCCCGATTGTCTTGTCGAACTGAGGCTGGACATCGTTTCAACCTGTCATGGGGTAGCCTTGTGCTATCCGCCGGAATCCGGACCGGAGAGCAAGGTTTTCAATATATCTTCTTTCCCTATAATTCCGACAAGTTGCCCATCTTCCACCACGGGAAGGGTATGCAGGTTGCTGTCCACCATCAAAGCGGCAATGGTGCTGATGGTGGTATCCGGCCCCACCGTCACCGGATCTTCCGTCATCGCTTCACCTACCGTCAAGGCTGCAATTTTTCTGGCTTGTTTCTCGAGTTGCTTACCGGACGGGAGCCGAACGAAGCTGTCGAGCAGGGTCAACAGGGTGGGTACCGGCAGTTTCTTCTGCTGGGCCACAAGGTCGCTGCGACACAGAATGCCCACCAACTCACCGGCAGCGTTAACGACCGGGGCCCCGTTGAAATGTTTATCCAAGAGCGTTCTAACGGCTTGGGTGAATTCCATTTCGGGCGTCAGGGTGGTCAATTCGGTGGACATGATGTCGCGGGCGGTTATCATACGGTATTCTCCTTGGCATGCGCCATGCCCGAAAGGCAGTCGCTTTTGTCGGCAGGCCCAGGTCGATCTCGTTACAGCCTTACGATATCACGGCTTATTGGAAATAATCCACCGCATTCTTAAAGATTTGGATGCCCGGCGTTATACCGCCCGGCGCTTTGACCGCACCACGCCTGGCCAACTCGCTGGTGCGTGTCCAATCGGGATGGTTGGTCCAGTGGTTGAAACCCTCGGGATGCGGCATGAGTCCGAAGATTCGCCCGGTGGGATCGCAAATTCCTGCAATATCCCGAATCGAACCATTGGGATTGGATGGAAATTCGCCCCTGGCAGGCGTGCCGTCCGGAAGGGCATATTGGACCGCTACCTGGTGATTTTCCGTCAATGCGTCGAGGATATCGTCCTCGGCAAAGAACTTTCCCTCTCCATGCCGGACGGGCAGCTCCATTCGGTCCAAACCTTTGGTAAAAAGGCACGGTGATTGAGCGTTTACCTTCAAATGGACCCATTGGTCACGAAAGTTCCCACAGTCGTTATAGGTGAGCGCAACTGAACGCCGGGTATAATCCAAACCGATACCCGGCAACAAACCCAGGTTGACCAGGCATTGAAATCCGTTACAGATGCCGATCACCAGATTCCCGTTGTCAACGAACTTCAAAAGGGCATCGCCGATGCGGTTTTTCAAGCGCACAGCCTGTACCACGCCGGCACCATGATCATCCCCCCAGCTGAAACCACCGATGAAGGCCATCACCTGAAATTCTTCCAGCGGCACCGATTGATCAATCAAGGCGTTGATGTGCACCCGTTTCGCCGAGGCGCCGGCCAGTTCAAAGGCATATCGGGTTTCATTGTCACAATTGAGACCGTATCCGGTCAGCACGAGGGCTTTAACGCTGCTCATATCAGGTCCCCAAAGGGTTGCTGCCATGCCTTTTTCAAGGCCGGCACGGTTAAATCAAGAATCGTTGCGCCTTGCTGTCCATGAATCGCCAACCGGGGTTCGGCTGTAACCCGGCCGATACGGGCGATGGGCATCTCCTGAAAGAGCGATTCAAAAGTCTGCGCGTTATCCGGATTCACGGTAACGAGGAACCGTCCGGCAGATTCCGAATAGAGAATCTGGTCATCCCGCAAGGTTTCGCGCACCGGAACATGGTCAAGGTCGACCTCGAGGCCCAGCCCGCCGGCCATGGTTTTCATGGCCAGATGGACGCCGAGCCCGCCGCGGTAAACGCCGTGTGCCGAAGCCACCGCCCCCTGGGCTATGGCACCGGACAAAGCGCGATAGAGGGGCATCAGGGATTCAGGCGCCACCTGCGGCACATTGCATCCGGTGTAGCCGAGCATATCGTAGTATTCCGACGCGCCAAGCTCGTTTCGGGTCCACCCGATCACATAGAGCAGATCCCCGGCGACTTTGGGATCCAGGGTGACGCATCGATGCACATCCTCGAGAACACTGGTGGCCGAAAACTGAAGGCTTTCCAAAGCGGACACTTTGTGGGTGATGCCGTGGCGCCCCGGCAAATGACCGTCAACGTACATGCTGTCCTTACCGGACAGCAGCGGGATCTCATATGCCAGGCACATGTCCCGGACGGCACGGCAGGAGCGCACCAACTGGGCGGCTTTGAAAGTGCCATCCGGATTGGTCCGAGGGTCGTGCTCGATGGTGGGCCAGCAAAAGTTGTCGACGCCGCCCAGATGATCGGGATCGCCTCCCACCGCGATCAGCCGGCGTACCGCCTCGTCTATGGTGCAGGTGGTCATATGGTAGGCGTCAATCCGGGAATAGAACGGCAGCATCGCCTGGGAAAAAGCCAATCCCTTCTTGGACTCCAGCACCGGGCGGATGACGGCTGCATCGGAGACAATATCCCGGTCCACGCCGACCAGCGGTTTGATAACGCTGGTGCCCTGCACCTCATGGTCGTATTGACGGTTGATCCAGGTCTTGGCGCAGATATTGGGTCGGGCGAGCAGATCGAGCAGCACCTGATCGTGGCGTGCCGGCGGTCCGATGACCGGTTCTGTCAGCCCCCTTTCCTCGGGAGTGCGCCAGACAGCGTCGAACTCCCACTGCGGGAAACCAGCCGTCAAGAGATCGAGATCGATGTAAGCACACGTTTTACCGTTGTATTTGATATCCAATTTACCGCTGTCGGTATATATGCCGATGACCGTACTCTCAACGGCATGTTGGTCCGACAGTTCGAAGAACCGGGCCTCGTGCTCCGGCGCAATGGCGATGGTCATGCGCTCCTGTGATTCGGAAATCCATATCTCCCATTGATCCAGGCCGGCATACTTCAAGGGAACCTTTTCCAGATCAATCACGCAACCGTTTGAAAAGCGTGCGGATTCACCAACTGAAGAGGACAACCCGCCGCCGCCGTTGTCCGTGATGAAGCGGATCAGCCCTTCGTCGCGGGCCTCCAACAGGAAGTCATGCATTTTCTTCTGGGTGTAGGGATCGCCGATCTGGACATGGCCTGCCGGTGTATCATCGGAAAAGGTTTCGGAAGAAGCGGTCACCCCGTGTATGCCGTCTTTGCCGACACGACCGCCGCTCATCACCACCAGGTCGCCGGGGAGGATCGTCTTCTCTTCGGCCGGCTGATTGTCGATGAAGGCCGGCATGATCCCCAATGCGGTCACGTAAACCAGACATTTGCCCATGTAGCCTGGATGAAACAGCACCTGGCCAAAAGGAGTGGGGATGCCGCTTTTGTTGCCGCCGTCGCGAACCCCTTCGATGATACCGTCCAGCAACCGCCTGGGATGGAGCCGGGGTTTCAGGTCACCGTCATAATCGCGCGGTCCGACACAGAAGCCGTAGCTGCCCATAATGAGTTTGGAGCCCCTGCCCGTACCCATGGGATCTCTGTAAATGCCCACGATCCCCGTTATGGCACCGCCGTACGCCTCCATGTTGGACGGGGAATTGTGGGTTTCACCGGTAATGACGTAATTGTGGTGCTCATCGAAGTGCCCAACACCGGCGTTATCCCAAAGCACCGACTTGACCCACTTTTTTTTCTCCTTCAGCGCCAGCGTGGGCTCTTTGATACAGGCCCTGAAGAGGCTGTCTATGGTCTCCGCTTCTCCGGTGCTTTTGTCGATATAGCGAAACAATCCCTGGAAGGTATTGTGATTGCAGTGATCGCTGCGGCCCTGGGAAATATACTCCAGTTCCACATCGGTGGGGTCTGAAAGACCGACTTCGGCACGCGCCGCCTGGACATCCGGGTTGAGAAAATATTTCCGGATGGTGGGAATATCATTCGGGTTGAGCGCCAGATTGCGTTCATCGCTGATGCGCATCAGTGTTTCATTGCTGTCGATGGGGACGACGCTCACCGTGGGGGTGTGGTTCAGGCGTACCTTGGGGATGATAAACCCGACGCCATCTTTAGCATCCCAACTCGTACGGTCATAAATTTTCCATTGCTGGATAATGTCGTTGGCAAGCAATTCATTGGCGATCTTTTCCACATCGGAACGCGTGATCGCCTGGCCCCTGAGGCAGTAGCGTTTCGAGGTGTAGACCGCATCGTTTTCTCCGAAGGCGATCCCCAGCATATCCTCCATTGCCTCCACGGCGGTGGCGCCGGCATTGTCTCGAACACCCGGCCGGAATCCGACCCAGATAATCCAATCGAACGGCAAAGGCAAAGGATTGAGGGAGGATTGCTGTGTCACAGGATTGGTGAAAATGCCCTCCTGGCAGCTTTTGAGCTGTTTGGCGGACAAATCGGCATCGATGGTGATAATGTGCACCGATCGGATATCATCGGTTTCGATGCCAAAATAATCCCTGGCTTTGCTGCGCACCCCCTGCCCTTCGGCATCCATCAGTTCCGGCTTTAAGGTAATCTCAATTCTGCTTGGCATGTCAATCTTCTATTGTTTTGATGTTTGAAAACAGCGTTGTCTGCAGCCTAAACCACCATGCGTGTCAGCGACCGGCGAATTATTTGAACCAGGTAAACTCGATATCGTTATACACGACGAACACCATCAGTAAAAGCAAAAGAAAGAGGCCAATCTGTTGGGCCGTTTCCCGCGCCCGCACGCTCAACGGTCCACGCTTTATCGCCTCTATGAAATAAAAAAGCAAGTGCCCCCCGTCCAGCACGGGTATGGGCAGCAGATTCAAAATCGCCAACTGCAGACTGATGGCGGCCACAAATGAAAACAGCTGGGTCATCCCCATCTCGGCCGATTGCTGTGCCATTTGTGCAATACGGATCGGACCGCCCACCAGCTCGCGGGAGACCTTTCCCCGGAAAGCGTTTTTCAAAAAGTCGAAGAACGCATCGGTCACCTGTCCTATTACATTGAAGCTGCGCGCCACCGACTGGCCCAGAGTGAAGTTGATGGTCATTTTGTCTTCATCCAGGATCGGGTCGTATCGCTGGATGCCGATACGGTAGTTCTTTGAACTGAGCCCCATCAAATTGCGATCTTTCACCAGCTCCGGGGTGATGTCCAGTTCCAGAACGTCATCCTGTCGCTGGACCTTGAACCGCATGGTCTTTCCGTCCGATCCGGTGACAAGCTTCTGCATTTCTAACCAGTAGGTCACCGGTTGTCCGTCTATTTCGAGGATGCGATCGCCTGTTTTCATTCCGGCGATGCCGGCCGGCATTTTCTCCATGACCATACCGACGATGGCCAGCGCCTCCGGAATGCCCGAAATACCGAATTCAAAATAAGGAATATCATCGCCATACACATTGGTATAATACGCTTTGGTCGGTGTGAGTTCGATCTTCAGGGATGTCCGGTCACGGAGGATATCCAGTTGTGTCGGACCTCCGGAGCTCTCGTCGAAGATATCGTTGATATCGTGCCACGATTCAACCGGCTTCCCATTGATGGCTGCAATCCGGTCGTTGAGCGCCAATCCCGCTTTTTCAGCCGGACTGTTGGCATCAATTTTACGAATGACCGGCACGATACTCTCGACCCCGTCAAAATACAGGATGGAACAAAAGATGATGACGGCCAGGACGGCATTGAAAAAAGGTCCGGCAAATACAATCAGGCTCCTTTTGGCGACGTGCTTGTGGGTAAATGAAAACGGCAGGTCTTCCGTTGGCAGCTTGGCGTCGGGTTCATCCCCGACCATCTTGACATAGCCGCCCAGGGGTATAAGCGACAGGCGATAATCGGTGCGGCCGATCTTTTTCCCAAACAGACGCGGCCCGAAACCGAGAGAAAACTTTTCAACCCCCACACCGAATAACCGGGCCACGAGAAAGTGTCCCAACTCGTGAAAGAAGATGAGGGGTCCCAATACGATGATAAATAGGAGAACCTGATTCATGACAATCATCTATCCTGCTATGGAATTATAGTCTTTCGGCTGCCAACCGATGGCCGATTATGCGGCAACCAGGTTTTGAGCCTCTCGTCGAGCCCATGCATCCGTATCCAAGATGGTCCCAAGATCCGGATCCGTCATCATATTATGCACGTTCATGGCAGCGTCAATGATCCTGGGGATATCTGCAAATTGAATCTTTTTTGACAGAAAAGCCTCCACCGCCACCTCATTGGCGGCATTGAGCACCACCGGAAGCGTTCCTCCCGCACGGCAGGCGTCGAAGGCCAACCCGAGACAGGGGAATCGCGAAAAATCCGGGTCCTGAAACGTCAGTTGCCCCAGTTTCGAAAGATTGGGCAGCGGCTGCTCGAGGGGCAGGCGCTCCGGGTACGAAAGGGCATAGGCTATCGCTTCCTGCATATCCGGGATCCCCATCTGGGCCAATATCGACCCGTCACGATAGGCGACCATGGAATGTACGATGCTCTGTGGATGAACGATTACATCGATCTGTTGGGGATTCAAATCAAACAGCCATTTGGCTTCGATCACCTCGAGACCTTTGTTCATCAAGGTGGCCGAATCAATAGTGATTTTGGCCCCCATGTCCCAGTTGGGGTGTTTCAGGGCCTGCTCAGGCGTGATCTTCTCAAACTCCGAAGGCGGAAGATTCAAAAACGGTCCGCCGGAAGCCGTCAATATGATCTTGTCCAGATCAGAGCGCCGCTGGCCCTGCAGACATTGGAAGATGGCGCTGTGTTCGCTGTCGATGGGCAACAACCGGACTTTTTTATCCGACACGGCGGAGGTTACCAGGGCCCCCGCCATTACCAAGGTCTCCTTGTTTGCAAGGGCGATCTCTTTGCCCGCATCGATGGCCGCCAATATCGGTTCGAGACCGGCGGCGCCCACCATGGCGCCCACCGTCATATCCACGCCTTCCCACGATGCGGCGGCGCGATACCCTTCGGTTCCATGCATGATTTTTACGCTGTGGGAGGCGGGCAGCAACTCCCGCAGTTTATCTGAAGCCGCTTCATCGTAGACGGCGACCATATCTGGCTCACAAGCGCGAATCTGATCGGCCAATTGCTGGACATTGTTCTTGGCCGTCAATGTCTTGATATTGAATCGGTCCGGGAACCGGCCTGCGATCTGAAGCGTATTTTTGCCGATCGACCCGGTGGATCCAAGCAGTGCAAGTGATTTCATGGTAACAGGTATTCCTTCAGCAAAAAGGCAACGGGTGCCGATAAGATCAATGCATCCAAACGGTCGAGGAAACCGCCATGGCCCGGCAGCAGGGTTCCGGAGTCCTTGACACCGGCCGCTCGCTTGAACTCGGACTCAAACAGGTCGCCGATCTGCCCCACCGCACCGATCGCCAGCGCGAAGACCGTACACGTCAGCCCGTTCATCTCCGGAAATATCAAGAGCTTGAAGATCCAGGCAAACACAAGGTTGCTAAGGAGTCCGCCAACGGCCCCTTCGATGGTCTTCTTGGGGCTGACCGCCGGGCAGAGTTTATGGCGCCCGAACAGCGATCCGACATAGAGGGCGCCGGTATCTCCCCATGCAATCACCCACATCAGAAAAAGCACCCAGTAGGGGCCGTTCTCCGAGGCCCTGAGCATGACGATGAATGCAAGAGACAGGGGAATGTAGACAATTCCGAAAGCCTGTTTCACGGCCACGACGGGAGCGTCCTGATTAATTTTAAAGCGCGGTATGGAAAGCAGTGCCGCCCCGAAGAAATTCAGCGCCAGGGCGCTCAACAAAAACGTAAAGTGCTGGAGGAATGCGGCCGTGATCACGGCCGCACCGGTCAGGTAGCCCCAACCGTGAAACGAAGCGGACACGGGAGGTTGATGGCCGGCGAATGCGATCTTGAAATACTCCCACAAGCAGAGGATCGCTGTGGCCGCCAAAAAGGCGGAGAAGACGAACTGGCTGCCTTTCAGGATCAGTAGAACCAGTGGCGGTATGATGACAAGGGCCGTAATCCAGCGTTTCCAATACATAGGATCCTACTATCGGTTGTGTGCCGTTCCGTGCACCGAATGAAACCGCTCACCGGCATGGGACGTTCGACAACAGGGACCGGGTGCGCTCGAGCAACGGTGGGCCGGACCGTTGACCATCACGTTTTGACTTTTCCGAAACGGCGATCCCTGTTCTGGTATTGCACCAGTATCTCCAGAAACTCTTCCCTGGTAAAATCCGGCCATAGTGTATCGGTAACAAAAAACTCCGCATAAGCCAATTGCCAGAGTAAAAAATTGCTGATACGCATTTCGCCGCTGGTTCGAATCATCATATCGGGATCGGGAATGCCGCAAGTGTAAAGGTGTTCAGACACAACCCCCTGGTCGATACGCTCTGGTGTCAGATCGCCACCTGCGACCTTTCGACCGATGGCCTGCACCATCTCCGTTATTTCCGAGCGCCCACCGTAGCTCAGGGCCAGATTGAGGGTCATCTTCTGGTTGTCCGCAGTCTGCTCCATTGCAGCGTCCAATGTATCGCGTACGTCCTGAGGGAGGCGGTGGATTTGGCCGATGGCATTGAGCCTGATCTCCTGGGATTTCATTTCAGCCAGTTCCTTTTTCAGGAACGACTTCAAAAGCGACATCAGAGCTTTGATTTCGTTCTTGGGGCGCTGCCAGTTTTCAGTGGAGAAAGCGTATAAGGTAAGATAGGGGATTTCAAATTCGCGGCATGCTTTGACGACGGCGCGGACTGTCTCTACGCCTTTTTCATGCCCTTTTACACGATTGAGAAGACGTTTTTTAGCCCAGCGACCGTTGCCGTCCATGATAATGGCCACATGGCGCGGAAGCCTGGTCTCGTCAAGTTTGTCTTCCATCGCATCAAAATTCAAGGATTTCGGACTCTTTGGCTTTGTAGACCTCGTCGACTCTTTCGATGTACTCGTCGGTGATTTTTTGTACCTGGTCCTGCGCCTTAAAAGCGTCATCCTCCGAGACATCACCGTCCTTCTTGAAGCCCTTGATCAATTCGTTTGCGTCCCGGCGGATATTTCGAACCGCCACCTTGTGCTCTTCACAGCTTTTGTGGACTTGCTTGACCAGCTCTTTGCGACGCTCTTCGGACAAAGGGGGGATGGCGATGCGAATCAGTTTGCCGTCGTTCGATGGTGTCAGGCCCAAATCGGACTTCAAAATCGCTTTTTCGATATCTTTGATGATGGTCGCATCCCATGGTTGAATGGTGATCAGGCGACTTTCCGGAACCGCCACCGTAGCCGTCTGGTTCAACGGGGTCGGCGTGCCGTAATAGTCCAACTTGATGCCATCGAGCAATGAGGCGGATGCACGTCCGGTACGGATGCGTTTGAGTTCATTCTCCAGGGCGATGATGGTCTTGCCCATGCGATCTCGAGTTTCTTGTAAGGTTTCTTCGATCATCGGTATCGTCCTCTTCAGGGATTGGTCGTTAGCCGCCGTGAGGCCGGGTCGCGTGCACCCGGTTGGCGGCAGTGATCAATTGGCGATAATCGTTCCGACGCGCTCGCCGCAAACCGCCTTGAAGATGTTTCTCGTTTTCTTCAGATTGAATACGATCAGCGGTAAATCGTTGTCCATGGCCAGCGAAATGGCGGTCATGTCCATTACCTTCAATTGTTTTTCAAGCACCTTCATATAGGAGGTGGAGGCGATAAAGGCGGCGTCGGGATGCTCTTCAGGATCCGCTTCGTACAAACCGTCGACTTTGGTCGCCTTTAGCAGCACCTGGGCATGCACTTCTTGTGCGCGCAAGACGGCGGCCGTGTCGGTGGTGAAATATGGATTCCCTGTTCCAGCGGCAAAGATAACGACACGTCCCTTTTCAAGATGGCGAACCGCCCGCCGCAGGATGTAGGGCTCGGCGACCTCGTGCATTGAAATGGCCGTTTGCACCCGCGTCTGCATCCCTTGCTTTTCCAATGCATCCTGCAATGCCAGACTGTTCATCACCGTGGCCAGCATGCCCATATGATCGGCGGCCGTGCGCTCCATCCCGAAAGACGTCGCTTTGACGCCCCGGAAGATGTTGCCGCCGCCGACCACAATAGCAGTTTCCACACCCAGATCGACGATCGATCGAACTTCATCGGCTACATATCTGAGCATTTCCGGACTGATGCCGAAACTCTGATCGCCCATCAGGGCCTCTCCGCTGAGCTTCAGCAGTACGCGTTTATATGCCGGTTCAGTCAAGTCTATTCCGCTCCTACCTGGAAGCGGGCGAACCGCTTGATGGTGATCTTCTCTCCGGTCTTGGCGATCACTTCGTTCAGGTAATCGGAGATGGTTTTATCCGGATCTTTAACATACTGCTGGTTTATCAGGCAGCTTTCCTTAAAAAACTTGTTGAGCTTGCCCTCAACAATTTTATCAACCATCTTCTCGGGCTTGCCCATTTCCAAGGCCTGATCGCGGTAAATCTCCCGCTCCCGGTTTATTATCGATTCCGGTACGTCCTCATCCGTCACTCCAACCGGACTCGTCGCAGCGACGTGCATGGCCAGGTTTCTGGCGAACTCGATGAAGTCATCTGTCTTGGCGACGAAATCGGTCTCACAATTGACTTCCACCATCACGCCGATCTTGCCGCCCATGTGGATGTAGGACTGAACGGTTCCTTCCGAAGTTGCGCGACCGGCGCGTTTGGCGGCCGTGGCCAGTCCTTTTTTACGCAGGAAATCGACGGCCTTTTCCATATCTCCGTCACATTCGGCCAATGCTTCTTTACAATCCATGATTCCGGCACCGGATTTCTCCCGGAGCTCTTTTACCATTGCTGCACTGATATCTGCCATTTTATGTTACTCTCCTGTCTGATCGGCGGCGGGCTCGGTTACCTCGCCGGCGGTATCTTCGGTGGCTTGTGTTCCTTCTTCTTCCCCTGTCTTGCGGATGATTTCCACAATGGGGCCTTCCGAACCATCAGATATCACTTTGCGCTCGCCGGGCTTGAGGGCGGCAGCGGCGGACTCGATCTCCGATGGTTCTTCGACTTGTTTATCGGCCTCTGCCTGTTTGCGCTCTTCGAACCGCTTCTGACCATCTAAACAGGCTTCCGCTATTCTTGACGAAATCAAACGAATGGCGCGAATGGCATCATCGTTACCCGGAATGATATAATCCACCTCGTCCGGATCGCAATTGGTATCGACGATGGCCACAATGGGAATTCCCAGTCGGCGGCCTTCGCGTATGGCGATTGCTTCATTCTTGGGATCGACAACAAATATGGCACCGGGAAGTTTTGCCATGGTGCGAATACCGCCCAGCGTGTTGTCCAGTTTGACCCTTTCTTTTGCCAGCTTCAATCGCTCTTTCTTGGGAAAGAGCTCAATTGAACCATCGTTTTCAATGGTGTTCAGGTAGTTCAGCCGGTCGATGCTCTTCTTGATGGTCTGGAAATTGGTCAGCATACCACCCAGCCAGCGATTGTGGACGTAGTACATCTCGCAACGGTTTGCTTCTTCGTATATGGATTCTCGCGCCTGTTTCTTGGTGCCGACGAACAGGACCGATTTCCCGCCGGCAACGGTATCGGTGATGAAATTATACGCGGTCTTGAACATACGCACCGTCTTCTGCAGGTCGACGATGTAGATGCCGTTTCTGGCCCCGAAGATATAGGGTTTCATCTTGGGGTTCCAACGCTTGGTTTGGTGACCGAAATGGACACCGGCTTCCAACAATTCTTTCATGGTAACGTAAGCCATCAAACTCTCCTTGCTTTTGGTTTTTTCCTGCGTCTATATCATCCTCGACGCCGACTCTCTTTGCAGGAGCACCGTGGGCCGAGTCCATAGACGTGTGTATTTAAATCGAGGATACGTAACAAATCGCACGTCAATCCGCAATACCTTTTTTGAAACAATATCAGCAACGCAACCCGCTTTCAGCGGCGGTTGCGTCCAATGGCGATCACCCTGCCGGGCGGACTTTTCGACACCTGGCAATGCGATCCAGTCCCGAATAATCCTGGCCGACGGCGATCTGGTCGAACAACCTTGCGTTCCGTGCCAGTTCTTTCACCGCAGCCCCCTGGTCGTGCCCGATCTCAAGGAGCAACCACCCGCCGGGTTTCAAGTAGGCTGGTGCTGTGCCGATAATGCGGTTGATACTTTCCAGGCCATCCGGTCCGCCGTCGAGAGCGAGCCTGGGCTCATACTGGCTGATTTCGGGCGCCAGTTTGGCCATATCAGCTTCGCTGATGTAGGGTGGATTGGACAGGATCAGGTCGAATCCTTCATCCGGCCCCTCCCCCACACCATTGAACCAGCTGCCCTTTGTAAAAATAATGCGTTCCTCTACGCCGTGGGCGTGTGCGTTTGAACGTGCAATATCGAGGGCGTCATCGGACAGATCTGACGCCCAAAACCGCCAGTCGGTGCATTCGTGAGCCAGGGCAATGGTGATGATGCCCGAGCCGGTTCCCAGTTCCAGCACGTGAAGCGGCGCATCCTTTTTGAACAATGCCAGGGCGGTCTCCACAAGTCCCTCGGTTTCGGGACGCGGAATCAACACATCGGGGGTCACGTGAAAATCGAGAGACCAGAACTCCTTGGTGCCAAGGATATACGCGACCGGCTCTCTTTTCGCGCGCCGTTGAATGCGCTGCTTGAACCGCCTCAACTCATCCGGGTTAAGCGGCTGATCGTAACGCAGGTATAAATCGATGCGCTGGCAGCCAAGGGTTTCCGCCAAAAGGATTTCGCTATCGATCCTGGGATTTTCGATGCCGTGATCAGCGAAATAACCGGCAGTCCATTGAAGGATTCTCAATATGGTCCACGGCGGTTCTACCGATGAATCGTCATTGGACATGCTGGAGTGCTTGGCTCTGGTAATGGGTTGTCAGGGCGTCAATGATCTCATCCACTTCGCCCTGAAGTATGGTGTCAAGCTTGTACAAAGTCAAACCGATGCGATGGTCCGTGACACGTCCCTGGGGGAAATTGTAAGTTCGAATTCGTTCGCTTCGATCGCCGCTGCCCACCTGGCTCTTGCGCTCCTCCGAGCGTTTGGCATTCTGTTCCCGGACCATCTGGTCCAGCAGCCTGGACCGCAGCACCTTCAACGCCTTGGCTTTGTTCTTGTGCTGAGATTTTTCGTCCTGACAGCTCACCACAAGCCCGGTCGGCAAGTGGGTGATGCGGACGGCCGAGTCGGTGGTATTGACCGACTGTCCTCCCGGTCCAGTGGAGCGAAACACATCGATGCGCAATTCGCTCGGATCGATCTGCACTTCAACTTCTTCGGCTTCAGGCAGAACAGCCACGGTCACCGCAGACGTATGAATACGGCCCTGGGTCTCGGTAACCGGCACACGCTGTACCCGATGGGTGCCGCTCTCGAATTTGAGCCGGCTGTAAACACCTTTTCCTTTTACCAGCGCAACGATCTCTTTCAACCCACCGACACCTGTGGCATGATGGTCCATGACCTCGATCTTCCATCCCCTGTCCTCGGCATAGCGACTGTACATCTTGTACAAATCGTTGGCGAACAGGCCGGCCTCATCACCGCCGGTGCCCGCCCGGACCTCCAACAATACGTTTTTGGCGTCCAGAGGATCCTTGGGAATCAGCAATTGTTTGAGCCTCTGCTCCAATTGCGCTTTCTCGGCGCCCAGCCGTTCGACTTCCTCCTTGGCCAGGGCCTTCATCTCCGGATCATTGTCTTTGAGCAGTTCCAGGCTCTCGTTGAGCTCTTGATCGACACCTTTATACTGCCGGTAAGTCGCCACAATATCCGTGATTTCAGCATGTTCGCGGGCATATTTTTGATAGGCGTCACGATCTTGCAGCACTGCGGGATCACTGAGCAGTGATTCCAACTGACCAAATCGCTCTTCGACGCCATTGAGTTTATTCAACATGGTCCGAAACTACCTTGTCCCTGAAGTGAGTGCCGTTGCTCGACCAGGCCGTGTATAGCTTGCCGTCGGCCGTAAAAAGCGTCAAGCTGTCGACCGGATCGGCCTGACAGCTTGAGACGCGCCGACCAGGTCGGCGTACGGTATACGGCACCTATTTGTTTTGGAACTTTTCGTATTTTTTCCGAAAACGTTCAATGCGACCGGCGGTGTCCACCAATTTTTGCTTTCCAGTATAAAAAGGATGACATTGGGAACAAATTTCCACGCTGATGTCCTTTTTGGTAGAACCCACCTCCAAGGTGTTGCCGCAGGCACACTTTATGGTCGCCAGTTCGTAATTAGGATGGATATCCGTTTTCATTGTAATTTCAACCCCCTAAGCATATTATGCATTCATCGATTCTAAAAACTCCTTATTATCTTCCGTTCCTTGCATTTTATCAAGTAAAAATTCCAATGCGTCGACCGGGTTTAGGGACGCCAGCAATTTTCTGATAATCCATACACGGTTCAAGGTGGCTTCGTCGAGGAGCAATTCCTCTTTGCGGGTTCCGGATTTCTTGATGTCGATGGCCGGGAAGATGCGCTTGTCAGCCAGACGGCGATCCAGTTGAATCTCCAGGTTGCCGGTTCCCTTGAACTCTTCGAAAATCACCTCGTCCATCCGGCTGCCGGTATCGATCAGCGCCGTTGCGATAATGGTGAGACTGCCGCCTTCTTCTATATTTCGAGCGGCGCCGAAGAACCGTTTGGGGCGCTGCAAGGCGTTGGAATCCACACCACCGGACAAAATCTTGCCCGACGGCGGCATCACCGAGTTATAGGCGCGGGCCAGCCGGGTGATGCTATCCAGCAGAATGACCACATTCTTTTTATGCTCGACCAGGCGCTTGGCTTTCTCAATCACCATTTCGGCCACCTGCACATGCCGTTCCGCCGGCTCGTCGAAGGTCGAACTGATCACTTCTCCCCTTACCGACCGTTCCATGTCGGTCACCTCTTCCGGCCGCTCGTCAATCAGGAGAACGAAGAGTATGATATCGCTGTGATTTTTAACGATACAGTTGGCAATATTCTGCAGCAGCATGGTTTTGCCTGAGCGCGGCGGTGAAACGATCAGGCCACGCTGGCCGAAACCGATGGGCGTGAGCAAGTCCATGATTCTGGCCGAGTAATTTTCGGGGTCCACTTCCAGATTGGTTTTTTCATCCGGATAGAGCGGGGTGAGGTTGTCAAAGAGGATCTTGTCACGGGAGGCTTCCGGGTCTTCGTAGTTGATCGCCTCCACCTTCAGCAGGGCAAAATACCGTTCCGACTCTTTAGGCTGCCGAATCTGACCGGAAACCGTATCGCCGGTTTTCAGATTGAACCGCCGAATCTGAGAGGGTGAGACATAGATATCGTCGGGTCCGGGCAGATAGTTATAACTGGGTGCCCGCAGAAAACCAAAACCATCCGGCAATATCTCGAGGGTGCCTTCACCGTAAATCAGGCCGTTCTTTTCGATCTGCGCCTGCAGCAGGGAGAAGATCAGTTCCTGCTTGCGCATGCCGGCGTAGCCTTCGATGTCCAATTTTTTGGCCAACTTAGTCAACTCATTGATTTTTTTACTTTTTAGCTCAGAAACATTCATTCAGCAATCTCCATTACCTGATTCAAAATCTATTTAGACAAGGACGGTTCCGGTGTGTCCTTATTTTTCGCGCTGGTACCAGCGGTTCATATCGCGTATTCTTTTTCCGATCCCACACAGGAGGGTCTCCTCTCACCGCACCGCTGTAATCAACCTGTACATGCATCGTATTGGGTTTTTCGCCCTTCCGGTGATAATGGAACATTTGATAACAATGGAGGAATTTGAAGTTGGTTAATTATATGGAGACAATTGCTTATGAACTCTCTCCAATAGGGCGGGTTCCATATCTTCGCACTTGATTATATCAAGGGTTTTAGGCTGTCAAGTATTTTTGCTCATATCCAGAGGTAAAATCAATCGGCTTTCAGTGGCATCACATTACGTATAATGATATGCATACCAGAAGGATATGCAAGCCAGGCCAACACCACTTTAGTTTCCCGAGGCCTGGATTAACACGAGCAAGGCGATGATGAAATTCCCGTTACCGGATTTGATGTTTGACAACCTGCCGCAGGCCTACCTGGTCGGCGGCTCTGTGCGGGACGTCGTGCGCGGCGCCCAGCCGACGGATTACGATATTGTCGCTGCCGAAGCGCCGCTTCGTTATGCCCGGTCGTTGGCCGACCGGCTCAACGGTAAAGTCATTTCCCTCGGAAAAGAACGCTTCTCGGTGCACCGCGTGGTATCTGAGAACCTTACCGTCGATGTAACGGCTTTAAAGGGTAAGGACATCGAAACCGATCTGATGGCGCGCGATTTCACCATCAATGCGCTGGCGTGGGACCTCACCAACGGACAGATCATCGACCGTCTCGACGGTATGAAGGATCTGCAGGCGAAACAGGTCAGGATGGTGTCGGCCGATGCCTTCTCAGATGATCCTGCACGCCTGGTCAGGGCATTTCGCATGGCGGCGACCATGGATTTTCAAATCGAACCGGGGACTTTGCATGCCATCGCGGATCATGCCGAAGCCATCAGCAAGGTCGCCGGCGAACGCATTTGGGCCGAGCTGGAATTGATCGTTTCCTGCTCGAGAAGCCTGCCGGTGCTTCGCCTGATGGCCGCGTCAAGCGTGTTGTTTCATATCATGCCCGAATTGCGCCCCATGCAGGGATGCCGTCAGAACCGGCACCACAATGCGGATGTTCTCGTCCATACCTTTCAAGCTTACCACGCCTTGGAGCGGCTGCTGGACGAACCGAACCGGCTCGACTCGCGATCCGTCACCAAATGGATATCCGCCATGCCGCCTGACGATCGGGTGGATCTCAAATTCGCCCTTCTGCTTCACGATACCGGCAAACCGGAGACGCGCAGCGGCCCCAATGAACGATGCGTGCATTTTTATGGACACGCTGCCCTTGGTGCAACCATTGCAAGCCGCGTCTGCCGACGACTGCGGATTTCCAGACGCCATCAGGATCGCATCGGATCGATCGTCCGGCATCATCAACGCCCCCTGTCTTTATTCCTGGCACAGCAACGGTCCGGTCTGCGCCCCAAGACGCTGGGGCGATTCTTCAGGAAATCAGGAGACGCGGCCCCTTACATTCTCATCCATGCCATTGCCGATGATTTGGGCAAAAGGGACCCTCATGAAGATCGGCGGAATCCAAAGATCGATTTCTACGGCGGCCTGATGGAAAAATATTTTGAGACAGAGGCGACACATGCGGCAGCGCCCCTGATCAACGGGCACGATTTAATAAAAATTTTCGAACTCAGCCCTTCCCCGCGACTGGGACGAATCCTCAATTCTATTAAAGAGCTGCAGATGGCGGGCGCCATTACACATCGGGAACAGGCGCTGCGGTGGGTGGCCGACAACCTTAAACAGTTGTGAACCGCAGCATAGCGAACATGGAAGGTCGAAGGTTTGAGTGCTGCGCTCCATTATCTTAGATAAATGACAGAATACCTTACTTCAACTAAAGCGCATTTGCTCTAAGGTACAGCCAAGGCTTGCTGACCTGGCCCCGAGGACCAGGTTTTTTACTAAAAAAACGCCCTTTCCCGCTTTCACGAAAAAGGGCGCTGAATGTCACATCGATCTTTCGGAATCTACCCGGATTTAGCCGATTTGGGCCAAGTCGCTAAAAATCTGATCACGGATTTCATCGACTTTGCCGACACCCTCGATCCGCATGTGCTTTGGTGCACCGGCTTCACCCGTGGCAGCCCATTTTTTGTAGTACTCCACCAGAGGTTCGGTTTGGGCATGGTAAACGTCGAGACGCTTTTTCACGACCTCTTCTTTATCATCGTCACGCTGAACCAGCGGTTCGCCGGTGACATCGTCTTTTCCTTCGACTTTGGGCGGATTGTAGATAACGTGGTAGGTGCGTCCGCTGGCCAGGTGAGCGCGGCGGCCGCTCATGCGCTTGATGATTTCCTCGTCGGGGACGTCGATTTCGACGACGGCGTCGATGGCCACACCGGCCTCTTTCATAGCATCGGCCTGGGGAATGGTGCGCGGAAACCCGTCAAACAGAAAACCTTTGGCACAATCCGCTTCCTGGATACGCTCTTTCACCAAACCAATGATCACTTCGTCCGGAACCAATCCGCCGGAATCCATGTACTCTTTTGCCTTCATTCCCAGATCGGTACCAGCCTTGACAGCCGCACGCAGCATGTCGCCGGTGGAAATTTGAGGGATCTGATACTTCTCTTTGATGTAATTGGCTTGGGTTCCTTTCCCTGCTCCCGGGCCGCCGAGTAAAATCAGACGCATGTTACCTCCTTCTTTTCATTTTTGTGGTCGGTTTTATGAATCAACATCTAATTTGAGTCGAATGAAAAAGGTTTTAACTATGACCTTTAGATGATAGTCTGTCAACACATTAATGGTGCCATGCGGCCCGCCTCAATGCCCTCACTCGACCGAAATCATGAAGGCGCCTCAGGGGTTTGGGACGTTGCGGCCATACGCCTGCGTTTTCAAACGCGGGGCGGCATCGTCCGAACCACCATCCAACAGTTCTGGACGGGCCCTATTAAGTCATGGAACTTTTACCGATTTGCTTAGTTTTGGGTTGCATTGGAATTCCATTCGATATATAGAGCTTTTTTTATCAATACAGGATCATATCGACTAACCATCCGCGCCGGTCACCCAAGCCGGGGATGGAACGAAGGGGGCGAGTCAGTTTGAAGGAAATTACGGTTAGAGTTCAAGACAATGATCTTGAAAAGGCCATGAGAATCTTAAAGAAAAAGATACAAAACGATGGCCTGTTTAAACGTCTCAAGCTCAAGAAAAGCTATGAAAAGCCGAGCGAATACCGCCGACGCAAGCAACGCGAAGCATTGCGCCGTCAGCGAATCGCAGCAGCCCGTCGAAAAAGATACCGCTAAATATTATAGACTATTACGGTACCATCGCTGAACCCGGCCCCGTTCCACAGGGTGCCGGGTTTTTTCGTGAAATGACGTGAAAGCCTCATGGTCGATAGCTGCGGGAGGATGCTTTGCCAAAATCCAGATACGAACAATCTCTGTCAGCCATGTACGGGTTGCGACGGTTCGGCATCAAACTGGGACTCGATACCATAAACGCCGTGTTGGCGGATCTGGGCCACCCCCAGAAAGACTATCGCATCATCCACATCGCCGGCACCAACGGTAAGGGCTCCGTGGCCGCCATGCTGTCCGCAATACTGTACGAAGCCGGTTACCGGGTCGGACGCTATACCTCCCCCCATTTGGAACGGTTCAACGAGAGAATCTGTATTAACAATACCCCCATTGAGGATACGGCGGTGATATCGGCTTACGAAAGGGTTCGGTCGGTCCCCCATGTGGGACGCGAACTGACCTTTTTTGAATTTACCACGGCAATGGCCCTGCATGAATTCTCCCGCCAAAATGTGGAGTGGGCGGTGGTCGAAACCGGCATGGGCGGAAGGCTCGACGCCACCAATGCCGTCCAGCCCGAATTGACCATCATCACCAATATTTCCCTGGAGCATAAATCGTATCTGGGAAACACCCTGGCCGCCATCGCAGGCGAGAAAGCCGGTATTATCAAAAATGGGGTCCCGCTTGTAACCGCAGTCACTCAACCGGCTGCCAGGCAGGTGATCCTCAAGCGTGCGAAAGAGCGACACGCCCCCGCATATCTGAAGGGACGCGACTTTCGCTGTCGCAGAATCGAAAACAGACAGTTTTCATACTACGGCCGCAACCGCACCTGGCGCTCCCTGGAGCTGGGCCTCACCGGCCGGCACCAGATCGAAAATGCCGCACTGGTTCTGGCCGCCTGTGAATCAATGACAACGGCAGGGCTTGCCGAACTGACGGATGACGCCATACGAAACGGCCTGACCAGCGCCCGATGGCCCGGGAGGCTCGAAGTGGTCTCCGACCGTCCGCTGGTTATCCTGGACGGCGCCCACAATCTAATGGCGGCACGCAAACTGGCCCAGCACTTGAAGGAGCGGTATAATGGCAAGAAAATCACCCTGGTTATCGGCATGCTGGATGACAAGGCTTGCGCGCCCATCATGAAGGACCTTACCAGGCCGTGCCATCGCGTAGTCGTCACCCAGCCTGTGATCGATCGCGCTATTCCGGCAAAGGACCTGGCAATTGTCGCCGGAAAATATGCGGCCGATGTTGAAATCATCCCGGATGTCGGAACTGCCGTGCGACACGCCATGGCGCAAACCGAAGAAGACGGCGTGGTCTGCGTGGCCGGCTCGCTCTATGTGGTGGGTGAAGCCAAGACGGCATTGCGTAAAGCGGTCGGGCGCAGGCAATAAATAATACTTTAACACCTTGACTTGCCTTCCCATATCCATTATGGGTGACATCGTTTCGCGCCCGTAGCTCAGTGGATAGAGCACCGGTTTCCGGAGCCGGGTGTCGCAGGTTCGATCCCTGCCGGGCGCGCCAGACAAGGGTCCTGATCCAGCGATGCATTTCCCAACGTTTCCTTTGACGCAATCACCGCCCATATGCGATCCATTTGAACAGAATTTGCCAGGTTTAGGTTCGCTTGCAAAGACATGGCATGGTGATTATACTGATGGCGTTATGACAGATCACAATGAAAAAATACCCAATCCGAAAGAGATCGAGAAGGAGCTGGGTGAATTTCTATCCAAAAAATTCGGTGGGTCCGTCAGATTGGCAAGCCCCCTTTCTGTCCCCCAGCAGGAGTCGGATGACACGGTCGAGCCTGCAATCAGGAAGCATGTGCAGATCGACTTCGACCTGAAACCGGAGGAGTTGATCGCCTACCTCGATCAATATTTGATCAAACAAGATCGCGCAAAAGCCATCCTGGCCACCAAAATCTGTACCCATTTCAACCGCATCCGCCATCTGCAGTCCTCGCCCGAGACCATCGGCGACATGGTGGGCAGCATTAAAAACAATATTTTGATGCTGGGTCCCACTGGCGTCGGCAAAACCTACATGATCCGCTTGATTGCCAACAAAATCGGCGTGCCGTTTGTCAAAGGGGACGCCACCAAATTCAGTGAGACCGGGTACGTTGGCGGCGATGTCGAGGACCTGGTCCGGGATCTGGTGCGGGAAGCGGACGGGGACATCGACCGTGCGCAATTTGGCATCATCTATATCGACGAGATCGACAAAATCGCCTCTTCCAGCAACTGGGTGGGCGCCGATGTTTCCAGAACCGGCGTACAGCGCGCACTGCTCAAACCCATGGAGGAGACCGATGTGGACCTTAAAGTCCCCCACGATCCCATCTCCATGCTGCAGGAGATCGAGCGATTCAGAAAAACGGGTGAGCGCGACAGTTCCACCATCAACACGAAGAACATACTTTTCATCATGAGCGGCGCCTTTACAGGCTTGGAAAAGATCGTTCAAAAACGGATGACGCAGCAGTCCATCGGGTTCAGCGCCAATTTGACCAGGCTGGATGACGCCTCTGAAATACTCGGTCATGTCAAATCCGAGGATCTGATCCAATTCGGTTTTGAATCGGAATTTGTAGGACGGCTGCCGGTCCGGTCGATATTCGAGCGCTTGTATGAAGAGGATCTGTACGCAATTCTGAAAAATCCCAACAACCCCATCATTCTTGGGAAAAAACTGGATTTCGCCGCCTATGGGATCCACATAACGTTCGATGAAGATGCGCTCAAGTGGATGGCCCACCAGGCCTTTAACGAGAATACCGGAGCCCGGGGCCTTGTCAGTGCGGTTGAGCGCGCCCTGCTTGATTTCGAAAAAAGGCTGCCGTCTACCAGGGTAAAGCGCCTGGCGATCACGGTAGACCAGCTGACCGACACGGATCAATGGATCGATCGACTGGATCGATCGCCCGATCTACCTGAGATGCAACAGCTTTTCACCGCCGTCAGTGAGAAAGAGATCGAACGCCTGGCCGACTATGTGCGCGCCAACAAGAACCATCTGTCAGACAAATACGGGCTCCCCCTGTCGCCGGATCGCATCAACCTGATCGCATCGTACTATAGCCGTCATGTCGTGGACATCGAAGGGGTTCTCAACAACCTGGCCCATCTGTATGAGCAGACCAAAACGATTGAGATGAATTTCCTGAAAAACAATGGTATCAATATCGTGCTTGAGGACGAGACGATTGACTATATTATCGGCCAGTGGCTGGAGCATCCGGTTGACCTCGACACGGTGTACCAGAAACTCTCTGACGACCTTCTGCTGGGCCTCAAGCTGGTACATGAAAAGACCGGTCGCAACCGATTCTTCATCACCCGCCAAGCCATTGAGGATCCAGAGGCTTTCATCGCCAACTTGCTCAAGCAGAAAGATTTCAGCTCATAACCACCAATGCTGGCGTCGACCGCCATTACCACGAAAGGAATACGGGACCCTATGATCGGCATATCAAAGCTCTACTGCGGTACGGTTGAACCGTCTGACGCCCTGCGCTACGGAAGACAATCGAAGGACCTGCCCAGCCACCTGCTGCAATTTTCAAAAGACAAACGCCCAGTGGTGGTATGGAATATCACCCGGGCATGCAACCTGAAGTGCGTCCACTGTTACGCCCACGCGACGGACGATTCCACCAGCGACGAGTTGAGCACCGCCGAAGGACGCCAGATGATTGACGACCTTGCCGATTTCGGTGTACCCGTATTGCTCTTTTCCGGCGGAGAACCGCTGGTGCGCAAAGATCTGCCGGAGCTGGCCGCATATGCTGTGGAAAAAAATATGCGGGCGGTAATCTCCACCAATGGCACCCTGATCAGCAAACCGACGGCACAAACCCTCAAGGAAATCGGCCTCTCCTATGTCGGCATCAGCTTGGATGGCCTGGAACCGGTCAACGACCACTTCAGAGGTGTCAAAGGCGCCTTTTCCAAAGCAATGCAAGGCATCCAAAATTGCCAGGAAGCAGGCATCAAGGTCGGATTGCGGTTTACCATCAACAAACGAAACGTTAAAGAGATACCGGGCATATTCGACCTGCTGGAAGAGATGGAGATCCCCAGGGTCTGCTTTTACCATCTGGTCTATGCCGGCCGCGGAAGCGATCTTGTCAAGGATGACCTGACCCATGAGGAGACACGCGCAGCAGTAGACCTGATCATCGACCGCACCAAAGAGCTGCATGCCAAGGGGAAGCCCAAAGAAGTGCTCACTGTGGACAACCATGCCGACGGCCCCTACCTCTATATGCGCATGCTCAGGGAAGATCCCGAACGCGCCAAGGAAGTACTCGAGCTGCTTCAAATGAACGAAGGCAACAACTCCGGCCGGGGGATCGGTTGTGTCAGCTGGGACGGCAGCGTTTACGCAGACCAGTTCTGGCGCCACCACAGCTTCGGCAACATCCGGCAGCGTCCGTTTTCGAAGATCTGGACGGAACCGGAAGACCCGCTGCTGCTGCAGCTCAAGGAGAAAAAGAAATATGTCCAGGGCCGCTGCGCCAGCTGCCGCTGGCTGGATGTTTGCGGCGGAAATTTCAGGGTGCGTGCCGAAGCGCTTACGAATAACGTTTGGGCGCCGGATCCGGCATGCTATTTATCCGACGAAGAGATCGCGCAAACCATATAGCCCGAGAGGAGTCCTCCATGCTCTTTCCCGATTACCGGCCCCGTCGAATGCGTCAGAGCGAGGCCTTCCGCCGCATGGTGCGAGAAACGCGCCTGAACGTCGACAACCTGATTCTGCCATTGTTCGTGGTCAACGGCACAGACGTGAAAAAACCCATCGCATCCATGCCGGGGGTTTTCCAACTCTCCATCGACTATCTGGTCAAAGCAGCCCAGGAGGCACATCGGCACGGCGTACCGGCCGTCATCTTATTCGGCGTGCCGGATGCCAAAGATCCACTGGGAACCCAGGCCTATGCCGATGACGGTGTGGTGCAGCGGGCCATCCGAACCATCAAGGACAACGTTCCCGGCCTTGCGGTGATCACCGATGTGTGCCTGTGCGCATATACCGATCATGGTCATTGCGGCATTGTCGAGGGAGAACGTATCGACAACGATGCCACCTTGGATCTGCTGGCCCGGATGGCGGTATCCCACGCAAAGGCCGGCGCCGATATGGTGGCGCCATCCGATATGATGGATGGGAGGGTCGCCGAAATTCGCGCCGCCCTTGACGAAGATAACCTGAGCCACATCCCCATCATGTCCTATGCCGCCAAATACAGCTCAGCCTACTACGGCCCCTTTCGTGATGCGGCCGAATCCGCCCCGCAATTCGGAGACCGGCGTACCTACCAGATGGATCCCTCCAACTCCCAGGAGGCCATTCGGGAAGTTTCAATGGACGTCGAGGAGGGAGCGGATGTGGTGATGGTCAAACCTGCGCTGGCTTACCTGGATGTGATCTATCGTATTCGTGAGGAATTCGACCTGCCGGTGGCGGCCTACAACGTCAGCGGAGAATATGCCATGATAAAGGCCGCCGAGCAAATGGGCTGGCTCGATGGCCGCAGCGTCATGCTGGAAACCCTCACCGCCATCAAGCGTGCTGGGGCGGATATGATCCTGACCTATTTCGCAGTCGAAGCGGCGCGATGCTTGAACGAACCATGATCGACAAAACGGTTTTAATGACGGCAAGACCTTTATTTTTAATAGCTTAAAGCATAAGCGTTAATCTTTAAAATTACGATATACGAGAGACAATAAAACCATGCACCCCCACGCTTCAAACAGACCCGGACCCGAAAAAGATAAAGACGCCACCCCTGCCCTGCGGCTGGTGGCTTGGGAAACCACCCGCAACTGCAACCTGAATTGCGTACACTGCCGAGCGGCGGCGACATGCGGGCCTTACAGCGGCGAGTTGGATACCCAGGCCGCTTACACCCTGTTGGACCAGATCGCCGAGGTGGCCAAACCGATCATTATCCTGACCGGGGGTGAACCCCTCTTGCGCGACGATATCTTCGAAATCGCCAGATATGGTCATGAGAAGGGCATGCGAATGGTGATGGCGCCCAATGGTACGCTTGTGTCTCAGGAGATGGCCCAAAAAATGGCGGCCTCAGGCATCCAGCGCATCAGTGTGAGCCTGGACGGATCGACCGCAGAAAGCCATGACACCTTCCGGGGCGTCGAAGGCGCCTATGCTGGTGCATTGCAAGGCATCCAGCACGCAAAAGATGCGGGCATCGAATTTCAAATCAATACCACCATCACCAAGACCAATCTGGACCAAATTCCCAAAATACTGGCACTGGCCGAGTCGCTGGGGGCCGTCGCCCACCACATTTTTCTGCTGGTGCCCACGGGTCGAGGCAAATACATTGTGGATCAGGAGATCAACGCCCAGGAGTATGAAAAAACCCTCAATTGGTTCTATGATCAACGGGACAAGACCTCCCTGCAATTAAAGGCGACCTGCGCGCCGCACTATTACCGCATTTTACGTCAAAGAGCCCGCGAAGACGGAAAAACCGTGACCTTTGAATCCCACGGTCTGGACGCCGTCACCCGCGGCTGTCTGGCCGGAACCGGTTTCTGTTTTATCTCCCACCGGGGCATCGTTCAGCCGTGCGGATTTTTGGATCTCAATTGCGGAGATGTAACCAAGACCTCGTTCGGCGATATCTGGAAGAACTCCGATCATTTCAAAAAATTAAGAGATTTCGGTGCGCTGGAAGATAAATGCGGTTATTGCGAGTATCGAAAGGTTTGCGGCGGATGCCGCGCAAGGGCCTACGAAGCCACCGGCAACTACATGGCACAAGAGCCGCTCTGCCAATACAAGCCACCCCAAAGGCACTAACCCACCCCATGAGGCGACGGCATAGTTTCTGATTTCAACCCAGCCGGCATCTCCGGCTGGTCCAGCATTCCAGCCGCCTTATGCGATGAGAAGAACCTAT
>JBNLAV010000116.1:0-13205 GCA_050302315.1 Desulfobacteraceae bacterium
TCTCGACGAGTCCGGGATTGAAGGCCGTACCGCTCTCCTTGCGCAACAGATTGATGATAAAACCGTCGGGTTTGGGCTCTTTGTAGGGGCGACGGCTGCGCATGGCATCGAACAAATCGGAGATGGAGATCATCTGGCTGACGATGTTGGGTCGCCAGTTGCGGCCCATTTCGGGGTACCCCGAACCATCGTAGCGGATATGATGCTCAAGGGCTGCCAGAAACGCCAGCTTGGGGATGCCCTTCAATCTGAGAATGTACAGGGCGCCCTGCGCCGAGTGCTCCTGCATGTGGCGCCACTCCTCTTGGGTGAGTTTGTCCGGCTTGTTCAGAATTTCATCCGGAATGAACATCTTGCCGGCATCGTGCATGGCGGCGGCGATGCCGATATCGCGCAGACGCTCCCCGGAAATGCCCAGAGATTCCGCCTGGGCCATGGTCAGGATGCAAACGTTGATCGCGTGGGTGAAAGTGTATTCATCCGATGTTTTCAAGGCCGCCAGCATTTGAAGCGGGTTCACGTTGCGCAGCATGCCCTGCAAAAAGCCCTGCACCATATCGCCCAGACCGTGTTGGGCCGTCTCGCGGGTGGTTTTGATGTTATGATAGAGATCCTTGATATGGTTGAGGGAGTGATCGCGATACGATTCCAGGGCGGCCAGCCGCTCCTTCAACTCAGGCGCCAGCAGCATTTTCTGGGCTTCCAGCTCCGCTTCGCTGAGCACCTTGATCTTGCCGAGGGTGATACCGGGCGTGCTGCGCACCACTCGTTCTCCCATTCCGGCCAGTTCCATGACCAATTGGGTCAAACCCTCCATTGAAACGCCACGCGTGAACGTGACGCGCTCGACAGCGCACTTCCTGAGAAGATCCACAAATTGATCCAATTGGGGCGTGGTCGAAGTCAGTGCGTGATTGTCCACCACCACATCGTCGTCCACAATGAGGAAGGTCAGGTTGGGTTGGGACTCCATGACCTGTTGCAGACGCTGGTGGGTCTGTTCCAAATGCCGCACCACCTGGGGATGCGCAGCCGCATAAAGGCGCGTATTGGAGACCGCCGCATTCAGGCCGGCCACCACTTGCAGCATGTCCTTGTAATCTTTCATATACCGGTTTTTCCATCCTTCCGGACCGCCCCTGCGACCGGACCGGCGGTATGGTTATCCCCTGGCGGACGTCCGGCGCCAACCCCTTTGTCGCTCTTGCGCAGCAGGCGTTCACACGACGCCCGTATCGCGGCGTCCTTCTGTTTCAAACCGGAGCGCACCAAGTCGTGAATGGATTCGGCGGGGTATCTGTCAAGGGTTTCGAACACCACCTGTTTCAGATGCCGGGTTGATGCTTTGGCCAGTGCCCATCTGGTATTTGCGATTTTGGTCAATGTGGGAATCGCTCTGGGATCGCCGATCTGCCCGAGCGCCCGGATGGCGGATTCTCTGGGCGCCGCATCACCACGTTGTGCGGCCACAGATTCCAATTGTGACACCGCCGCACGCACCCGATAGCGCCCGGCCAGTTCGGCCGCTCTATCGAACCCCTCTCCCAGGGGATCACTCAGCAAATCCCTTAGACGAACCAACCCCCACTTGTTGTTGAACGCCAGCAATGTGGCCAGGGCTTCCATACGAATGCCCATGTCGTCATGGTCCATCAAAGTCCGGATCTGATCAGCGGTGGCGCTGTCCCCCATCTTGCGGATGATGCGGATCATGCGGCGCACATAGTCCGTTCGGGGATCTTTGAGACGCTCCAACGCCTCCTGGGCGGTAAGGGATTTTAGATTCTTCAAAATATGGGTCAGCATGTTCTGTTCGTGGAAGGTCTGGTTGGGGTCCAGCCCGTCGAAAATCTCCACCACCACCGGTTCGCCGAGCTCCAAAAAAAAGGCCAGCGCCGCCGGATCGGCCTCACCAATGGAGGATGGAACCGAATCGATCGCCTTGGCCACAAATTGCGGATCACTGAAACGGTCCAATACCAGGCCGGCAATTTCGGCGCGCTCAGGATCTTTGCGCTTCTTCTCGAGGCGCACCTGGGTCATGACCTCGGTGAGGTAACCATATGCGCCGTGTTCTATCAAATCATCCAACAGATAGGCCAATTGGCGTGCCCAATCCCGGTATTCGGCAATTTCGATACTGTTGATCATCAGTTGGACGATGGCGCGGCCGGCGTGGGTATGGATGCCGGCCCCTGTCAATGCTCCGGAGATCTCCTGTTTCAGCGACTGGGGTTTGTTCAGCGAGCCGCCCGCCTGGAAAGCGCCGGTCAGCTGATCAAGCAGTTTCACGTAATCGCTGTCCACATAGGTATCATATTGTTCGTGGGCCAAAAGAGAGGAGACGCTCTCGGCTGAAAAACCCTGGACACGGGAATCGTCGCCGCTTGACGGCTTTGCAGATTGTCCCCCGGCATGTCCCATCTTTTTGATAAAAGAAAGCAGAGAGGGCGAGATCTTCTTTCCCGCAGCACTGGCCTGGCTCAGCATCTCGACGATCAGGTCTCCGCCCAGGCCATCGATCAGATGAACCGCATCGGAGGCGTCGGCGAGTTGCCCGCAATGATCGAAAGTCGTTGAGAGGAACTGCGCCCTCAAATCGTCATCGAGCGCCCGGATCAAATCCTGGAATGCCATCAGTTCCCGCTCCAAAGATCGGTGGCCGGTCCCTGTAGCGGCGGAGATGGCGGACTGGTAGTGCTGCACCGCGAGGTTCACATCCAGGCCCGCTCGATTGATCATCCGGGCCAGGTTTCCGGGATCGATATTGGATGAGATCCGCCCCGTTTTTGTGGATTTGGCGGCTGTGAGATTAGAGACAAACTGATGCCAGACCGATCCTTTCTCTCCAGTTTCGTCCGAAATTCGCCGGATCTCCTCTTCTTCGGTCAACTGCAGCTGACTGTAGTCCACCGCCTGAACGCTGATGCCGCGAAAGGCCAGTTTTTCGACCACCGTGGTGATTCCGCCCCTGGTCACGATCTTCTCGCGGTCCAAGCAGATCAATTGCAGGAAACGGCCCAACTCATTGATCGCGACCGCCTTTTGGATCGATAGCGTGGCGATTTCATAATCTTTCAAAATGCCGGCGAAGTCCGCCAAAACGGGGCTTTTGGACTCCAGTACCTGGTCCCCCACCGCGATGCCTTCCTTTAAAACAACCAGGGTGATGCTTTCAGACCGGCTTAAGATCTGCCCAAGGTTTTTAAACGCCTTGATAATACTGCGTTTCACCTGCTCGTGGGTAATGGGATAGATCAACAGCGTACGACGGGCGATGTGCAGGTCGATAACCGCCTGGATAAGAGGGCCCTGATCGATATCGTCAGAGGGCTGGCTGGTGTTTCTATGGGCGATGGGCTCTTTGTGCATCAGTTGCGACCATGAGCGTTAACGGCACTACTCCAATAAAGGCATGCAAGGATACAGAGTGTCTTTCCGGACCGGCGAAATTCCGCACCGTCCCCCGCAATGTCGCATTTTTAACACACCATATGGACATACGCAATAAAATTCAAAGTGTTAGGGCGGCTGCTGCCTAAAACTGCTGATGGTATAAGACTTCCCGTTGGTGACAACCTTCACGGCCCCGGCATCCGCTGTACACCAGATGCGGCACCCTTCAGTTCTCAGGCGCCTGATCACATGCTCGTGGGGGAATCCAAAACGGTTCTGCCAACCTGCCGAGATGATCGCCTCTTCCGGTGCCACAGCGCGCAGAAAGTCCCTTGTGCTGGAGGACCGGCTGCCGTGGTGGGGAATCATCAGCACGGTACTGTGCAGCCCGTGCGCACCTGATCGCGCCAACAGCCTGGACTCCCCAGGTGCCATGATATCCCCGGAAAAAAGAAATGAAATCTCGCCCAATGCGACGCGCAACACCAGCGAGTTGTTGTTCAAATCCCGATCGCCGTCCCCCGGCGTCCGCTGGAGAAAGCCGCGAGGCGGCGAAAGAATCTCCAATTGCACCCCATTGATGCGCTTTTGCCTGGGAAGGAGGTCAAACGCAGCATGACGGACGCCTCTCAGGGCCAACAGACGGGTCCAACGCCGGTATCCCTTGGTTTGCGCCGGTTCACCATTGCTCCACACCTCAGGCACCTTGAAATGATCGATAATGTAAAGCAGGCCGTTGAGGTGATCGCTATTGGCGTGGGAGAGGACCACCAGATCCACCGTTCGGATCTTTTTACACCACAATATGGGGGCCAGCACCCTTGCACCGACGTCAAAAACCGAATTGTCACTGAATCCGCCGCCATCCACCAGGATGGTATAACCCCCGGGCAGTTCAAGCAGGTTGGCGCTGGCCTGTCCGACGTCAAGGGCGGTCACCCTCAGGTCGTCTGCACCGTAACGCTGGCGCAACCAGTAGCCGACATCCAAAAGACAGAACACCAGAACACAAACGACGATTGCGGTCCTGTAAGGCAGTTTGCGCCAATACATCCCCATGAAACACAGAAGGTAAAAGAGCGTGATCTCGACCGCGGAGGGGGTCACGCTCTGTAGCGACGCCCAGGGCCATGCGGCAACCGTACGAACCGTCCAGCAAATCAGATCAGCTCCCCACGCGGCGATCTGCCAGAAAAAGTGTCCTGTATCCGGGTTCAAGGTGCAGGTCAAAGCCCCCGCCAGTCCTGCGGGCACGACCACCAGACCGACCAGGGGAACGACCATCAGATTGGCGGCCAGGCCTACTGTGGAAATTTGATTGAAATAATGCAGCACCAGGGGCAAAGTGCCCACGATTGCAAAGGCCGATATTCGAATAAATGCCAAACCCCGCCGCGAAATTTTGCCGTACCTCCCCCTCGGCGGTCCTTCCATCCGCTCGGGCCAGCGGCGGGATCCGGCAACGATGGCCAGCACGGCGGCAAAGGAGAGCTGAAAAGAGATGGTCAGCAGCGCCGGAGGATGCCAGACCAGGATCACCAGGGCGGCCAATGCCAGAGAGTTGAGCCAGTCGTGACGGCGGCCGACCCAGAAACCGGCCAGGAACACGGACACCATTAACATGGCCCGCTGGGTCGAAGGCGAAAGCCCGGCCAAAACGCCGTAGACCAACACCGGCCCAAGGCTGAACAGGGCAGCGCCCCGTCGGCACCAGGCCCGTTCGACGGCCTTGGGAACCAATGGCATGATCCATGTTGCTGCGGCAAATGCCACCGCCGCCACCATGCCCACGTGCAAGCCGGAAATGGCCAGAATATGCCCCACCCCGGAACGGTTGAATTTTTCCCTAAACTCAGCGGAAATCTGATCCCGTTGCCCCAAAATAAGTGCTTTGAGAAGCGCCGCGGGTTCCGGTTCAGCGTCCCCGAGGGCCTTCTCCATTTCAAGGGACAGCGCGTGACCCAGCGACTGGATCCGGTCGACAATCCCCTTCGATGTCGCCGACGATTCTATCCTGAAGCTTTTGGCCGAAGCATAAACCCTGGTAAGGACCCCATTGAAGCGCATGTACCGCTCATAGTCGAAGCCGCCGGGGTTGACGAAACTCCTGATGGAACGCAGCCGCCCCCTGAAGATCACCCGGTCCCCGACGCCGGCCCCCGGCCACTCACCGCGCCCTGTCACCCGGACCAATCCATGCACCGCGACCCTTCGATGCTTGTTTTCCAGAAGGCCGGCTTCAAGCAAAAACTGCCAACGCCCGCGATGGACGACGGCGGCGGCGGCCACCTTTCCGCGAATGGCCCAATACCCCTGGTCGGCAAAATGCGCCACGTGTTGCGGGCAGGGTTCGCTGCCCAACCATGGCTGAATGCTCAGGTAACCGACCAAAGCGCACAGGAAGACAGGCGACAGCAGCGCTTCTCTCGACCTGAAGAATTGAAGGCCCCAAATAACCACGCCCGCAGCAATACCGCCCAGCGACCATAACCATAGCCCCGGCTGCCATGCCCCCACGGCAATCCCGGCGGCCAATGCAAGGGTTACGGGGATCAAGGGGCGATAAATTCGATGGGGCACCGGCAACTGTCTGTGCTGCTTCATCACGCCATTTTCGCCATGTTCGTTTTGTGGACAACACAACCGTTCTGGTGCATACGGCCGCAAAAAAACCGCCCCTTGTCAGGGGGCGATGCCGGAGAACTGGAATGTCCGGATCGATTGAACGCAAGGTACGCGTCTCAGGTGGGGCCATTATTTTATTGATCCGAAGCCGGTGGAGATATTAATTTCTTCCATACCAGCACGTAAAATGATAATCAAACCCAAATCTTTCATCACGCGCAGTGTTGCAAATCAGAAAACAGGGTCTATTGTGAAACGATGCCGGCGCGGGCAGGGAAAGCCTATGGATACCGACTCCCCGGAAAAAAAGAAAACTGGCGGATGCCTGAGGATTGCGCTGCTCGTGATCGGCGTGGCCGTCATGACATCAGTCCTGACGCTGTGGGTGGCTAAAGTTTACCTGTTCCCGAGGGAGTTCAAGCCGGTACAACTCAGTGCGCGCGAAGAAAAGGTGCTCAATACGAAAATCGACGCATTCAGCACACATGCCGCTTCGCAAAAAAGAACTGCCGGCAGGCAAGACGGGAAGCTTCCACCGGAGACAGCTGAGCGCGACCCCCTCACGCCCGAGCCCTACAGCGAGAAGGATGCGGATCGCACCATACGTCTTTCGGAGAGGGAGTTGAACGCTTTGCTGGCTAAGAATACGGATCTGGCAAGGCGGCTGGCCATCGATCTGTCGGATGATCTGGCCAGTGCCAAACTGCTCGTCCCGCTGGACCCGGAGCTCCCCTTTTTCGGGGGCAAGACGCTGCGCGTGACGGCCGGCATGGAGCTGCGCTATAGGGAGCAGCGGCCGGTGGCCATCTTAAGAGGCGTCAGCATATGGGGCGTCCCCTTACCCAACGAATGGCTGGGCGGAATAAAAAACATTGATTTGGCCCGAGAGTCTGGTATGGATCATGGTTTCTGGCGCGCGATTTCGGCAGGCATCGAGCAGATTCGAATTGAGGACGGAAGCCTGACCGTTAAACTGAAACCATAGTGATGTAATCCACTGTTGCGGTTCGGCATGTTGGCACAGCCTGCGCACCGATCGATAGATCGATAGCCCTGCGCCAGCCGATCCGAATAGAACAATATGAGGAACAACAACCCGGCGGCAACATATCCATCGGACCCGTGAAACCTGCGAACCCCAATTCTGAACCGCCACAACCCCAATACCCGATCGGGACCCATCGCATCATGACCAAAATCCAGAACATATTTTATATATTTACAATCTTAGCCACCCTTTTCAGCCTGACGAACCGCGCAGCGGCCGAGACCGAACAGGTCCCGGAAGCCCTGCTGCCTGCGTTCGAGAAACTATTGGCCCTTTCCGATCAATCGAATCCGGAGGCGCCTGATAGCGTGTCTGTCGATCGAATCATCGCATTTCTCAACCGCACCAAAGACCCCGACACGACCTACAGCATGGGGGATAGAAATGGCGCCACATCCAACTATTCGGAATTTCGCCTCAACCGGTCATTCAATGAAGTGTTGGACCTGGTCTACAACCCCGATATCCCGGCATATCTCACCTCTCCAGCCTCGGTTCGACGCTCGGAGTGGATCCACATCAACGGGAGACAGCAGGACTTGCCCATGCTCTCCGAGGTTTATAATGAGCTCGACGAACCGGTTGTCTATACCGGCCTGGAATTCATGGAAAATACACCGGACACCTTTTCAGGGGCCTACTATGCCTATGAACTGGAGCGTGCCCTGGTCCTGACCCACCACCAAGGCCGCAAGGTGTTGATCTCCATTTCCCGTCAGAGGGACAAATCCGATGTGGGGAAAAAGGGTCTGGTATTGGGAGATGATGACGATTGGAACTACCTGTACACCGATGAAAAGGGATGCACAAAAACCGGATTGGGTTGGGTCAAATCCTATATGTACGACTCGGCCTCCATCACCTTCTATTATGAAATGGATGGCCCCACATCCCAGGTTCAAATCGGGGTGTTCAAATGGCTGAAGGCCGGATGGGCTAACATCAACATGGTCCAGCCATACCATATCAAAAATGGTGTCAAACGATTTGCTAAAAACTTCAAAGCGCTCATAGAATCTCCGGCATTGGCCGATACCGGCCGTTTCACAAAAGGGCTTCGGATATTCGAGCAGATGCCTGAGGAAAAGCTGCGACAGGAGGTCAAGCGACACTACCTCGCACTCAAAGAAACACATCGGATCAAGAACCGCCGGATCATCGAATGGTTCGATCGCTTTGCAGAAGCCGACGGTCACCTGACAAGAATGACCCCCAAAGAGATGCGCGCTGTACTTGAAAAAGCCTATTTGAAGAGAATACTCGGCAAAGGGTCGATGGCAGGTGACGCAAAGAAGACCGCGGAATACGGAACAAATAATAACAACAGCTAGGACCCGGTAATCGCTGAAAGTAGAACAGAACCGAAACCGCCGGCTTGATACGCAAGCTTATCTTTCTCTTTCAAACTTCATTACATCTGAAAAAAGTTCATCTGATTTCTTCGATTCTATGAAACCAAGGATATTGGCTGATGAATCGGTTACGATAACACAGTCAATTGATTTACTACCTGGAAGGTTATCATTTTTTGCTCCCTTGGTACCGCCTTTGTACGTGATGGTTCCCTTTAGCTTGTTCGCCTGGATTGCAGAGGTGATCGGATCGGGGTTCAGATGGAAAATGTGTAACGTATTTTCATCTATCAGATCATATCTCAGGAAAAGAAACCCTTCTTTTTCCTGGGAGATTTCCTTCCCGAGATCTTCAAGTTTTATATTTAAATAATGATTATTTTTTGTTTTAGTGATGAAAAAAGGAATGGTCATCTTTTCAAGTGAGCCGTTACTTTTATGCTCCACACTTAATGCTTCCATCGTATTCTCAGATTTGATCCCAATATGCAGATACACAAGATCGCCATTATTTGATTGTAATTTCCAGATTCCTTTTATGCTTGCGTCTGATCCTGATGGAGTTGAAAGCGGATTGACCGATACGATGGGACAGCAGGCGTATAATAGCGCTGCAAGTATCAATAGTGTGGAAAAACTATTTTTCGTTAAACGACGCATGCATTGTGTATACCATTGATCGCAACTGACTGTCTATTCCATATGCCGTGAAAAGAGGTCCCGCTATCGCCAATCGCAGCACAAAGGCACCATGGAAGCTCGTCCAACCGACAGGCTTATGCCTGGCTTGATACATCGACCTGCACCGATAGCGTGTGCGTGCCGCCGCCCATGACCACGCCCTTGACCGGTGTGACATCGCCGTAATCTCTTCCCCATGCCAGCGTAATGTGGTTCTCTCCCGGCAGCAGGTTGTTGGTGGGGTCCAGGTCCACCCAGCCGGTGTCCGGGATGTAAAGCGCTAACCAGGCGTGGGACGCGTCCGCACCGACCAGTTTCGGCTTTCCGGGAGGCGGCTGGGTTTCCAGGTACCCGCTGACATAGCGGGCTGCCAGGCCCAGGGCGCGCAGACAGGCGATGGTCAGGTGGGCGAAGTCCTGGCAGACGCCTTTGCGGCTGGCCAGGACCTGGTCCACCGAGGTGTCCACGGACGTGGCGGATTTGTCGTACGCAAATTCCGTATAAATGCGCCGAATCAGGTCTAAGGCGCCCGCCAGGACCGGAGCGCCGGGTGTGAAGGAGCTTTGCGCAAATGAATTTACTTCCGGCGGGATGGAAACCAGCGGGCTGGCGAAGATGAACTGCAAGGCGTTCAACAGGTCGGGCTGATCGCGATGTCGTAATTGTTGGACCACGCTTTCCCAGGGCGGCGTGGCCTCCGGTTGCGGAACAGCCGGAGGGGAGGTTTCCACGGTGCTGGTGGCGGTCACGGAGAGTTCGTCGTGGGGGTGCTGCACCATGAAGACCTGGGCGATATTGCCGAAGTAGTCGGTCCGCCGGTGCTGGTATTGCGGGTTGGGGGTGATGGCCAGCCGGCTTTGCTGCAGGTGCTGGGTGGCGGTTTCGCGGGGAAGTAGATAGAGTTCGTTTTGCGAAAGCGAAGCCGGTTCCGAATATTGGTACGCCGTCGTATGGACGATGCGATAAATCATTTCGGCGATTTGTCCCTCTTCAGGCTGTAGTGCGGCGTCGCCGGCACCCGGCTCAGAAAGTGGGCGCTGACGTGCTGGCTGAAGGCTTTGAGCTGCGTTCCCAGGGTCTCCAGGAAGGCGGCCAGCGCGGTGTTTTTATTTCTATGCTTTTTACAGTCATGGGTGGACAGGTCCAGCAGGCGCACGTCGGTGAGCATCTGCAGGGTCATGCGCTCTTCCGGGCTGGCGTAGCGCCGGTCGGTGTGCCGCGGCAGATGGTCCACATGGGCGGCCAGTTGGCTGAGCTGAAAGGCAATGGATTTGGGGTTGCTCTCGTCCACGATGAGCAGGTCCAGCACCGGTGATAATTGAAAAGCCGCACGATAGCGGGCCCGGTAAGTCATGATGCTGTCGGAGACCTCCAGCAGGGCCTCCAGTGCGCTGCCGGTTTCCACGCACAGGCGGGACAGTCCGTATCCGATGAGCCGGGTCTGGTGCATGGCGCGTTCCACGCGCCGGCCCATGTCCATAAAGCGCCATCCCAGACCGCGGGTCATGCTCTCCATGGCCAGGCCGCTGAAGGCGCTCAGGGTAAAAAGGGTGTCATCCAGCACTTCCAGCGGGTCCTCGGCCTGAAGGTCACCAAAACTTTCCAGGCGGTTAATGGCCCGCCAGGCATCCAGGGAGAGCCGGTCACGCACATTGCGGGCGGCCCGGCGAACCTTGTCGAGGATGGAGACCACGCTTTCGGTCCGGTCCGCACCATACAGCACTTCGTTCAGTTGGGCATAGAGCTCGCGAAAGCGGGGAATATCACCGTCGTCGTCCGACGCCGGATCGAGAGCCTCTTTTGACCTGAGCAGATTGATCAGGAAAGAGAGTTCGGGAATATCGCCCGGGCGCGATTCACCGGCCAGGCGGCGGAAGACGGAGCGCAATACGCGGACCAAGCCTTCGGCCCGCTCCAGGTAACGTCCGAGCCACAGCAGATGATCGGCCACACGGCTGGGCAGGTCGCTGCCGCGGCTGAACTCGGCCACAGTGCGCAGACTGCCCATAAGGCTGAAGGGCGTCACCGGTTGATCGGAAAGCACCCAGACGTCCTTGCTCTGCTGGCTCTCCGGGGCATCCAGCAGCAACGTGTCCACATCGGGTGCGGTGATGGCCAATCCACCGGGCATTACGGTAAACCCATCCTCCGTGGCGCATGCAAATACGCGCAGCAGGCTGTATCGGGGCGCTATGCCATCCCGGTTCCAGGCCGGTAAGACGGCGGGGCGGATCGCTTCGCGGCCCAGCCACTGGTGCGGCATCTCCCGGAGCGTGGACGAGGGGTCCGCGGCAGGGGCGGCCGACGGGTCCATGGCCGGTACAACGGTCAGTTCCGGCAGATGGGAGTTGACATACTGCAGGCCATCGTCCGTGCCGCACCACCAGGCGGGGTGTCCCTCCAGCAAAAGCTGCTCTCCTGTCAGCAGGGCTGACAGCGATGGCAGAAAGGGGGACAACGCCGGCGTTTCGACAAGGCCGGCGCCAATAGGGCTGACGATATCGATGTTGCCCTCCAGGGAGACCTGGATCAGTCCGGCAACGCCGGCGGCTGTTTCCCGCCGCAGGGCGAAGGGATCGATGCTGTGGTCGGAGAGGTGACGGAAGATCGCCTCCACCCGCTCCAGCCCGGCCAGTTTTTTAAGAAAGACTTCGCCGTTTCGGACGGTCAGGTCCTGGCTCTCCACCAGCGGATATCCCAGGTATCGCGAGAGCATGGCGTGCTCGAAATAGATGCGGCTGTCGGGTCCCGGTGAAAGCAGCACGATATCCGGGTTTTCGCGCCGCGGTGCGACCCTTTGCACCAGGCTGCGGTGAAAGGTGTGAAAAAAGGGGGCCAAACGCAGGATCTGGGTCTGGTGGTAAAGCTTGGAAAAGATCCTTGAAATGACAATGCGGTTCTCAAGCGCATACCCAAGCCCGGCCGGGCAGGCGGCATAGTCGCGCAGCACACGGAAGCGGCCGTCGACCCCGCGGTACAAATCGGCGGCATAGAAGGTCAGATTGCGGCCGCCGGCAGGCTGTACCCCGTGGCAGGCGTGCAGAAAATTGGGGTTGGCGTAGATCAACTCGGCGGGCAGCCGCCCGTTCTTGAGCAGTTCCTGGGGGCCGTAGACATCCTGGAGGATTTTCTCCAGCAGCAATGCCCGCTGGATCAGCCCGGATTCGAGACCGGACCACTCTGCGGCCGTGAGCGGCTGGGGGATGATCTCCAGGGCCCACGGGGTGCCGGTCCCGGCGGCGTCGTCGAAGGGATTGTAGGTGGCGCCGTCCTCGTGCCGCATGCGCCGCGCCCGCTCCTGGTGCTGCTGAAGGTTCCGGGAACCCAGGACGTCCAGGGCACGCATCAGGGGTTGCCAATGGGCGTACGGTTGGGCAGGTGAGGCGAACGCCTCACAAAAGGCGTCGCCCGGATATCCCTGCGCGTCAAACAGGGAGCGTTGCCCGGACTGTGATGCCGCCGGCTGGGCGGGGTCGGTTTCGTTCATCTGTCGTATACCTTTTCTGCACGACCATCTTGGCGGCCGCATAAGGACCACCCGTCGATCTATCGCCTGCCTCGGCGTAAATCAAGGGTATATGGAAATTCCGGGTTGCTTTCGTCCGCCGGCGGCTCCATGCGGGTGCCGGGGCTGTGTCCGCCGGGTATGAAGCGCGCGTGGCGCCGGCCTTCGGCTTCGTTGGCATTGACCGGGAACACCTCATGGCTTCGTCCGCCCGGGTGCCCCACATGGTAGGTGCAGCCTCCCACGGCCCGATTTGACCAGGTGTCGAACAGGTCGATCACCAGGGGGGTGTGCACACCGATGGTGGGGTGCAGGCAGGACGGCGGCTGCCAGGCGCGGTAGCGAATGCCGGCAACGAAAACACCATCCATGCCCGTGGGCTGCAGGGGGACTTTGCGGCCGTTGCAGGTGACGATATGGCGTCGGCCGGTCATGCCGGCGACTTTGACCTGCAGCCGCTCCACCGACGAGTCCACGTAGCGTACCGTACCGCCGCCGCCCGGTTCTTCGCCCAGCACATGCCAGGGCTCCAGCGCCTGGCGCAGCTCCATTTCCATTCCCGCATAGGCCGCCCGGCCGTAAATGGGGAACCGGAATT
>JBNLAV010000117.1:0-14609 GCA_050302315.1 Desulfobacteraceae bacterium
GCGACGGTATGCGCGGCGTTCGGGCCATAAAAGAGTCCGGCGGTATGGTCATGGTGCAGGATGAGTCGACCGCCAAATTCGACGGCATGCCGCGAAGCGCCATATCAACTGGGTTGGTGGATTTTATTCTTCCGGCGGAAGAGATGCCGAGACAATTGCTGGCCTTTGTGGAGCACCCCGAACAGACCCGGTCGGAGCGTTCCGATACCATTTTGACCGATGAAGATGGATTAACCCGAATATTTTCACTCCTGCGAGAGCGGCACAAAATCGATTTCACCTACTACAAACCCTCCACCGTCGTACGACGGATCGAACGGCGGATGACCGTCAATCATATCAATGTGCTCAGCGATTACGTCAAGTACCTGGAAAGTTACCCACGCGAACTTTCTACTTTGTATAGAGAGTTGCTCATCGGCGTGACCAGTTTCTTTCGTGACAAAGGGGCTTTCGATCTTTTGGCGGAAAAGTACCTGCCAGCCCTTCTCAGGGATGCGAACGGCCCCATGGTTCGATTCTGGGTGGCCGGCTGCTCCACCGGCGAAGAGGCGTATACCCTGGCTATAGCCTGCAAAGAGTGCATGGCGCGTTTGAACTTGAAGCGCGACATCAAGATCTTTGCCACTGATGTGGACAATGACGCTGTGCTGCAGGCCGGCAACGGGGTTTATCCTGAAAGCATTGCAGCGGACATCGCGCCGGATCTCCTGATCAAATACTTTATCCGACGGGATGACTCTTTCCAGGTATCGAGAAATATCCGGGAGATGGTGGTGTTTGCCCAACACAATTTGATCAAAGACCCTCCTTTCACCAATATCGACCTGATTTCATGTCGCAACCTGCTCATCTATCTGCAACCGGTGTTGCAGCGAAGAGTATTGGAATATTTTACTTTTTCCTTAAACACCAAAGGCGTGCTGTTCCTGGGCCATAGTGAGACCACAGGTGAATCGACCAATTATTTCGAGCCGTTGAGCCATAAGTGGAAGATATATCGTTCCAAAGGTAATCGAAAAACGATGGGAGCGGAGCTCGAAATATCCAAAACCCGCTATGCGCAGAGCCGGCTCTCCCGTCCGGGGTTCCTCGGGCCTTACCGTCCCATGCGGTTTCATGAGGAAGAGCGAATTCTGGACCGCCTGTTGGAGGCCGTCTCCGGTGATTATGTGCCCTTCACCATGGTGATCAACGATCGGTTGGAACTGATGCACGTGCTAGGGGATTCAAACGGCATTCTGCGGTATCCGTCGGGACGCGTCGTTAACGATATCTCCCGCATCGTCGCCAAAGATCTCGCCATTCCGCTCTCTACAGGCATCCCGAAAGCGCTCAAGCGCCAGGAGGAGATCCGGTATACCAATGTCCGGATGCGGCTGCAGGAGACCAACCGCAACCTGGAGTTGCGCATCAAACCATTTCCCCCCATAAAAGGGCATGCGGCCCTGGTTGCCGTCTTTATAGAGGATGTGGCGCGGTTGAACGTCTGCCAGCCTGACAAAGACCCATTGACCTATGATGTGGATGAGCAGGCGGCCCAACGGATTCAGGACCTCGAACAGGAACTCCAGTTCACCCGGGAAAATCTGCAAGCCACCATCGAGGAACTGGAAACTTCAAACGAAGAGCTTCAGGCCACCAACGAGGAATTGCTGGCCAGCAACGAGGAACTGCAGAGCACCAATGAAGAGCTTCAGTCTGTTAACGAGGAGCTCCACACGGTCAATACCGAATACCAGCGAAAGATCATGGAACTCACGGAGCTCAACAACGACATGTACAATTTCATGGAGGTCACCGGCGCCGGAACCATGTTTCTGGATGAGAACCTGGAGCTCAGGAAATTCACGCCTCATATCTCGAAGATATTCAAAGTCGCCAATGCGGATTTAGGTCGGCCGGTCTCCTATCTCCCCCATAACCTCAAGGGTGTCGATTTGCAGGAGATCGTCAGGAAGGTGGAGCAAACCAACGAACGGTTCGAGGAGGAAGTCGAGACATTCGACGGCCACTGGTACCGGATGCGGGTGATCCCCTATTACATCGGTTCGGAATCCTTTTCAGGCACAGTGGCCACTTTTCTCGATATCAATGAGCTGAAGCGATACCAGAACGTATTGAAGCAGGAAAAGGCAAAAATCAGTCAAAAGTTAAGGCATTTAAACATCATTTCCAGACTGACGACTTTGGCTGAGGAACCCGATGCCACCATCGAAACCGTTGCCCGCGGCGCCGTCCGCCTCATCCCGCAGGTGTACGAACAGGCTGCCAAAACCATGTGCCGGATCGAGATTGACGGCCGCGTGTATCAAAGCGAGGGTTTCACCAGCACAGCTACGCAGCAAAAGGCTGAGATTAAACACAATGCCAGACAACTGGCCACCTTGGTGGTCTGTCATGATGAGACGGATACGGGCGAAACACCGCAGGATATATTGGAGGAGGATCGCGGCTTTTTTACCGCGGTCGCCGACAGCCTTGGATTGATCTTTGCCAAACTCAATTCAGAGAATGCCTGCATGGAGAGTGAGAGCCGGTTCAGGCTGATGGCTGAACATATCGAAGACGTCTTCTGGATGCGGACGCCTGACGGCAAAGAGGTCCTCTATGTCAGCCCGGCTTACGAAAAAATCTGGGGTCGGGATATCGCCGAACTTTATCAGAATCCCGGTTCATTTATAAGCGCGATCCACGCCGACGACCGTCAAAAAGTGGAGGACCACTGGAAAGACAAAGCCAGGGGCATCTGGGAAATCGAATATCGCATTACCAATCCAAAGGAAGAGATTCGTTGGATTCATGACCGCGGCTTTCCCATTCACGGCAGCGATGGACCGCTGGAATATATGTGCGGGTTTGCCACGGACATCACCGAACGCAAAGCGAGAGAGGACATGTGTCAGATGAGCATGTCTAAATTCAAACCCACTTTTGAAAAGGCGGCCATCGGAATCGTCCTGATCGACATGCAGGGAAGGGCATTGGAGATCAACGCGACGTTTCACAAGATGTTGGGATACAGCGCCGAAGCCGTGAACGGCAACCTGCTGGCGTCGTACATGCACGCTGATGATGCGGATTCGGATCGGGATAATTTCAAAGAAATGGTTTCAGGAGAGCGGGATTTCTTCCAGGCATCGAAGCGCTTCGTTCGAAAAGACGGCCGAACGCTGCGCACCAATATGACCGTCGCCCTGATCCGCAACGCTTCCGGGAAACCGAGCTACGCGCTTTGCCTGGTGGCCAACGGCGGCAATCCGGAACCACCGTCTTCAACTTGAGGCCTTTTTTGAATAAACCGGATAACCTGAGATGAGCGCTATGGATTCCAAAGCAGATTACCAAAAGCGATTGGACGTACTCCGGCAAAAGGCATTGGACCGAATTTCCAAATCTTCTTCCCCCTTGCCGCGACAGGCAAAAAGGGAAACCCGGGAGCTGATCCACGATTTGCATGTGCACCAGATCGAGTTGGAGATGCAGAACGAAGAGTTGCGCCAGGCCCACCAGGAACTCGAGCGCTCCCGTGACCGCTACCTCAGTCTGTACCACGATGCTCCGGTGGGGTACGTTGTAGCGGACTCCGCAGCAATGGTGTTGCAGGCCAACAAGACCTTCGCCTACATGGTGGATCGGGATATTCCGGCCCTGCTCAACAAGCCGTTGACCCAAACCATCCACCCTGACGACAGGGCACTCTTCTTCGCCAGGTTCAAAGCCTTTTACAAGAAGCCGGCGGGTAAACGGCTTGAAGTTCGAATGGTCCGCAGCGATCAATCCCTTTTGTATGTCGAACTGAAAGGACATCTCCTCGATGATGGCGCAATTGATATATCGGACGGCGTGCCGGATGGTCGCTTGTTGATCAATATCAGCGATATCACGGATCGGAAATCCGCCGAGAATGCCATCATCAGTGCCAAGCGGCAGTGGGAGCAGACCTTCGATGCGGTTCCCGATTTGATCGCCATTATCGATGAAAAATCGACGGTGGTCCGCGTCAACAAAGCGTTGGCCGGGCGTCTGGGCGTGGCGCCTAAGGATTGCGTCGGCAAGAAGTGTTACCAGGTCCTGCATGAAGACGGCGCCCGCCCGGTGGACTGCCCGCATCAAGCGTTGATCCGGACCGGCCGTGCCTCCGAAATAGAAGAGTTCAGACGAAAGTTCAACGGGCATTTCCTTACCACTGTGCTTCCATTCGATGCCGGAGATTCGGACAATCGGTGGTGCATTCATATCTCCCACGATATCACCGACCGCAAACGAGCGGAAAAAGAGCTGCTGAAACTGCGCAATCTGGAGTCCATCGGAAAATTGGCCGGCGGCATGGCGCACGATTTCAACAACATTCTGACAGCCATCATCGGTCATATTGACCTGGCCCTGCTGTATGCGGAAGACCAGGAGAAGCAGAGCTCTCACCTGCAAGGCGCTATTGAAGCCGCACAACACGCACGGGAGTTGGCCAATCGCTTGATCACCTTTGCCGATGGCGGCAATCAGGTCAAGCAGGCCGTGGATCTCTGTCAGTTGATGGAGACAGTCACCGGTTTGACACTCAGTGGGACCAACGTCGCATATGAATTGGACCTTGAGAATGATCTTCCCGCGCTCATTGTCGACGGAGACCAGATCAGCTCCGCCGTTCAAAACGTCCTGACCAATGCCGGGGAAGCCATGCCATGGGGAGGCAAGGTTGCGATCAAGGCACACACGGTGGACGTTGAGCGATTCAATGGCAATCAGGTGCCACCGGGAAGGTACGTCAAGATTGAAATCCGCGACAGCGGTGTGGGGATTGCCGCCGACGATATCGGCAAGATCTTCGATCCCTATTTTACCACCAAGCAGATGGGGGCCCAAAAGGGGATGGGCCTTGGGCTGACCATCTGCCACTCCATCGTCAATAAACATCAGGGACACATTGCCGTCCGGTCGAAGGTCGGGGAGGGGACCACCGTCACCATCTTGCTGCCCGCCTTTGTGACCCCTGCGGTTGCAAAACGGTCCCCTGATAGTGAGGAGAAAAGCTCCCACCCTGAAAGTTGCCGGGTTCTTTATATGGATGATGAGAAAATTCTTTGGAACGTCATCCGTTCCATGCTCCACCGTATGGGCTGTGAAACCGATATCGCATTTGACGGCAAAAAGGCGGTATCGCTGTACAAGGCGGCATTGGAGCAAGGCCGGCCTTATGCGGCATTGATACTGGATCTGACCATCCGCGGAGGCCCTGGCGGAAAAGAAGTCCTTCAGGAGATTCATCAGATCGATCCATCGGCGAAGGCTGTGGTACTTAGCGGATACAGCAGCGATCCGGTATTTGAAGACTATAGCCGGTACGGTTTCGTTGGCGCACTTGAAAAGCCTTTTAAGACCCAATGCTTTCTGGATCTAATGACAGGTATTCTCAATAAATCACCCCGCATGAGACAGCAATCATCATAAAGAGGCGATGTTCTGGCAGGTACCACTAGCTATCGCCGTGTTCTTGTTCCCGCGATAAGTGTCGATATTACAAATGGACCAATACTTTTGGCTGGCATTTCTGGAAGGACACTAACTGAAGTTTCAGTGCATTGCTGGTTTTCTTTCAGGAGACTGACCATGAATTTATTTAAGAAAATCCTCATCCCATCACTGTGCGGCCTATTTCTATTAGGGATTGTCATATTGCTGCTGCCCTGGAACAGGCCACCACCAACCTGGGCATGGTCGCCACTTCTACGGAAGAGATGACCGCTAGCATCAGCGAGATTGCTCAAAACTCCGAAAGCGCCCGTTCCGTCACAGGTGAGGCCGTGCAACGGGCTGAAAAAACTTCTCATAAAGTCAACGACCTGGGCTGTGCAGCCCAGGCGATCAGCAAAGTCACCGAAGTCATCACAGAAATATCTGAACAGACCAACCTGCTGGCGCTGAATGCCACAATCGAAGCGGCCCGTGCAGGCGAAGCCGGAAAAGGATTTGCCGTAGTGGCGAATGAAATCAAGGAGTTGGCAAAGCAAACCGCTGAGGCGACCCAGGAAATCAAATCTAAAATCGAGGGCGTGCAAGCTTCCACCGGAGAGACTGTTGATGAAATCGCCCAAATTTCAACGGTTATCAATGACGTAAATGATACCGTGGGAACCATAGCCGCGGCTGTTGAAGAACAGTCGGTGGCCATACAGGAAATCTCCAGCAATATCGCCCAAGCATCCAGCGGCATTCAAGAGGTGAATGAGAATGTGGCCCAGAGTTCGGGAGTCACCAACATGATCACCGAGGATATTGCCGGAATCAATTCGTCGTCTTCTGAAATTTCCACCAGCTGCAACCAGGTCAGTCTTAGTTCGGATCAGTTGAAACAATTGGCAGACCAGATGAAAGCCATGGTCAATCAATTCAAAATTTAGTGAGATTATCTTTATACAATGGTGGTCGTACTTCAATGGCCAAACGACATATTGAATGATGTACCCTGAAGGCTGAACGCACCTTCGTGAATGCTTATCTTATCCACCATCGCATGAACCGTGATGCTGCCATTATGGATAAGGTCCGGTCTGTGCACTGCCGTTAAACGTTCGCGCTATCGGCCGGGAATCCGGCGTTGATGCGGATCGGTGGCAGGGTTGCCCGTGGCCTGGTTCAAGCTGTTTTGAAGGCCGACATCGGTGAAATGTTCGAGGTCGTGGGCGTAGCGATGAATATCGGCGCCGCAGTACCCCAACTTGTCACACAGGTAGGTCTCCCAGAGACGATGGCTGCGCACCAGATGCCTTGCGTGTTTCAAACCCTCAGCGGTGAGGGCCAGTCCGTCCGATACCCGCTCGATCAGTTTCTTGCGGAGCAGGGCCCGGATGGAAACATTTACGGCAAGGCCGGCCATCATCGCCTCTCTCACCTGATCGATGCGTACCGGTGACGCATCTTCATCGGCCAGCTCCTGGTAGCGGTATATAAAACCCAGTATGTCGTCCCGGACGATCTTCAGGCTCAGCAGCACCTGGTGCATCAGCCGGCTGATCAGGCCGTGGCGTGGGGCGAAGAGCATCACCAGGGCAAAGAGCAAGCCGGCTGTGAAGGCCATCATGCCGGCCGTGCTGGTGTCCTGGAAGCCGAACCATGTCGGTACGGTGATGGCGCCCAGATGGCCCAGGAAGGCGGAGAAACCGGCAAAGACCGCGCTGATCCCCAGCATGGGGCCCATGCGGTCGGTCAACAGGTGGGCGGCTGCGCCCGGTACGATGAGCATGGCGATCACCAGTATGCTGCCCACGCTTTCAAAGGCGGCAATGGTGGTGGCCGCCACAAGGGTCATGAGCACGTATTGCATCACATTGGCGTTGATGCCGATGGTGGTGGCCAGGGCCGGGTCAAACGAGGTGATCCTTAGCTCTTTGAAGAAGAGCAAGACAAAAAGCCCATTGATCAGGAGCATGGCGCCGTTCGTCACTGCAGCCCGGGGAATTTCGTAGCCGAACATGAGATAGGTGTCCAGCGGGGTCAGTTCGATGGCGCCATAGAGCACGCAGCTGGGATCCAGATCCACATGGTCGGCGGCCTGACGGATCAGAATAAGTCCCAAAGCGAAGAGGGTGGTGAACACAACGCCCATGGAGGCCCCCTTGTCCAGCCCGCTCAACCGGTCGATAACCTGAATGAAGAGGGTGGTCAGCACGCCGATGAGCACGGCCCCGATGAGCATGGGCAGGCTCTCCCGGCTGCCGCTCACCAGAAAGGCGATGGCCAGCCCGGGCAATACGGCGTGGCTGATGGCGTCGCCCATCATGCTCATGCGGCGCAGCACCAGGTAGTTGCCCAAAAGTGCGCAAGACATGGCGCCCAATATGCCCACGATAACGATCCAGGTGTCGAGAAAGGTCCAATCCATGGCTAAACGGCTCCTTGTTTGGAGGTGAGGACGTGTGGGCTTCGGGGTGGCTCGGTCGATCTTTCCCCGGGGAAAAGGGCTTCCAGCTGGCGTATGATCTCCTCATCCAGAACATGCTCAATGCGATCGGCGCTCAAGTCGACCATCCCGGTGGCCACATCGGCGTAGGCGATAAGATAGGCTTCCCAAAGACGGTGCTTGCGGACCACCCCATTGGCCGCATTCCTTCCCTGACCGGTAAAGGCAATGCACCCCTGGTCGTCGACCACAATATCGCCCGAAGCGCGGAGCCGGGCGATGGTGCGGTTGAGCCCCTTCAAGGGCCAGGCGCGCCGGCGGCGGATCTCTTCCATACCTGGCCCCATGCGGCAGGCGCTGCCGGTAAGGCCTGTCGCATCGGCATCCCCCAAGTCGGTGCATTCAAACCATTCGTAGAGATCGCGCAACAGGTTTTCCCGGGTGATTCGCCGGCGGAGCCTCGTGCGTTCGGCGAGCAGTTTCAGTATGCCCCGGGCCGACCCGAAAGTCATGCTGAAGATAAAGACGGCCGAGGCGGTCAACACGATGACGGCCCCGGCCGGTAGATTGGCCATCAGGGCGGAGAAACCGGAGCCCAGCATCCCGCTCATGGCGCCGAACAGACCCGACAGCAGCAGCATCTGTTTCAGGTTGTAGGTCCAGAAACGGGCCGCCGCCGCCGGAATGATCAACAGGGCCACCACCAGGATGAGCCCCACGGCCTGCAATCCGATGACCGTTACCCCGACCACCAGGGCCATCATCAAAAAATCCAGGCGGGTGACCGGCCAGCCCTGGGTGGCGCCGTAATCCGCATCGAAACAGATCAGGGCGAACTCCTTGAAGAAGAGCAGGCAGAAGATGATGGCGGTCAGGGCGGCCAGTGCAATCAGCATCGCGTCGAAGAAGAGCATTGAAGCGGTCTTGCCGTAAATGAAAGAGGAGAGGCCGGCCGCATTTCCGGTGGACATGCGTGTGGCCATGCCCATCAGCGCAATGCCGAAACCGAAGAAAACGCTGAGCACGATGCCCAGGGCCGCGTCGTCCTTCAAGCGGGTGTACTTCTGGATGACCATCACCGCTGTCGTACCGATGACCGAGAAGACGGCTGCCCCGGCAATGAGTCCCAGAAGGTTCTTGCCGTCGCCGAGGACCACGGACATGACCATGAAGGCGATGGCGATGCCCGGAAGGGTGGCGTGGCTGATCGTATCGCTGAGCAGTGCCCGTTTGCGCAGCAGCAGAAAAGTTCCCACCAGACCGGCAGCCAGTCCCAGCAGGGTGGCGCCGATGATCACCACCCGCGTGTTGTAGTCCTGAAAGGTCAGCACCCGCAGCAGTTCTTCCCAGGTGGGCCATTGGACCAGCGATTCGGACAACCCGCCGGCCAGCGTTCGGCCCGGAACTGTCGCCATGGCAAAGGACACAAGCACACTGATCAAACATAGCCGGATAATGCTCATCATATTCCTCACGGCCTAACGGTTACCCGTCGGCAGCCCGGGTTCTTCGGCATATTTATGCAGTGCCTGGGAGAGCAGGGTGAGCTTGCCGCCATAAGTCTTCTTCAGGTTTTCTTCGGTGAAGACCTGACCGATGGGGCCGGCATCGACAATACGCATGTTCAGCAGCACGACATGATCGAAATAAGATGGCACGGTCTGCAGATCGTGGTGAACCACCACACAGGTCTTGCCTGCGGACTTGAGCTCTTTGAGCAGGGCGATTATGGCCTTCTCCGTGGCGACATCCACACCGGCGAACGGTTCGTCCATGAAGTAAAGCTTGGCATCCTGGGCAAGGGCCCGGGCCAGAAAGACCCGCTGCTGCTGGCCGCCGGAGAGCTGGCTGATCTGGCGCTTGGCATAGGCCGCCATGCCGACCTTATCCAGTTCCTCGAGGGCTTTTTGGTGATGACGCCGGGTGACCGGCTTGAGCCAACCGATCTGCCGGTAGATGCCCATGGCCACCACATCCATGGCATTGACCGGAAAATCCCAGTCCACACTTTCTCTCTGGGGGACGTACCCCACCAGATGGCGCTGCGCTTCGTAGGGCTTTCCGTAAATGGAGACGGCGCCCGACGCCCGCTGGACCAATCCGAGTATGGCTTTGATCAGCGTGCTTTTGCCTGCGCCGTTGGGCCCCACCACGGCGATTAGTTTCCCCTCCGGCAGTGAGAGGTCGATGTCCCAGAGCACCGGCTTGCGGTGGTAGGCCACGGTCAGGTCGTTGATCCAGAGCGGTGTGTCCGCCGGTCCCAACCGATGCTGGGGTTCACCTTCGAACGGGCGTTTTAAAAGATCTAACATGACGTCTCCCATGTTTGGTATCGGTGATTATCAACGCTCCCTTTTGAGCTTGGCCTGCATCCCTTTTCCCGGCACCCTGCCGCCAAGGGCCGCCGCAATGACGGTGACATTGTGGTCGATCATGCCGGTGTAAGTGCCTTCATAGGTTCCCGGCGGCCCCATGGCGTCGGAGAAAAGCTCGCCGCCGACGGTTACCTTGTGCCCTCTCGAGGCGGCGCCCTCGATCAGGGCTTTGACGTTTTTGTCCGAGACGCTGGATTCCACGAAAACGGCCGGGATCTTGCGCTGCACAAGCAGGTCCACAATGCGGTTGATATCTTTGATGCCCGCCTCGGACTCGGTGGAGATGCCCTGGATGCCCACCACTTCGATGCCGTATGCCCGGCTCATATAGCGGAAGGCGTCGTGGGCCGTGACCAGTACCCGCTGTTCATCCGGAATTGAGGCGATGGCGCTTTTGGCGTATTCGTCGAGCCGTTTCAGCTTTTCGCCGAAAGCGGTCGCATTTTTTTGGTAAAAGGTTTTGTTGGGCGGGTCGAATGCCGCCAGTGCTTCGGCCACCACTTCTACGGCCTTCATCCATCCCTGCACATCCATCCACACATGAGGGTCGCTATGGTTGGTTGCCGCGTCGTGGAGCAGATACGCCGGCGGCAGGCGATCTGTAACTGCGTAAACGGGGCGTCGGCGCGAGATTTTGGCCAGAATATCGGACATCTGGCCTTCCAGCAGCAGCCCCGAATAAAAGATGATATCCGATTTAAGCAACACTGCCACATCGCTTCGGGTAGGATTATAGACGTGGGGATCGATGCCGGAGCCGATAATATTGGTGACCACCGCTTTGTTTTGGGCCACTTCGCGAACGATATCGCCCACCATACCGACGGTGGTTCCGACGTTCATGGGGTAATTTTTGTTGAAGGTTGCGGCATCCGTCGCATCAGGCCGCAATATGGATGTGATGCATATCAGGAACAGGATCGTTCCGGCGTGGCGTCGAAATTTTAAAATTGACCTCGCTCTCATCGCGCTTCCTCCAATTGCATGGCTGGACCTGCCGGGTTGTTAAATGCATGACCTCTGATACATGTCTCCACACTAAGCATGGAAAAATTTAGGTCAACCTAAAATTGAATTTGTTAAATACAAAGGATGAACTCCAGCTCTGCTGTGCCGGATCAAATCTCTTCTACATAGATACTGTCGGCGACTTGTCGTTTCAATATCGTGGGCGGTGCATTGCGCCGGTCGTCCAATTCGATGGAGAGCGGACCTTGCTCCTCTTCTTTGGTCAGGAGTCTGCCGGTGGTTCCGATACCCAGGGTCAGGCCGTCCAGATAGGTCAGGAACGCTTCGGAAACCGGATCGACGCGGATAATCTGAAACCGGCTGCCGGCTTCGATCTCCGACAGCGCGAGGTGCTGCGGGTTGGCCATATTGCCGTGTGCGTCAGGTATGGGTTCGCCGTGCGGATCGAATTCCGGAAAATCAAGATGCCGGTCGATGGCCGCTGTGACGCGCGAGGAGAGATGATGCTCCAGCACTTCCGCCTCCTGGTGAACTTCATCCCAACTGAGTCCCAGGGTCCGGTGCAGAAAAGTCTCCAGCAACCGGTGCCTTCGTACGATCTCAATGGCTTTCCGTCGTCCCAAGGAGGTGAGGCGCACGCCGTGGTGATGCTGATATGTGATGGTTCGATTTGGTTGCCTGGACAGCCGCTGTACCATTTCGGTCACGGTGGCGGCGCGTACCCCCAGTTTGTCGGCCAGTTGGGTTGTTTTGGCAATGCCGACTTTGACTTCCAACTCATAGATCGCTTTAAGGTAGTCTTCTTTTGCCCTGGAACCCATGGGAGCCCCTTTTCCGGCGGTTGCGGCCTGGTGCGTCAGTATAACGAAACATTGCCAATCGATCCACACCTAATTCCACCTTACGCTGTCTTTGCAGTTTTCCTTACATTGTAAGCCTGTTCTTTACGCCCAATGGGTAAAAACCCGACCGCACAACCCATGGAGGGCAAAATCATGAACTACCATCATTCATATGAAAACAGTGCTGATCTGCAAGGGCGCAAAAATATTTATCCACCGTTGGCCGACGACGGTGTGCGGTATGAAGCAGCGCGGCCCCGGCACCGCAGAGGTGTGTTGGAGGTATTGACCCGCGCTTTTGTCAATGAACCTTCCACGGCGGCCCAGACCATTGGGCGCCCCGGTTATGATGAATGGCGTCATTTTACTGCATTCTATCTGGACGAGTGTCTCACCAACGGGTTGTCCACTGTGGCCATCGACAAACGCGACGGTAAAACCGTCGTGGGTGCTCTCATAACACGCGATTTTCTTATGCCTCCGGATCCGCGTTGCATTGAATTTGTCGAAGCGACGCCGTCGTTCGCTCCCATCGTCGAGGTGCTTGACCGCATCGACGCGGCTTGGTTCGAAAAGCATTCCGACTTCTCTCCCGGTCAACCGGGAAGGGTGGCTGATCTATGGATGGGCGGTGTAAAGTTAGCGCACCGCAATCACGGCATCGCGTCCAAGCTGGGAAGGCTCTCGCTGGACCGTCTGACCGATGCCGGATTCGAATATGCCATTGCCGAATGCACCGGTGCTTATTCGCAGCATCTCGTTAAATCCGCCGGGTTCGATACGGTATTCGAGCTGCCGTATGTCGATTTTCTCTGGAAGGGTGAGGCGGTATTTCAAAACGTGCCTGCGCCGCACCGCCATTGGGGCATTTACGAAAAACCGTTGACGCGTCCGGCCGACGCCTGAGCCCACAGCCGCCCGTATAAAGGTTCGGTGGAATGCTTCGGGTCATTGGGCGAAAAATAAGTGCGCCCGAGAGGCGGGGCCGGGGCTGGCAGGCGTTCATCAGAAGCGCTTCCGGTCGCCACCCCCGGCAGTCCGCTCCTCTTGATACCTTATGAGCACGTTTTATATTAGGGTATCACGCACATTGAAACGAAGGTACACCGCAATCCGATAAATGTCCTGCCTGAAGAATCTTAACTCCAAGCATACCACGCGTGACCAGAGCGGCACATGCTTCAACCGATCCCGAAGAACGGGGCCGGCTGGATATGATGCCGGTTCAACCGTCAACAAGGAGGTAAGTCATGGAGATAACAAAAACCGATAGGTTAAAAATAATCGACATGATCGCCATGTCCCTGATCGTGGTCGGAGGCCTCAATTGGGGGATGATCGGTCTCTTCGGCTTTAATCTGGTGGCGTTCCTGTTCGGTGAGATGGGAATCGTCAGTCGCGTCATCTACGCGCTGGTTGGTATCAGCGCCGTCTATCATCTCTCCACATTTAAAGCCGTCCAACGCCGCTGGGAGTGCAATACCAAATTGGAAAGCGTCGCCGTAACTTCCGGGAGTTGATCCATTTGCCTGAACCGTCACTGCACAACCCGGCCGCGCGCATGCGCCATGCACCCGCAAGGGACCACGACGGGTGGTCGTGGTCCCTTGTTACAGCGATGCATCCCGGATGCATGCGGGCCTGCACCAGCCTCCTGCCTGAAAACCGGCGAGTTGAATCCTCAACCCTTTTTCAGTATATAAGCCGTGATCGTCGACACCGCGAAAATTGTCGCTACCGCTCCCAAAAGGAAAAGGAGTCCCGCCGTGAAGGAAAAGAAGCGAATCGCCCTGGTGGCCCATGACAAGAGAAAGCAGGACCTGCTCAAGTGGGTTCAAAACAATTCCGACCAGCTGGCGCGCCACACCCTGTTCGGTACGGGAACCACCGGAAAGCTGTTGAACGAAAACAGCGCGCTTGACGTTCAGCGGCTCAAAAGCGGTCCTTTGGGCGGGGATCAGCAACTGGGCGCCATGATCGCCAACCTCGAACTGGATATCCTGATCTTCTTCTGGGATCCAATGACCGCCCAGCCCCATGACGTGGATGTCAAAGCCTTGCTGCGCATGTCCGTGCTCTATAATGTAGCCGTGGCCTGCAACCGCGCCACCGCCGATTTCCTGATTACCAGTCCGTTGTTCGATTCCGGCTACGAGGCGGAGTTCAAGGACTACGGTCAGTTGCTCGCGTGATGCAGCCGGAGCGTCTGCACCGAGCCCGGCCAAGGATCAGGCCGGCTCGGTGGTGGCCCTTTCCATCCGCTCTTACTTTTTCTCCCGGGCAGGTACTTCCGCCAGGGCCAGGCTCAAGAATTGCAGCGGTTCCCCGATCTGGACGCCGTCGCTTCCTAACAGATATTTTCGTGAGAATTCCTTGGGACCCAAATCCGACACGAGGTCCAGGCCGCACTGCCGGGCCAGGGATTTGGCGCCATAGGGATCGAGGCCGAACGTCCACGGCTCCCCCACAAAGCGAACCCGTTGAGCCAGATCTCGGGAGTGGGGATAGCGGTAATCGCCCTCT
>JBNLAV010000118.1:0-1829 GCA_050302315.1 Desulfobacteraceae bacterium
GAAGCCCACGCGCTTCATCAGCGGGATGGTGATCGATCCGGTGCCCACGGTGTTGGCCACGGCGCTGCCGGAGATGGAGCCCATCAGCCCGCTGGCAAAGACGGCCATCTTGGCCGGCCCGCCGATCATGCGGCCCATCAGAGCTTCGGACAGGCGGATGATGAACTCTCCGGCGCCGGACTTGAGCAAAAAGGCGGCAAAGAGCACGAACAGGAAGACAAAGGTGGAAGAGATGGTGGCGATGGTGCCGAAGATGCCGTCCGGGGCGAAGTACATGCGGTAGAGCATGCGGACGATGTTCACCCCGGGGAAGTTCCAGAGTCCTTCCATATATTGACCGAACCACAGGGCATACCCCAGAAAGAAACCCGCTATGGAGGGGATGATATAGCCGGCTGTGCGTCGGGTGATTTCCAGCATGAGGATGACGGCGATGGCTGCAAAGACCAGATCGATCTGTGTGGGTACCTCGTTGCGGGCGTGCAGGGCGTCTTCGAAGAGCACCAGGTAGACGCCCACGGCCACACTGATGAGCGCCAGGGCGACATCCAGAGGTAGCCATCGACGGTGAGAGCAATTGCTAAAGGGGTAGATTAAGTAGCCCAAGAAGCAAATAAAAGCAAAATGAAGTGCGTTACGCTGAATTTCAGGCATGATGCCCACAGTGTTGACCCAGATGTGGAACAACGCCATGGCCACACCGACCCAATAGATGAGCTTCGCCATGGCGCCTTTAAACTCGCGGCGGGCAGCGGTCACTTCACCTTCGCTGTCCTTGATGACAGGGTCGCATTTGGTTGTCATTTATTGTCCTCGCTTTCCTTCCAATGAATCCAAGCTTTTCCTATTCTTACTCCGGACAGGGGGGCTTTGCCCCCCTGTCCGAAGATGAGGAGGAGAGAATGTATGGCAGAGGAGATCTCTCCTTATTGGGGCTTAATGTTTTCCGGAATCTGAATGCCCTGTTCCGCATAGAACTTGGCGGCACCCGGATGCAGCGGCACCGGAAGACCGGCAATGGCCTTTTCCAGCTTCATCGCCTTGGTGGCCTTGTGGATGTTGTTCAGAAAGGGCAGGTTCTCGTAGATGGTTTTGGTGACGAGGTAGACCGTTTCGTCGGAGACATCCGGCCGTACTGCCAGAAAGTTGGGCTGGGATATGGTCTGGATGTCTTTCTTCTGACCCGGATAGGTGCCGGCTTTGATCACGAAACGGTTCCAGATGGGATAGGATTTCTGTACGGTGGCCAGTTCTGCATCGGTGAAGTCGAGCACCCTGACCTTCTTTTCCCCCAACTGGGCATAGAGCTGGGTGATGGCGGCCACCGGCGGACCGGCCGGGATGTTGGCGCCCACGATGCGACCGTCCATCATGGCCTGGGCCGACGGGGTGTAGGCCAGATACTCGAGGGTCATCTCTTTTTCCGGATCCATGCCAAGGGCGGCCAAGAGCGCCCGACCCGAACCTTCGGTGCCGCTGCCGCGTTTGCCGATGGAGAATTTCTTGCCCAGGTTCTTCAGATCCGAAACCGTGCCGGTACCGGCATATTTATTCAGCACCACCATATGCTCCACGTTCTCCCACAGTATGGTCACGGCGCGAAAATCCTTGATCGCCTTGCCCTCGTACGGTCCCTTGCCGTTGTACGCGTTCAGGCCGAAGAGCGCCTGCAGGATGGCCATGTGGGCCTCTTTGTTTTTGAGCATCTGGACGTTCTCGCCCGAACCGGCCGAGTTGATGGCCGTGGCGGTGATTTTATGCTTTTTGGCCAGTTTGATGCTGGTCAGGGTGCCGATGGCCACCCCGACCGGATAGTAGGTGCCGCCCGT
>JBNLAV010000119.1:0-50189 GCA_050302315.1 Desulfobacteraceae bacterium
CTGGCAACGAGTTGCCAGTGCCACCCACGACCAGCCGTTCAACCCGCACCCATAACGCACAAGCCCGGAGTTGGGGGGTCGATCCTTCCGGCTGGTGCGGCTACTTTTTCACGGTGGACACGGCGGGGCCGACCGGACGGCGCTGAATTCGTCCGCTGGCGGCAGGTTTCGTGACGGCGGTTCCCGGAAGCGTTTGCTTCGCGGGCTGTTTTATGATGGCGGTTTTTCCCTGGGGGATCAGATTTCCCGCAAGTTTGAAGCTCACATCGTCCGCAACCCGCAGTTTGTCGGAAACCTTCACCGTTGCCTCAACGCGCCACAGTCCGGAGCTTGGAAAGGCAGCGGCCGGTATGACGATGCGGGTCTTGCCGTTGAGGCGTTCGACCACTGTCATGCTTTTGGGAGGGGGCGGCCATTGTCCGGCAGGTGTGGGCGCACTCCACCACCAGGATAGATCGACCCCGGGGATCCCTTGCCAGCCGGTGACTTCGACCTCCAGCAGTACGCTGCCCGCCACCGTCTGGCCGGGTTTGGGGGACACGATTTTCACCCCGGGCGTTGTACCGGGTATGCGTGTCGCCGTCTTGACCGCTGTGATCGAGCCGTGGGAAAGGTTTGCCGCCGGTTTGACCTCCAGGGTCGCCTTGCTGAAATGAATCGGGTCCAAGGTGATGTCGGAAAGATCCGGGCCGCTATAAAAGATGGGCTTCATGCCGATATCGTCCAGTACGGGTCCCGTGTAGACCACGGGTGGGAGAACGATGTCGGGAAGGTTGGCAAATTGAACCTCCGGCACACCGCCCGCCGGTGTCGGCTGGACGGCCGAGCAGGGAATGGCCGCCAGCAAAAAATGCATGACGATGAAAATGAGGCCGATGCGCCGATGCCGCATAGCTTCCTCCTGTCTTGAAAAGAATCGCTTCGTCAGTCCGCGTCCGTGGGATTCCGTTGCGGTTAAGGGTGTATGATCGTCCCGGGCGGTATATCGGAAAGCTTCATCTCCCCGCATACCCCCGAATTGGGCGCGGTCCCTCCCTTGGAGGATCCGATGTACATGATCTGGCTTCCCAGCTTGGCCATCACGACGGCGGCGCTGCAGGTTTTGGCGGTGAGGGTTCCGGCCGCCTGCTGAATGGGCAGGGAAACGGTCCCGCTGTAACTGCCGTTGTTGAGCGTGATGTTCAAGGGCATCCCTTGCTCTCCGCTTTTGCTCACCGCGTAGCCGACAGCCTCTCCCGGCCCATCCAGGAAATATACCGTGGCCAACCCCACAAATTTCGCATTTTTCCAGGGCCCGGGCATCTTCGAAATGGTCAATGGGAGATTTACCTTGAAAAGCGTCTGATCCATTGTCACCAAAGGCCCCAGATTTTTTTTCACCTGCAAGTTGAATTTCCGGGCCAGGCTCAACTTCGGGGTGGTGCCCGCTCCGGCTGGAGCGGGCGGCTCCGCGAGCAGAACAACGCCAAGGACCAGCACCACGGCGGGGAGCAGCTTTCTGCAAAAGGAATCCAAACTTTTCATTTTCGCCTCCAGGGACAAGGTTTCGGGTTCCAGCGAACCCGGATGCGGCGCACAACAGCGGCTTAATGGGCTGATGCGGCGTGGCGAAGCCTGTTTTTCGCCCATCGAGCTCAAATCAGCCGGGGCATCGGCCGTCCAATGCGGGCGGTGCGTTTCAGGACCAAGCCGCCGGGTTGTCCGTATAGTGGTATATATTGCCGCAATGGTTCATAACAATATCATTCTTTTTAATTTCAGCTTTTAAAGGTCCTTGGCAGAACACGGAGCGTCTTGACGAGACCGTCCAGGCGTCTGTGCAGGCGTCGGCCAAAGCGGAAATCGATCAGGCCGCGAACGCCATCGTAGATGTCCGGACCGTGGGGATGCCACCAGAAGTTCTTCCGCACGCCGGGCATCAGGTCGTTGACAATGCACTGCACCTGGGTCATCTCGTCCATGCCCGCGGCACCGTGGGAGCGGCCGATACCCGAGTGTTTGACGCCGCCCCACGGCACCTGGGCCAGTCCGTGGGCCATGAGGTGGTCGTTGACCATGACCACGCCTGCCTTGACTTTGCGGGCCAACCGTTCGCCCCGGGCGCGGTTGCGGGTCCATACGCTGGCCGTCAGCCCCAGGTCGCAATCGTTGGCCAATGCCAGTGCTTCTTCCATGCTTGCCACCGGCATGACGCACAGCACCGGCCCGAAGGTTTCATCGCGCATGATGGCCATGGTGTGGTCCACATCGGTCAGCAGCATGGCGGGCAGAAACAGGCCTTCGGGCGTATCCGGTACGGCCGATTGCGCGGCCATGCGCGCTCCGGCGGCAAGGGCCTGCCGCACCTGCTCATCGACGGCGGCTTTCTGTTTGGCGGTGGTCATCGATCCGATATCCACCCGGTAGTCGCGGTCATACCCCACCCGCAACCGGTCGACCTTGGCGCGCAGGATGTTCAGAAAGCGCGGGTAAACGCTGCGGTGGACGTAGATCCGCTCCACCCCGCCGCAGGACTGGCCGCTGTTTTGAAGTCCTGCCCACACCGCGCCTGAGGCGGCACGCTCCAGATCGGCATCCCCGCAGACCAGCATGGGATCATTGCCCCCCAACTCCAGCACCAGGGGGGTGAGGCGCTCCGCCGCGCTGGCCATGAGGGATTTGCCCACCGCTACGCTGCCGGTGAAGAAGAGTTTGTCGATGCCCGCGTCGAGAAAGGCCCGGCCGGCCTTGTGGCCGGGAAGATTGACGTGGCAGAACAGTCCCGGGGGCAGATCGAGGCGTTTGAGGCACGCTTCCAGGGCACCGCCCACCAGTTGGGTCTGGGTGGCCGTTTTCAACAGCACCGCGTTGCCGGCCAGCAGGGCCATGACCACTTCGGAGAAGGGGATGCTCAAGGGGTAGTTCCATGGTGAGATGATGCCCACCACGCCGTAGGGCACGCGGATGGTTTTGGCCGCCTTGTTGGCCATGAGCCACGATCCCGGCATCAGGCACCGGTCTTTCAGGAGGGACGGCGCCTTGCGACAGTAGTAGTCCAGGGCCATGATGGCCGGCAGCACTTCGGCGCTCAATGCGTCGGTGCGTGTTTTGCCGTTGTCGCGCGAGATGATGTCCGCCAGATCATCGGCCCGGTCGGCCAGGTCGTCGCGCATAACCTTCAGGATCGCGGCCCGCTGCTTGGCCGGGCGAGCCGCCCAGATGCGCTGGGCATCAGCGGCCCGGGACACGGCTTGTTGGACGTCTGCCGGACGGTGCAAGGGCATCTGGCCGAGCACTTCGCCGGTGGCGGGGTTGACACAGGTCGTCATGCCGTCATTGCGCATCTCTACGGCTCCTTTTGGTATTGCGGCCTTTGAAATCGGCCATGGAGACATTGACCCCCAGGAAATTGGCCGTCCAGTCGAAAACCTTGACCGGCAGCAGCCGGAGCAGCGGGATGGTAAAGACCAGCGGAGGCATGATCAGGCGCTGTCGGCGCCCCTCGATGGCATCGACCATGCGCCTGACCGCATGGTTCCGGTCCAGGATGGGTAGCAGCCAGGGGAAACGGGTGCGAACGCCGTCGAACATGCCGGTGCTGATGTAGTAGGGGCAGATGATCGTGGTGCAGACACCGGGTGCAGTCTGTTGGAGTTCGGCCCGCATGGACTCGTCGAAGCCCACGGCGGCGAATTTGCTGGCGCAGTAATCGGCCAGACTGGCCACCCCGACCAGCCCGGCGGCCGAAGCCACCGTTACCATGTGGCCGGCGTTGCGGGCGATCATGTCGGGCAGAAACGCCCTGGCGGTCCAGAACAGGGCCATGGTGTTGACCCCCATGGTGCGTTGGATCTCTTCGGTGCTGCACTCCAGAAAGCGTTTGCCGCTCACCACACCGGCGTTGTTGATCAAGATGTCGATGGGGCCGCCGTTTTGTTTCACTTTTTCAGCCGTGGCGGATACGGCGGCGTGGTCGGATACATCGCAGATGTATCCCTGTGCGGGGCGTCCTCCGGCCAGCTTGAGTTCGAAGAGAACTTTGTCCAATGCCCGGCGGTCGTAATCCCAACCGATGATGCTTCCGCCCTTGCGTGCCATGTGCAGGGCCATGCCCCTTCCCAGGCCCGATCCGACACCGGTGATCAGGATGCGTTTGCCCGAAAAATAGCTCATTTTCTCTCCTTGGGGGGACGATCTTGCGGACTTTGGGGGGAGGATTTTCAATCTACGATTTTTGGCGGACTTTGACAAGGTTTCCGGCGGATTTGGCGCAGCACATCGCCGGAACGCGCAATTGCGCATGCCGTTTCCAGGCGCTTCCGTGCCGGAAGGATCTTCAAACGGACGGAAGATATGGATCTGCGACCCGGCAATAGCGGATTGCCTGCCGCCAGCCGATTGTTAATCGGACTGCATGATGGTTTCCATTCGCTCGATGGCCATCATGACAAACTCCGTGTTCAACACCGAGAGCCTCTCCAGGATTCTCATGATTTCGTCGACATTTTTATCCCGGATGGCCAGATCGAGCTTACCGGTCCGTTCGTCGTTGCGAAGTTCATACCATTCGGCGAACATGGATCTGATCCGTTCGGCGATGATGCGCTCCCCGCCGAAACTGGAGATCAGCATCTCCGGATCCCGATATCCGCGCGACCTGCTCTCGGTTTCGATGCGGTCGATGCTGTCCTTGAACTCCTGAACCCGGTCGGGGGTCAAGTCCTTTTTGTACCGGTTGATCACTTCCCATCTGAACCGAAAGGTCAGTCGCAGGGTGCTGATCAATGCCATGGTGGTTTGCGGGATATGGTGGGTCAGCCCGGCGCCGATCTCTTCGAGGAACAGGATCATGAAGGATTCGATTTGATTGCTGTCCGATTCATCATAGGCGTGTAACAGCGGCCGCCAGAGTTTGCCCGAATTGACGCCTTTGAAGGTGGCCTGGATCGGGCCAAAGGCATTTTTGTTGGAGGCCTTGTTGATGGATGCCGTGAGCTCCTGCAACCAGCGAATGTCGCTCTTTCCATCGGCGACATTATCGATCAACTCGGCCCATGTGGAAGGGGCGCTGACCTTGCCGAAGAGCCCCAGGGTTTGATCGTCTACTTCAATGATCTTGGATGCGTTGAGGTCCTCGGGACCGGAGAGTGATTTGGCGTTGGGCACGCTGAGCATTACATATCGATCCAGTGTGCGTCTATTGAGCCGTATGTGCCGCGGCTTGACGGCATCCACGATGGTGGTGGCGATTTTGGGGATGCGTTTCTTGATGGCGGGATTGATGGCATCCATTCCCGGCATGGGGTTGTCTTTGAGGAAGATATTGGTCAAAAACGCCTCCACTTCAGGCTGCTCTCCGCTGACGGCCTGGAAGTCGCTGATCTGCGGCGGTAGTTCGGTGTGGGCGGGATGGTGCAGGCAGATCAGTTTGTGGACCTTGTCGGATACGATCTTGCCGCTGAACATGCCGGTCTCGAACAGGCACCAGTCCCATTTCACGGCAGGATCGGGCATCAACAGGATGAACCAGTGGGCCTTGTGGATGGCTTCCCTGATGGCCCGGTTCCAACGCGCCCCTGCGATCTCTTCAGTAAATTCGGCGGCGAAGGTGATGTTGAGCGTGTTCGCTGCGTAAGTGCGCAGCTCTTCGACAATGTCCCGGGCGGAGTCTTCATCCTCGCTTTTGTAACTGAAAAATACATTGATGCGCTGACTGATGATGGCCCCCGCCGCCTCCAGGGTGGACTTTATGGGATCTTCCTCTTCGGAGAGGATCCGGGCGGCATTGTGGATCTTCTCCCGGTAGCTCGGAAACCGCGTGATAATGTCATCGATGCGCTTGTCGCTTACGATGCGTTTGACGTCCATCTTTTCCGGCGCTTCGCTGCGGCGTTTGATAGGAAGTATTTTTTCGCGTTTGGCCATCATGCACCTCCTTGCGGGGCGTCGAAGTTGTTCAATGCCCATCGGTGAATGGAATCCTGTTGCCCTCGAAGCGTTCCCATTCGGCTGAATTCATGGCCTGGCCGTTCACTGTCCCGTGGTGCACCACGGCCGTACCGGCGGTGCCCGCCGCGCTGCAGTCTGAGTCCGGCCCACGATTCAATATTTTTGGATGAGCACAATTGAATAGGAATACCGTATTGTAAAAATATCCTATGCACAATTGTCAAGATTTGTATGTGATATCGGTCACATTGCCTGGAAAAGCCGAAATAGGACCGGCACGGTTTGCCGCAGGGTCTTCCGGGAAGTGGCGGTATCGAATATGCCATTATATTCAACTGGATACAGGTTTTTTGGATTTCCTTCGGATGAAAAGGATCAATTTGTAGACTTTTTCCAGTGCCCTTGCGTCTCTCTATCCAAATTCGCGGGAAATGTTGAAATGCTTCCCAATTGAAAAAACTCCCGCGGATCAACAAAGACGGTTCAGAAACCCAAGGAGGTAACGACATGATGGCCAAACTGCTCAAATCGGTTATCGTTGTATCAATGATTCTGACATTTTTCGGCGGAACGGCATTGGCCGACAGGCATGGCCGCGACGGCAGACATTCTAAGAAATGGGACCGTCAGGGTTACCACGGCCACCACAGAGTCAGTCCCAAGCACCATTATAAGGTCAGGTCCCACCGTCATCACAAGCGGCACGTTCACGCCGTTCGTCCGCACCGTCATGACCGAAGGTGGGTCCGAGAAGTGCGACATGATCGTCACAGACGGCATGCCACCGTCGTCTCCCGGCGTCCGGAATACCGGAAGCCGCATTATAAAGCTTCCACGCCGCATCCGCTGGCACCCCGAATTATCTCATTGGGCGGTCTGCCCGTACCCGTACCGCCGCCTCCCCATGAAGTTCTCGACTTTCTGACCGGTCACTAGGCCTTCCAACAGAGCGCCGCGGCCTTCGTACCGCGGCGCTCTGAACCACCCTCGCAAGATCTTCCCGACATTGAGATTCCGTAAAGAAGTACACGCGGGCGTATTTAGGACAGCACGCAAACGGGAACCGCACAACGACCGGAGATCAATGCTTTGATACCGCTCCGATCGGAATTTGCATGGCTTTTCGGCGAAAATAATTGTTGCGCTCAAGGCGTTTTGGATGATGCGGGTTCGACGAATCGGTCCAGGCCCAGGGTCTTGTCAATGCCCAGGCCCAGGGCCCCGCGGTGTTCCCGGGCGTATTGCTGCAACGCCCGCCACCAGGTCTCGCCGCAAAGGACCTTGTGAACCGAATAATCCCGGTATTTTTCTTCGTTTTCCATCTGAAGAAATCCGTACTCAGGGTACTTGGAGCCCAGCAGCAGGCAAGCAGCGATGTCAGCTCGGACATAGCCTCTCCAGCTGTCCTTCATGAACAATTTGGCCCTTGCCGCAGCTTTGGGAAGGTAGCGCAGGGTTCGGGCGATGGAGATGATCTCCCAGGTTTCGAAGAAGAAGAGATCCACCGGAAGGCCATATCTGCTTTTTTCTATTGGGCGCATGCTGCCGACATGAAGCAGGTCGATATCTTCCGGCGCTTTGGTCTGATCACCTCGGAGGAACCGGGCGGCTGAACCGAACAAGATCACCGATTTGGGATAGTATTGAAGGATATCCCGGGTGATTTGTCGAATCATGCTTTTGAGTGCGTGGCGCCCCATGCCGTGATACCTGTCATTGCAATGGTGCCGCCGGCAGCGCTGGGCAGAAGATGGCGATCCAATCGGATGTGCGGCGGGAAATCTTCACCTCGTTGAAAAACGATAGCATGCCGGTATTGGCGTTTGCAATGGACAGAACAGCAAGTGCCGCTTTTTAACTTCTGGTTGCCGGCTGTCCGGACAGCCGGGGCACCGGGCGTTCCTCGATGGGCCAATGCACGATGGCGGCCATTACGCCGAAGGCGACACCGAGCCACCAGAAAATGACTTGATGCTTGCCGGGTCGGTTTCGGGGCTGGGCGCTTCATATCTCTCTCACTGCAACGGGTGTCTTGTCCGGAGACGGTCCTATCGAACCGGACGAAAGCTGTTCAGCAGCTTGGATGGCGGGCCGCTCCGCTCACCGCGCATCTGCCGCGTGCTGTCACAAAACCTGTCGCATGATCGGCCAAAAACCTAACACCGGCACTGCCGGGACGCGACGGGTCAGTCAGTCGAACCTTCAAGCACCACTTCTGTCTTAAAAATGTCACGGAGATACAAAAATGCCCATATTGCGACTTACTTCTGTCGGGCGTCCATTAAAAAAACTCAGAATATCGGCAGGTAATATTGCTGTGTCCTTTTGATTCGACTGGCACAAGCTTTGCTTCGATGATGGGACGCTGAAAATGACGAGGAGCCTGTCATGCCTTTTGTGAAAATAGCGGATCTGAACATGCATTACGAAACTGCCGGCACAGGCAAAAATGTCCTGCTCCTGCTCCACGGAAATTTTGCCTCCTGGCGGTGGTGGCTGCCGGTTTTAAAGCATTCGCCGCGCGGATACAGATGCTATGCACCGGATATGCGCGGGTGTGGTGATACGGACCGGCCGGAAGACGGATATGCCATCGCGCGGCATGCCGAAGATCTGGGCCGGTTGGTCCAGGCGCTGGAACTGCCGCGACTGCATCTTGTAGGGCACTCGCTGGGTGGGTGCGTCGCCCTGGAATATGCGCTTAAAAACCCCGGCATGATAAAATCCTTGACCCTGGTGGCCCCGGCCCCGGCCGAGGGACAGACCGTCCTCAAGGCGATGAATAACGGGAGGGCCTATGCGGGCAGCGCCGGCGACATCCACTCGGCATACCGCATGTCCGATCGATGGGGAACCACCCGCAAGGTATTTCAAAGGGCGCTGGGCCGCATGATGCGAAAGGAATATATCGATTGCGACTTCGAAGCCTTGGTGGATGATGCCGTACGCATGTCCCGCGATGCGGCTGCCGGCCACATGGCGTCATTGCAAGGCTGGGATGTGCGGGGTGCGCTTGGGGATTTGAAGCTGCCGGTTCTGGTGGTCGGCGGGCAGGATGATGAGCTGGTACCGTCTGAAGCGTTGGTGGAGGTCGTTGAAAAGATGCCCCAGGCAAGGCTCTTCATTTGGCCTGGAATGGGGCACGCGCCCCAGCTGGAGTATCCGCAACGCTTTATCCGCATATTGACCACATTCACCGATCAACACGCCGTGGGCGCTTGTCAAAGGACCCGCAGAATAATGTGCCGGGTGCTGCTGGCGATGGCCAAATCACGGGACCCGGAGGTTGATCTGATGTGGGGGTAGGCGACTTTCCCGGCCGTCAGGCCTATTGTTTCTCCAGCATTTCCATGTGGCGGCGGGACAGCTCCAGGTATTCGTTTACCGGGTGTTTCAGCAAGTCCACGATTTCTTCGGACAGCTCTTTTTTGACCGTCGCCGGCATGCCGGCAAGAAGTTGAAACGGACCGACCGTCAGCCCCTCTTTGACCACCGCGCCGGAGGCGATGACGGTTCCCGATTTCACGCAGGCCCCGGTGAGGATGACTGCATTCATCCCGATGAGACAGCTCGCCTCTACGGTGCATCCATGAACGATGGCGTTGTGGCCCACCGTGACATTGTCGCCGATGATGGCAGGTTTGCCGGCATCGACGTGGATGGTGCAATTGTCCTGGATATTGGTGTCAAAGCCGATGCGAATGGGAGCCAGATCGCCGCGGACCACTGCGCCATACCAGATGCTGGCGCCGTCGGCGATTTCAACGTCGCCGATAATGGTGGCCGTGGGAGCGATGAAGGCTTTGGGGGAGATGACCGGTGATGTATCCTCGTATGGCAGAATCATATGGGGTTGTCCTTTTTCTTGAGGGTTGCCGGTATCATAGTGACCCCCACGGATCAGCGCAAGGCCAAACAGTCGGGTTGCGGTAATGATGACCCGATACAAATTGCCTTTACCCTGAGGTTCGCCGTATTGTAATAAAGGGGTTTACAGTGTTTCCACGGGCAATTAAGCTAATGGCCAGTTGGCCGATTATTTGGATGTGAGCGGTTTGATGCCCTCGGGGAGATCGAACCCATACCACGCTTCGAACGGGACGGGATCATGGGAAGACTGGCGCGACGTCATTCATTCTTCTACCGGGTTTTTCTGATTGCAGGCCGCAACTTCGTACGCAACGATTGCACCACCATTTCATCGTCCATCTCCTTTGTCTTTTTATTGGCCATCATTCCCTTTTCAGCCCTTTTCCTGTTCATCCTGAACCTCTTCCAAAACCTTTTTCTGCCGGAACTCTTTCCCCGTGACATGGTGGTGGTGCTGGTCGAGGACCTCAACCAGTTGATTCCCTTTGTTTCCAAGCAGTGGGTCAGGACCCATCTGGTGGACTCCGTGGGCCTGGGATCGTTTACCACGATCAACCTGTTGATGCTGCCCATCATCAGCGGGTTGCTTTTTAAGACATTGGACCAGGCGTTCCGCAAGATATTCAATATTCCCAGACGCAACTTGCTGACCGGTCAGGTGGCCTATGCCGCTATGAGCGTTTTCGCCATCGCCTTCTTCTTCATGTTTAACTTCATCTGGACGGTGGTTTCGGACACCGCCTGGGAACTGCAGCAATCCATGGAAGAGGCCGCCTACCTGAGCGATCTTTTCACCAGCGCCCTGGACCTGTTTTCGCTGTCGCAGATCAATCTGGTATCATGGCTGATACTGGTGCTGTTTTTTCTGACCACGGTGAAACTGTTCCTGAATATTGACATCAAGCGTCGCCATCGATTGATGGCGGGCGCCCTCTTCGGCACGCTCTGGATCGGTGCGCGGGAATGCTTCGGACTCTATATCCAGAATGTATCCCGCATCAACGTACTGTTCGGATCTTTAGGGTCGGTGTGTGTCGTGCTGTTGTGGATCTATTACTCGTCCGTGGCCCTGCTTTACTCCGTGGAATTCATGTACGCGCTTCACGGGGGGCCGTATAAGATCTGGGACGAGCGGCGTGCCCGAAAGTGGACCTAAGTCTTTTCCGTCGCCGGCCGGGGTGAAGGCTGCCGCAGGTGGAAAAGAAGAAGGCAGAATGCGCCGGCCGCCAGATAGACGCCGCCAGCCAGCCAGTAGGCACTTGCCAGGCTGTGGTGGTCCACCACCCATCCCAGCACCGGGCCGGCCACGGCGAAATTGATGCGGATGATAAAGTTGCGCAGGGACAAGATGGTGGCCCGAACATCCGATCCGCAATCGCGATTGATATACTCCTTGAGGATGGGATGGGCCAGTCCGCGTACGGCATGGAAGACAAACAGCACGGCCACCGCCTGCAGGCTGATAAAGCGACCGGTGAGGAAGTAGCCGCCGGCAATGAGCACCAATATCCCGATCATACTGGTCCGCTGCGCGGTCCGTCCTTCCAGTTTATAGGCGAACAATCCCACCGCCCCGACGCTCAGGTTGAGAAGGGTCCACATCACCCCGTACATCGCAAGTGGCAGGCCCGCCGCTTTGAAATAGGGCTGCACCAGCCACGCGTAGGTGAGTGTGGCCGTGCCGGTCAATGCCGATAACAGCAGGATCCAGGGCAGTGTCGGATGCCCGATAACGGCGTGGCGCGCCGAAGCGAGGAGGTTTTTGAAGCCGTGTTTCCGGTCCCGGAGCGAATTCAAGGCCGGCTCTTTGAGCAGGAGCGCAGCCGGTATGGCCGACGCCGCCACGGCCACCTGGGCGTAAAACGGGGCGCGCAGGCTGATGGTGGCCAGCAGGCCGCCGGCGATGCCGGCCAGGGCTTCTGCGAAGTTCCCGCCGGCGGTGATGCGGCCCTCATGTTTGAGGTAGGCGGAGGCCTTTTGGTCCGACTTCAAGGTGTCGTACAGCATGGCGGCATCGGCGCCGGATATCAGACTGTGTCCCAGTCCGAGGATCAATTCAGCCACGACAAAGCCGGCAAAGATGGTGTTGGTGCTGTAGATCGCAAACCCCAAAGTGCCCAGGATGCTGCCGGCCACAAGGGTCTTTTTGCGCCCCCAGGCATCGGCGCAATAGCCTGAGGGGATCTCGAAGGTAACGATGGCCACCGAATAGATCGCCTTGAGCACCAGGATATCCTGCATGCCCATGCCCAGGTTCTGATAGAAGAGCACAATGGTGGGCATCACCAGGTTGAACCACTTGGCGATTTTGATGGTATATAGATTGTAAATATTTGTTTTCAATACGATTATTCTCTTTAAAGGTCGTTTTCACCGCCCTCATTCTGTGCGTCTGTCCGTTGTCTGACGGAAGGGGTTCGCCCAAAGAGTCGGGCATATACCCAAATCGCACTCAAAGATCAAACGGATTGTGTGCCTTGCGGTGAAGCGCCGATCGGTGAAATCCTGTTGGGAGTCAAAATTATGGCCGTCGTGTTCGGATTATTGACCCGAATCCGTGGTTGGGCCTTGTGTAAAAAGCGACAGATCAGCCATGACAAAGGGGCTTTTACAGACCGGGGGGCAATACGGCCAATGGCCCGGGAGTTGCAGCAACCTGCTGTTGTGCTGGGCAGAAATTGCCGGCACCGATGCGATTTGCCGATCGGTGGAGTGGGTCCCGGGCATTGGGCGGCGGTGAAATACCTGCCTCGCGGTATTGTTCAGGGAAATGGCACAAAAAATGCACAAATACACCGGTGACACTTATCGAAAGGATGCATGGCCATGGGCATTCAAAATTTGTTCGGCGGAAATTTTCCTCTGGTGGAAAGGTCGCTCAATCTGCGGGCGAGGCGGCACGAGTTGATCGTTTCCAATATTGCCAATGCGGATACACCCCACTACAAATCGTTCGACATCGTTATCGATGAAGAGCTCAAGAAAACCGGCAACGATCCCGGCAGCCTGCCGCTGGAGACCACCCACCGGGACCACCTCCGAAACACGGCCGGCAATGGTTTCGATCAGGTGACGATCCATACGAAGCAGAGCGACGGCCTCTCCCTGCGCGGCGACGGCAATACGGTGGACATGGACCGTGAGATGGTGAATTTGTCCGAAAACTCAATCGTCTACAGGGCTTCATCCCAGATCATGAGCAAGATGTTCGGGGCGCTGAAGGCCGCGATCAACAGTGGAAAATAGCGCGGTGCGGCAACACGCCGCCAAGGACAGCACCGCAACCAGGAGTCGAAAATGCGTGATCTGATCATCAACAACAGCGTTCCGCCCATCAACAACCGCATTTCGGATGCGTCAAAGGCAGCCAAGCCGGCGGATGGTTCTTTTGGCAAGCTTGTCGGCGAGGCCATCAACGACGTCAATCGTCAGATGAACGAGGCCGGCAAGGCGGTGGAAGCGCTGACCACCGGCACCAGCAAGGACATCCACGGCACCATGATCGCAATGGAAAAAGCCTCCATCTCCTTCCAGCTGATCAGCCAGATCCGGAACAAGATTATCGATGCGTACAAAGAAGTGCAGCGCATGAGCTTCTAGAATTGGCCGCAAGACTGCACCTCGGGCCCAATCTCTGCGTTGGAGCGAGGCATTTAATCCTCGGAATACGATCAGTATTCCTGCGGTTAAATGCCTCGCTCCGCCTTGATCTTGGACCCGAGGTGCAGTCTTGCGGCCAATTCGGTCGTTTCAAAAGTGCCTGATGTTTATCCGGCCTCAGGTGTTTGGCCGTGCGGTCAGGGCGCCCACTGGATGGTTTGATTGTCGAAGTCGATGGTGTATTTGAGCCCCCGGATGAAATTCATGCCCAGCAGGCCGTTGTACTCCGCCTCTGCCTCACCTCTATATTCAATGATATCGGTGCGCAGGTTCTCCTTTTCATGCGGGCCAACCTTAACTGAGGATAAACGGGTCGTTTGGGTGGTGATTTGCAGGCCGCCCACGCCTTGACCGCGCGAGGATTGAGCCCCCTCGATGCCCAATTCTTCGGCCACATTCTGGTGGAGTACGATGCTGCCGGCGCCGGTGTCGAAGAGCAGGGTGGTTTCCACCGCGTTGTCGCCATAGGTGAGGGTGACCGGCACGAAAACCTTGTTGCCTTTGATGATCACGTTGGTTTCGACGGGGGGCGGCGCTTCCGGTTCCTCCGGGTCCTCTTCCTCCGGCTCCTCCGGTTCGGGCTCTGTTATTATTTCCACCATGCGCTGTTTCTCTCCGGGCCGGAACACATGAATTTCGGCCAGCTCGTAGTCAGGCAGTGATGCCGTTTTGTGATATGCGGGAGAGGCCCTCCAGATCAAGATGTGATTATGCGGCCTGAGAAGTGACTTGAGTCCTTCTTCCAGATTACGGTTGGTGAAGGATACCGTGACCGGCGGATTGATGGCCGGATCCATGCGCAAGCTGATCCCATGATCGGCCGCCAGACGCTTCAATAGCGTTTGCAGCGGGACCTGATCAGCCTGCACCGAGAGCTTGCCGCCCAGGAGCTCGATCTGGAGGCCGTGGCATGGCGGCGCCGCAATTAAAACCAGCAGGAAGGCGGCTAGGGGCGCAAGCCTCGATCGGATCAAGGGATGGCGCTTCATGGTTTCTTGACGGTTTGTATTCATATCATGTCATCTACGCTGCCTTTTTGTCGTATCCTAAGCACCGCACCGCGGCAGGCAAGTCAGATCGTTCGGCTTTTTCCCGTATCGGCAGCACGGCGGTGCCATCCTTTTATGCGGATGGATTCCTCCCGTTGGGGATAGCACAATTGGATGCATTGTGCTACGAGAGGGTTGCGATATCGGTTAGCGAATCGGCCGTGGCACCGCATCGAAGCACAGGAGGATTGACAACAATGGCGAACTTGCGCGTATTTTCAGGTAACTCCAATACACCGCTTGCCGGGGAAATCTGCAACCACATCGGCATCGAACTGAGTCCATTGGAGATCTCCCGCTTTTCAAATGACAATTACTTCGTTCGCGTGCTGGCCAATGTCCGGGAGCGGGATGTGTTCGTGGTGCAGTCCTTTACCGAACCGGTGAGCAATCACATCATGGAGTTGTTCATCATCATGGATGCCCTGCGCAGCGCGTCGGCCCGGCGCATCACCGCCGTCATTCCCTATTTTTCATATGCACGATCGGACAAAAAGGATGCCCCGAGAATTTCCATCGCCGGCCGGCTCATGGCGGACCTGATCAAAACGGCGGGTGCCGACCGCGTGCTGACCATGGACCTGCACTCAGATGCCGTACATGGATTTTTCAGTATGCCGGTGGATCACCTGACGGCGGCGCCATTGATCGCAGACCATCTGAGGGAGACCATGGATCTCACCCGATCGGTGGCCGTGGCCACCGATGCAGGCGGCGCCAAGCGCGTGGGCAAGTTCGCCGCCCTTCTCAATGTGCCCATGGCGATTATCGACAAACGGCGGCTCAGGGACGATAAGGTGACCCAGGGATTGGTGGTGGGCAACGTGAAAGGCAGGGACGCCATTATTTTCGACGACGAGATCTCCACCGGCGGCACACTGGTCGCCACCGCCCAGACGCTGATCGATGCGGGGGTCAAAAGCATGGTGATGGGGGCCACCCACCCCGTATTATGTGGAAAAGCCCCGGACAACCTGGCGGCTTCCGATGTGGATCGTTTCGTGGTGAGCAATACGGTTCGTGTGGATAAGGCCAAACAGATCAAACAGCTCGATGTGATTTCCGTAGCGCCGCTGATGGCCGAAGCCATCAAGCGGATCCACAGCGGTGATAGCGTAGGGGCGCTTTTCAATACCTGATGTTGCCGTGCAGTTATCCCCAATTATGCAAAATCGGGGTTAACGGATTCCGTAAGCCTTGGGGATGCGGTGTCCATCCGGAGGTAGTACCGGGCCGGGGATGTTGTATCGAAAATGGCTTCTCCGGTGCGTTTTTGATTTTTCGATACCGGATCTACTCCGAATATGGCGCGATGTGACGCTTTTATCACGGTGCAGGGGTCGGGAGCGGTGCCTTTCGTACTTGTGATTTCTATGGTTGTTCCCGTGTCGCTTATATTGGTGGTGCGATTTGTATGGCCGGTAGGGAACGGCATATACGGTCACCCGTTCCCGGTCGTCGCTCTGGTAGTCCCTTGCAGCACGCGCCTCCAGTTCGGCCTGCCGGGCGGCATCCGCCGCAGCTTCTGCCCGGGCCCGGCTTCGGGCTACCGAATCGGTCAGGGCATCCACCCGTTCCAGTGCATCGTTCAGCTTGCGATTGGCCTCCTCCAGGCGTTTTTGGGTCTGGGCCTGTTTTCGGGCCAACTCCCTGGCAGACGCTTCCCTGTCGGCCTCGACAGGTGTCTCAGTCGGTTCCGGCGCGGGCGGCGTGGGGATTTCCCGCATATATAACGATGCTTCGGGCGGTGCCGCCTCGTTGCTGAAGTGGATCACCCCTTGACGATCCTCCCAGAAGTAGATATCCGCGCGCGCAGCGCCCGCCGTCAGCAAAATGGACGTGATCCAGAACATTGAGAACCATCCGGCCATCAGCATTATCCTCTTTTGATCTACCGCTATTGCCGCCATGATGCCGCCTTTCCCCGATCGGAATGGTCTGTGGAGAATCGTGATCTCTTTTGAGTGGTTGTCGGTCGGAGGACACACCGCTTACATATTGAGACCAGATCCTGTCATATCAGACGGATGCGCAATGACAATTGTCTACACGGAAAATTTGGAACCCGTTTTGAAAGGGGCTGATAACCCGAAACAAGGTTGCGGCAGGTGGACCGAATTCAGCTTTATCAGGAGGTCATGACGCCGGCCCCAAAGACCGGCTTCAGCGCACAATGTCTTATGGCGAGGGGGGAGGGGCGGTCTGTCCAACGTGAGGAATGGCTGCGATTCGCTTCATTCAATTGGCGGTATCACCCGACAGGATCTCTTTCAAACACCGGCATAGTTCTTCAACCCGGAACGGTTTCGAGACGGCTGCCATAAATCCGTAGTGGGAATAATTGGCCATCACAGGATCCGTGGAGTATCCGCTGGAGACAATCGCTTTGGCCATCGGGTGCTGTTCCAGTAATTTCCCGATCGCTTCCTTGCCGCCCATACCGCCGGGGATGGTCAAATCCATGATGACAGCGTCGAAGGGGGCGTCATCGTTCCGCGCGGCCGCGTATTTGTCCAGCATCTCTTGTCCGTCTTTTGCAAATTGAACTTCGTAGCCGACCGATTTGAGAATGTCGCCCACCACCGTGCGGATAATCTCTTCATCGTCCATGACCAGGATGTGACCTGTGCCTTGGGCGATGTCCCGGCTTGTGGCCGGTGCCTTGGCCAGTTCTTTTTGCGATGCCGGAAAATAGAGGGTGAACAGTGTTCCCCGGCCCTGGATCGAATCCGCCGTGATGTAGCCGCCGTGTTTTTCGACAATGGCGTAGGATGTTGCCAATCCCAGCCCGCTGCCGGTCTCTTTGGTGGTGAAAAACGGATCGAAGATGCGCCCAAGGTTCTCTTTCGGGATACCGGTGCCGTGATCCTGGAAGGCTATTTTGACGTATCGACCTGCAGGCAGCGGGAGGTGATCTTCTGAGGAGAGCTGCACATTTTCCATGGAGGCATCTAAAACCCCTCCATTGGGCATGGCGTAAATGGCGTTGAGGACCAGGTTGTTGACCACCTGGCCGATCTGACCTTCATCCGCTTCGACCGGCCACAGCGCATCGGCGGCTTTGAACTCCAGTCCCACATTGGATCCGCCCAGGGCGAACATGGCGGCGTCATAAAAAATCCGATCGAGGAGAAGCACTTTTTTGACGGGTGCGCCGCCCTTGGAAAAAGTCAGCAATTGCTGGGTGAGGTCCCTGGCACGGAAGGCGGCTTTTTCGATATCATCCAACTTTTTGTGCAGCTGACCGTTTGATCCGCCATATTGTTTGGTCAGGGAGATATTTCCAATCACCGCTGTCAAGATGTTGTTGAAATCGTGGGCGATACCGCCGGCCAGCACGCCGATGGATTCCAGCTTTTCGACTTTCAGCATCTCTTCTTGCATACGGCGTTTGTCCGTGATGTCACGGATCACCAGCACGGCACCGATGATTCGGCCGTCCAGGTCGGATATGGGGGCCACGCTGATGGCAATCAGCCGTTCTTCACCACGTCGGGAGGCAAGAATGCATTGGGTGGGAACCGCCGTGGTGGTCTGACCCTCGATGACCGCCGAGATGGGGTTGGGCAGCCGTTCTCTGGTATCTTCATCCCGCATGACGAGGACCTGGTCGATGGGCTGGTCCGCTGCATCCTGCTGCAGCCAGCCGGTCAGAGATTCTCCAACGGGGTTGATCGTCAACACCCTTCCATTTACATCCGTTGAAATGACGCCGTCACCAATACTCTGCAGGGTCACCGCAAGCCGCTCTTTTTCAGCGGCCAGCCGGTCCTGGTACCACTGCCGCTCCAGCGTGTTGTAAAAAAGCTCCGCCACCCGTTCCAGTATGGCGACTTCTTCGTGGGACCAGTTTCGCGGGCGGCTGGAATCCAGCCCGACAAACCCGCGCAGTTTCCCGCCATAGGTCATGGAGACACGCACCACGGATGCGAGTCCCCTTGATTTCCATATCTCCTTTTCAGAAGTCGCCGCATCCGGCATTTCATCCACCTTGGGGACAAGTATATGACCGTCTTCTTTAAATTTTCGAATGAACCACGGCAGTTTCTCCAGCGGCAGTCCGATCATGTTATCGGTTTGGGGCTCGATGCCTCGCCGGCACCACTCATGGGTCTCTCCGACACGGCCCTCTTCGAGGGAAAGCTCGCCCACATAGCATCGGTCGGCACCGGTATGGTTGCCGATTTTTTGCAGCGCCTCCAGAATGGCACGGTCGATTTTCTTGGCTGCCGACAAATGGATGAAGCGGCGAGAGATGTCCGATATCAGTTTTTCCTGGGCGATGCGCTGGTTCAACTGACGGGTCATGCTGTTGAAGGCCACGGATAAGGTGCCGATTTCATCCTTGCGGTCCAGCCGGGCCACCATGCGGTGATCGCCGCGTTCGATGCGTTCGGCCTCACCGGCCAGCGTGTTGAGGGGGGCTGTCAGGCGCCTGGCCAGAACCATGGCGGCCACCGCCATCATGATCATGGCGGCCAGTCCGGCGCCCAACGCATAGATGCGCATGCGATAGGCTTCCCCGTATAGCTCGCTTTGTGGTGCGCTGGCCAGGACGTACCACTTCCAGGGGGGAAAGTATTTGTACACGGCCAACATTTTTTCGTCCGCCCCCTGATGGTAGCATTTCCCGCTTTGGCTGCCCCGGATTTCCTCAAACCAATTTTCATCATGCACCCGTTGGCCGAGCAGCGACTTGTCGGGATGAACCACAATCCTGCCCTCGCTGTCGACCACCCACAGGTATCCATTGGTGCCCAGAGGAATCGCGGTGATCGTTTCACCGGTGTGGGCCTGCGCCTTCTTGACGTTGGCCTTCACATTTCCCAGGCCGTATTTGTTCAGAACTTCCAGATTTTCGGATGCGACGCGGGTGGCGTCCACCAATTTGGTGGTGAGCCATTTTTCCGCCAGGTTGTTCAATGCGTTTCGGGAAAGGTAGTAGGTCACACCGCCTACAAAAAGCAGACCTACGAATATCAGCGGGAGCGTGATAAGCAGGATGCGCGGATAGATTTTCACGGCTTCACCTCAACGGCAAACTCCGGAAGCAGGGTCATGGATTTGAAGACCACATCGGCAGTTTTGAGGACCTCGAAGGGGATCTCGATATTGAGCTGCTTGGCCCGGGCCAGATTGATGGTGATGCGGTTGGCGACCGGATCAAGGATCGGTATGCTCCCGGGCGCCTCTCCATCCAGAATACGACCGGCCATGACGCCGGCATGCATCCCCTGCTGTTGCATGTCCACTACAACTCCGCACAGGAATCCCTCTTCGGCCAGGATGTCGAGATAGGCGATGCCCGGCCGCTTGTTGTTTTCGAGGATCCAGCGTACCACCTTGTCCTGTGGAACGTGGACCCCTTTGCCGTCGACCAGCGTCCAGGGCAAAAACATCACGATGCAGTCCACCTTATCCTGGTATGCCAGGATAATTCGCTTCATTTCTTCGTAATCGTCGGTAAACAGCTGCCGCACTATTTTCATCGGTAGATTGGAGAACGCCTCTTGATCACCCGCAACGCGCAGCATCTGCCGTGACAGCTGGCTCTGATCCGAAAGGAAAAGCGCAGTACGCGCAGTGGGCAGAATTTGGTGGAGCAGGTTGAAACCTGAAGCGATGGCGATGCGTTCAAGCACGCCGGTAATGTTGTGGCCGGGCCGCTTCAGACTGTCAGCCAGCGGCGTCCGTTGTGCGGCGTTGATCCACCCGTAGTCCGGATCGGTCACGAAGAGATTGATGCCGCCGAAAACAATGGGCAGATCGGTGTCCAGCAGTTTGGCGCCCACGTGCCGCAGGGCATCGTCGTCCATGATGAACATCACGTCCGGATCGATGGCGGCAATCTGTTTAAGCAGGCCTCCTGCCGCGTTTTCCATCTGCAATGCGGTTTTATTGACCGTTTTGGTGTTCATGTAAAGCCGCGTAATGGTGATGTTCCGGCCTTCGATGTAGCCCATACTGGCCAGACCCCGGATAATGCCGCGGTTTTCGTCTTCAACCGCCCACCAACCCTGTCGGTAGCTGAAGAGAACCACGGCCTTTTTCATATCCGAAGCGGCGGATTGGCGGACGAACCCTGTGGTGTGAACGCTGAAAAAGGTCGACAAACAGGCAAACATCAAGATAAACGTCAATGGAAAGCATCTGTGGCAGCGTGAAGTCATCAATTGTCATTCCTCAGGAGCAGCCGGAAACATTCAGTACATCAAGTGAGGTACATCTGCGTATAGCAATTGTGATAATGATATAAACGAAACGAGGTGTCAATTGCCAGAGGCGGCCGACTTAAAGAAAAAGCCTGCATGCCGTGGTCTGACCATGCATCGACGGGGTCTCGTCCTGCTTGCAATGTTCGCTAAAATATTGTTTATACAAAACGTTGCGTGTCGACCACCGATCGCAACACCGTCGGCCGGGTTCAATTCTACAGCGTGCAATGCACGCTGTTTGACGTCAACCTATCACCGCCCTGGAGCTTTTTCCATACCCTGATGAACATCATACTTTTAATGCTGGTCGGCAGCGCCTTCTTTTACGCCGGCTGGCGTCAGATCACATGGACGCCGGTGCCGGAGCAGATCGCGCCGATGGAAGCGCTCTCCAAAGCCATGGTCGCATCAGCCGGCGGGGCCGTTGAGCTGGCCATCGGACTGGTGGGTGTGATGACCCTTTTTCTGGGCCTGATGAAGGTGGCTGAAGCCGGAGGCATGCTGCGCATTCTGGCGCGCCTGATCCGGCCGCTGATGGTCCGGCTCTTTCCGGATGTCCCGTCCGATCATCCGGCCATGGGCGCCATGATTCTCAACATGTCCGCCAATGCGCTGGGCCTTGGCAACGCGGCCACTCCGTTCGGCATCCGCGCCATGCAGGAACTCGATACCCTCAATCCCCAGCGCGGCACCGCTACCAATGCTATGGCGCTGTTCCTGGCCATCAATACATCCTCCGTCACCCTGTTGCCCACCGGTGTGATCGCATTGCGGGCGGCGGCCGGATCGACGGCTCCTGCGGACATACTGCCCACCACGTTGTTTGCCACAATTGGATCCACGACGGTCGCCATCATCGCCGCCAAGCTTTATTGCCGATGGTCTCCGGCGCCTTCTGAGACGAATGCCCCCGTGCCGGATACGAACCGCGACACAACGGAGCCGGATGGAGGCGCTTTGCAGGAGGATGATGGCCGGAGCTACCCGCTCTGGGTCAGTTTGCTGGCCCTGTTGACCCTGTTTTCCATGATACCTGTGGTGGTGGTGTATGGCCGCGCCATTTCCCCCTGGATCATTCCGGGGCTTATGGTGTTCTTTCTTGGTTTTGGAGCGGTGCGGCGGGTGCGCGTCTACGAAGTGATGGTGGCGGGCGGCAAAGAGGGGTTTCAGGTCGCCCTGCGCATTATTCCATACCTGGTCGCCATATTGGTGGCGGTGGGTATGCTGCGGGCCAGCGGCGCCATGGATCTGATCGTCGGACTGCTGGGGCAATTGACCGGCAGAATCGGATTGCCGGCTGAAGCCCTGCCCATGGCCCTGATGCGACCGTTATCCGGATCGGGTGCATACGGTATCATGGCCGCCATCATCAACGATCCGGCCGTCGGTCCGGACTCCTATGTGGGGTTGCTGGTCTCCACGCTCCAGGGTTCCACCGAAACCACTTTTTATGTGCTGGCGGTCTACTTCGGCGCCGTACAGATCAAGCGCATCCGGCACGCCATGGCGGCCGCCCTCACGGCAGACCTGGCCGGTATCATCTTTGCGGTCATGATCTGCAGCTTTCTTTACGGGTAGCAATTTTGCGCGAATCCTGAGGGGCGTGACATACAAGACTGCAGGGGTTGGGCCCTTTCGGACCCAACCCCTTTTTTTCACCGGCCTTTTCCTCTCAAGTCAGCTTCATCACATTACCGACGCAAATGTCCTGTTAGCGGTAGCCGCCCGTGCTGATGCCAAAACTGAAGTGGGGATCGAAGATGGAAAAATGCAGGCCGTATCCGTAGCTGGGATAATATGTGCTGTAGTGCCGGTGAGGCCTGTGGTATCTCGGTGCGGGATGGCGGTGCTGGTACTGGCGGTGGTGGCGGTAGTCAGACCGGTAGTGCCGGTCGTGTCCCCTGCGGTAGTGTTGGCCGTGATGTTTCTTGTAACCTTGATGATAGCCATGACCGCCTTTGTGGTGACCGCCTCGTGTCCTGCCGTCGGCCCATGCACTGGTGGAAAATAGAAACAGTATCGCCAGTGTACCGATCATTAATGTGCGTTTCATTGGTTTCATGGCTGTCCTCCCTCGATGATTGATTTCGGGCTTTGAAGAAAGAGACGCCTGGGGAGAAATAAAGTCTACATTTGGCCGTATTTTTTTCCGGGCCTGAATGCGGCGCCTTTTTCAGGGAGGTATGCTGGTGACTTAGTTTTCGCACTCAGTCCCAAAGGGGCGGTACCCCTACGCGTACTCGAAAGGGCACCGAATGATCGACGAATGATGTGAAATGGGGGCGTGTCTCCGTCGTATCAATGCCGGTAAAGATGTCATCGGCACTTATATGAGTGTGCAGGGGGATCGATTACGCGTACGAGTACGAGAACGCGTACGAATAATTCTTCACGCAAGTCGCTTGGGGCTATGATTCACACCGCATCAGCTGATAAAACAGGCCTACAGAAAGGTCTGGCGTCCAGCCAGAGGGCGGCCGTTGGCCGCCCCTTTGATGGTCAAACAAACAATGGGCAATGATACCCTTATTTATCCTCCACCTTAAAGGTCTCATCGAAAATGGTGACCAATTGGAGGGATTGCTCGCTGATCTTCAGGCAGGCATTGTTGATGCCGTAAAAGAGAATGCTCAACCGCGTCTTGGAAACGCTGCTGCGAATCCGATCGATCTGGGTGCTGTCGAAATCTTCGAGAAGTTGTTTGAGTTTGACGTAGTGACCGGCCACTTCACGGTATTTATAGGGTTTGCGGCTGTGCAGGATACGGGCAGTGTCTTCCAGAAGGGCGTCGACCACTTTGCGCACTTGTTGCAGCTCTTTCTTCTGGGCCGGCAGCAGCCCGGCATGCTGGTTGGAGGTGTGGACGTGACAGCGCAGAATCATGTCCCGCAGGCTTTCGGAGACTTCTTGAAGGGCTGATATGACATAGGCATATTTCCCCGCGCTTTGCACCTCATCCTGCTGCAGCAGCCTCAACGTTTTGAAAACATTTGCGACGATGACATTGGACCATGACTGGATCTTGCTGGTACTGCGCCTCAGATGCTTGAGCGATTTACGATCCTGGGTCAGAATCCCGTCGAAGCAGCTGGACAGATGGGTGCGGACCACCTCCAGAAACCGGCCGCTGTGCTCAAAACAGGTTCGAACGGCGTAGTCGGCATCGGTGACCCGCTTCAGGTCGAGCAACTCCAGCTCTTTAGCCGCCTTTTCACGCCGGGTGTGTATTTTAAAGTTTCTCAATATCACCAGGCCGACCACGGTCAGCAGCAGCACAATGGCGACCCATTTGTTCAGGTACATCAGCACGAAAGCGAAGGTCAGGGCGACGGTGAAGGCGCTGAACGCAGTGAAAAACCATCCTCCGACCACCGTCAGCACGCCGGTGACCCGGTAAACAGCGCTTTCCAGTCCCCACGCCCGGTCGGCCAGGGACGTTCCCATGGCCACCATGAAGGTCACATAGGTGGTGGACAGGGGCAGTTTCATGCTGGTGGCCCAGGCCACCAATGCGCTGGCCACCATCAGGTTGACACTGGCCCGCAGCAGGTCGAATTCGGGAATCGTGCCGTCGTACCCGGGAATCGGTTTGACATCGGTGGTGTTGAAGCGCCGTTTCGTCCAGGCCCGCAGCGCATCAGGGCATATTTTGCAGAAGGTGTCGGTCAGGCCGGTCACCATTCGTACGATAATGCGGGAGAGATGGGAGGAGTCGAAGCGTTCCAATCCCTCTTCCTGGCGTCCCAGGTTCACTTCGGTTTTGGTCACGGTGCGCGCCTTGCGCGAGAGCCACAGCGTGGCCACCATGATGGCGCCGGCGGCGAGCAGGAAAAAGGTGTTGGTGTGAATCTTCTTCTGCAAGGCCACCATGGGCACGGTCAGTGGATCGGCACCGCTGGCGCCGGCCAAGGTGAAGGTGTGAAATCCGGCCAGGGGCACGCCGATGAAATTGACCAGGTCGTTGGCGGCAAAGGCCATGGCCAGGGCAAAGGTGCCGGCGAGGACGATGGGCTTGAGGATGTTGATTTTGGTGGTCATCATCAACAGTTGAAACACCAGGGCGAATCCCACGAAGCCGCCTCCGATAATAGTCCAGGTGTGGCTTTTGATCCAGGAGACCATCTCCGGTGTCATGAAGGATGCGCCTTTGGATCCTTTGATCAGGATGAAATAGGTGATCATGGTCAGGGCCAGGCCGCCCCAGAGACCGCCATAGCGGCGTATCCTTTTGGTGTAGTCGAAAGTGAAGAGCATCCTGGTGGCAAATTGGGCAATGGCGCCACAGGCGAATGCGATGCCCACGGACAGGAGGATGCCCGAGATGATGGCCAGCGCCTTACCGGTGTTAATATAGTCTGCCAGGGCCATCATGCCCTGGCCGCTCTGGCTGATCTTGACGATGGACACGGCAATCGCCGCCCCCAACAGTTCAAAGACGATCGATACCGTGGTGGAGGTGGGCAGGCCGAAAGTATTGAACAGGTCGAGCAGCAGGATATCGGTGATCATGACGGCCAGAAAGATGGTGATCAATTCGGGCATCACGAAAAACTTGGGATGAAAAATTCCTTTGCGCGCCACTTCCATCATGCCGCTGGAGAAGGTCACGCCGGCCAGAATTCCCAGGCTGGCGATGATCATGATGGTGTGGCGGGGGGCGACCCTGGAACCCACCGAAGAGTTCAAAAAATTCACGGCGTCGTTGCTGACGCCCACCATCAGATCCATAATGGCTACGGCAAACAGAATCCCAATTGCAAATAGATAGATGTCCATGTCACTTCCTGTGGTTTGACGCAAACCTGTCGATAGGACTAGATTCTCGTCCAAGTTGGGCAACGATGCATACCAAACGCTTTTGCGCTACATCGATCGCCAAATTTGCGCCGATTGTTAGAAAAATGTTTGGTAAATGTCAAAAAGTAAGTGGCCATCCAATGAGAATTCTTGTTTCCGGTACGTTCCGATCCGAAGGTCTTGTGCCTAACAATCTAATGGGATAAAGCTTTTTGCCCGGAACGATACTCCTTGCGCGAAACGCATGTACGATCTGAATCGTCGCTCAAAATTATGAGAAAGCGCCAGGCGGACAAAATAATGGCGATTGCGCCACATCCACTTGCGGCTGATCCGGTCAAATCTCCTCGCCCGGTTGGCAAAGGCCGGTACCTTGGTTACACGCTCCGCACACTTGGTTGGTCCAGATGCTCTGCGTCGGAGGTCTTAATGGTATCCTCATCCAATCTTGCGGGTCATTATAATGCTGTGGTGGTCGGCACCGGTGCCGGAGGGGGAACCGCCTGTTCCAAGCTGGCGTCAGTGATCAACAGGCTCCGGAATTACATCTTGTGCAAATTTAGACGGTGCATTATCATATTACTAATGTTTTCCAGACGGTCTGAAGCTCGGAAACTGCCCCTCGAACGCCCATTGCCCTTAGACGCTTAAAAATTATTGATAAAGATATATTTCCGACAGGGATCTGCGTGGCCGGTATCCGCCAATCTCCTGGACGGAGAACCCTCTCTCCCAATGGGATTCGATGGCATCGCGGCCTATACAGCGTACCCAAGAAGGTGAAACCGAGATAGGAATGCAGCACCGGGAGCCAGCGCATTAACCCATGGACGCACCACCGCAAAAACCTCCTGAGATTCTTGTCGTCGACGACGACGCGGACAACCTTCAACTGATCACCTCCATCTTGATTGGGAAAGGCTACCGCGTCAGACCAGCGTCGGACGGCGCCATCGCCCTGCGCAGCATCAACGCCAAATTACCCGATCTGATCCTGCTGGATATCAATATGCCGGAGATGGACGGCTATCAGGTCTGTCGAAGGATCAAGGCAAACCGCCTCAGCCGGAAAATACCGGTGATTTTTATCAGCGGATTGACGGATACCACAAGGAAGGTGGAGGGATTCAATGCCGGCGGAGTGGATTACATCACCAAGCCGTTTGACAACGATGAGGTGTTGGCGCGGGTGGAGACCCATCTCAGCGTTCACAAATTACAGCGACAGATGGTGGCGCAAAACCTGAAACTCGAACAGGAGATCAAAGAGCGCAAACAAGTCGAATCCATGCTTCAGCAGGCCCATGCCGACCTGGAGGCACGGGTGCTGGATCGGACACGCGAACTGCGGGAGATCAATCGGCAGCTGGCTTCGGAGATCGAGGTGCGTCGGCGTTCGGAGCAGGAGAATCTGCGGCGCGCCGGGGAGTTGGCCTTGCTGAACCGCGTGATCGCCGCGTCGGTATCGGAAACAAAGGCGGACGCTATATTGGCGATCGCCTGTAAAGAGCTGGCGCGTGCTTTCGAGCAAGGCCAGTCCATGGCCATCCTGTTCGACAAGGAAGAAGACCGGGCCGATGTGGTGGCGGAATATATGAGCGAGAACCAATCATTGCCCTCTGCCATCGACCATCGATTCGAACTGGGGGAACACACCGCGTTCTCCGGCCTGCTGATGCAAAATCAAGCGGTGATGGTCACGGACATCGATGCGGATTCGCGATTCACCACGGTTATGGATTTCTTTCGGCGGCGGCGAACCCGCGCCGTGCTCATGACCCCTGTCAGCGCCAATGGCAAGACGGTGGGATGGATCATGAATGAGGACCCTGAGCCTTATTCCTTCTCACAGGACCAGGTCCGTCTAGCGCAAAGCGTCGCCGACCAGGTTTCCAGCGTCCTGACCCGCATCGTGATTGATGAGGAACGGCGCAAACTGGAGGACCAATATCACCAGGCTCAGAAGATGGAGGCCATCGGCAAGCTGACCGGCGGCGTCGCCCACGACTTCAATAATATTCTTACGGTGATCATGGGGGTTACCGACCTGATGCGTCTTCAGCAGGCGCGCAACAGTCCGCTGCTGCACCGGCTGAACCAGGTTCACGACGCCGCCAGCCGGGCAGCCGATCTGGTAGGGCAGCTCCTCGCGTTCAGCCGGCAACAGGTGCTGCAGCCCACCACCATAGATCTCAATCAGGTTATCGGAAACTTTGAGAAGATGCTGCGGCGGGTTATCGGTGAAGACATTGAAATGAAAACCTGTCTATCGCAGGAGCTGGGATTGGTCAAAGCCGATCCCGGACAGATTGAACAGGTGCTGATGAATTTGGCGGTCAATGCAAGGGATGTCATGCCCCGCGGCGGGAATCTGACCATCGAAACATCGAATTTTTCAGTTGATGAACAGTATGCCAAGCGGCACATGGGTATCTTGCCGGGAGACTATATCCTGCTCTCCATCACCGACACGGGAACCGGGATGGAGCCTCAGATCAAGAAGCATATTTTTGAGCCATTCTTTACCACCAAGGAAAAAGGCGAGGGCACCGGCTTGGGGCTCTCCACGGTGCACGGTATCGTCAATCAGAGCGGTGGGCATATTTGGGTCTACAGCGAACCGGGCATGGGGACGAGTTTCAAGATTTTCCTGCCGCAATTCGAGGCCGCCGTTGGAGAATTTTCCTTCTTTCAAGCCGCGGAGGATACGAACGGGGGGTCCGAGACCATTCTGGTGGTGGAGGACGACGATATCGTACGGGCCCTGGTAACCGAAACGCTAACCGGTTACGGGTACTGTGTTCTGGCGGCTGATTGTGCCAAGAGCGCCGATCGTATTGTGGCAGCCCATAGTGGGGATATTGAAATGCTGTTGACCGATGTGGTCATTCCGGGAGGAGAGAGCGGCGCCCAGATGGCCAAGCGGCTCAGTACCGCGCTGCCGAATTTGAAGGTGCTCTATATGTCCGGTTACACAGATGACGCCATTATCCTCCACGGGGTGGAGGATAATGGCGTCAACTTCATTCAAAAGCCTTTCATGCCGTTGGAATTGGCTCGCAAAGTCAGACAGATCCTGGATGTTTAGTTGTCTTCCAGGTGCAATGCTCCAACTCGCCCAAGCTGATGTCGCCTCGATCGCACCGCCAGCTTTATGGGCCTGCCCTCATTCGGATGAGTGAGTTTATCTAAGAAAACAAATTTTTGTGGTGATTTCAATGGATTTGATGCATAACGGCTCCCGCAGCGAATGCATTTCGACAGCCGGCATGACCTGAAGCGTCTGAAAAGGGATCAGTCTTGACCCGATGACCGGTGGCTGATATTGATACTCTGTCCGAACGAACGATACCCGGCATATTAGTTTTGATGCCATCCAGATGCCCAGTCAAAGAGCGAACTGGAAGTGTGAAGCGGTTAACCGCCCGGTAAGATTGTATTGGACCGATTCCCGACTGGTCGGCATCTGTCGGGATCTGACGCTTATGGAACGATTGAATGAGCGCTACTAAAAATAATGATATCTCGCGTCAACTCGCGGACGGAGCAGCCTTCGTTGATTCTGACGCAACGCCCGCCCCGCCTTTGCAAAACGCTCGTTTCAAATTACCCAGTCAGCTGCCGGAACGCTACACCATCAAAGGTACCGGTGACGAACGCGTTCTGATATGCCTTGAGGCGCCGAATTTGAACGTCCACGTTGAGCCCGGTTTGGCGGTGACGGGGTCCGTTGCGCGCAAATCGCCCGGAGGCACCATCTTTTTGGATGGTGTTGCCCAATGCGAACCCTTCATGGATCATGAGCGTCAAGTCTACAACCTGGACCATCACGAGGGCTGTGTGCGAGCCTTTACCCTGTCCACGTGTGAACAGACGCTGGTCATGTATATGAAGGGGCTGGACCTGCAAGGGCGGGAATGGAACATTTTCGCCAACGAACCCGATCTGGACGCCATCCTGTCGCTTTGGATCTTGTTAAACCACGCCCGTATCGGCAAGCAAGAGAGCACGCAGCGCCGGATTCTATTTGCACTGGTGAGATACGAAGGCGTCATTGACGCCCTTGGGCTGGAGCTCAAGGAACTCTGCGCCCTGCCGCCGGAACTGGTGCGTAAAATTCAGCGGGTGATCGACCATCTGCGAAGCGACGAAATCGCTTTGAAAAAAGAGGGGCGCTGGAGCCAGACAGACTATCTGGCCTACACCGTCACCATCCTGCACAAAATAGATCAGATTTTCTATAAACCCAGTGATTTCGCGGATTATAAGGGGATCGAGGAGCTGTCGCGCGTCGACCTGAGCGAAAAGCGGATTGCCGCCGTGGTGGAAGCCGATATGGGGATCTATGAGATCGAGCCCCATTTGAACAATCTGTACGGCAACCGATTGGGAATCGTTTTCCTCAAGACGGGTTCCAACACCTATACGGTACGTCAAATGGACCTGTTCATGCCGGTTACCCTCGAGGACATCTACGAACGTCTCAATTTCGTCGATCCCGCGGTCAAATGCCGCACCCAGAACAACAAATGGGGCGGTGCGGCGGACATAGGCGGTTCCCCCAGAGATAGCGGGACCAAGTTGTCACCCTCTGATATCGCCTATACGTGCAGGGACGCCGTGAGCCGGGCCGGCATAGGGACGCAGGCCTATCGCTCCGGCATGACGGCAGCCCTGGTGGGTCTGGTGTTGTTGATCGGGTATCTGATCAAATTTTATTGGAATCCGGTACAATGGCTCGGCCTCGAATCCGTCGATCCGATCTGGACCCTTCCTGAAACCGGTTTCATTCTTACCGTCACCACCGCTACAATTGTAGCGCTGCTTTTTATCGCTTCCTGTCGATCCTGGCAGTACGGATGGATCTATCCGGTGGGAATGAAGTGGTGGTTTTTCCTGCCCCTGGCCATGCTGGCCGGTACGGCCGGCGGCGTATGGGCGCCACGGTGGCTGGTGATGGGGCAGGATTGGTTGCACATGGCGGCGCTGGGCATCATCGGCATGCCAATTGCCGCCGAGTTGCTGTTCCGCAGCCTCTGTCATGGGCTCTTAACCCAAGGGGCAAGAATTCAGCGCAGCGACACCCGCGTGTTTGTCTCATGGCCCAATATCGCCAGCGCATTGATCTATGCCGGTTTTATCTGTCTTCTGGTGTTGTTCGGCGGCGCCCATGAGGCGCAGGGGCCGTACTGGCAGAAAGCTCTGGGAGTGCTCGCTGCAGTGGTCTTCGGTATGACACTGGGCATGGTGCGTGAGCGATCCCAAAGCCTCTATCCCACTATCCTCTTTCACATGATCTCGGCAGCAACTGCGTTTATCGTGCTGCGATTTTTTTAGCCGTATCGCCCATGCATGATTGAACAATGACCAAGCAGGGGATGGTCCATTAAATGAAATGATGGAGCGCAGCGACACAATCCCTCGACGTTCGAAATTCCTTGTTCGATATTCTGCGGTTCCCTGGGGCCATCAACGGCTTTCCAGGGCGCCCTGGCAGGAAGACCCCGCCCCTGCCGTACAGGCGTAGCAGTGGTTGGCGATGACGATCTGCCTGGACTTCAATTGATCGAAGCTGAAAATATCGATGTGGGATGGCGCTCCATGGTTGACCGGCATCTCCAGCATCTGATTGAAGTCGCAGTCATACAGCTTGCCGTTCCAACCCACGGACAGGGTGTGGCGGCACATGACACTGCTAACGGCCGACCAGTTAAACGCATTGATCAGATCGGTCATGTAGTCTTCATAATTGTCCGTGCGCACCAGATACTCCAGGTACCGTCCTACCGGGCAATTGGTCAGGCAAAAGAGCTGGTTGAAGGTGACGCCGCTCTCATCGGCCAGGTGTCTCTTGTATTCCCGGGTCAAGGCCTCCTGAGAACCGGGAAGGTAGGCCCCCACCGGATTATAGACCAGGTCCAGCACCAGATTGCCGCCGGGCCGGCCGTATCCCCTTTTGTTCAGCTCTCTCATGACTTCGATGACCGCTTCAAAGACCCCTTGCCCACGCTGCCGATCGGTACGCTCGGGGTGGTAGTCCGGCAATGAAGTGACCACTTCCACCCCGTAATCGGTATAGATATCGAGGAAATGGCGGAAAGGCGATTGACGCAGGATCATTAAATTGGTTCGTACCAGAAGCCTGCGATCGAGCTTGCTGACTTCCTTGATAAACCAGGGCAGGTGGGGGTTCATCTCTGGTGCGCCGCCGGTGATATCGACGGTATCGATGGCGTGATCCGACAATATCTCCAGGCATTTTTCGAAAACCGGGCGATCCATCAACTCCGGTCGATCCGGTCCCGCCTCGACATGGCAGTGTTTGCAACTCAGGTTACAGCGTCGACCCACGTTGAGTTGCAGGATCTGAATGCCTTCGGCAAACAACGGCTTCTGGATCTTGTCCCCAAAGGAGACATCTCCGGGCACACGGGCCAATTGGTCGAGCTGCTCTTTGGGTTCCATGATTTACATTTCCTTTTTCTTGATGATCTTGCGCACCTGCGTGGCGTGGGCCAATACATCGCCCGCCGTCATAGCTGCACCAACATGAATGGCTTCCATCATTTCATCGTTGGACACCCCCAGGGACAGGCATTTGTTGGTGTACGCGTCAATGCAGTAGGGACAATGTCGCACGGTGGCCACCGCCAGGGCGATCAACGCTTTTTCTCGCTCGGACAATTGCCCGGCACCGGTGGCTTGGGCGTAATATTCAAAAAATTTTTCGCCCTCTGCTGAGGCATGCTCGGTAATATTAGGAAAATCTTTCAGATCTTTTGGCTCATAATACTGCTGCGACATCGCATCATCTCCTTTCAGGAAGCGTTGGATTTAAATCCTGGGCGGCTGCATTCCCAAGACAGGTGAAGCGGTTCCCTTATGTCGTTTGCAAATGTATCTCATTACATGATCTTATCCGTGGAAGGGAGCGATCCGCTTGTTTGTACAAACTTCCCTTATAAAAAAAACAGCCAAGTGTCACGCAACATCTTGCCTTTGACATCATTGGCTTTTTTCATTATAGTGTTTGGCTGAAAAGCGATAGCATTCAACAGGTTAATTGCCGTTTTCCAAAACAGCGCAAGGAACGGTCTCAAATGGATCAACAGCTCGTAGCAGAGGTGTTAACCAGCGATAGCGATGAAATTGCGGATTTAAAGGCCAATATGGATATTCTGGACGGCTTTATCGATCTGATCGGCAAGATCGATGCCCTGCCGGATATCAAAAAACGCTTCTACGAAGAATCCCGCAGCCTTTACCAAACCACCGCCGTCAATAAAAACATTTCCGAATTGGAAGAGATCCTTTCGGAATTTTTCGGGCCCGCCGTGAAGCCGGCTGATAAGGCCCTGCCGCGAAAACTGCGCAAAAGCTCGGTGGTCAAATATTTAGGGGGGGCGCAGAAAGACCAGGCCCTTTTTACGCTGGAACTTAAAACAGGCCAGTTCTATGGTGCGTTGTGGCCGTGGCGGCGCAACAAGTCAAAGATTGAGATCCATTTGGGGTATTGCTCGGACTGGATGAGTGACGAAGATTATTCTCAGCTGGAAAACCTTGTCAGCCAAGAGATTTCCCACGGTGCGTTCCAGGAAATGCATGCGGACATTGGCGGACGGATTCACGGCATCAGTCTGCCTTCCTTTTTGCAAATGGCCGAAATGGAAAAATCCTCTTTTACCCTCCGGGTGACGTCTCGTCATCGCGTGGGGATGCTCCACCTGCAGGAAGGAAATCTGTTTGCCGCCGAGTTCGATGAATTGAAAGGGAACGAAGCGGCCTTCAACATCATCAGTTGGGATGATGCGTCCATTGACATCGAACCGCTGGCGATGGCCGACAATGGTGAGATCAAGATGCCCCTGATGCACCTGTTGATGGAGAGCCTAAAACTCAAGGATGAGGCCACCGCACCCGGGGAACAGCCGCCCCAGCCCAGAGGCCGGGCTCGCGGCAAACGGCCGCGGCCCGCCAAATCCATCTCCAATAAGCGCCTGGTGCGTCTTGAACGGGCCCATGCACCCCAGGCGCCGCGCAGGAAAATATCGTTTCTGTCACTGGTCGGGATCGCGGTCGGCATCTTCGCCATCATCGCAGTGATCACGGTGGCGACATTCCATATTCTTGACAATCGCAGTATTTCTGATGGATACGGCAAGCTTCAGGCACAGCTCGATGATGCCGGCTCCCATGAACAGAAGATCGAACTGCTCAACAAGTACCTGGAAAAGTATCCCGATTCGGCCTATGAAGCGGACATTCGATCGCGTATAGCGGAGGCCCGAAACAGCATCGAAGATCGGGACTTCGAGCAAGCCACCCTCGCGGTGAGCGCTCTACCGTTTGACGATCAGTACGAAGCAAAGTCCATAGAGATCTACCGGGAGTTTCTCAAGACTTACCCGGACAGCCGCCACACGGAGAAGATTAACCAGTCCATTGCGGAGATCAAAGACCTTCTGGATCAATACTACTACGAGGAGCTAAAACGAGCGGCCATGCTCGATTTCAGCAAACGGCTGAATGCGTACCGGCAGTACCTGCAAGAATTTCCCAGCGGTAAATACCGCAATGATGTCGATACGCTGATCAACGAGATGGGCATAAAGTACCTGGCTTTCCTAAAAGAAGAAGTAAAGTCATGCGAGGAGATCGGCCGCTATCAGAGCTGTATCAAGCATACCGACGATTTCATAGCCGCCTATAAGGGGCTCGAGCTCGCTGAGAAAGCCCAGTCCCTCAAGACCGAACTCGAAGACAAACGCGATTACAGCCAACTGGTCAACGATGCACAAGACTTGGGGCGGAACTACCGCAAGGCCCATCAACAGTTTTCGGCTTATCTGAAAGACCATCCGCAAAGCACACAACGCAAACAGATCGAGGCCCAGCTGTCCCGTCTTGGCGCAAAGATGAAGATCCAGCAAAAATGGAGCGTTGTGGAGCAATATGCGGTCAATTCGAGAAACGACCTGTTCGCCCGCATACAGAAAGTCGAGCGTTATCTAAAGAAAAATCCCAACAGCGAATATGCCGGAGACGCCCAGAACCTGATGGCAAGATTGGAGTTGGAGCGCCGGATCAGCCTGCGGCGGCACAAGACCGAATCCAAACAACGATTGGAGCAGGAGCGTCTTGAGCGTGCCCGGGAGGAACAGGAACGGCGTCGGCAGCGCATCAGCAAGTTCAAAGCCGTGGTGGAAACCCGGCTCAAGGGCTCGCCCCGGTATCGGTCAAATGGAGACGGCACGTTCAAGGATCTCACTACCGGTTTGACATGGGCGATCCTGGATTCCCACCAGGAGCTGGCCGGATGCCTGACATATGATCAGGCGGTCAAATACGTCCAGACCCTTCAGCACGGCGGCCTTCGCGGTTGGCGTATGCCCACAGCCAATGAATTGGCCGGAATCAACAAAAAAGCCCCCTATTTCCCCGCCACCGGTGCCCAGTGGTATTGGAGCTCCGAGACGGCCGTCAAAGGCTATCACACCGTGGTCGATATCGTCACCGCTGCGCAGGAATCCAGGTTCCAGAGAGAACAGCGCACCATTACCGAGTGCGGTGCTGTACGGGCCGTTCTCATCCCCCGGCCATGACCGGCCGATGGCAATGGCCGCATGGATCGTCCCGGCGACAATATCCTAAGGCCGTTAAATTCTGATTGAATTATTAGCCGGAACAAGTTATAGGACTCTCTTCTATTTTGATTGGGACATTAAAATTGGACGACCCGGTCGGGATGATGCATGCTAATGGTCCGATGTTGCGCCTGCCATGACAGGCGGGTAAGGCGTGCATCCCACAAACCCGCAGCCGCGCCGTCGATCCTGATGACCGATACAGGGGGTAAGCATGCGTAAGTCTGTGTTGTTGTTAACTGTGGTGATGTTGAGTCTGATTTGGGGGGCAATGCTGGTTGCGGACGATGAAATGTGCGTGCCGCTCGGTGAGATCACCCTCGAACCTCTGGCTGACGAGGCAAAGCGGTCATCCGTGGTTTTTCCCCATGCCGTCCATTTCAGCTATTCCTGCCAGGAGTGCCACCACCAATGGGACAATGCATCGGCCGTTCAAAGCTGCACCACATCCGGCTGCCATGAGTTGACGGAAGCACCCAAGTTGGAAAACGGCAAACCGGACACAGATCCTGGCGAACAGATCATGTATTATAAAAAAGCCTACCATGACATGTGCATCGGTTGCCATAAAGAGATCAAGAAGAAAAACAAAGCCATGGAGGCCAAAAAAGCGTCTCTGGGTGAAAAACTGCTTCCCGCCGGGCCCACCGGCTGTAACCAGTGCCATCCGAAAGAGTAGTGCCTCGCAGGCCGCTTAACGACATACGATACGTCAAAGGATCTTGCCGGACGAGTCCGGCAAGATCCTTTTCGTTTCGTGCGTGATAATTCCTTACTTCGTAATTCTGCGGTGCCTTGATCGATAATCTACATTCGATATCTTAGCCCTGCCTGATCACAATGCCGGCCTTGAAGATCTCGAAGGCAGTTTTGAGGGTCTCTTTGAGGTAATCTTTTCTTTCATTTACGATCTTTTTGCTTGCCTCCCACAGCACCACGCCTGAAAAGAGGGACCAGAAAATATCGGCCAGCGCATTGGGGTGGTGCTGGACGAAAACCCCGGCATCCATTCCCTCCTTGAAAATACTGGCGATGGCCCCGATGGACTTCTTGGAGAGGTCCTTGATCTCCTGAAGCAGGTCTTCAGAAAGATTCTTCAGCGTTTCACTGGATTGCAGATGAAACATGTTGATGATGATCAGCGGATCGAAATCATACACGTCATACATGGCCACCATGAGGCCGTCCAGCTTGTCCACCGGATTGACTTCCGGTTCTTTGTGAACATGGGATACCCGTATGTGCAGGTATTGCAATATGCGCAAAGAAAGGGAGGCGTAAAGCTCCTCTTTGTTCTTGAAATAGAGGTAGAGGGTGCCTGGACTCAGCTCCGCCTCTTTGGCGATATCCTCCATGGTTGCCTTGTTAAACCCCTTATCGGAAAAGACCCTCTTGGCGGCAACGATGATTTGTTGGCGACGTCTTTCCTTTTCTCTCTCTTTTCGTTCCTGAATACCCATTACACCATTTCCTGTTTGCGTTTTCGATTGTAATTTGGTTGTTGAACCGATCAGATTCTGCTTGGAAACGCTCAGATAATCACGGAGTCAATGACCACCCAATGAGCTGGTGGGTTGGATTTGGTTTAATCCGCGTGCCATGCGCCCGCTTATCGCACAACCCAGCCGTCGACCTGTCGGTGCAGGTTCGAAGCTGCTGGATAAATGGTACAAACGGAGCGAAATGTCAATTAGTTAATGAATGAATTTTTATTTTACTGGATTTAACAGGATAAATCAAAAGGTTATGGTAGAAAAAATGCCAATGCGTCCTCATTGACATTTTCAGCATAAGCGACGATCCCGTCGCCATAACGGCCGATTTTTTTCAGGTGCTCGAAAGTGGATCGCCGGCATGCGCCATCGATTTTGCCGGACAGATGGAGTATGCCGGGGCATAGCAGCGCATTGATGTAAGGGATATCCATTTCGCGGCACGCCCTGGCACCCCGGCCGTCATCCATGATGATGAAATGCGCCCCTTCTTCCCTATACGCCATGATGGTTGCCCGTTCACCCGCGTGCAACGACGACGAAATCGCGGGCCGATCGCTACGCGGTTCTGTTGCGGCCACCCGAATGGTGCCTCGCTTCCTTGCCTCGCGGAATACGGCTGCACCGCTGTGGTGCGCAACAGTGATTTCGCTGAACACGGTGGGCACCATGGTCACACAATAGTGGTTCGCCATCTCCTGAAAGAGGCGCGCCTTGTGCAAGAGGATGGCGGATGAGGCGTCGATCAGGACGCGCTTCATTCTCTGAACAACGGTGTGCTCAAGTAGCGCTCCCCGGTGCTGGGCAGGACCACCACGATCTGCCTGCCGGCGTTTTCACTGCGCTTGGCGACCTGCAGCGCGGCCCAGACCGCCGCTCCCGATGAGATGCCACACAGGATGCCTTCCTGGTCCGCCAATTGCCTTGCGGTATCGAAGGCATCGTCATTGGTAACGGTGATCACCTCATCTATCACGCTGCGGTCCAGGATCGCCGGAACAAAGCCGGCGCCGATACCTTGAATCTTGTGGGGGCCTTTTTCCCCGCCGGAGAGGACCGGCGAGTCGGCCGGTTCAACGGCGATGGCCTTGAAGCTCGGCTTCTTGGCCTTGATGACCTGACCGACACCGGTGATGGTGCCGCCGGTGCCCACGCCGGATACGAGAAAATCCACCTGGCCTTCAGTGTCATTCCAGATTTCATGGGCCGTTGTCTCCCGGTGGGCCATGGGATTGGCCGGATTCTCGAATTGATTGGGCATATAGGCGTTGCCGTTGCGGCCGACGATCTCTTCTGCCTTTCCTATGGCCCCTTTCATCCCCTCGGCGCCGGGTGTCAAGACCAACTCGGCCCCCAGATGTTTGAGGAGTTTCTGTCGCTCGACACTCATGGTGTCGGGCATGGTGAGGCAAAGGCGGTACCCCTTGGCCGCACACACATAGGCAAGGCCGATACCGGTGTTACCGCTGGTGGGCTCCACGATGAGCGTATCTGGCGTGATGAGCCCCCGGCGTTCGGCTTCGTCGATCATGTAAGTGGCGATGCGGTCCTTGACGCTGCCCAGGGGGTTGAAAAACTCCAGCTTTCCCAGAACTTCGCCGGGGAGATCGGCAGAGAGGCGGTTCAATCTGACCAGGGGGGTCCGTCCCATGGTCCCTTCGATGGTATTGAAAATGCGCATGTTAGGCTCCTTTGGCCTCTTTGTTGGCCGATTTGATGATGAGTCGGGGTTGTTCCATGATCACCGTCGTATCCGGCGGCACTGAATCGGTCAGCCACACATTACCGCCGATGACCGAGCGGGCCCCGATGGTGGTGTCGCCACCCAGAATGGTGGCCCCGGAATAGATGATGACATCGTCCTCTATGGTAGGATGGCGTTTCTTCCCACGGAATTTTTCTCCTGCATTTGTGCCCAGACTCAAGGCGCCCAGCGTGACCCCCTGATAGATGCGCACATTTTCACCGATATGGGTGGTTTCGCCGATGACCACCCCTGTGCCATGGTCGATCACAAACCGTTTGCCGATGGTTGCGCCGGGATGGATATCGATGCCGGTCAGGCTGTGGGCATGTTCGCTCATTATGCGCGGCAGCAGGGGAACACCGATTTCGTGCAGCCGGTGGGCCACCCGGTGGACCATGGTGGTAAAGATCCCGGGATAGCTGAAGATGATTTCGTCATGGCTCTGGGCGGCCGGATCGCCCTCCAGAGTAGCCTGGACATCGGTTGCCAGCACCCGGCGGATGTCGGGAATCGATTCCAGGATGGCCAGCGACTTGGCCTGGCCGCTCTCTTCGCAGTGGCTGCAGGATTGACCGTAGCGCAGGCAGTCGTGCCGGATGTGGTGGATGATCTGCTCCGAGAGCATGTCATACAGAATCGACACGGTCTGGCCCAGATTGTATTTCATGTTGGCCGGGTCCAACACATCCTTGGAAAAGTAACCTGGGAAAAGAAGCTCCCGGAACTTGTCGATTATATCGACCGCATAACCCTCAGACGGGATGGGTTCATAATCGATGTGGGTAAAACACTCGTCACCCTGGCAGTGTGCGATGATCCTCTCCGCAATCTCCGGGACTTTGGCTTTCATCTGCTGGCAGGTCACAATGTCCATGGTGCAAGCGTCAATCTCCTTTTGGCAATCGGTCATTTGGGGGCTCCTCTGACGGGTGTTTCCGGTTTGTTTGTTAACCCGAACGCTGCGGGATGCCAATCCTGCCTGCGAGCGTCTCTTTAATGGTCTAACATAAGGCGCGCAATGAGTAAATCAAGGCAAACCGCGGACTTGGGATGGATTTAGCCACATGGATACATGCCGCAATCGGCTGTCGGGGATGATCGCGCTAAAATGCATTTCCGTCGTGCGCCGCCACACCCCTCATCCGGCGGATTGGAACAGGATCGCATAACCAAAACCGCATAAAAAAACCCGCCTCCGGACAGAGGCGGGTTCGACGGTCTAAAGGGGCGTTGAGACTATTTCTTGTCTCCGAAGATCACGGCCGGCTTGGTGGTGTCTCCGGTGGCGTTGGGCCAGTCTGCAGCCTTGTAGGCCTTCTTGTTGTGTTCGATCAGCTCGTTGGCCTCTTCCATGAAGTTGGAAAAGCGTTTTTTACACTCGTAGAAGCCGTGCCACCACGCATAATCGGGGGCCATCATGGCAGCCCCGAAGCGCGCACGGCGGCCCTCATGGTGCCACAGCTCGTAATATTCCACTTCCAGACGCTCATCGAAGAACCTGGTCTTGTCCAGCAGACCTTTTTCATACAGCTCATCCAGCTTGGCCTTGGCCGGTTTAAAATAGACATCGTTGTACTCCATCATGGCCTTGTCCATCTGGACGAAATGGCCTTCGGTCCAGGTCTTGCCGTGGCACTGCAGGCAGATCTGCTTCATCTTCTCCCGTTCGACCGCGTGGTTGGTTTTGGCCGGAAAGGGTTTGAAGTCGCTGGGGCGTACCGTCAGCGGCGCCTGGGATTCCCATGCCAGTCGTTCGGTCACATCGTGGGTGGTCAAGGTGGTGCCGGCGCCGGACATGTGGCAGGCAGCGCAGGTGGGGCCGCGGTAATCCACCCCCGGGGTCCAGGTGCCCGGTGCGGAATCCCAGTTGTAGTCATCCCCATGTGCCGTGTAGATATCGCCGTGTTTGGACTCCATGTAAATCTCGATCTGGGGATGATCCGGTCCCAGGTGACACTGGCCGCACGCTTCAGGCTTGCGGGCCTCCATCACGGAGAATTTGTGCCGGGTATGGCAGCTGGTGCACGAGCCCAGGCTGCCGTCCAGATTGACGCGCCCCACGCCAACGTTGGGCCAGGTTTCGGGATCCAGCCCCTCATCCGTATTTTTCAAGATGGTGCCGTGGCAGTGGTAGCAGCCGTTGATACGTTCGAAATCGCTGTTCATGCCCTTGTTGAGCCAGGGATCGATCTTCCAGATGATCTCCATGGTGTTGGCATGTTTGCTTCGCGAATATTGCTGCGCTTCATCGGGATGGCATCGCGAGCAGTCTTTGGGTGTTACCACGGCGGAAACCGGCACGCGGTACTCCTTTGTGCCGTACTTCTTGCCGCTTTGCTCGTACTGCTTGTAATGGCTCTTGCTCACATCCTTGTCGCTCTCATCCGCCATGTGGCAATCGAGACAGGTGACGTTGGCGTTGGCGTGCCGGCTTTGGGACCAGTCGGCGAACAGTCCCGGGTTTTCGGCACGGTGACATTCGATGCAAGCGATCTCTTGCGGCGACATGGCGCGCTCGATGCGGTACTCTTTGTGCTTCGGCAGATTCTGTGCCGCCGTCTCCATCGCTGTCAAGGAAACCATTCCGGCAATTCCGACCGATAGAATTGCCCACACTGCAATTTTCTTCATGATGCCCCCTTTTTGCATGCTTCGTACTTTAGATCCTGCGGATCAACTTCGAACCATCAAAAATCAGAATTGCAAACCCTTCGCCCTGTAGGGCGGGCGATATTGCTTATACCGGTAAGTGTCGGATTTGTTGTGCACCAGGTCGCGGTGGCAATCGACACACTTTTTTTCCATGCCGGGCATGGGATACAGCGTTGATTTGTGGGCCAGTCGGGCTCCGCGATTATTGGGAATGTTCATCAGGTTGCGATGGCATTTCTGGCATTGGGAATTTTTGAAGGAGGCGTAGGTCGCCTGGCGGTTTTTCTCACGATCATAGGTGTCGAGGGTGAAGTGTTTAATGACATCCTTGAGACCGTGATAGGTTTTGGCAAAAAAGAAATCCCAGGTGTCCTGGGGCGCCGGCAGATGGCAGTCCATGCAGTCGGCCACGAACCCCTGGGCATTGTTGACATGGGTGGACGCTTTCCATTCGTCATAGGCCGGTTGAATTTCATGGCAGGAGGCACAGAATCCGGGCGTGGAAGTTCGCACCATGGTGTAGTAGGAAAGGCTGAAGAGGGGAAATGCGATCAATATCCCCAGAACGATCCAAAAAGCGGGTTTGATGAATCTTTTCCAGCCGGATTTGCGCGAAGCCGGACCCCGGCCTGCGGTCTGTTTGTCCATACAGCCTCCCGTGCTCAAAGCCTGACGGGTTTAAGTGTAGGCAGCTGCGCGTATGAAATCGAAATCGTGTCGCCGGATGAAGACGTCTCAGGATTCGGTACCGTGTCAAGTATTTGCGGCAGTTTTAAATCATTAACACAGAACCTGGATGCCGGTCAATTCCCTAAAGCGGTCCAATCAACCCCAATGCCGCAAAAATCGGAATGCTTCAGCGCCTAAGCAACATTGGGGACAACAATTCATCTGTTGCTACGGCGGCTGAGCTGCAGCGGCGGGATCTTGGCGGCCATTCTTGATTTTTAATGATTCATACCCATTATAGGGCGTCGGAATATCAACCCCTCAAGCAAGGAGACGAATTGATGAGTTCGCCCGAACGGTATGATGTGGTGATTCTGGGTACAGGGCCTGCCGGTCTTCAGGCCGCAATCCACGCAGCCCGAAGGAAGGTTGTCGTATTGGTACTGGGCAAAGAAGCCAAAAGCAGCCTGTACAGTGCCCATATTGAGAATTTTTGCTGCATATTCAAACTCAGCGGTGAAGAGATGATTGCAACGGGGCGGCAGCAGGCCGCCAATTTCGGTGCCCAATTCATGGACCAGGACGTGTTGAGCATTCAAACCCATGAAAAAGGATTTACGATCAAGGTGGAAAGCGGTGCGGTGCTGCAGACCAAATCCTTAATCATTGCCACCGGAACCCAACGCAAGCAATTGGGCGCACCTGGAGAAAAAGAGCTGTTAGGCAAAGGGGTCTCCTATTGCGTGGATTGCGACGGCAACTTTTACCGCGACCAGGAAGTAGTGGTTGTCGGCGGAGAGAGTGCGGCTGTGGACGGCGCTTTGACACTTACGGAAATTGCCGACAAGGTTCACCTGGTCTACGATAACCTGGAAGTGGCGGACGACCTGCGGGCCAAGCTGGAAAGCAGTCCGGTGATCCGCCATTCAGGTGTCAAGGTCGAACGTATCGAAGGCGACAACGAGGTCCGCACCCTGACGCTCGACAATGGCAGGCGGCTCGACGTAAGCGGGGTCTTCATCGAGCAGGGAGCCAAGGGCATCATGGAACTGGCCACCACCTTGGGGATTATGCTCGACAATGAGATGAAGTATATTGCCGCCGACAAGCAGCAAGCCACCAACGTCCCCGGCATCTTTGCCGCCGGCGACGTGTGCGGGCCTCCCTGGCAGATGGCCAAAGCGGTGGGTGAGGGATGTGTGGCCGGATTGAACGCGGCCAAGTTTGCGAAGAAACAGGCTTAATAACGCTTATGGCACAGGAGCCGGTCTACCGGGAAGAGATGATAACAACGGTCTGAAGTCTCGGGCCTTTTGTAAATGGAGGTGTACCATGGCCAAGCGAGTCGTAATTGACGAAGACGAATGTGTGGGATGTGAATCGTGTACCGATCTTTGCCCGGATGTTTTCGAGTTCGATGAGGAAGCTGAAAAAGCCAGGGTGGTCAAGCCGGAGGGGGGCGACGAAGCGTGCATCGATGAAGCCATCGATACATGCCCTACCGAGTGCATTTCATGGGAAGAAGACTAGCTCTTATCTTTCGGTCCTATAACCCATACCAAGGTCTTGCGCGTAAAACCGGTCCCAAAGACATCCTGATGAAGATGATCTCGGTTCAAATACCGCAGACTTTTTTTTGGTAATCGATCCGTTATCTTTCCGGAAGATGCGACCGCCCGTCAGGATCTGACCAGGGGAAGTTTCTCGGCGTACCATTCCACGATGCCGCGCTTGAGGTGGTAGACGGTTTGAAATCCCATCTTTTCGATCATCTTTACGGTGCGTCCGCTGCGATATCCTGTGTGGCAGTAGATCAGGTAGGTTTTGGCGGTGTCGAGTTGTTGCAGCCGTTGGGAAAAGTCCGGACGGTGAAAGTCCATCAGAATGGCGCCGGCGATATGCCCCTGCCGGTACTCTTTGGGCGTTCTCACATCGAGGATGACGAGCTGCGAACTGCCGGCATGGCGATCGATCAGGGCTTGGGCCCGGGTGGCGTCGATGTGGTGGATTCCGGACGGTGAAGTGGCCGACGGTGTGCAGGCCGCCGGCCACAGCGCCAAGAAGTGTATCCATATCAATGTTAAGATTTTACTGCGCAAGCTCATCGCCTCTATCCTCGAATTTCCCGCTGTACGTCAATGCCGTGCTTCTTGATCCGTTTCCAGATCGTTACCCGGCTGACTCCCAGCATGCGTCCGGCCTCAGACTGGTTGCCGTTGGTCCTGCGCAGCACCTCCAACAGCTCCGCCTTTTCCTGACGGTCGCGATCAGGGGTGCACTCGGGCGGTGGGCATACCGGGGAGCTCTGTGCAATCTTGGGGGGCAGGTGGCGAATGTCGATCCCGCCGCTGGGACAAAGGACAAACGCGTACTCGATGGCATTGCGCAGTTCACGCACGTTGCCCGGCCAGTCGAACTGGGCCAGCTTCTCCATGGCGCCCGGGGTCAGCCCCAGTATGCGCTTTCCGGTCTTAGCCGCATTGGTTTTGATGAAGCTTTGAACGATGGCCGGAATGTCCTCCTTGCGTTCGCGCAGGCAGGGGCACCGGATGGGAAAGACATTGATGCGAAAGAAGAGATCTTCCCTGAAGTCGCCGGTCTCGATCAGTTTCTCGAGACGCTTGTTGGTCGCGGAGACAATGCGTACGTTGACTTTGATGGGTTTGTGTTCGCCCACCCGTTCGATCTCCTTCTCTTCCAGTACGCGCAGCAGCTTGACCTGGGTGGACATGGGAATATCCCCGACTTCGTCCAGAAAGATGGTGCCCTCGTGGGCAGCCTCGAACCGACCGATGCGGGACCGATCCGCGCCGGTATAGGAGCCTTTGGCGTGCCCGAAGAGCTCGCTCTCCAGCAGATTTTCATTGAGCGCCGCACAATTGACCTTGATGAAGGGCTTATCCCCACGATCGCTGGCTTCGTGGATGGCGCGTGCCACCAGTTCCTTGCCGGTGCCGCTTTCGCCCGTGATCAGGACTGGGGCGTCGGTCATGGAGACGTTTTCGATCAACTCGAACAGGTCCTGCATCATGGGGGATCGGCCCAGAATGCCGTGGTAGCCGTCATCCAGGTGCAGCGTCTTGCGAAGGCTGTGAATTTCTTCCTGCTGCCGCACGATTTCGGACATATCCTTGATGGTTTCGACCGCACCGATGATATCCCCGCCGTCGTCGTAGAGGATGGATGCATTCTTAATGATGGTGATGGTGCGGTGCTCTTTGTTGGTGATGGTGCAGCGTTTTGCCTTTACGCCGCCTCGGGCGTAGAGTCCGCACCACTTTCTCCCGCTGCCCTTGCCAATGATCCGGCAACCCGTGCAGTCGAGCACACGGCACGATTGGCCCACCAGTTCATCGGAGCGATAGCCGGTCAAATTTTCCGCTGCCGGGTTGACCGCCACAATGATGCCTTTGGGGTCCACCACCATCACACCGTCTTGCAGCGTGTCCACTATGGTTTTCCAATAGGGTGACAGTTCCATGGCACTTTTTCCCGAGTGTTCAGTGGTCGGTTAACAGGTGTTAACATAACCACGGCATGTCTATGGAGCAAGGCATTTGCCGAAAAATATTTATATATAAATAACAGAGCGTTATAAGGCGCAAAGTGGTTGGCACGCGGGTTGCTCTACTCGACAGACAGTACCAGTGCATGAGGGATCCAATGGAAAATGGCCGACAGATCGCAATAGTGCTCAGGAATCCGCACCGTCTCATGGACGCCTTACGTTGTGGGCAGGCGCTGATAGAATATGGTGCGGCAGTGAGTTTTTACTGCCTCTGCCATAAAATGGACTGTGCGATGCAGTGGGATCTGCGATCCCTTTTGACCACCTGCGCACCATGTTTTACGGATAACTGCGATCTGGCGGCGCGATACCATCTGGCTTGCCTTCCCTTCAGTGCCCTCGCGACGGGAATTGCATCCTGTGATTGGGTCATTCCAATTTAGGAGCCACGAATGTCCGGCACTCTACACATATTACGCAGCGAACCGGATGAGACCATCGCCGCCCTGGTTGCGGCCATGGGTGGCGAGGGCGGCACCAAAGTCGTCTGCCTCTATCTGGACAACGTCTCGCCCGCCCCGGTGGATTGGGACCGGCTGCTGGAAGATATCTTCAGTCATGATCGGGTGATCTGCTGGTGGTAAACAGGACTCCAAAAACCCTGTGCGTACTGGTCACCTCAGTAAAGCACGGTGCCCATCTACCCCAGCTTCACCTTTCGGCTGAACGGAAAAATGTTGCCTTGGCCATTTATCTTCAAGGTGAGGGGGTGCGGCTCGGCCTTCAGGAGCGGTATGGGAAAGTATTGACCCGGGCTCATCTGAGCATCTGTCGCCGGAGCGCCGAGACGCTGGGTGTGGCCGAACAACTGCAAACGCTCTTCCCCCAGGCTTTGACAACGGGCGGCAACATCCCCATGCGCATCAACGCGTGCACCCGGTTTATCGTCCTCTAACCGTCCCCACCGTTATCCCCCATGAGCCCATCGCGCGTTAAGGGTTATCACCTGTTAACAGCAGGTGTTAACCCTGTTAAGGGGCGATCCGCAACATCCTCGGTCTCCGACCGGTGGTGTTTTGATTATCTGAATTAAAATTAGATAGATATAGTCGTATCGCCACAGGGCAAAAGTTGGCATATCGGTTGCAGAATCAATGTTTGGATTATTTGGCAGGCATAAAAACGATGAGTCGTTATTCATTTAATAAGGAGTGTAACATGACCAAGCGTATCGTTGGCGCATTGCTCGCCGCAATTATAACCGTCACCTTTGTTGGTATTGTCGCAGCAGAAGAACCGGGAAACAAGCGCAAAGGCAAATACACCTATCGCAAGGTCTATAAAGCGTGTTTCGAGCGGGGAGCGGTGGATTCCAAGACACCGCCCATCAGTCCTGCCGATAAAACCATGGCCCAGTGGGAAGCTGTCTTTAATGGCAAGGATTTTGACCAGTTCGGCTGCGACCGGGAGTGGTCAAGCCTGGGGGAAGAAGAGCTGCTGGACATTTATTCTTATCTTCACGCGCACGGTTCGGATTCACCCACACCGGCTAAATGCAAATAAGGCGTTCACGGAGGAGACTCCGTGCCCGGTATTCATATCAACAAGAGGAGCGTTCCATGAAAACCAAGTACCGTGTCACCCCCGTCCTCGTTGGCATCCTGCTGCTCGTGGCGATGATGGCAGGCTGTTCAACCACCACGACCACACCTCAACCAGCTGCCGTGCAGGATTGGCTGTTCCATGACATCGTCGATGTCGCCTTTGTGCAGCAGTATGCCAAGGTCCCCATGGCCGAGAATGTAATGATCATCGACGCCCGCCCCAAGCGTGCCAAGTATGACAAAGGCCACATTCCCATGGCGGTCAGCATCCCTGACAGCCAGTTCGACAAGATGACCGACCTGCTGCCCAAGGATAAGAACGCATTGCTGATCTATTACTGCGGCGGGCTGAAATGCAAATTGAGCCACAAGTCCGCCCGCAAGGCCGAAGCGTTGGGGTATAAGAACGTCAAGGTGTTTGCCGCAGGCTTTCCGGCATGGATGAAAGTGAAGGGCAATTATGCTTCGGTATCGGTTGACTATGTGAAAAAGCAGATCGACAGCAGCGCGGATATGGTGGTGATAGACGCCCGCCCCAAACGCAAAAAATATGATAAAGGCCATATCCCCACGGCGATCTCCATCCCCGATACCCAGTTCGACAAGTTCAAGGATCGACTGCCCGGCGATAGGAGCAAACAAATCGTATTTTACTGCGGCGGGTTAAAGTGCAAGCTGAGCCACAAGTCGGCTGCCAAGGCCATCGCCATGGGTTACACCAATGTCAAAGTCTTCTCTGCAGGGTACCCTGCCTGGAAGAAGGCCGTGGCCAGCGCCGCACCGGTGGATGTGAAGGCCGGCCAGGAAGAGGGCAGCATCGATATCGCTGCTTTTAAAAAGATCGTCAAGGAGAATCTCACCGGTGTGATGCTGATCGATGTACGTGATAAAGATGAGTTCCAGACCGGCAGCATCAGGACGGCCGTCAATATTCCGGTGGAAGATTTGGAAGGCAAAATCAAAACCCTGCCCACCGATCGTCCGGTCATCTTTATCTGCGGCACCGGCGCACGCAGCGGCGAATCCTATTATATGGTGCAGGATCTTCGGCCCGAGATGAAAAACGTCTACTACCTGGATGCAGAAATGACCGTCCATAAGGACGGCAGCTTTGAACTTAAAAAGCCAGTGAGCTGATGAACGCAAACCAATGCACAAGGCCCCGCTCCGGGGCCTTGTGCAAAACTGATGAAACCAATAAGCCCCCGGGATAAAGTGATGAAAAAACCGAAATGGTTGCAACAGATGTTTGGGTGGATAATGGCCGTAGCCGCAATCTGCCTGATGCCACAGATCCTTCTGGCGGCGGCAACTCCCGCGTCCGATGAGCCGGTATCCGGACGTACCATGGCGCGCCAGGCGACAAAGGCGCAGATGCCGTGGACGACCTCCGATCATGCCAAGCATCCGGCGTTGCGGCAAACCTTCACCAATGGGCAGCAGATTACCCAGGCGTGTCTGACATGCCACTCCGAAGCCGAGGCCCAATTCAAGAAGACCATCCACTGGACCTGGATCGGCCACACCGATGAAAACGGCAAACAATTGGGCAAGGCCGGTGATTCGCTGAATAACTTCTGTCTGGCCACCAACAAGATGGACGACAAAGGCTGCTCCGGATGTCATACAGGATGGAAAGCCAAAGCAGAGGGCGTCAACTGCCTGGTCTGTCACTCCCGGAAGAAAATGGATTGGGAGGAAGCATTTGAGGATTACCAGGCGTTTTCCGCTTCGGACGATGCGGAAGAGAAGGATATTGCCGATGAACTCCAGTCCGAGATCCAGGCTGCCGTTCAGAGCATCGGGCGGCCCACCCGGCAGAACTGCGGTGGCTGCCACTTCAAGGGCGGCGGCGGCGACGGCGTCAAGCACGGCGACCTGGACTCCTCTCTATCCAAGCCCAACAAGGCGCTGGACGTCCACATGGGCATCGACGGGCAGAACTTCGAGTGCACCCGCTGCCATACCACCGTGGAGCATCACATCGCCGGGCGCATTTACTCCAGGCCGGCGTATACGGATCGCAAAAGCCTGATCGAAAACGATCTGACGTCGAAAATCACCTGCGAGTCCTGCCACGGCAGCACACCCCACGAATCGGGTCACAAGGCCAACGATCATACCGACAAGGTGGCGTGCCAGAGTTGCCACATCCCTGAGTTTGCCCGGGTGCTGCCCACCAAGATGTCGTGGGACTGGTCCAAGAGCGGCAAACTCAAAGACGGAAAGAAATACAAGGAAAAGGGTCCGCTGGGCACCGTCGACTACATGACCATCAAAGGGCGGATGACGTGGGAAAAGAACGTGGTTCCGCAGTACGCCTGGTTCAACGGCGCCATGGACACCATGACGGTCAAGGATACCATCGATCCTCAAAAGGTGGTGACCGTCTCAGGCCCGGTGGGATCGCCGGACGATCCCGACGCCCGAATATTTCCGTTCAAGGTGCACAAGGGGGTTCAGCCCTATGACAAGGTTCATAATAAACTGCTGGCACCCCTTTTGTCCGGCAAAAACGGCTATTGGGCGACCCTGGATTGGAACGATGCCCTGACGCGGGGCATGAAAGCCATGGCGGAGCCGTTCTCCGGCGAATTCGATTTCGTATCCTCTAAATACTACTTCCCCACTACGCACATGGTGGCGCCCAAAGGCAATGTGGTGACGTGCAACGAGTGCCATACCAGGGACGACGGCCGTCTGGCCGGTATTACCGGCGTGTACATGCCAGGACGCGACCGGACGGCATGGCTCGACACGATCGGCTGGGTGGCTGTGATCGGCGCCCTGCTGGGGGTCGGCCTGCACGGGCTGGGCCGCATTTTCACCAACGGCCGGAAGGAGACCTAAATCATGTTGAAGAACAAAGTCGTTATCTATCTATATTCGCGGTATGAGCGATTGTGGCATTGGCTTCAGGCACTGCTGATCATCATCCTGCTGCTCACCGGCTTCGAGATGCACCAGGGATTTACGCTCTTCGGGTTTCATCGCGCGGTGACCATCCACAACTTTGCGGGTCTGACATGGTTGATCGCTTTTGCCTTCTTCGTTTTCTGGATCTTGACCACCGGAGAATGGAAGCAATACACTCCCACCACCCGGAAGATGCTGGCGGTGGCGCGCTATTACGCATACGGCATCTTTCGGGGTGAATCCCACCCGGTACCCAAGCGCAAAGAGGCCAAGCACAATCCACTGCAGCGACTGACCTATCTCTCCCTTGCAGCTTTTCTTCTGCCGTTTCAGATGGTGACCGGCCTGCTCTACTGGGGATACAATGCCTGGCCGTCCTGGGGCGTGGGGTTCCTTTCTCTGCCGCTACTGGCGGTCCTGCACACCCTGGGCGCTTT
>JBNLAV010000120.1:0-1791 GCA_050302315.1 Desulfobacteraceae bacterium
TGCTGGGGTTCATGGAAGCCATTTCCATTGCCAAGGCCATGGCCGGCAAAACCGGGCAACGCCTGGATCCAAATCAGGAACTGGTGGGCCAGGGGCTGGCCAATATTTTTGGCGCCCTGGGGAAAAGCTATCCCACCTCCGGCTCCTTCTCCCGGTCGGCGGTCAACCTGCAGGCCGGCGCCGTTTCGGGATTATCCAGCGTCTTCACCAGCCTCACGGTGGTCATCGTGCTGCTGTTCTTCACCCCCCTGCTGTACAACCTGCCCCAGTCGGTGTTGGCGGCGGTCATCATGATGGCGGTCATCGGCCTGGTCAACGTTTCCGGCTTCGTGCATGCCTGGCATGCCAAGTGGTACGACGGTGCCATTTCGATTATTTCCTTTGTGGCCACCCTGGCGTTTGCCCCCCACCTGGACAAAGGCATCATGATCGGCGTGGTGTTGTCCCTGCTGGTGTTCCTGTACAAGAGCATGCGGCCCACAGTGGTTTCACTGGCCCGGGCCGCCGACCAGGCCCTGCGCTGCGTGACCACCCACGGGCTGAAAGAATGCGCCCACGTCGCCATGGTACGCTTTGACGGGCCTTTGTTCTTCGCCAATTCCAGCTACCTGGAAGACAAGATGATGGAAATCATGCGCACCAAAAAAGAGCTGAAACACATCATCCTGGTGTCCAACGGCATCAACGATATCGATGCCTCGGGTGAAGAGGCGCTCTCCCTGCTGGTGGACCGCATCCGCAGCGCCGGTGTGGAAATCTCTTTGAGCGGCGTCAATGAAGCGGTCATGACGGTCTTGAAGCGAACCCATCTGCCGGAAAAAATCGGGGAGAACCGCATCTTTGCGACCATGGAAAAAGCGATCAACAGCGTGCATGCAGATGCACACCGCGAAAGCCGGGAAGAGATTTGCCCGCTGTTAACCGAATGCCGACTGGTGGAAAATTAGATATTGAATATGATCGGGACAATAAATTAACTTAATGCGTAACGCGCATTTTTATATGCGGCAGCTCAAAATAGAGCACCGGCAACAACAACCAATGCAATCGAACGGGAGATTATCATGCCAGTGATTACTGTTTTCAGCGGCACCTTCTGTAATGACGAACCGGTGCTGCAGGCCCTTCTCCAGCGCACCGGGTACAAACTGGTCGCCGATGAAGATCTGGTCGCCGAGGCCGGCCGACTGTCGTCCATACCCGAGACCAAGATCGATCGCGCTTTTTCAGCCCGTCCGTCGGTATTCAACAAAATCACCCACGAACGGGAACGATCCATCGCTTACCTGCGACTGGCCTTGGCCCGCATGCAGGGCGATGATAATCTGGTATTCAACGGGCTGGCCGGTCAGTTGATCCCCCGGGATCTGAGCCATGTCCTGCGCGTATGCCTGATCGCGGACATGAAAAGCCGTGTCGCCGCGGCCACCGCATCTTTGCAGGTTTCGGAACCGGAAGCCACCAAGCTGATCTACAAGCAGGAGGAAGACCGGGTGGCCTGGGTGCGAACCATCCTGAACCAGAACGATCCGTGGGACGCCTCCCTCTACGACATGGTCTTTCCCACCGACAAGGTCACCGTCGAGACCATTGTGGGCACTGTTGCCGAGATCGTTGGGACCACGGTGGTGCGGCGGACGGCTAGGTCCCAGAAAGCCATCGCCAATTTCATTCTGGCCGCCGACGTGGAGGTCGCCCTGCTGCGGGAAGGCCACCATGTCACCGTGGAAGCCGATGACGGCGACGTCACCTTGATCATCAACAAACACGTATTAATGCTCAGCCGGCTGG
>JBNLAV010000121.1:0-32070 GCA_050302315.1 Desulfobacteraceae bacterium
TTGGTGATAACCCGCTGGCTCGAAATTTTCTCTTTTGAAAACTCGAATTCTCCGTCCGTCCACCCAAATAAGGAATAGACGGCATCCAGACCGATGAGTCTTCCGCATGATGCGTTTGTTGGGTTTCCACCCTCAAAATAGATGAATCCGGGCTCGGTGGCGTAGCGGCTGATCAGTCGCAATACGCCCGTGCTCGAATTGGCTCCCAACAATTGCAATATATCGCCAAGTGCCAGGAATTTCAAACTACCCGCTAGTACGACGTTTTCCCGCATCATGCTTTTATTGTGCCCATTTGAATTCTTTTTGAAGGGCCTTAAGGGTCCCCTTCAAACATTCTTTTAAGGTGATACCAACCCCCTTGCCCGTGACGGCGCTGGCTTCAAAGGACGGCACCTTCAACTGACGGTTCAGGTCTCTTTCCATTAGGTTGATCGGCATCAACGGTATGCCCTGATCTGCCAAGTCTCTTTTGTTGTACTGCATCACCAGCGGCACCTTGAAGATGCTTTTGCCGTACTCTTTCAAATTGGCCTGAAGATCCTTCAAGGAGCCCATGTTTTTTTCCCTGCGCACCTCCAGCGAATCCGCCACGAATACGATACCGTCCACACCCCTTAACACCAATTTCCGCGTGGAACTGTACTTCACCTGTCCAGGCACGGTATAAAGCTGGACCCGCACGTCACAGCCCCTGATCTGGCCCAGCCCCATGGGGAGAAAGTCGAAAAACAAGGTCCGATCACCTTCAGTGTTGATCGAAACCATCTCTCCTTTAACCTGTTTTTTATACTGGGCGAAAATATATTCCAGGTTGGTTGTCTTACCGCATCGACCAGGTCCGTAGTAGACTACCTTGCATTCGATCAGTCGCTTCTTTAAATTAAAAATCGCCATAAAGTAAGGGCTCCGAAAATATTTTGTTCAGTGGTTTAGTTGACGCTCCCGGCGGCATCTCTTTTTGCAGTATGAGTGTCGCACCTGTGGTTCCGCGCCCCCTCAACTGCTCTTTATTCGAATATCCAGGCAATGATCGCCCTGTTTGGGTCCTGATTTAATCTTCGTTTTGGATGCCACAACACCTGCACCGTTAAAAATCGCTATTGGTGAATAGAACTGGATGTCCTTTAGCTCCATTCCCGCTTTCAGATCCTCGATCATGTCCTGTTCCTGCTTGGAAATGATCAGGCTGAGCATGTTACCGGATTGAAAATTAACATCAAATTCAACCATTTTGCCTTTGCGTGGACCGGTCTCAAAGGTAATGCCAATCGAAGTGATGTCGAGAAACTCTTCTTCATTCTCCTCCCCCCCCTGCATGCTGGGTTCGGATGCCTGAACCGCGGCCGTTTCTTCTCCGAGAGGCGACGGCAAGGCAGCTTCAATCCCCTTGTTCTGCAATGCGTCGCTGAGATAGACCCGCACCATTTCGAGTTGGTTGGGCTGAAAGAGGTCTTCCGAATGCCACTTGTGGTAGGTATTGACCGCCTCTTCTGTGGCACTGGTGGCCAGGTGGCAGCGCAATATATTCTTGGCGGCATCCACGCGCAGGTTCTCCTTGGGCAGCAGCGCGGTGAGCTCATCGACGGCCCGATCGAATTGACCGAATTTGGCCAGCGCCACCGCGCCTTCCAGTGCGGCACCATCCTCATCCACGTTCTCGGAAAAGGAAAAGAGATTTTTGATCAGATCCTGCGCCTTTTTGGACAGTTCAGGCGATGTCGGACCGTTGTCCACCTTCTTCTGGGTGTCACTCAAAGCGCTGATTTTATCCGAAATGGCATTGAGCAGACTCTGTTTGTTTTTGAGGTTATCAATGGAATTCACGAAATTCGCAGCGGCTTTATATTTTCCGTGTGCCTCGTTAATCAGACCCTGTGACCGGTAAATCTCGGCCTCCTGAAGCATGGATTTGAGTCGCTGCTTGATGTCCATTTATAGCCTTGCAACCTGTATCGGGTTAAGTTATCTGGTATCGATGATGCTCAGCCCTAGCGACGCTTGACCGCTCGGCGAGAACCTAGTTTTTCCATCAAAACGAATTATCGGCAATTTGGCCCTGCATGATAAGGGCCATCTGGTTTTCGGCCTTGTATGTTTTACATTGCCTGCATCGACGAAGTCAATATTTAATAGTTATTTAAATAATCTACCAGATTAATCATGTTTGCGTGCCATCCGCAATCCAATGTTCAACCGGCCTTTATTTTTAACCGGCAGAGATGGCGACTAATCTGTGCATCACAGTTGACACTTATTTAGACATATGTCAGTTTAGTTGCCTTTCATTTGGTTTAGTACCATTTAAAGAGGGGTTAATAAATACTAATTTCAATCAATTGAGGAGACAGCAAATGAAGAAACCCGTACGTGTCGCAGTCACAGGAGCCGCAGGGCAAATCAGCTATTCGATTATTTTCCGCATCGCCGCCGGTGATATGCTGGGAAAAGACCAGCCGGTCATCCTGCAACTGATCGAAATCCCACCGGCCATGGATGCGTTGAATGGTGTCGTTATGGAACTCAAGGATTGTGCCTTCCCGCTGGTGGCCGGCATCGTGCCCACCGATGATCCCAATGTCGGTTTCAAGGATACTGATTATGCAGTCCTGGTTGGGGCAAGACCCCGTGGACCCGGTATGGAACGTTCTGATCTGCTCAAAGCCAACGCAGAGATTTTCTCGGTTCAGGGCAAGGCCCTGAACGACCAGGCCAGTCGCGATGTAAAAGTGCTGGTAGTGGGCAACCCGGCCAACACCAACGCTCTGATTACCCTTAAAAATGCGCCCGATCTCAATCCGAAAAACATCACCGCCATGATGCGCCTCGATCATAACCGGGCCATGTCTCAATTGGCTGAAAAAACCAACAGCCACACCACCAAAGTCGAAAAGATGGTGGTATGGGGCAACCACTCCGCCACCCAGTATCCGGATATCAGCTTTGCCACGGTGGACGGCCAGCCCGCCAAAGCGATGGTGGATGAGACCTGGTATGTCGATAATTTCATCCCCACCGTACAACAACGCGGTGCAGCCATTATCAAAGCCAGAGGCGCTTCCAGCGCGGCATCCGCTGCCTCGGCGGCGATAGACCACATGCGGGACTGGGCGCTGGGCACAGAAGGCCGTTGGGTCAGCATGGCCGTCCACAGCGCCGGAAATTCATATGGGATTGATGAAGACGTGATCTACTCTTTCCCCATTGTCTGTGAAAACGGCGAATGGAAAGAGATCAGCGGTCTGGAAATCAGCGATTTCAGTCGTGAAAGGATGAAAGCCACGGAAAAGGAACTGGTGGATGAAAAGGCGGCCATTGCCGACCTGCTGTAATCGATCCGGATCCGTTTTAAATTAGCATCTTCTTAGGGGCGCCAAAGGCGCCCCTTTTTTCGTTTTCGAACCAAGCTTTCAGCCGGCAACATATGCCGTTTTGCCGAATGACGACCTCAACTTTCAGCTTTCGATTTTGCCACCTGCGCCCCCTTTTTTTTCTCGAACAAAGCTTTTAGCCCGTAACAGATGTCGTTTTTTGAATGACGGCTCAATTTTCGGATTTCGATATTGCAGCAAGGATTTGTTGCGCCATTTGAAGGGAGACACCCGGCAGAGTGGCAATATCTTCATCTGTTGCGCCCTTTATGCCGGCCACGCTTGTAAATCGGTCCAGCAAGGCACGTTTGCGTTTGGGGCCGATCCCCGGGATAGCGTCCAATACCGATGTGATAGATCTGGCGGCCCTGCGGCGGCGTTGGTAACCGATTGCAAACCGGTGAGCCTCGTCGCGTATGCGCTGTAAAAAAAGCAGCAGCTCCGGATCCTTCTTCAACAGAACCGGATTGGATCGCCGCGGAAGATAGAGTTTATCGTCTTCATCCCCGCGCGCTTGATCTTTTTTGGCGATGCCGGCGATGGAAAAACGACCCGACAATCCAAGCCCTTCCACCACAGCCAGGGCGATGTTCAATTGTCCTTTGCCGCCATCCACCAAAAGCAGATCGGGCAGGATATCGGTGTCTTTTCCCTTTTTGAACCGACGTGACAACACCTCCGCCATATGGGCATAATCGTCAGGCTTTCCGCTGGTTTTGATTTTATAGCGCCGGTAGGCGTCCGGCATGGGTCGGCCGTTCCGAAAGACCACCATGCCCGCCACAGGAAGCGCCCCTGACAAATTGGAGTTGTCGAAACACTCGATCCGCCGCGGCAAGGTTTCCATGCGCAACCGGCGCTGCAGCCGGTCCATCAGATCCCGATGGGTCGACACGTTTTCAAGATGCTCTGCAACGCCTCTTTTGGCGTTTTCAACTGCCATCCTGATCAAACGCAATTTTTCACCGCGTTGGGGTCTGAGCAGGTTGACCTTTGCCCCACGTCTTTCCTGAAGACGGGTTTCGATCCAGCCTTGGTCGAGCGGCAGGTGATTGACCAGAACCTCACCGGGAACTTCCTGCTGCGCTTCGTAAAACTGCCGCAGGAAAACACTCATGCTGTCGCTGTCGTCCCCCACGGCGGATTCAAAAACAAACTGCCGTCCTCCCAACAGAAACCCGCCCCGAACGCGCAGCATGGCCACCACCGAAACCGTTTCGTCCGACACCAGGCTGAACACGTCACGGTCCTTGAAATCCGAGGTGACCGAAACTTGCTTTTCCAGGGTCTTTTCCAGAGCCTTCATTTTGTCCCGGAACATGGCCGCCTGTTCATAGGCCTGTTGATCCGCCGCAGCTGTCATCTCTTTTTTGACATTGCGGATCAAATCCGGCGTCCTGCCTCTCAGAAAAGCAGTAACTTCATCCACGATGGCGCCATATTTCTCTGGTGCGACATCATTGCAGCACGGTCCCATGCACAGTCCCATCTGGTAGTTGAGGCACGGTCGGGTTCTACCGGCGAAATTCTTGTTGCTGCACTTTCTCAATTTGAAAGTCTTGTGGATGAACTTCAAGGTCTGCCGTACGGCGGCACTGGACGCGTAGGGACCGAAATAGCGGGCACCGTCTTCCTGTACCTTTCTGACAATGTGCAGATTTGGAAATGGTTGGGTCACATCAAGCCGCAAAAATGGATACCGTTTGTCATCCTTGAGATGAATATTGTAGCGGGGGCGATGTTTTTTGATCAGGTTGGCCTCGAGAATCAATGCCTCCTGCTCCGTATGGGTGATAATGGTATCGAATGAGGCCACCTTGGTCATCAGCACACGGGTTTTGTTGTCGTGGGGCCGGCCCGGTTGAAAATAGGATTGCACCCTCTTTTTCAAGTTTTTGGCTTTACCCACATAGAGAATTTTTGCACCGGCATCCTTGAAAAGATAGACGCCGGGTGAACTGCTCAGGTTGCGAACCTGCTGCAACAATGGATCGACTTCGTTCTCAAATCCGTTATGTACGTTATTATCCGCCATGTTCATATTTTCAAAACTCCAGCAGCAATTGCTGCCGCAGTCGCTTGATGCGATCCCTCAAACCGGCCGCCTTTTCGAACTCGAGGTCCCTGGCGGCCTGCAACATTTCTCCTTCCAACCTCTCGATGGCAGCTTCCAGATTGTCAATCTCTCCGTATTCAGACTCGGACTCATGGACACCCGGAGCGCCCCCATCCGGTGTATATGCCGCTTCAAACAACTGCATGATCTCTTTTTGCACCGACTGGGGCTGGATACCGTGCTTCTGGTTATAGCGTTCCTGTATTTTACGTCGACGATCTGTTTCCCCAATTGCAACGGACATCGATCGGGTGGTGGTGTCGGCGTAAAGCAGGACCTTGCCGCGAACGTTTCGCGCCGCACGGCCAAAGGTCTGTATCAAAGAACGAACCGATCTCAGAAACCCCTCCTTGTCCGCATCCATGATAGCCACAAGGGACACTTCGGGTATATCCAGACCTTCCCTCAACAGGTTGATGCCGATGAGCACATCGAAGGCTCCCATGCGAAGGTCCCGAATGATATCCATTCGTTCAAGGGTTGAAATGTCAGAATGCAGGTAACGGACAGCGATACCCAGATCCGCATAATATTCGGTCAGATCTTCTGCCATGCGCTTGGTAAGGGTGGTCACCAGGACGCGTTCGTTGCGCTCCACGCAGTGGACGATTTCCTGGTGCAGATCATCCACCTGGTGTTGCGCGCTTCGGATCATGATCTGCGGGTCCACCAGCCCTGTTGGCCGAACGATTTGCTCGACAGCGACGCCCTGGGACATTTCCGCTTCGTATTCAGCAGGGGTCGCGGAAACATAGACGACCTGGTTGACCCGCTGGCGCCACTCTTCGAACTGCAGCGGCCGGTTGTCCAAGGCTGAAGGAAGCCGAAATCCGTATTGCACAAGTGTCTCTTTCCGGGAACGGTCCCCCTTGTACATCGCGCGCAGTTGTGGGATGGCGATATGGCTTTCATCGATGAACATCAGGTAGTCATTTGGAAAATAATCCAACAAGGTGGGCGGCGGTTCGCCTTCACTGCGGCCGGTGAGATGGCGCGAGTAATTCTCTATACCGTTGCAATAACCGAGTTCCTGAATCATCTCCAGATCGAATTGGGTGCGCTCGTCGATGCGTTGGGCTTCTATCAATTGATGCTGGTCACGGAACCAGTCAACACGCAGCTTCAACTCATCGAGGATGGTCTGCATGGCGCGCTTGAGGGTGGTCCGCGAGGTCACATAGTGACTCGCCGGAAAAATGGTGACCGACGGCATGCTGCGTTGCGCCACCCCCCTGAGGGGATCGATCTGCTGCAGGGACTCAATCTGGTCACCGAAAAAATCGATCCGCAGGGCGACGCTCTCCTCATATGCCGGAAATATCTCCACGCGGTCGCCCCTTACGCGAAAGACGCCGCGATGGAAATCCACATCATTGCGCTTGTAATGCATGGCCACCAGATCGCGCAGCAGCGTGTCCCTGGCGACCTCCACTCCGACCTCAAGGTCGACCCGCATGTCGAGATAGTCCTCAGGGGCTCCCAATCCGAATATGCAAGACACACTGGCGACGACGAGCACATCTCGCCGCGAAAGCACAGAGCGTGTCGCCGAATGGCGCATTTTGTCGATTAATTCATTGATCGACGAATCCTTCTGGATATACGTATCGGTGGTGGGGATATAGGCTTCGGGTTGGTAGTAGTCGTAATAACTCACGAAATATTCGACGGCATTTTCAGGAAAGAGCTGCTTGAATTCATGATAGAGTTGGGCCGCAAGGGTTTTGTTGGGAGCCAGGACCAGGGTCGGACGGTTCATTTTGGCCACAACATGGGCCATGGTGAAAGTCTTTCCCGAACCGGTCACCCCCAACAGCACCTGGTCCTTCACCCCTTCGGTTAGCCCGGCACTGATCATCTCAATGGCATGGGGCTGATCGCCTCTGGGGATGAAGTCCGATACGAGTTTGAATTCTGTCATAGCTTGCCCGTTATCCTCCCTGATCCGCTCAGGGTTCGCGTGAAGATATTTGTACATTTCGCGATGGTTAGGCGCCTGCCTGGATGCATCGGCGCATGAAAATTTGATCTGTTTTCGCGAGAGCCCCTGATACCAGACCCCGTACCGCCCGGCAAATGTCGAAAAAACCGGCGATGCGCACCATGCCCACCGCCGTAAAAATTTATAGCGTAAATTGTTGTTTGTAAACCGGTCATGGATGGGCAGGAACTCAACGCCTTTGGGCGTCGGACTATTTGCGTTCGACCAACAGAACGCACTCGGCAGCCATCCCCTCGCCTCTGCCGATAAAGCCGAGGCCTTCGGTTGTCGTCGCTTTGATATTGACCAGTTGCCTGTCGACGCCGAAGACCACGGCCAGACGTTCCTCCATCTCGGCTTTGAAGGGCGCAATTCTCGGGGCCTGGGCCAAAATGGTCGCATCGAGGTTGACCAGGCGGTAGCCTGATTGCCGCATCAGCTCGACGCACTGCTGCAGAAGCCGTATGCTGCTGATATCCTTGTAGGCATCTGAATCGTCCGGAAAATGACGCCCCAGATCCCCCATTCCAAGCGACCCCAGCAGCGCATCACAAACCGCGTGGGTCAATACATCGGCATCCGAGTGTCCCAAAAGCCCCTTATCAAAAGGAATTTCGACACCACCAAGGATGAGCGGCCTTCCCGAAACCAAGCGGTGAACATCATATCCTGTTCCGATTCTCATTTAAGCCGATCCAGTTCGTCCGGTTACGGTGTAGGCTTTTATCGTATGCGCCTTGCCTTTGGCATGCACCGGCGGAATAGGGGTTACCGCAAACTGGTTTTGAACGATATGATGGGTATATTCAGAGATCAACACCTGGCGGGGGCCGGCGGCAGAGCAGAGGCGGGATGCAATATTGACCGCATCACCGATCACTGAGTAGCTCATGGTGCGGTTGGATCCGATATACCCTGCCACGACATCACCGGTATTAATGCCGATGCCGACCTCGATGGCCGAACCACCTCGGGAAATGCGGTCGAAGTTGAACTCCTCCAGTGCTTTGAGCATGTCCAGACCGGCCTGAACTGCACGCGCCGGATCATCGGGATGATTGACAGGAGCGCCCCAAATCACCATCATGCCGTCTCCCATGAATTTATCCACGGTCCCCTCGTGGTGAAAGACGATATCGACAAGGGTCTCGTAGTAATCGTTGAGCAGTTGCAGGATATCTGCTGCCTTGGTATTGGAGCTCAGAGTGGTGAACCCGCGGATGTCGACGAACATGACCGTGGCAACGCGGTTTACCCCGCCTTTTTCGACCTTCAGCTCACCGTTGACCACCATCTCGGCCAAATCGGGCGACAGCAGCCTGCTGAATTTTTCGCGGGTTGCCGCGTCGCGCTCCATTTTTTCGGCGGCCAGTTTTCTTTCGTTGATGGTGAATTGGGCGTGTGATCCAAATATCGCGAACATACACAAAACCACGATCCGTCCCCAAACATCATCGAGTTCGATACCCAGAAATTTTTCCAGGAAATGATCATAGGACAGGAATATGGACAGAAACGAGTCGAGCAACCAGTAGATCACTGCCAGACCGAATCCGATTAACACCATATGGTCGGTAATGGCCGATCTTCGGCTCAACTCGCTTATTTTAGACTGCTCTTTGCCCATTTCCTAAAATCAACTCATCGATGAATAGCCCAGCGTTTCCGATCCAATTTTGAAATTGTAGCCAATTACCTGGTGGGTCGGTCTACGATAACACCGCCGGCCGTCAATGATCAAGGCCGATATGCCTCGGCTTGTGGCCCTGGTCATATGGCCAGCGGTGCCTCAAACGTGATATGGTTTTGTTGTCGAATCATACCGGCAGGTGAAGTGAGACCCATAATCGAATATTCCTTGACAAATTAGGCACTTTAGGCCAAAAAATCTTGGTGAACAACCCAGGCGTCAATTGAATTCGCGATCCATGGATAGGAGTTCTGCCTTGGCCCAGAGAGAAAATGACATTCGTTCCACCGAGAAACTCCTTGAACTGATCCGCAAACACGACGATGATTCCCCACTTCAATCTCCCGATTCCGCTGTGCCGCAAAGAACCAGCTTGCCCCGCCTGATGCCGTCGGCCTTTCAAAGACGCACGATCATTGGCGTAGATATCGGTCACACCCACATCCGATTGGCCAAAGTCATTCGATCGGATAAAAGCGTTGTCCTGACGGATTACCTGGACGTGCCGTTTAACGCCACCGTGTCGATCACCGACGAACGAATCCTCAAACCGCTGAAAGCGGCCCTTGATCAATTCTGCGAGGGAGTCTCCCATTACGATATCTGGGGGGCCATTCAATCAGCCAAAGTCGAAACACGTTGCATACGGATTCCCAAACTGCCCCGTAAACAGGTGGCCAATGCGATATTCTGGACCTTCACCAAAAAAAACCCATTTGATAAAACCACGGAAATTCTGGATTATGAGATCATCGGTGACATTGCCGAAGGCGGCGTCAAAAAAACCGAAGTACTGGCCTTCAAGGCGCCCAAATCTGATATCGTTAACTTCCGGGATGCATTTCGAAAAATAGGATATCCGCTAACGGGTATCACCATCGTTCCATTCGCTATTCAGAATTTGTTCCGCAGGCAGATCATATCCCACCCCGGAGACGATTCATGTTGTCTCTTCATCGGAAGGGACTGGTCGCGCATTGCCATCTACAACAGGGGAAATCTGATCTTATCAAGAGGCATCAAAGCCGGTATGCGCAGTATGGTCGATGCCATCAACAGCGCACTGCTTCGAAATGACCCCTGGCGACAAGCGAATGCGAACGGTGCTGGTGACGCTGCGATTACCGGGCAACCGGAATCTGTTTCCGTTCATCCCAAGTCGCAGGAAATTTTCTTCGATTTCATCGGCGTAAGCTCCGCATCCCCGTCATCATCCAAGGTTGATAAACAACCAGGCCAAAATCAGGTTTTTCAGATGGTCATGCCCGCCATGGAGCGACTGGTCCGGCAGATCGAACGCACCTTTGAACACTATGCCCTCAATTTCACTACTGAAGGGATTAAACGCATCTTTATTTCGGGTCAAATCATCGCCAACGCAAGTGTGGTCGATTATTTTGAGAAACAGCTCGACATTGCAGTGGTCCCAATGAACCCGTTTCCCGAAGCCAGCGCCTTTACCGAACCGGTCCGTATACCGGAGACCGTTTCCGAAAGAGAAGGATATGTTCCGGCGATCGGGCTTGCGCTGTCCAGCAATTCAATCACGCCGAATTTTCTGTTCACCCATGAAGATAAGGAAAGTGTCGAGTCAGTGCGGCGCAACAACATGCGCATCCTCACCGTTTGCATGATCTGCCTGATGGTCATGATCGGAATCTTTTCATGCCAGCAAAAAAGACTGGATTTACAGCGCGAGCGAATTGAGACCCTGAACAATCAACTGGTCCGGTACAACCCTCCGGCAAAGAAGGAACTGCTGCTGGCGCTATTTGCCAAGGCCAAACAGAAGAATATACTGGTGAAGCAAATCATCCAGCGCTATGCACCAGCGGCAGTGGTCACGGAGTTGGCGGATGTCACGCCGTCAAACATCCGCCTGCTCAACCTGGATGCCAATTTCAGAAACCCGTCGGACGCGGGATCTTCTTCCAGGAACGAGTTGTTGATAGAAGGCATCATTTTCGGAGAAGCCGGCAATTTTGAAACCATGCTGACGAGCTATCTGTTGAAATTAAAGAATTCTCCGCTATTTCGAAAACCGCGTGTTCAAAGCAAACAGATTGAATTTTTCAATGACAAGGAAGTCATGCGCTTTGTAACAAGGATAGAGGTCATTTGAGGTATCCACATCAACCGGGATATTGGATCTTACGAAAGGCTATGGAGCAGGCCAAATGAAAGCGATCAAACTTGACGCCAGCAACATGATCTATCTCGGTGTTTGCCTGGTCGGCATCATCGCCTTCTTCTTTGTGGGCATCTACCCCAATACCCATTCCCTTCGGGATATGGATCAGGAGATCGAAACGCTGAACCAGGAGGTGCAGACCCAGGAATTGCTGTTTCCGGTTTACCTTAAATTGCTGGCGGATTTGACGCATAAGGTGCCAACCAAGCTTACTGTTCCCCAGAAGGAAAAGATTTCCCACAATGATTTGGGTCACATCAATGAAATGTTTACCAAACTGGCTGAAGAATCCGATGTCTCTTTTGTCAGCGCCATTGCCGATGCCAGCAACTATCTCGACGATATGGAGCGTCTGTCCATGACCGCCACTTTCAGCGGTGACTTTTTTAGCCTTCGTCAGCTGATACTGAAAATATGCAGGTTGCCGTATCTGGTATCCATCGATGAAATGCAGATTGAAACGCTTGAGAATGCAAAGCAGATCAAGTTCAAAATAAAGGTCTTACAAAAATAGGTCGAGCTATGACCACTCGCGAAAAAATCATTGTCGGAATTATGTGCCTCACCATCGTCTACGGTGCCTATGAGTTGATCTTCAGCGGCGGAACGCGTCCTGGACCATCGCCGTCTCCCGCAAGATCCTCAACAGGCGAACTGAAGTCATTTGTTGCTGAAATCACAGGCAAACTGTCCACTGAAAAGGTGACCGCAGACTACCAACACATGATCCGTCAGGCCGGCACGGACTGGACCAAAGACCCGTTCATTCACTCTTCCGCACCACTTAAAAAGCGGCTTTCACTGACTGGTGCCGCTCCAAAGAAGTCCACGAACCGTATCGCACCGAAGTATACCTATTCGGGGTATATCCAATTGGGGGAGACCAGACTGGCCATCATCAACGGCATGGAATATGCCATCGGTGAACAACTGCCGGACAAAACATACTTTGTAAAAGCCATATCAACGAAGAAGGTCGTCATCGCCAAGGTCAAAGGTGGTGAGACCATACAGATTTTGATAACGGATACGGAAGCATCATCAGGGCTTTAAACCACCCGATGGAACAGGGGCATTATGCGGAACATTGGCAAATTTTCCTTTTTAATTGGTATGATCGCGTCGCTCAGTCTCATTGCCGCCTGTGCCGGCAAACCTCAGACCAAGCCCACAGATTTTGATCATTGGAAAGAACTGGCTAAAAAAAGCCGTGGGTATTCGCCGGCTTCGCGCCAGAGGACCATTGATCTGCCGCCGAAAAAGATAAAAATCATCGCCCCGGGCCAAGCAGAGACCAAGCCGATACGCCCGCTGCCACAGCGTAAAATCACCATTAAAATGCACCAGACCGATGTGGCTGTCCTGCTCAGGGCTCTGGCGCGGTCTGTTGACCTGAATATTATGATCAACGAAAGCGTCAAAGGATACATCAGCATTAACGTCAAAAATGCAAAATGGAGCCAGGTCTTCCTCGGCATTCTCAATTCTCAGGGATTGGCCTATGAATGGGAGGGCGATATCATCCGCATCATCACTTTCGAAGACCGGACCAGACGACTTAAAAATCTAGAAGCCGAAGAACAAATACTGGCCAAGAAACGCGAACTGGAGATGCAGGCACCGCTGGTCACCAAGATCATCCCCATCGACTTCGCCAAAGCAGAGCAGTTGAAAGAGAATGTGGATAAAATTCTGAGCGCCAAACAGCCCGGAGAACCAGTCGGATCGGTTATGGTGGACAGCCATACCAATGCGCTGATCGTCCAGGCCACTCCGGTCGATATTGCGCGCATTGTGCCTTTGATCACCGAGTTGGACCGACCGACACCACAAATCCTGATCGAGGCGCATATCGTCGAAACGACCAACCAGACAGCCCGTGAGCTAGGCGTCCAGTGGGGCGGACTGTATCACAATGCCGATGGCTGGATAACGCCTGACGCGGCCACCGCCATCACCGGTGTGACACCCGGCACAGGTGGGTCGGTGAATCCCGGCGCGGGATTTGCCTCAAACTTTCCCGCCGACCTGGCCAACGCCGCCCAGTCCGGAACCGGTTTTAGCCTCGGGGTCATCGGAGAATTCGGAGATGACATTCTCGCCGTGCAGCTTTCCGCCCTGGAAGAAGAAGGAAAGCTCAATATTCTGTCCAGCCCTTCCATCACCACGTTGGACAACCTGAAAGCCACCATCGAAAGCGGTAACGAGATCCCCATTCAGATCGTCGAGGACGACAATGTGGAAGTCGTCTATAAATCCGCCGTGCTGAGCCTGGAGGTCACACCCCATGTGATCCAGGACAATGCATTGAAACTGGAAATCGCAACAACCAAAGATGAAGTCGGCACGGTGAGCACCGTGAACCAATACCCGACCATCATAACCAAGAAGGCCAACACCAACGTTATTCTGTTCGATGGCCAGACGACAGTAATCGGCGGTCTCAAGAAAAACACCAACCAGGAAAGCGCGGCGGGAATTCCGCTGCTTTGGAAACTTCCGATATTGGGTCATCTCTTCAAAAATCAAAGCCGACAGGAGCAGATGGAGGAAATTCTGATCTTCATCACGCCCCATATTTTAAAGACCCGGCCGTCACCGGCTGACCAGGACGGCACGCCGCCGGAACCCGTTGAATAGCCGACAGGATCGTTGAATTGTGCGGCTTTTCTTTGCCGGAAGGATGGCGGCGATCAAAATAAGCGATGCGCGCTTCCGCTGAGTTGGGTACAAGATGGAATACTACAAGCTACTGCAACTGGAACGGGAACCTTTTTCAAATTCTCCCGATCCGGACTATTTTTTTCAATCGGACCAACACCTGGGGTGTCTTCAGAAGCTGGAGCTGGCGCTTCGGCTGAAGCGCGGACTCAATGTCGTGCTCGGCGACGTGGGTACAGGCAAGACAACCCTGTGCCGTCAATTGATTCGCGGCTTTGCCGGGGACGACGGCTTTGAATCCCATCTCATCCTGGATCCGGCTTTTGACAGTCCTGTCAGCCTGTTGCGTTTTATTTACGAACGGTTCTACGGGCGCACGCCAACGGTCCATCTGGCGGAGAGCGAGTTGAGGGAGGCCATCCAGCAGCACCTTTTCACCAAAGGCGTGGACCAGGACAAGACCATCGTCTTGATCATCGATGAAGGGCAAAAAATTTCCGCTGTCTGCGTGGAAATTCTTCGTGAACTGCTCAACTATGAAACCAACACTTTCAAACTTCTTCAGATCGTGATTTTCGCCCAACTGGAGTTTGAGCAGATGATTTCGGCACACGCCAATTTTGCGGACCGCATCAATCTGCTCCATTACCTGGCGCCGATGAATTTCAAAGACACACGCCGCATGGTGCAGCACCGCATAAAGCTCTCCAGCACCGGGACGAAACCAAAGCAGTTGTTTACCCTGCCGGCCATGTGGGCCATCTACCGTTTCAGTCGAGGATACCCACGCAAGATTATCCATTTGTGCCACCAAAGCATGTTGGCCATGATCATCCAGAACAAAAACCGCGCCGGATGGAAGACCATCTCCTCGTGCCAAAATCGGCTAGCCGCATCTGCGGCCAATTCCGGTCGTCCCTACCTCATCGCCGGCGGTTTCGTGCTCGTGATCGCTCTGGCGCTGGTCACCTTCTTTCCAGACCTTGTGCAGCGAAAGGTGAATGCGCCGAAACGACAAGAGATTCCCGGCGTATCCCATCTCCCTGAAGCTTCGGCCCACACACGGGAACCAGCCGCCATGTCGATCGCAACACATGCGGCACCGTCGGCCGAGTCTGTCACAGAACCCGAGCAAATGGACCCTGCGCCGCCCCCCGAATTGGCCGGCAAGGTGACCTTCTCTGGCTCAATACCTGTTGTAGACCAAAAACCCGATGAACCCGTAAAGCAACCAGGCCCCAAAGAAGAACGCTTGCCGGAACCGCTCCCGCCGGAATTCATGGGACAACTCATCGTCCAACCGGGCGACACCCTCGGGGAATTGGCGTCGGCCGTGTATGGCACCCGCCGCAACAGTCAGCTGCGAGCGGTGATTTCAGCCAACCCCCACATCCAAAATCCCAACAGCATCGCCATTGGAGACGTGGTGCGCTTTCCGTCCATCGCCTTCAAACCGTTGGCCAGGACCGCCCCCGCGTATTGGATCGAGCTGTATGACGCCCCGTCCCTGCCCTCGGCCATGCACCGCTTGTCGGTGATATCGGAGACCATGGTGATTCCCCTGCAGCTCATCCCGATCTGGAGCCCGGAGTCGGGCTTGCGTTTCCCGCTGATCATCAAAGGATACTTCGACAATGAGGCCAGGGCTTCGAGCTACATGCGGGCCCTGCCCGAATCATTGCTAAAAGAGGCACGGGTGGTGTCCGGCTGGCCGGACCAATCCCGTTACTTTGCCGATCCGTTCGAAGGCGGCAGGATCAACTCCCCCATCAATGATATGAGGCAATGACTTGAAGAATAAAAAGAAACTCGGTGAAATGTTGGTGGAAGCCGGCTTGATGACGGACGATCAGCTGAAGCAGGCGGTGATCGATCACAAACGCAACAATCTCAAATTGGGCCAATACCTTGTGCGCGAAGGTATTGTCAGCGGAGCCCAGATTGCCGACCTCATCTCCCGGCAGATGAAAATCGCCAAATACTACCCGGATCACTACCCCATCGACATGAGCCTGGCCGAAACGCTGCCCCTTGATCTTGCCCAGAAATATCAGGCCGTCCCCGTCGCCAAAACCAATTATCTGCTGACCCTGGCCATGACGGACCCCATGGACATCGATGCACTGGATGCCATCGAAGTTTTCACCAATATGGAGGCTGAAGCGCTGATCTGCACCTATCAGGAGTGGAACCACCTGCTGGGAAGCCTTTACGGCACGTACTCCACCATGGGCGGCATGCTCGAAAGCATGGAGGATATGGAAATCGAACGCTCGGAAGATGGTGAAACCATGCGTTCGGCCGATGATCTGGAAGTCAAATCCCTTCACGATATGGCCGAGGAGGCGCCGGTCATTCGTCTGGTCAACTCGATTCTCTCCCAGGCGGTTCGGGATGCAGCCAGTGACGTGCACATCAGTCCGGAGCAGGATCGGATTCAGGTTCGCTTCCGGGTCGATGGCAAACTGCATGAAGTGCCGGCACCACCCAAATCCATGCACTTGCTGATTATTTCACGCCTGAAGATCCTCGCCAACATGGATATCTCCCTTTCGAGGATTCCCCAGGACGGACGCTTCACCATCCGCATGGACAACAAGGAGATCAACATCCGCGCATCCACCATTCCGACCATTTATGGCGAAAACATGGTGCTGCGGCTGCTCGATACCAGCAGCGGTGTCTACTCCCTCGAAGAACTCGGCATGTGCGCGGATGACATTGAAAGGCTCGATTCCATGATCCACCGGCCATATGGAATGATCCTGAGCACCGGCCCGACGGGCAGCGGCAAAAGCACCACCCTCTATTCCATTCTCAAACGCATCAACCAGCCGGATATTAACATCATCACCCTGGAAGATCCGGTGGAGTATCGCGTGAGCAAGATCCGTCAGATCCAACTCAACCGTAAAGCGGGCATGACCTTCGCCAGCGGATTGCGGGCCATCATGCGCCAGGACCCCGATGTGATCATGGTGGGCGAAACCCGCGATGCGGAAACAGCCGCCATTTCCGTTCAATCGTCTTTGACCGGTCACAGGGTATTGAGCACCGTGCATACCAACGATGCCGCCGGCGCCATCACCCGTTTCATCGACATGGGGGTCGAACCCTTTCTGGTTTCGTCGGTCATGCTGGTTTCCATTGCCCAGCGGCTGGTCCGCAAGGTCTGCCCGTATTGTAAAAAACCGCACGAACCATCGAAAGCGGCGCTAAAGTTCTGGGGGCTTGAGAACGCTTCTGATTCCACCTTCTATAAGGGGACCGGATGCTTTAATTGCATGGACAAGGGGTACAAAGGACGCACCGGTATTTTTGAGGTATTGGTCATCGATGACCTGGTGCAGGAGATGATTCTTAAACGATGCTCTTCACAGGAGATTACCAGAGAAGCGCACAAGGCGGGTCGTTTGCGAACGCTGAAAGAGGATGCTGCCGACAAAATTGCCCAGGGCATCACCACCATCGACGAGGCAGCCTCGGCTGTCATGGCATAGCCAACAACAGGAATTCCCATGCCGATCTATCGCTATAAAGCCATTAATGAAAGCGGTGCAACCGTCACCGGAACCATCGAGGCGGAATCCGCAGAAACGGCCACCGGCACATTGGTGGGCAGGGGGTTGATCCCATCCAAAGTCATCGATCATAGAAGCGGCAACCCGTTTGCGCGCATGTCCATCTATATGGAACGCTTCAGGACCGTAAAACCCCAGGAACTTATCCTCTTCACCAAACAGTTCAGGACCATGATCCGGGCCGGGGTTCCAATGATGACCCTGCTGCAGACGCTCGAAACCCAGACTGACGATCCACTGTTGAAAAAAATCATCGTGGTGATGGCCCAGGATGTCAGGGAAGGTTCCAGCCTCTTCGATGCATTTCGCAAACACCCGAGAATATTTTCTCCGCTCTTTTGCAGCATGGTTCGGGCGGGAGAGGCCAGTGGCGCGTTGGCGGAGGTCCTGGAGCGCTTGATCTATATCATGGAACACGAACACAAGATGAAAACCGATATCCGTTCCGCATTGCAGTACCCGGTCATCGTCATCAGCTTCCTGATGATCGCCTTTTTCGTACTGCTCACCTTCGTCATTCCTAAATTCTCGGTCATCTTTACCCGGGCTGGGCTGGAATTGCCGCTCTTAACCCGCATTTGCATCGTCATGTACAACTTCCTGGTAAGCTACTGGGGGGTAATTCTCGCCGGTGCGGTCCTGCTGTCGGTTGCCGTGAGCTATTATTTGCGAACGCCGAAAGGGCGATTCAATCGCGATGCCCTGATGCTCAAATTGCCCCTTGTCGGGCCGCTGTTCAACAAGGCGGCCATGTCCCGATTCGCCAGCATCTTTTCAATTTTGCAATCCAGCGGTGTGGCCGTACTTGAAAGCATGCAGATTCTGTCCGGCACCATCAACAACGCGGCCATCGGCCGAGAGTTCAGAAAAATCACCGAACGACTGGAGGAGGGGCGCGGCATATCGGTCCCGCTGCGCCAATCCAGGTATTTCACCCCCATCGTAATCAATATGGTGGCCATCGGCGAAGAGTCCGGCAACCTGGAGGAGATGCTCAATGATGTCTCGAACCACTATGACGATGAACTCGCCTACGCCATGAAACGACTCTCCGATGCCATCGGACCGATTATGACCATAGGACTCGCTGCCGTGATCGGTTTTTTTGCACTGGCCATTTATATGCCGATGTGGGACCTGACCAAAGTCGTAAGGTAGCGTTCCATTTCCTTTTGAACAACCGCGTCCCAATGGTGGAGCCCAGATGTATCTGAGAAACATACGATTCAATATCAACCTCTATGTCATTATCCCAATGATATTTGCCGGCCTTTCCGCATTGGCGTTTTTAGTGGCCTATGAACTGACGCAGTACTATCTGGATCGAAGCCTTTCGCCCGAATGGCCTCTGGCGTTCTGGGGGGTCATTCTGATCCTGTTTACCTTTGGCCTGGGGCTTTTCACGGTGCGGTATATCATCGACCCGGTCAAAAAATTTGTCGATAAGACGCAAACCATGGGCATGCTCAAGGGTTCAGCGATAGAGCCCGTCCCTCAGGGAACCGATACCGAACTCCATCAATTCTCCCGCGTATTCGATCAAGTCTCCGAGCTGCTATCCAAAGTCGAGGCCAGGGAATTGTTTCCGAACATCATTGGTCATAGCGAAGCCATGCGCAGCGTCTTCAACCAGATTATGAAAGTTTCATCCACCAGTTCAACTGTCCTGATCGTCGGTGAGACCGGTACGGGCAAGGAATTGGTCGCCAACAGCATTCACAAACACAGCCAGCGCCAAGCAAAACCTTTTGTCGCCATCAACTGTGCCGCCATTCCGGAAGGGCTGCTTGAAAGTGAGTTGTTCGGGCATGAAAAGGGCGCGTTTACCGGTGCGAACACCAAGAAACCGGGAAAGTTCGAACTGGCCAACGAAGGCACCCTGTTTCTCGATGAAATCGGTGATATGCCGTTGGAGACCCAGGCCAAAGTGCTGAGGGCTCTGGAAGAGCGAAAAATCGAGCGTCTCGGGGCTGTGGCATCCAAATCTGTTGACGTGCGGTTCATAGCGGCTACCAATAAAGAGTTACCGGTCCTAGTAGAGCAAGGCAAGTTTCGGCAGGATCTGTACTATCGCCTGAACGTATTTGCCGTTTACCTTCCTCCCCTTCGCGACCGGCGCGAGGACATTCCGATTATCGCCGAACATTTCCTGGAATCGGCAGGGCAGAACCAGCGCCTATCCTCTGCGGCGATTCAGATGCTGATCTCCTATGACTGGCCGGGCAATGTGCGGGAGCTGAAAAACGCCATTCGGTCATCCTCGCTCATGGCCAAGGAAATCGTCAATCCGATCCACCTCCCCTCCTCCATCACCCAGAGCTGGCCGCGCCCTTCCAATGCAGACACACTTGCCACCGATACGGATTCCAATCAAAATATGGACGCTCGGCTGCAGGAGCTGGAAATCCAGATGATTTTGCAAGCACTGAGTCAAAGTCGCGGGGTTCAGAAACAGGCAGCCAGATTGCTCGGCATCAAAGAACGCAGCCTTTGGCATCGATTAAAAAAATATGAGATTGATGCAACCGCATTTAAGATACAGTAATCTGACGCGATGTATCCTCAAATCACCACAAAATACCTTTGAACAACCTACAAAATTTTGTAAATTTCAACAAAATTTGTCGTTTTTTGTTGCAACCGCCTCAAATGTATTGTCATACTCTCATCTGGTTTGAAGTTTATCAGTCTAATATTTTAGCATTAATCGTATTATTTGCACTTTTAGCCAAAGACAACTATTTGTGGCACACATAATGAATGCCAAGTTTGTCGGTTTGATCGCTCATAGATTTATTAAAATAACGTTCAGGAGTGGCACAGATGACTGATTCAACGTCGCACCAACAAAAAAGACATTCAGACAATTCCGGTTTTACCCTTCTTGAGATCATCGCCGTCATTGTCATTCTCAGCATCATTGCGGTTGTTGCCGTTCCCAGATATTTTGATCTGCAGGAGGAAGCCAGAAACAAAACCATCAAAACCGGTCTGGCCGAGGCCATCGGTCGGGTGAACGGTCATTTTGCAGAAGCCCTGCTCGCCGGTTCCATGCCATGGGAAATCGATCTCAGAGCCAGTGTGCTTGGCTCCGATATGGGGGATTTTACGCTCTTTACAGATGCCAGTGCGGCAGGGGGGGCATCCGCTGGTGCTGTTGCAACCAGCTTCCGTATCTGGGTTGTGGGAACGGGTCCACTGAGGGGTATGACGGCCGGGACGCAGTTGCCGCGGCCCGGATTTTAGTTCTTATACCACGGGTTCCTTATTTTCGTTTCAATCTTCTATCGATGCCAAACGGTTGAATATGCCTTTCAATTTGGCCTTGTCGACAGCATAGGCGCCGTATGCGCTCGTCTCTTCGGCCTTATCCAGAATTTCATCCAGGGAAAGCGCCCCTTGCAATTGGCCGAATTTAGCCGCATAGGCTTTGGCTTCAGTATACTGCCCCGTTAGGTCGAACAGCTCGATCAAAGCACTCATGCCATGGAGATCCTTGGGTTCTGATGTCATAAACTGTTTCCAGATCTGGATTGCGAGACCGTAATCCCCCAGATCGGTATGTGCTTGGGCTTTTGCCATGAGTGCGCCGCCGTGACCTGGACCCAAAAAAAGGGCCTGTTCCGCGGCTTCCAAGGCCATCAAGGGCTGTCCCTTTTTTAAATGAATGACCGCTGACAGGTAATAGAAATCAGGATTATCAGGCCACTCGGCGGTGGCGCCTGAAATGGTTTCGATGGCCTCCGACCACCTTTGCAGTGCAATAAGAGCGAGGGTCAACTGGTGCCAGGCGCGGCTATCCGCTGGATAAAATTTGATCGCTTCCTTGAAATGGCTGGCTGCGGTGCGGTGGTCCCCTTCATGTCTCGATGCGTAAAGCCCCATGTTGTAGTATACGATTCCCTTGTGAAAGGTATTGTTGTAGCGATTGAGGGCATGCGCTTTTCTAAATGCTTTGGCAGCGGCTTCTGACGCTCCAATCGCCCAGTAGGCGCTGCCCAGGTTGCTGTACGCCAGACTCAAACGGGGGGATCGCCTCACGGCATGCGTCCACAAGGCGAGCTCCGAATCAAAGATCCGGTTATACTGGAAGGTGACCAGGCCGTTGGATACCACCACCAGCAAGACGACACCTGCAATAATCCACTGTAAGCCCCGACGATATCGAAAAAAATGAAAGCTTCTCACTGCGGCAATCGCCGGACCGACAAAAAGCAGCATGCTGGGAATATAATTGCGATGCTCATAAACCAGCTCGAGATTGAGGAACGATCCTTCGACCAGATGATTGAGGAAAAAGAAAAGCCCGCTGAACGCAATAAGCGGGTATTTGCGCGCCATCACCCCAAGAGCCGCCACACCGAGAATCGTGCCCGCAATGGCCGGGGCGGTGGTCCATGGATTCCACAGGGAGTGGGATATTTCAATATCGTGCAACAACGTCATGCGCGATGTCATGGGAACCACTATCAGGCGCAGATAATGAAAAATCACCCTTGGTTGCGTGAGCAGGCGCTCAACAGGCGTAAAAGGCCTGATCTCGTAGGAGTCCAGCAGTTGGGTCAAATCGAACTTGGTGTACAGCAGACCGGCCGCAGCCAATAACACGGTCAGGGAAAAAGCCCACAGGGCGATGCGCATGGGTTTGGCATTCGCAGCCCCGCGAAGGAGCAGAAGGTCGTACAATAGCAGCGCATAGACGATCATCACGCTGTTTTCTTTCGTCAGCAATGCGCACACACCGCATAAAATCGCCGCCACCCCGTATCGCAAGTGGTGGGTCGACCGGTATCTGAGATAGAAATACATGACCATGATGTAGAACAAACCTGCCATGGAAGCCATGCGCTGGACGATATAGGTCACTGCCGTCACGTGTATGGGATGGGTCGCCCATAACACTGCCGCCGTAAAGGCAATGAAGACCTCCTGCCCCGTGTACCGGCCTTTAAAAATCGGCAGCCTCAGTGTATCGCGAATGAAAAGGAAGAGAAAAAAAGATGCGGTCCAGTGGACGGTCAAATTGAAGAGATGATATCCGAACACATTCAATCCGCCGAGTTTGTGGTTCAGGGCAAATGACATGTAGGCCAGTGGCCGGCTGATGATCTGGTACGGCTGGCCGGCAGATAAGCTCGATTTGAGTTGGGACCACGACCATCGGGTCATATGGATTTTGGTGTTGTGAACGATATTGCCGAAGTCGTCGTATTGCCATGCAGCATCCAGGCTGTTGATGTAGCAGATGAAAAGCAACCCGCCGATCAAAACGGCAAAAATCCATGCCTGTCCATCGCTCCAGGCGGATTTAGGACTCACCGAGGCCATATTGTGGTCGCGTATCAATCCAAATTCACTCATTTATTCAATATATCATCTTACAATTATTAGATATATTGCTCTTACCAACTCCTATCCGATTGATCAAGCGGAATAGTCCAGACGTCAGAGCCCCTTCGGCTCTCCCTCGGACGAATCTGACGGCCCGACTTCAAAGCATGGCGAATCGACGAAAAAGTATACAAGGGCAGGAATTTTATACCGATTTTCCTGTTTCCATATCGTATCCCTTTTGGTATGGATGAAGCATGCAACTGTACGCCAATGGAAAAACCGACGGGTTCACCCTGTTGGAAATTTTGATTGTGCTGGTATTGGTCAGCATATTCGTCACCCTGGCCGTTGTCCAGCATTCGACATCGGATGTCTCCCTCATTGCCCAGACACAGGTGCTGAAATCACACCTGCGATATGCCCAATCTCGTTCCATCAACTCGGATGTTCATTGGGGCATCTATTATCACCACAGCGGCGCCGATTCCGCCGATCGCTATTATCTGCTCTTCAACAACAGCGATATCACCAATGTCCGGCAACTTCCCGGCGAGACCCGGGACCGGGTCGTTCTTGGCGATATGGCCATTTCCGTTGGTGCGGCGATTGGGCACAATCCGCCGACACCCCGGACATTTCAGATCGAATTTGACGGCTGGGGCCGCCCGTTTTCTACCCAGCTCGATGTTTCCGGCGCCGGTTCTTACACCCTCGAGTTGACCAAATCCGGTAACGCCGCACAACAATTTATCGTTACGCAGAACACCGGTTTTATTGACTGATGAGTAGAAGAACAGGTCATAGCGGCTTCACCCTGGTTGAGGTCATTGTCACCATCATCGTGTCGGCATTTCTGGCGGTCATGCTCGCACAGATCATGCGGGGCCATACATGGCGCAGCCGCTGGCCATTGGTCAAATTTGACCAGGGGTTGGCGTTGAGGGATGTCATGGAAAAAATTTCGGCCGACCATCGCCGCCTGATCATCTCCGACGCGACGCCGCTGGTGACCCTTCAAAACAGAATCAACAACGGGGGCAACCCGCCGGACGGCTATTGGTATGGACAGCCCTTTGGGGCAGACTTATCGGTCGATGACAACTACTGCCTCGAGTTAGATCCGGACAGTACCGCAACACCCGGTGAGAGAAATATACAGCCAACTTGCCGCCATCTGCCCGGGCAGGACCTTATTTTAAAGGTAACCGTCTCGCTGGAAGAGCAATCCCTAACCGCACTTTTTACACGCTGATGGTTATGACAGCCTTACCCCCATATCATACAGAAGCCGATGATGGGTTTACCCTTCTGGAGTTGATCGCGTCGCTGGTGCTGTTGGGGCTGATGGCCGCCATTTTCGGCATGGGGTTGGTGGCGGCCATGCAAAGTCACGAATTCAACCGCAACAATGTGCATCTGACCCAAAAATCACAATCTGCGCTGATGCGCATCTCACGCGAAATACGGGAGCTCACCGACATCGAGGCGATCAACAGCAGTGCCGGAGACCCGTTCATCATTTACCGCCGGACCGACGCCTCCAATGCCCAGGCCACCGTACGCTATGGATTGCATTTCGACCGGGCCAACGACAATTTATTGCTATACACGGCGCTTCCGCCGACCATCGTGACCCTCAACAGCTCAACTGCCGGCAACGGCGACATCCTGATCAATGGCGTGCAGAATTTCTCGCTCCAATTTTTTCAGGGCAGCAGTCCATGGGTGTGGGGTTCCGATTTCGCATTGCTCAGCTCCATTCGGATGAACCTTCAGCTCATGCGGCCGGAGAACCCCGACCTGACGGAAAACTTCACCGCCGTCCTTCACCTGCGCAACACCAATAACTACGGCGGGGCGGCACCCACGGCACGGCCGGTCGCCAGAGACGACTATAGCTGCTTTATCCAGACGCTTCATCAACCATGGCTTTCCAACGCAGGACATATCGACAATGCCCCTCTACCGTGACCGATCTCCGAAACGCCGATACGGCGGCCCGAACTTCACGCATGGCGAGCTGACGAACGGGAGTGCGCTGATCGGTTTGGTAACCGCTATTCTGATTTTTTCAGTATTGGCCGCCGCAATCGTACCGATGATCGGCGCACTCGGCCAGCAGACCGCCGCTGCAAACAGTTCCACCCAGGCTTACCTACTGGCTGAATCCGGATTCAGGTACGCCGCCAGTCGATACCTGCATGCGGGTGATTCAAACCAATTGAGAAATGCCGCTCTGGACGACGTCGAGGGGGATTATACGCTAAGCGATGGCAACAGCCGTTTTACCATCAGCGTCTACTCCTATTTCGGTGAAACCACCCAGAGCATCCCCCAAGGCGCTACCAGTTTTGTGCTTCACACACCGGGCAAGTTTCCCGACGGCAATCTTCCGGACGGAGACGTCTTTCTCGATCCCGGCTTACAGATCCAAATTGAGGATCAGATTTTTACCCTCTCCGCCGGCTCACAACCGGTTGCCGGCGATGACGATGATGTGACCATCAGGGTCACCACTGCCATGCCGTTCTTTCCAGCCGGCACCATGGCGTTTCCCGTGGCCGATGCTGACGATATCCGCTCGCCTGCCGTCTCCAATGGCGATGACCTGGCCTACCAGTCGGGTCAGGGTCGCATGTTTCCATTGCGCAACGGCCGCGTCGAGGTAAACGGCCGCATGCTCAACTATGCTTTCAATGACCGGGCCAACAATGTGCTGGTGGATGTCAGCGATCCTGATGATCAAATCATGGTGGGACATCCCATCCCTGCCGGCACCAAGATTCGGCTGACCCCTTTTGTTCGCCTGCAGTCCACCGGCCTTTATGGCGGCGGCAGCGAGCAGGCCCGCCGGCAGGTCACCTACTATACGCCGCTTCCGCTGGCGGCCGCCGCTGCCCAGCGCAAAGTCTTTGAAGATAAATTCGACACCAAAGCCGATTGGCGCGACACCGCCGGCACCACCACCTCGGTGGGAGATGCCGGCGGCAACAACGCCTTGAAGATCGGAGCTGCGGCAGCTTCCGGCAGCGATCAGGGCAGCCTTACGGTTTTTTCACCGCAGACGGATGCCGCCAAAGAGATCGATGTCAATGCTTCCAGCCGCGCCAGCAGAGGGTTTCTAAGCTATGACCTCCAAACCAAATTCGGTTTCGAGGCGACGCCCACCCCATCGTCGGGATTCACACCGGCGGATTCCTCGATTCCGACTTATGTTGCGGCCGGTTTGAGCTTCCGACTCGGTGCCCTGCCGGTGTCCGGGGCCACCATCTTCAATGTCAACACCTATGGCCTCTCTTTCCTGAGAGGAAACGACACGGTTGCCGACGGCATTCCGGACGCCCTGGTTCCCGACAATGACCGGCCGGCCATTGTCTTGTGGCAGCAGACCGGGAACGGTGCCGATCGAACCTGGCTGGCCTATAAGGAAACAACGGACATCCTCTTTAATGAAGACAACGAAGATGCCGGTACCAATCGCTTTTCCCGCACCGGCGGGGTGAATCTGTGGGATCCCAATGGTGTCACCGGCAGGCAGAGGGGAACATCGACCCGAAACTGGCACTACGGCGACGATGGCACCCTGACGTACAACACCGGCGCTGCGAATTCCGGCGCAATTCGCTCATCGCCCATTTCGCTGCCAACAGGCTATGCCAGACTGTCGTTGATATTCTGGGGGTGGCATGAGACGGAACCCCAACGGGTGGGCTTCTCTTTGAACGATTTCGACCGCAAAGCGGTCGACATTATCGACAGCGTCGGCACACTGCTCTCCACCACAGTTATCGGCAGCAGTGCTGCACCGGGAGACTGGTATCGAGAAGAGATCGACCTGACCGCCTATGCCGGTCAATCCATCATCATCCAATTCCGATTCGATACCGTTGACGATCTGAACAATGACTTCGAAGGTTGGTACATCGACGACGTCCAGATCGTATCGGACTGGCCGATTCAGAACGCAACCCTGGCCGTCAGCCTTACCGAGGCGATGGTCGTGCGATTCGACGATGGTCATCCGGAGATTCGCCAGGGGGACCGCATCTACGGAAACAGCCGCGGCACCATTGGCCGGGTGATCGCCCCTCCCATGCTGACAGCCGGCAACTGGAGCGATACCGAAAGGGCTCAGGGCATTCTCCTGCTCAATCGTGTATCGGCCCCTGCCGGTGTCGATGCGTTTGTCGGCGGGGAACAACTCACCGCCATCGGCAGTACGGGACGGGCACAGATCACCACCTATGATGGGACCAACGACCGTAAGGCCAATATCATCATGGCCTATTTCGCCTCGGAGAATGGCATCGGCACCCCCAACACCGATCCGCTGGACCCCAATGCCGCAGCATACCCCCGGCTCGGGATCAGCGACAGCCTGCAATGGCCGCCTTTTGTCGATGCACAAGGCAATTGGACCGATGATGACGGCGTCTTCACCGCTGCGGAAGACATCTTCCGCATTATTCAGTGGGATGCCATCAACAGCAATGCGGTTTTCATCCCGTTCAGAACCAACGCCCAAGGCATCATTCCAAACGCCGCCATCCAAAGCCATCACGACGACCTTCAAACGCTTGACTTTCCGTCCATCCTCACCCAAGATGAGTTCGGTCTGCATACCTTAGGTGATGGTGCGCTGAACACCTATTTTGACGATTTCGGCATTCGCATCGTCGTCGCCCAGGACAACATCATACCCGCCCCCCTGCAACAATAAAGGAGCGCATTTGAATATCCACTCGATCCTGGAATCATCCGTCCACCAAACCCTCGACGAACATCTCTCCAAGCAACTGTTCAAAACCTATCGCATCCCGGTGGTTGAAGAGCATCTGGTCACCACCGAAGAACAAGCGATCAGGGCAGCCCGAAAACTGGGGTATCCGGTGGTTGTAAAGGGCATGGGTCCGGCATGGCAGCACAAAACCGAAGCCGGCCTGGTCTGCCTCAACCTGAAAGATGACCGCGCCGTTGAAAAAGCCGTACGACACATCCGGAATACGGCCAAAACAGAATTGGAAGGCATGCTGGTACAACCCCACTTGTCAGGCCAAAGAGAACTGTTGGCCGGCCTTTTCCGGGACCCCCATTTCGGACCGGTTGTCATACTGGGTCTCGGGGGGATACTGACCGAAGCACTCGAAGATGTGGCCATGGCTGTCGCGCCGTTGCAGCGACAGGACGCATTGTCGATGATCGGACGGCTTAAAGCGCAAAAATTACTCCACGCATTTCGGGGTGAAGACGCCGTGGATCGCGAGGCACTGGTTCAGGTGCTGTTGAACCTCTCCCGAATGGCCGAAGCGCATCCCCGGATTGCCGAAGTCGACATCAACCCGCTCAAAATCTCACCCTCCGACACCGTCTGCGCCGTTGATGGGCTGGTGGTGCTCAAGAGCGCAGATGAAGAACTCTCCACACCCCATCGGGTCACACCGGAGGAGATCGGACGGCTCTTCTACCCGCGGTCCATCGCATTTGTCGGCGCCTCGTCACGCATCGGGAAGTGGGGCCACATGCTGCCGGTCAACACCATCGGCGGCGGATTCAAAGGAGAGATCTTTCTCGTCAATCCCAAAGGCGGCCGTATCCTTGGACGCAACGTTTACCCGTCACTTGAATCGATTCCGGAAAAGGTGGACCTGGCCGTTGTCACCATACCGGCCAAGGCTGTTCCAGACCTCATTCCCCAGCTTCAATCAAAAAACATTCGTCAAATGATCCTGATCTCTTCCGGATTCAGCGAGACGGGACCTGAAGGCAGGGCACTGGAAGAGCGAGTGGTTTCCGCAGCCCGGCAGGCGGGCATTCTCGTTTTAGGCCCTAACACCATGGGGATCGCCAACCCGCACATATCCCTGTTCTGTACCGGTTCCAGCGTGTCACCGCTGGCCGGCGGGACTGCCATGGTCTCCCAGTCCGGCAATATGGGCGTCCAACTGCTTGCCTTTGCTGAAAAGCAAGGCATCGGCATCCGCGGATTCTCCGGCAGCGGTAATGAAGCCATGATCACGGTGGAAGATTATCTTGAAGGTTTCGAAGTGGATGAATTGACCCGAACGGTGGTGCTCTATATCGAAAGCATAAAAAACGGCCGCCGTTTTTTCAGGAGTGCCAGGCGCGTCAGCCGAAAGAAACCCATTATGTTGTTGAAAGGAGGCCAAACCCTCGCCGGCGGTAAGGCCGCCACCAGCCACACCGGCGCCATGATGACGGACGGACGTGTGTTCGACGCCATGTGCCGTCAGGCGGGCATCATCAAAGTCGATAAGCCCATGGAACTGCTCGATCTGGCGGCGGCATTTTCCGCTTTGCCCCTGCCCCGGGGATCACGGGTGGCCATCATGACCCTTGGAGGGGGTTGGGGCGTCGTGACGGCGGACCTGTGTCACCGCCACGGGTTGGATGTGCCGGATCTCGATGCCGGCATTGTTAAGGCGCTGGACCCGCTGCTGCCGGCTTATTGGAGCCGTGCCAATCCAGTGGACCTGGTGGGTGAGCAAGACCCCCGGCTGCCGATGAAAGCGCTGGAAATACTGGCATCCTGGGATGGATGCGATGCGGTCATCCACCTCGGCATTCTGGGGCGACGGATCTTTCTTGAACGCCTTGCCAAAGCCGCCCTGCACAGCGATCCACAGGTGGATTTGGAGTTCATGGGGCAATTACAGGAGGTCCTGAATCAGTTTGAACGCGATTACATTCACCATACCGTCCAGTTGATGGAACGGTTTAAGAAACCGATCGTGGGCGTACATCTGCTCACCGATGGTGAGGATCAGGCCGTATACCGGGTGGAGGGCTCACCGTATAAGGGGGTCTTCTATGAAACCCCCGAACGGGCCGTCTATGCCCTGTCGCAGTTGACGGCCTACAACGCTTTCCTCCGGCAGGCGACGTAGTGCGGAGCACTGGCCTGAACCCGTCCCGGAGAGTAAAGCCTCTACCCAGGTCAGGACGAGCGTAGAGCGGCCGGTCGATGTGCAGGCCAGTCCGAAACCGGGCGCTACAATAGCGCCTTGTTCAAAGCGGTGCTTTTTGATATTCAAAGTGCACTGGCGCAATCCGGACCATCGCTCTTTTGCAATAATCAATCATATGGTTAGATAGGTATGTATAGATCCAGCAACGCGTACAATAAACGACAATTCGACTTTGATATCGGCTATCTGAAAAAGAGCCCGTGCAGAAAATGCCTGCGTCGATCCCGTTTTCCAGCCTGTGCCGATACCTGCGAAATTTTGGACCGGGTCCAAACTCGGCTGGCCAGAGGCGTTTCGACCACCCACACCCACTCACCGTTGGAGCCATATGCCGTATATCTTGAAGATTGGCCGGGAAAATGAAGCATACGGGTCCAGAGGACCCGGCTTAAGATCCGCAAAATATTGAAACAAGGAATGTCGAAGTGTTGGGTTGCCTCACTCCGTGAATATGGATATATGACAAAATTCCCTGCTTCGATATTCTGCGGTTCCTTGTTCGATATTCATCATTCCATGGTTTAGAAAGCCAAATCATGCCCAATGCGCCGTTAGACATCTCCACCTCGTTCAAAATTCTGACCAGTGCCGAAGGAGCGATGGGGGTTCAGCTCATCGGGCGCATCGACCACAGCCGGGCTGCGCCGCTCATCAAAATCCTGAAAAAGGCGATCTTAGACCGTCGCCCGACCAAAGTCACCGCTGATCTCAACCGAATCACCTACTTCGACGATTTCGGCGTCCTAGTGCTGACCGAGATTCGTAAATTCCTCAACGAACGCCAGATCCCCTTCGGCTTGATCCAACCGCCCCCCCGCCCGGGGGAGGTACTGGCCCTTTTCAATTTCGATGACCCCGACACCTGCGAACTGCCCAGACCTCCTCGAAGGGACAATCCCATCGTACGCCTGGGAGAAGGTTTAATTCACCAGCTTTTCCATCTGCGCTATCTGGTTTCCTTCCTGGGATCGGCTGCCATCTGCCTGCTGCATGTCATCTTTCATCCGAAAAAATTGCGCTGGAACGACACGGTGATCCTCATTCAGAAGACAGGTGTGGACGCAGTGCCCATCGTCGGACTGATCAGTTTTCTACTGGGATTGATCATGGCTTTCGTCTCCAGCCTTCAACTGGAGCAATTTGGCGCCAGCATCTATGTGGCCTCCCTCGTGGCCCTGGCCATGGTCTCCGAGTTGGGACCGATCATGACCGCCATTGTAGTGGCGGGACGGTCCGGTTCGGCCTTTGCGGCCGAAATCGGCACCATGCGGATCTCCGATGAAATCGACGCCCTGTTTACTATGGGCATCTCGCCTACCCTGTTTCTCGTCGTACCGCGAATCGTGGCGGCCGTCATCGTGGTACCGATGTTGACACTGTTTGCCGACCTCTTCGCCATCTTCGGCGGGATGGTGATCAGCGTCTCCATGCTGGACCTGACCATCAGCACCTATATCGCCCAAACCATCAAGGCCCTCAACTTTTTTGAATTTTTATGGGGTTTGCTCAAGAGTATTGTTTTCGCAGGCCTGATCGCCTGGATCGGGTGCTTGAGAGGATTTCAGGTTCGCGGCGGCGCATCGCAAGTCGGCAACGCCGCCACCTCGGCAGTGGTGTCCGGCATCTTCCTGATCATCCTGTTCGACTCGATTTTCGCGGTGATTCGGAGCTATTGGTAGTATGACAAACGGCCAAAAATCACTGATAAAAGTACGCAACCTGCAGGCCCGTTATGGCAGCGATGTCGTTCTGGACGACGTCCACATGGACGTCTATCCCAATGAAATCCTGGCCGTCATCGGCGGCAGCGGCTGCGGGAAAACCACCCTGCTCCGGCACCTTGTGGGCATTCAGCAGCCGACCGGCGGAACCATTACCATCGATGGCGCCGATATCACCGGACGCGATGAGAGTGAGCTCGACGATGCATTGAAAAAAATCGGCATTCTCTTTCAGGGCGGCGCCCTGTTCGGTTCGATGACCATTGCCGAAAACGTCTCTCTACCCATCCGGGAGTACACCGATCTGACACCGGATGCGATTGCCGATCTGGTCCGCATGAAACTGTGCAGTGTCGACCTTGGCGGATATGGCGATCATTTGCCGTCCGAACTCAGTGGCGGGATGATCAAACGCGCGGCCCTGGCCAGGGCGCTGGA
>JBNLAV010000122.1:0-50680 GCA_050302315.1 Desulfobacteraceae bacterium
CAATGGCCCAATCCTGTCCAGCCTAACGTTTCATCCATCCTATCTTGCAAACGATTTCGTTTATCGAGATCATCTGTATTTCCCATGCCAGCAACACTATACTCAATTAGAAGTATATAATGTTGTTCCGAATCGATTTGTTTAAATCCTTCAGATACCTTGGAGTCGATTTCAGTTTGTATTGATTTGACAGCTTTCTTGGTCAGTGTATCTTTAACCATTTTCGAATTCCCTTTTGAACCAAGTTTGCCCCAATGAACCGTGTGGGATCCATCTTCATTATCCTACGTTTCCCAATATTCCTTCACACCATCGGCAAACTTATAGAGCTTTAGCATTTAGAATTCCTTTGAAGGCGAACGCCTGGCATCATGGCCTGCCTGACCCTCACTGTCACGTACATGCCATGGATCGGCAATCCTTTTATTTTAAAACCAGTGTTTATTCATCTTACTTAAAAAATCTTCCGTAATGGGATATCCTGACCTGGAACCAATAACAGAATCAATTCCACAATAAGGGCATAATGCTGTATGCTCATTCTCTGACTTACTTGTATCTGTCCATTCTTTTATTTCTGATGTCGGAAAAATTCTTTTGCAATAAAAGCATCCGCATAGTTCACTAAAAATGATCTCATGCTTATTAAATATCGATTTCTTATGAGCCGATATATGATCTTGGCTCATTTCGATGACCTCTTTTTCATTTGAACCAGCACAAGAAAAACAACAGCCAATTAACAACAGTAGAGCTACAATCCATAGTTTCTTCATAGCGAATATGTATGCCGAATCGGGAAAATCACAAGGGACGTCCAAAAACTCATAACTATGCCTAACCTTTTAACCATTTTCTTTGGTAACTTAAAGCTTATGGACGTAGTGTCCTGCTGGTGATCCCAAGTCACGAAACGTCCTAGTGTATCTATTAACTCAACTTTCGGTTTTCATGGAGGAGCGGCTTTTAGCCGCGACCTGAATGCCGTTACAGGCCCTTTTTCGCGGCGAAAAGCCGCTCCTACACAGCGTTTCAAACTGAATTTGAGTGAAACCCGAAAGTTGAGTTATAAAACAGCTTCCAGTTGAAAATTGGGCCCGCATCCGCTACATCACCCCAAGGCATGGGGCGGTTCTGTGCCGCAACGCCGGAATCTTATGATGGGAGCAGGTGATGACACGACAAATTGATGCACAGGCGTGGGTCTATGTGATGGTACAAAGCCCGGAAAAGGACGCCCGGATCGTCGGACAGGTGGATGCCGAAAACAATATTTCCTTTATCCCCATGTTCATGGACAAGGAATCTGCGACGCAGGGCATGATCCACATGGCAAAGGAACGGGCTAAAAAATACGAAATCCAGGCCATCATGTTCGAGGACCTGGAAAAATACGCCGCCGAAAGCCAATTCCTGATATTCGTGCTCGACGATGAAGGCCGCGTGGTCGACAAGCGTGCGCCGTTTCAGTCACAACAACCATGATAACGCGCTTGCCGGCCTGAAGGCCGATTGTCTGCCGCACCGATGAACGTCACCAAAGTTCATACGCTACTGGCATACAGGTCGCTGGTCGAGGGTGACAATGGGGTGAGCTGAACGCAGGATGTTATTGAGCCTGTCTTTCCGCCAAGATTTTCTGGACTATCTTCTTGCGCCGAAGGAACTTGGAGAGGTCCCCGGCCGACTGGTCCAGAATCTGGGCAAGGTACTGCTGCTGCCGTTCAATGGCAACCCGATATAAATTTTGCGATATGCCCCAACGCCGGATGAAGTGTGATTTGGCCAATCGATCATACCCCCCGAGTTGCTCGTCAACACGCTTTCGGACCATGGGAAAGAAGGCAAGGGTTTTATGCAGCAGGTCCATCTCATCGGCATAGGATGTCACCATGCCTTCCTCAAACTCTTTATAGAGATAGAAAAGCTTCTCAAGGTAGATGCGATCGGCCATTTGTCCGATCAAATCGGCGCACCCCAGCAACTTGGCCAACAGCTCGACGGGTTGACTGGGAAACTGGACCGACGTGACATCGGTTTCGAGATCGGTGCAATGGATCATGAGCTGGCACTCGGGAATCTCCTGAGCGGTCAGTCCGTACCGATGCCCGTATCGTTCGACAAAGGCCATGCTTCGCTCGACATGGATGGTGGTGTACTTTGCACCGGTGCCGTCCTCGTCCGTCTTGTCCTGGATATAGCCGGCGTCATGGACAAGCGCGCTGACCATGCCCACCAAGACCTGCCGCGGGCTCAAGCGGTTTCCTGCCAGCACGGCGCCATGAATCAGGCGCGCCATGGCCAGCGTGGTGTCGGTGATATGCCGAAGGTCATGAAATTGGGTGTTGCACTCCCGCTCTGCGGGCCATGTGCCGAGATAGAGACTGTTCATGAAGCCATACGCATTGGCAAACTGGGTAGGATCCATTTGGGGATGAACGAGGGTCATGATGAACAGCACCTCATCCAATACCGCCTGGGGAGTATCCATGTCGACGAAGTCGGCCAGCAGCTCCCCTCTGAAATACGGCGGTTTTGATTGATGCATATGCGTTAAAACCTTGTCATGGTTATGAATAACGATAACTCCCGACAATAGAAACAGTTTACACACACAGCGGAAAACTGCAACTCAAAACCCGCTTTCTTGTGATTGCAATTGCCGCTGGGACTTGATATTTAAGATTTTGCAACCCAAAAGCGCTTGCTCATCACCGAGGACATCCTGCTCATGAAGCGAATCATCACCAGACCGGATTTCGACGGTGTCGTTTGTACCGTTTTGCTCAGGGCCGCCATCGACAGCATGCTGCCTGTTCTCTGGGTCCAACCCAACGATGTACAGCATGGCCGGGTGGCGGTCGGCCCGGAGGATATCATCGCCAATCTGCCCATCAGCGGCCAATGCGCGCTATGGTTCGACCACCACGTCTCCAACGAAGCCCCCGTTGGTTACAGGGGACTGTATCGGGTGGCACCTTCTGCAGCCGGATTGATCTACGAGTATTTCCAAGAGCAGTTGGCGCCCCGGTACCGGTCACTGGTAGAGCAGGCCGATAAGATCGACGACGCCCAATTGAGCCTCGATGAGATTCTGCACCCCGAAAAATACCCCTACATCCTGCTCTCCATGACCATCACCGCCAATTCGGACGCCGACCTTGCGTATTGCGACGATTTGGTGAACCTGATGAGTTCGAACACCATCGATGTGGTGCTGGCGAATCCCATGGTTCATCAGCGCTGTAAGGAGGTGCTGGCGGAAAACAAAATTTACGAAAGCCACCTGAGAAAACACACTCGCATGCAAGGTGAGGTCTCGATCACCGATTTTCGGGGAATCGACCCGGTCCCCAATGGAAACCGCTTCCTGGTCTACTCCCTGTTTCCCGAATCGGTGGTCAACATGAAAATATTTTATGAATCTTCAAAAACAGTGGTTAAATTAGGTCATAGCATCCTCAACCGCAATTGCCGTGTGAATGTGGGGAAGCTTCTGGCCCGATACGGGGGCGGCGGCCACAAAGGGGCCGGCGCTTGCCGGCTGGATGCACCGGAATCGGAATCCAAGCTTCAGGAAATATTGAATATTCTTGTACAGAACAGGGAATGAGCCCACAGCCCCCCATATGGACAGCGGTGTTGCATACCGGGGTATCGCTCCACGACTGATGATCCGGCGGGCGGTACCCTGACCATGACAACGGTGGCTATTCGGCACCGGACATGGTATATAAGTAACGTTAGGCTTCAAAATCAAAAACAGCACTTCTTAGCAAACACCTGCGGCGGTTTGTGAATGGCTTCAGTGTAAGCGGAGTACAAGGAGAGGAAACATGGCGAACAGAGTTAGGTTCCCATCATCGCAACGGCGTCATGACGCTCCCTGGAATCCGGAAACAGCCCTTGCACATGCATTGGCTGAAAAGGCGGCATTCCTCAACCAACACCCAGAATATCGAGAATATCAGAAGGAAATCGATAAGTTACTGGATAAGGCCGGCAGCATGGAGAATCGCATGGCCGTATTGGCGATGCTCATGGAAGGCAAGCTCATCGAACTTCACGGCCAGCTCCAAAAGCTGAACGGCATTCTGACCAAAGCGGGCGTAAAACCGGACCTGCCAAACTTTCTGGATTCAAAAACGATTCAATATCCACTTTCCAGAAATTGATCATCGGTTAGGGCTGTATCGATCGGTGTTCCGGCCGCGAAGATCCGGAACCGGAGGGATCGGTGCGCGGTCGAACGGCGCTCAGCCAAGTGATGACAAAAAGGTCTTCAGGTTCACCCTCTTGTTCTGCAGCCTCAACTTCTTGCGAATGCTCAGTCGGTAGGCTTCCACCGTCCGCTGGGAAAGCCCCAGCAAGGCTGCGATGTCGCGCGTTCTTTTCCCCTGACGGATAAAATTCGCCGTCTTACGTTCCGAAGGCGTCAGATCATAATACTCCAGGGAGAGTCGCCTTGAGAAGGCGGATGTAATGTCGCTCAGATTGGATTCCAGGATGCTCAGATAGGCCCGTTGCCGCTCCCCCATCTCCAGATTCTTGAGTTTGTCCAGGTAGGGGAGCACGAATTCTTTGACATTGTACATCACCTGCTCTTCGAAATCGTGCTTGTCCACCTCGCGCCGTTTCAACAAAACCTTCAGGGCCGTATTGGTTTCCTGCAAGCTGCCTTTTTCCATCTCAAGGTCGGCTTCCCGATCGAGAAGGATGCGCTCGGTTTCACGCCGGTCGAGGATCTCCCTCTGAAGCTCATCGTTGGTCTGTATCAACTCCGCCGTACGGATATCGACCAGGGCCTTGAGCTCCTCCCGTAATCTCTGCTGGGTGTTCCGGTTCTGAAGCGTATCGGTGATGTCGCGGCACACCCCCTCCTGAAGCATGAATCGGCCGTCCGGCGTAAAGGCGATGGAACAGCGGTCCTCCATCCAGTGAACCTCTCCCAGTTTCGAAATGATCCGGAACTGCTGGCTGAAGGAGCAGCTCTTCCGCCTTGTCACGATTTCGAAATAATCCCCCACCACGCGGTCTCGATCTTCGATGTGGACCAGATCGACCAGGTTCTTTCCGATCAGCTCCGCGTCGGTAAAACCGAAATGGGCAACCGTCTTATTCACCGCCGTGATCGCGCCATACTCGTCCAGGGAGTACACGAGGTCGGGCACATTGTCCGCCAACATGCGGTAGCGCCGGACTGCGGCAGCCAGTGCGGCCTGTAAGCCGCCTTTGCCTTCAACGGAAGGGGTCGACGCCGTTCGGTTTCTGGCCGGATCGTCGGTATCCGGCGGCCGTGTGGTTTTCATGGCAGCCATGTCCTCGGTGTCACCGACTTTCTGTCGGGCGATGCGTTAATCCTGCCTCAGCCGGAAAGCGCATCGAAGGTGGTGTCACGGCAGTCGCAACCGGAGAGGCCGGAACAGCAACACCAGGTCCGGTGCTGAGGTGTATTCCAAGTGTCGAATTTCTAAGGCTGATCAAACCTAAAAAAACTATGGAATGATGTCAAAAAGAAACGGACTTAAAACCCATAATAAGGCATTGTGCGCTATAGCCGATCTTTGGTGCCGGCCCCGAAGACCTCCCGGTGAAGATGATTGCGGTTCAATTGCCGCAACCTTGTGTTGGTTATGGGCCCGAATTGAAAAGGCGGCTTAAGTGACGACCTGCTGGAGGAAATATCTTTCCATCCTGTTGCGCCCGGACTTGAGCGCCATCAGGCTGTTGCCGAGGAATTGCCGGCGCGACGGCGCCCACGCAGCCATGGCCTGACGCTGGGCGGGGCACAGGTACCATGTACAGACAAACGGCCTCTGAATTCTTGGCAAGGTGCAGCCGGTGGGCCCCAGGTACTGGCAGGGGTGCTTCGACTGCGGGACAAACTGTTGCGCAGGGAGGGGCACCGCTGCCAGATGGAATCCGAGCAGATCTTTGAAGTCATACCAGACCGTCGCCCGTTGGCAGCAATTGTCCTCACACCCATGGCAGGTGCCGGCGCACAAGGCATCCAGCCTGCCGTCCAGTGCTGTGATGCGTGCCTGGATCTGTCCGGCCAAATCCCGAATCGGGCTGAACCGTCGCCGACGGGTTTCAAGCGCTGCGGCCAGGGCCTCGTTGGCCGCCTGCCACTGGTCCGGGGTCGGCCACGGAGGCGTGCGGCCGGAATATGGTCCTTCCGTTCTATCGCGCATTACCCATCAGCCATTATCCAAGCGGCATGAAAGTGTCAACACAAAGGAAAATCATAATTCAGATGCTTGACATACAATCTTATCCAATGTAAATTTTTGTCCACCTACCTGAGAACATGCTCCTTAAGTCTCAGCTATTTGCGGCATTCCATAAGAACACGGTTCCAAATATTCTATAGGATAGTATCCGTATAGTTCGGGTTTAAAAACTCATACGCGGCACCTTTCGGGGTCAATCGCGCTTGCAACAAATGATGCGACAATACACAAGGCCACAAAACGTAACATGACTGAAATATCTTTAAGGTTGTTAATATCATCTTGCTTGTCTTAAATGCGGTCATGGGCTAGTGGTCTTGTTGCCTATCTAAAAACAGTTCTACCGATCTATCAAGCGCTTAAGAATATCAAAAAAATGTAAAGGAGGGGGTTTGGTTTTTTATTCAATCATACTTCCAGCAATCGCTGCCGTTGTCACAATTGTTGGTTTAATTTTTCTAATTAAAAGGATCGGGCGATGGAAATCAAAATAGTAGTTCACGGTCAAGGTTTGGGTGCGCCCTTTGTAAACATCAAAGCGACATGGCTATGCGAAGCTTACATCTGCATAAGACGATACCCAAATGATGCCAATATGTCCATTATGGGTATCCGTGACAAGTTTCAATTAAGTGGACGATCAGACAATATAAACATATCCCATTTTATAACAGATTGGGTGGCCGTGGACCCGACAAAAGTCACCGCGTTTTTAAACCCCCCAGCCCTGTCAAAGCACAAGCTGGATCTATCAACAAGCAATGGGGTTTCTATCAAGCAAGTTGACTTTACCCTTAAGCTGATCACCCCTGATGGCGATGTTCAATCCACAATTGAAAAGATGGATTGCCCTATAGTTGATGGAAGCCATTGGGGTCCAACCGACATAAGGGGCTTTGTTGAAGCTTGGCCGCCCGAAGCTTTAAAAGAGTACATTTTAAAAATTGGCACCACCCTGGAACTGTTGCCAAGCAGGAAAAAGGCGCGGCGCAATTGGCGTAATTCAATAAGGTAAGAAAGGGGGGGGGGGTTGATGAACAGCTATATAATAGGCGCATATATTTTTTTTCTGCTCATTGGCTTGTCGCTTGTTGGCCTTTTCTATTTTGTCCGGTGGTTTGTTCGAACGATTAGGTCCACCAAGAAGAAGGCAAGCTTGGGTGAAATAGGAGACTCTCCCAACATATGATTCCTGAGAAGTAAGTCTGTTTGCAAACGCAAGCTAAATAAGTTAACACCTATCGTCCTTCCACAAGTTGATCCATGATCCTACAGACAATTTAGATACACAAAGATACGCCTTTGCCCTTGCCATCACCGGAAAACAAAGATATGCAGGGCGTACATTTATCTGGTTCGTCCGCGCAGGCGGATGAGCCGCAGCCCAAGGAAATCGCACATCAAATGAAACTCGGCATCATCGGACATCCCCAAAGCGGCAAAAAAACCATATTCGAAGCCTTGACCAAAAGCCAGGTCGACGCGGCCCAGCGCAAGGAGACCCGGATCGGTATGGTCCAGGTGCCTGACCAGCGGGTGGGCACCCTTTCCGACATGTACCGGCCCAAGAAAACCACTTATGCCCGGGTGGAGTACCTCCTTCCGGCGCCGGCCGAAAATGTGAAAGAGAGTTCCAAGGAACAGAGCATCTGGACCCAGGCCAGGGACTGCGACGCCCTGATCCACGTGGTGAGAAATTTCAAGGCTTACGGTACTGAAGCGCCTTGCCCCGAAAAGGACATTCAGTCCATCGATGACGAATTGATTTTTTCGGACCTGGTGGTGACGGAAAAGCGATTGGAACGCCTGGAGCTGGACCAGAAACGGGGCAAAAAACCCAACCCCGAGGAGCTCTCCCTTCTTGAAAAGTGCCACGCGCAGCTGAACCAAGATAAACCCCTGCGGGACATCGCGGAGCTCTCCACTGCCCGCGCGCTCAGAGGGTTTGCCTTCCTGTCGGCCAAGCCGATGCTGATACTGGCCAACAATGAAGATGAGGATGATCAGCGACCGGCATGGCTTCCCGATGGAAACGGCCTGAAGGTGCGCGGCAAGCTGGAGCAGGAACTGTCCTTGATGGAACCGGATGAAGCACAGGCCTTTCTTGAAGATTTCGGCATCACCGCCTCGGCCATGGATCGCGTCATCGCACGGTCGTATCAACTGCTTGGCCTGATCTCTTTCTTCACGGTTGGAGAAGACGAGGTGCGCGCCTGGACCATCAGACGCGGCACCCCGGCGCAGGAATCCGCTGGCGAGATCCACAGCGACATTCAAAAGGGGTTTATCCGTGCGGAAGTCCTGGCTTACGACGACCTGATCTCCGCAGGCAGCTACGCCGAAGCGCGCAAGCAAGGCACGGTCCGCCTGGAAGGCAAAGCCTATGAAGTCCAGGACGGCGATATCATCAACTTTCGATTCAACGTATGACCGCAGCCGCCCCGCAAATGCCGCCACTGTGTGCTGAAAAGGAAGGCACTGAGCAGGTCACCGCGAAGTTTCCCATGCGGGTCAGCAGCCACTATCGCGACCTGATCCAGTCGCCCGGCGACCCCATCGCCAGGCAGGTGCTCCCCGACATTCGGGAACTCGATGATGCGGCGGCCGACCCCGATCCATTGCATGAGGAGACCCAGTCTCCGGTTGCGCAGATCATTCACCGCTACCCCCACCGGGTGATATTCCTGGTCTCCAACCAGTGCGCCGTATACTGCCGCTTCTGCATGCGCAAACGGCGCATCGACCAGTCGGTCCAGGTACCCCACCTAGCATTGAAAGAGGGGCTTGCCTATATTGAAGCGCATCCACAAATCAATGAAGTGATCCTGTCCGGCGGCGATCCGTTGATGCTGCCGGACCATTCATTGGCGGAAATTTTCCTGTCGTTGCGGCGAATCCCCCATGTCCGTGTGCTCCGCATGCACACCCGCATCCCCAACGCATGGCCCCAACGCATCACGCCGGCGCTGGCCAGGCTCATGGCCGGATTCCACCCGCTGTACGTGAACATCCATTTCAATCACCCGGACGAGATCACCCCGCAAGCCCGGACGGCCTGCGCCCGGCTGGCCGACGCCGGCATCCCGCTGGGAAGCCAGACCGTATTGCTCAGGCAGGTGAACGACGAGCCCGACATCCTGATCGACCTCTTTCAAACGCTTATGGAGATTCGGGTGCGCCCATACTATCTCCACCAGATCGACCGGGTGCCCGGCACCGCCCATTTCCGCGTCTCCATGGAAAAAGCGTTGGGATTGATGGACGCAATACGGGGTGGGCTTTCCGGTCAAGCCATGCCCCACTTCATGGTGGATCTGCCCGGCGGCGGCGGGAAGGTTGAACTGCTGCCTGATTGCCGGGTATCAAAGAATAGCCGTCAATGGGTGTTTCGAAATTTCGCGGGACGACGCTTCACTTACCCTATAGAATAGCCTCTTTGACAAAAGAAAATCCCGATAGAGGAAGAGATTCTCATCCCAGCCTCCTGAGTTATATTACGATCCGCAGGATCATGAGGGCGGGCCGTCAACAATGGTGTGGGGTGCCCCCCACCCTGCGTATTGCCGGCGTCAGGGTTCCAACTGCTCCTTGAGCAGGCAGCAGGCGATTTGATAGGCGGGGGTACCGTCCGGCAGGTACTCGATGTTGTCGGGCTGGACCAGCTTGTTCATCACGCAGCCCTCGGAAATGGTAAGTCGAAACAGATCGGATTCGTTTACCGGGCCGACGGTGGCCAACTTCCCCCCTTCGAATTCAAGGCTATGCATCGGGAAATCTTCGCACAAAGGGCAGCGGTAGACACGCCCGTTGGGAAAAACGAAATAATTATCGGCCACCAGGCCAGCACACTCGAACGGTGCATCGATGTCAAGATAGACTTTGGGATAGGTCACCTGGATGCCCTGCCGCGCGACGGCTTCCGCAACGGCCGGGACCACCTCCAACCACTGCCGGCGGGTGACCTGCAGGGGAGGCGATGTGCCGTCCCGTTGGGCGGATTTGCCCCGCAGACCGATCACCTGAATAAAGAAGCGGTCGACGCCCCATGTTTTCAACAGCGGGGCCATGCCTTTTAGCTGATGTAAATTCCGGCTGCTCACGGTGTAGATCAGGCTGATCCCAAATCCTTTGGCCTTGGCCTGGCGGATGCCTTCGGTACAATGGGCATAGCAGCCGTCGCCGCGAATGGCGTCGTTCACATCCGGTGTGGGACCGTCCAGGCTGAAGCTGAAGTAATCCACGTCGTCCGGGGTGACACGGTCCAGGATCTGGTTGAAAAGATAGCCGTTGGTATCGATGGTAATGGAGTCGTAGCCCATTGTTCTGGCGGATTTGGCCGCAGCCGCGAGATCGGGGTGCAGGGTGGGTTCACCGCCGAGAAGGATGAGATTGGCGCCCGGGCTTCTCCGGATCAATGTCTCCAGCCATCGGGTGATCTGCGCCAGGTCAAGTTTTTGGGTGCCGTGCTGAGCGGGGTTGATATAGCAGTGGCGGCATTTCAGATTGCATTGGGTCTGAATGTGAAAGAAGACGTTGGCCTTGTTTTTGGTAAAGGCGACGGTCTTGCGCATCAGTAGTTTTCAATGTGGCGCTTATGGGCCGGACGCTTGGGTTTGGGTTTGCTGATTTCGGCAGATGGTTGTTTTTTGGCGTCGCGTTTGGCTTTGACCAGTTCTTCGTTGGTCAGTCGCAACCTGGCCGTCATGTACTCAGCAAAGATGCGGTAGAGCAGCAGCAGGAAGTCAAGGCGTTCGTCCTTCTCCTCCGAAGTGGTCAATCGATTGCCGGCCGAGGTATCCACGGCCAGGCAGACGGTCTCGCCGATGGCATAGACGGATGCGCTGCGGCTCTGGTCATCGACGATCCGCATCTCCCCGAAGATTTCGCCTTTTTTGCTGATGCTGCCGATATCTTCTCCTGCTTTGGAGATACGAATTCGTCCTGACAGCAAAAAGTAGAGCCAGGGATCCATATCCCCTTCCTGAATGATCTGCTCGCCGTCATCATATTGCCGGATCTTGCTCAGCCGAAGCAATTTTCCCAGATTGCGGGTTTCGAAATGCTTGAGCGCCTGAATGCTCATCAGGCGTTGAATATTCTCGATGTTCTCTTTTAGATATTTGGATTCAATCATCCCTATCCTCCGAATCGACACAGAGTCGCTGCACCATATGCATTGTATGTTTCTGCAATCAGAAAAGGCAAGCGCTATTTACGCTTGCACCGGGCAGGAGCCATCGCTCAGAACGATTCAAACACCAGCTTGAAAAACCATTTCGCCATTTCGGGCACAGTCGCCATGCCCTTATCAGGTATTCTCCATGCAGTGTTTGGACAGTTGTTTATCGAAATCGACGGGATAGCAACCGTCAAAACATGCCTTGCAGAAAGTTGTTTCCGGATTCGGGATCCCGGTGGAAGTCAGCAAACCGTCCAGGCTCAGGTAGTGGAAGGAGTCCAGTCCCAGATATTCGCCCAACTCTTTAACGGACATTCTTGCGGCGATCAGTTCGCCCACCGTCGAAAAATCGATCCCATAATGGCAGGGGTGTCGATGGGGCGGTCCGGCCACCCGCAGGTGGACGCGCTTGACACCAAGTTCCCGCAAGGTGCGCACACGGGTTTTGGCAGTGGTGCCGCGGATGATGGAATCTTCAATGATGATGATGTCCTTGCCTCTGAGCAGTTCTTTGATGGGATTCAACTTCACCCGCACACCGAAGTCGCGCATGCTCTGAGTCGGCTGGATAAAGGTGCGTCCTACATAGTGATTGCGGATCATCCCCATTTCAAAGGGAATACCCGACGCTTCGGAATATCCCAGCGCGGCGTAGGAACCTGAATCGGGAAAGGGCATCACCAGGTCCGCCGATACCGGCGCTTCGGCTGCCAGCTGATGACCGTGATCTTTTCTCACCTGGTAGACGTTGCGGCCCAGGAAGGTACTGTCCGGCCTGGCGAAATAGATAAATTCGAAAATACAGAACGACTTGCGATCGGATTTGGGCAGTTGGAGGCTGCGCGGCCCCTTGTCATCGATGATCACGATCTCGCCCGGCTCGATCTCCCGCACGAATTCGGCCTGCACCAGGTCGAGGGCGCAGGTTTCCGATGCCAATACCCAATGTCCGTTCAATTTCCCCATGCAGAGCGGACGGAAGCCGTTGGGATCCCGGATGCCGATGACCTCGCCCCGGCTGGTGAGCATGACCATGGAATAGGCGCCCTGCAGGCGTTGGGTCGCTTCGAGCAGCGACTTTTCAAAACCCAACGCTTTGAGGTTACGAACGAAAAGGTGCAGGAACACCTCGCTGTCCATGGTGGATTGAAAGATGGACCCGGCGTCTTCAAGCTCCTCTTTCAATATGTGGGCATTGACCAGATTGCCGTTGTGGCCAACCGCATAGGACTTATTGTGGTGGCGCACCACAAAGGGCTGGGCGTTGGTCAGCACCGAGCTACCGGTGGTGGAGTACCGCACATGACCGACGGCACTGGTGCCTTGAAGGCTTTCGAGTTTTGGCATGTCGAAAACATCCGACACGAGCCCCATCGCCTTGTAGTTGTTGACCATACCGCCTTCTGCAACGGCGATACCGGCGCTCTCCTGGCCGCGATGCTGCAGCGCATAAAGTCCGAAGTAGGTCAGCTTGGCAGCCTCCGGGTGGCCGTAAACGCCGAATATCCCGCAGGATTCACGGGGATGTTCGTCTTCGCTGATGTCAAGGTCGCAGTGGGTTTTTTCTTCGATCATGAACTTAAACTCCTATGATGAGAAGTCTGCCCCGGCCACAATGCCGGCTCATCCGGCATTTTGCTGTGCGACATCGGCCGCGGGCACCACATCATGGTATTCCTGCAATGGGCAAACGGTCAGGACTTTGTCTTTCAGGGCGGCTACCGCTTTGCTCACAGCCAGTGCGCCGGCCACCGTGGTGACATACGGAATGGAGAATTTCAATGCGGCCCGTCGAATCACATATCCGTCGTTGCGCGCGCCATCTCCGGTTCCGGTATTGATGACCAGGTGGACCTCTCCGTTCTTGATGGCATCTTCCACGTGGGGCCGCCCCTGTTCCAGCTTGTTGACATGCTGAACGGTGATGCCATTGTCTTTCAGGTATGTTCCTGTTCCACCCGTTGCCAGGATGGTGAATCCCAGTGTCTCGAACTGACGGGCCACCGGAACGACACTGGGTTTGTCGGCATCCATCACGCTGATGAAAACCGTTCCTTCTGTCGGCAATTTCTGTCCGGCGCCCAATTGGGCCTTGGCGTATGCAGATCCGAAATCAAAGCCCAGTCCCATGACCTCGCCGGTGGATTTCATCTCCGGCCCCAGCAGGGTGTCCACATCGGGAAATCGGTCAAAGGGCAGCACGGCCTCTTTGACCGACAGATGAGGCGGAACGACCTCGCGGGTCAAGCCCAGCTGCTCCAAGGTCCGGCCCAGCATGATCTTGGTGGCCAGCTTGGCAAAAGGGATTCCTGTGGCCTTGCTCACAAACGGCACCGTGCGGGATGCACGCGGGTTGACCTCAATCACGTAGAGCCTTGCGTCTTTGATGGCGTACTGGACATTCATCAAGCCGACGACGCTGAGCTCTTTGGCCATGGCCTTGGTGGCTTTGGTTATCTGGGTGATCAAATCGTCATCAATGCTGTAGGGCGGCAGCACGCAGGCCGAATCGCCCGAGTGAACGCCGGCCGCCTCGATGTGCTCCATGATACCGGCTATGACTGTATCGGTACCGTCGCTGATCGCATCCACATCCACTTCGACGGCGTTTTCCAGGAATTTGTCGATGAGCACCGGATTGCCTGGGGACGCCAGGATGGCCAAGCGGGCAAAATTCTCCAACTCGTCCTGATTGTAAACTATTTTCATGGCCCTTCCGCCCAGCACGAAGGACGGTCGCACGATCACGGGATAGCCGATCTCATCGGCTACCCGGCACGCTTCATCCACTTCCAGGGCGATGCCGTTGGCCGGTTGCACCAGCCCCAGTTTTTTGAGCATGGCCTGGAACTGCTCCCGGTCCTCGGCCCGGTCGATGCTCTTGGGGTCGGTTCCCAAAATGGGGACACCGGCTTTGGCCAAAGGTGTGGCCAGGTTCAACGGAGTCTGTCCGCCGAACTGGACGATCACACCGAAAGGCTGCTCTTTTTCAACAATGTGCAGCACATCCTCTTTGGTCAAGGGTTCGAAATAGAGTTTGTCCGAAGTGTCGTAGTCGGTGGAAACCGTCTCCGGATTGGAGTTGACCATGATGCTTTCGACATCCAGCTCCGCCAAGGCGAAAGAAGCATGCACACAACAATAGTCGAATTCGATGCCTTGACCGATACGGTTGGGCCCGCCGCCGAGAATCATTACCTTCTTGCGGTCGGAGACCCGCGCCTCGCACTCGGTCTCGTAAGTGGAATAGTAGTAGGGGGTAGCCGCCCTGAATTCGGCGGCGCAGGTATCCACCAATTTGTAGGCCGGACGGATGCCTCTCTGTTTGCGGTATGCGGACACCCGATCATCGTCGATGCCCATCAAATGGGCGAGCTGCATGTCGGAAAATCCCCAGGACTTGCATAGCCAAAGTTCATCATCGGTAAGGTTGGCCAGCGCTCCAGGGCCATCATCCGATATCGGGCACTGTGCCCCGGCCCGTCGCAGGGTCTCCTCCATATCCACGATCTGCTTGAGCTGGTGCAGGAACCAGGGATCGATGCCGGTAAGCTGGTAGATGGTATCGATGCCCATTCCGGCCTGCAGGGCGTAGCGCAGATAGAAAATGCGCTGGGAGTTGGGCGTGGTGAGCTTTTTCTCGATCTCGTCGTCGGACGGGAAGGCCCCCTCCTCCTCCTGGCGGCCTTTGCCGTCTCCACCCAAGCCGTGGCGGCCGATTTCCAACCCCCGCAGCCCCTTCTGCAAGGCCTCTTTGAAGGTCCTTCCGATGGACATGGTCTCGCCCACGGATTTCATGGCCGTGGTCAGAAGATCGGGCGTTTCGGGAAATTTTTCAAAAGTCCAGCGCGGGATCTTAACGACACAATAATCGAGGGTGGGCTCGAATGAAGCCAGGGTTTCACCGGTGATATCGTTCTGGATCTCGTCCAGCGTATAGCCCACCGCCAGCTTGGCGGCAATTTTGGCGATGGGAAAACCGGTGGCTTTGGAAGCCAGAGCGCTGGAGCGGGAGACCCGCGGGTTCATCTCCACCACGATCATGTCGCCGTCTTCGGGATTGATGGCGAACTGGACATTGGATCCGCCGGTGTCGACGCCGATCTCGCGCATGATGTCCAAAGAGGCGTTGCGCATCACCTGATACTCTTTATCGGAGAGGGTCTGGGCAGGCGCCACGGTGATGCTGTCCCCGGTGTGAACCCCCATGGGATCCATATTTTCGATGGAACAGATGATCACCACATTGTCGTTGTGGTCGCGCATCACCTCCAGCTCATACTCTTTCCACCCCAGCACGGATTGCTCGACCATCACCTGGGTGATGAGACTGGCGTCCAGACCCGCCTTGGCCACTTGTTCCAGCTCTTCGGCATTGTAGACCACGCCGCCGCCCGTACCGCCCAGGGTAAAACTGGGACGGATGATCAGCGGGTATCCGATTTCGGCCGCGATGGTGCGGGCTTCATCCATGTTGCGGGCGAAACCGCTTTGGGGAAGCTTAAGGCCGATCTTCTCCATGGCCGCCCGGAACTGGTCCCGGGATTCGGCTTTGTTGATGGCCTCCAGGGAAGCGCCGATCAGCTCGACGTTATACTTTTCGAGAACCCCCATCTCGGCCACACTCACTGCCGTGTTCAGACCGGTCTGTCCGCCCAGGGTGGGCAGCAGGGCATCGGGCCGCTCCTTTTCGATGATGCGGGCGACGCACTCGGGGGTGACCGGCTCCACATAAGTTCGGTCGGCGGTTTCGGGATCGGTCATGATGGTGGCGGGGTTGGAGTTGACCAGGATGACATGGTATCCCTCTTCCTTGAGGGCCTTGCACGCCTGGGTGCCGGAGTAGTCGAACTCGCAGGCTTGCCCGATGATGATGGGCCCGGCGCCGATGATCATGATCTTGTTTATGTCGGTTCTTTTAGGCATTATCGTTTATTCAGTTCCGGTTCCAGTCCGCCCTGTCTAAGTTTAAAGGTTAAACTGGCCCTCAAAGCTTGTCTGCCAAATCCATATCATTGCGATTCATCCATCATCTTCTTAAATTCCTCGAACAGGTAGCGTGCATCATGAGGTCCCGGAGACGCTTCGGGATGATATTGCACCGCCAACACCGGAAGTTCCTTGTGGCGGAACCCTTCCAGGGTGTCATCGTTAAGATTGATATGGGTGATCTGGATCTTGTCCGAATCCAGGGTGTTCACATCCACGGCAAAACCATGGTTCTGCGATGTAATCTCAACCTTGCCGGTGGCCAGGTGCTTGACGGGCTGATTGGCGCCGCGATGACCGAACTTCAGCTTGTAGGTTTTGGCCCCCAGGGCCAGTCCCAGAATCTGGTGGCCGAGGCAGATGCCGAACATGGGCCGGTACCCCAACAGACTGCGGGTGGTCTCGATACCGTAGGTCACCGGTTCCGGATCGCCGGGGCCGTTGGAAAGGAAGATGCCGCTGGGATCCATGGCCTTTATGGTCTCAACGTCGGTGTGCGCGGGGACCACCACCACCTCCAGACCATGGCTGGCAAGACAGCGTAAGATATTGTATTTGATACCGAAATCTATTGCGACAACCGAATGCCGCCGACCTCGCTCCAACCAGACGCTCTGGTCGAGTTTGCCCTCGATCGTCTGCGGAGCATTTTGATGCCAGCGGTAGGGACGGTCCGACGTCACGGTTTTGGCCAGGTCCAATCCGGCCATGCTGGGCAGCGTATTTGCCTTCTCCACCAGTTTGTCCGGATCCAGCTCGGAAGTGGAGATCATGGCCCGCATGGCGCCGGCGTTTCTGATGTGTCGGGTCAACGCCCGGGTGTCCAGCGAGTCCACCCCCATGATCCCATGTTCGATCAGATAGTCGGACAGCGTGCTGGTAGACCGGTAATTGCTGGGAAAGGGCTGGTATTCCCTGACCAGGAAGGCCGCCACCTGAACCCGGCTCGATTCCACGTCCTCCAGGTTGACGCCATAGTTGCCGATCAGGGGATAGGTCATGGTGACCAACTGCCCGCTGTAGGAGGGGTCAGTGAGCACCTCCTGGTAACCGCTCATGCTGGTATTGAACACCACCTCGCCGCCCACTTCTCCCGGGCCGGTAAATGATCGGCAGGCGAATGTGCGCCCGTCTTCAAGGGCCAATAGTGCTTTCATCGTCTTCAACGTCAATCGGATCGCTTCTCAGGCTGCATGATAAAATGGGGCACTAAGGTCGGCCATTTTTCACATACCTGTCGTGTTTTAGTCTGCACCCATACCCTACATTTGGTGTTTCATCAATCTTTATTATCGAACCTCATCGACACACAAAAAGAGCGCACTGCTTGAAACCGTGCGCTCTTGTATCCTTTCGGCCGATAGCCAAACGGACTAGTCAAGCGGAACGTTTTCGATCATGTTCCAGATGCCGCAGGGGCACGCCCCGGCACAGAAACCGCACCCGATGCAGCGCCTGGTGTCGACGACGTACTCGAAAACACCTTCGTCATTCTCCTCGCGGGCGATGGCCGACTCCGGGCACATGGCCACACAGATGCCGCAGTCGCGGCACTGGCCGCACGAGGCGCACTGGCTGCCGCAGTGGCCGAGATCCTCGTACTGCACGATGCGCGGATCGTAATACTCCAGGCTGACCCGATTGATGTCGATGATGGTCCTGGGATTGGCCGGCGGCCTCTTACCCGTCGCCACGGCATCAATGGCGTCCGCCGCTCGTCGACCGGCGCCGATGGCGTCGGTGAGCAGACCCGGCCGCACCGCATCTCCGATGGCGAATACTTTGGGGTTGGAGGTCTGAAAATCGTCATCCACTTTGATGAAACCGCGATCCTGGGCAATGTCATCGGGCAGGAACTCCAGGTCGGGGGCGTCACCGATGGAGATGAACACCGAATCGGCCGGGATCACTTCACCCGAATCGAGCTGAACGCCCTCCTGGGTGATCGCCTGGGTAAAAACCGGCCAGCGGAATTTAGCCCCTACATGCTCGGCCTCATCACGCTCTTTTCCGAAAGAGGCCGGTTCCTGTACATCGAGGAGGGTGATATCTTTGGCTCCCAGGCGGGCCGCTTCGGTGGCCACGTCGCACCCCACGTTTCCGGCGCCGATGATCACCACCCGCTCGCCCACCTTGGCTTTACCCGCTTTGGAGGTTTCCAGAAAATCAAGGGCGGTGGTCATACGCTCACTGCCCGGTATGGGCAATGTCCGCGGCTTCTGTGCGCCGGCTGCGATGACCACAAAATCGTAATCCACCAGCAATTGTTCCGTGTCGGACCGGCTGAGGTTCTGTTGCAGATGGACATGGGAGATCACCTTGGAGATGCGCTCGATCTCCTGGTCGAATACCTCTTTGGGGATTCTGCTGCTGGGGATGGAAGCGGCGATCTTGCCGCCAAGGGACTTGGCGTTATCATACACCACGGCCTCGTGGCCCTTGAGGCGCAGCTGCCATGCCACGGAAATTCCAGATGGCCCGCCGCCAATCACTGCCACCTTCTTGCCCGACAGGGGCGGCAGTTCGGGCAGGCCAGCCGCAAGGCTGGCCTTGCCGAGCTGGGTCACATCCACCGGCGCCATCAAAGCGGCGCCTTTGGTGCACGCACCCATGCAGGGATTGGGGCAAAGATAGCCGCAGACGGTTGCCGGAAACGGCGTGTAGGCCAGGGCCAGATCAACAGCCTCGTCCACCCGGCCGTCGCGCACCAGCCGCCATCGCTGCTGGACGGGTATCCCTGTGGGGCAGGTGGCTTCGCAGGGCGCCATGTATTTGTAATTCTCCCAGACCGGCACGAAGCGGCGCAACTCATCCCGGGTAATCAACGGAATCACGCTGCGGTCCAGATCGGTGAGGTCGCCCACCAAGCCGCCCCTGCCCAGGGTGCCGTCCCACACCTCTTTATGAAAGGCGGCCATGGAACGTTTGTCCTGTGAGAGGCGCTCCTGGGGTGTCCGGGCACGGAGCATCTGCCACTCGTCCCTCCGGGTCATGGTTTCAAGCAGCTCGCTGCGGTGAATACGATCCAGAAAGAGCTGCATGTTGTCGGTCAGCCACTGCCAGGTCGCATCGTCGATGGGCACCAAAATGGCATCGTTTTGGCTGTACCCCTTGTGGGGACCGCGGAAAAGGACCTTGCCGCCCACCATGCCCACCATGGGACGGTAGCCCAGCACATTGCCCTCATCCTGGCCGTTGTAGCCGCACACCACGGCGATGCCCCCGGCCATAAATTCACCGAAGTAGTCTCCGACCGAACCCAGTGTCCAGAGTTCGGGCGGGGCAAACCGCGGATTATGTTTGGTCATGGTCATACCGCGGGCGCCAATGTTGCCGGCCACCCATACCTTGCCCTGGGCCATGCCGTTGCAGGCGCCGTTGGCCGCGTTGCCGTGAACGATGATCTCGGCGCCGGCATTGAGCCAGCCGATGTCATCGGAGGTGGCGCCCATGATCTCCACCACCGTATTTTCAAAGCCCAACGAGCCGGTGCGCTGCCCCACCGGGCCGGTGATCTTGACATGCACCTTGTTGTCGCCCGCCTTCCAGAGGCGTCCGCCGATGCCGTGCTGGCCGTAAGCCTCCACGTGCAGCCGGGTGTGGCCCTTTGCAACGGCATCCTGGATCTGCTCTTCGAGCACCCGGGATTCCAGCCGATGGCCATCCACTTTTCCGGATATTACAACATACTCTTGGTCACTGCTCATTGTGTTTTCTCCGCATATGGAACTCAAATGGTCGCCTCACTCAGTCCAGAACCAGCTTATAATCGGCCACCATCCTTCCCTTAAAACTTTTCACTTTAAACTTTATACTCGTCTGAACAAAAATACGGCAATCCGAGGCTCGAAAGCAGTCAAAAAAACGTCCTGTATCTCTTTTCTATACGACATATTTTATGTTCAGACGCTCGGCCGCGTGGTGATCGCTGATGCCCAGGGCATCGGACATGCCGATGGGCAGCGCCGTGGAACGTCCCAATGGTGCCATGATTTTTTTCAGTTCAGTGTCGAAACTCAGAAAAGCATCCACCACCCGCTCGGCCACCATGTCCACATCCAGACGGCGGTAAAGTCGCGGATCCTGTGAGGTGATCCCCTTGGGGCAGAGACCGATGTTGCAGATGTTGCAACGGTCATTCTCCGACCCCAGACAGCCGGCGGCCGCCTGCATGATGTATTTGCCGATCTGTACACCGCTGGCGCCCAGCATGATCAGGGCGGCCGCATTGGCGGCCAGGTTGCCTTTTTTGCCCACACCGCCGCCGGCAAAGAGCGGCACCTCGTTCTGCTTGCCCAGTTTGACCAGGTTCAGATAGGCATCGCGGATATTGGTGGCGATGGGATGGCCCATGTGGTCCATGGAGACATTGTACGCCGCGCCGGTGCCGCCGTCTTCGCCATCGATGGCGAGGCCCGCCGCATAGGGGTTGCGCGTCAGGTTGTTCAGCACGGCCATGGCCGTTGAGCTGCCTGAAATCTTGGGGTAGACCGGAACGCGGAAACCCCACGCCATGGACATGGACTGAATCATCTTGGCCACCGACTCTTCGATGGAGTACTGGGTCTGGTGGGTCGGCGGGCTTGGCAGGCTGACCCGGGTCGGCACGCCGCGGATGGCGGCGATCAATTTGTTCACCTTGTGCCACATGAGCAGACCGCCATCGCCAGGCTTGGCGCCCTGGCCGTATTTGATCTCGATGGCACAGGGGTCCTCTTTCATTTCGGGCAGTGCGTGGATGATCTCGTCCCATCCGAAGTAGCCGCTGGCGATCTGCAAGATCGTATATTTCAAAAATCGGCTGCGCAGCAGGCGCGGCGGGCAGCCGCCTTCCCCCGTGCACATGCGCACCGGCATGCCCAGTTCCTCATTGAGATAGGCCACGCCCAGTTGCAGCCCCTCCCACATGTTGGGCGAGAGGGCGCCAAACGACATGGAGCCGATCACCAGGGGGTAGATCTCACGCACCGGGGGCATCCATCCGTTTTCCCTGTAAAATTTGAGGTTTTCCTCCGGCGGCAGCACGCGGCCCAGCAGGGTGCGCAGTTCAAACTCATGCCGTCCGGCGTCCAGGGCCGGGTCGGTCAGCATGGAGATGCGGATGAACTTGATCTGGTCGAGGATTCCGCCTTCCACATTGCGCCGGCCGCCCCGCTTGCGGGGTTGGCCGCCGCGATTGATGTGAAAACGGGTCTTATCCGATTCATCGCTGTGCATGGGCAAAATGGCGTCGTTGGGGCAAACCAGGTTGCACATGGCGCATCCCACACACGCATAGGCCGGATCGGTTTTCTGGCGGATGCCCTGATAGACCTTGTAGACATTGGAAGACGGTTTGTCCGGATCCAATGACGGGGTCAAGACACGCTGGCGGAAGACCCCCAGTTCGATGGCATTGACCGGACAGACCGCAGTGCAGCGGCCGCACAGGGTGCATTTGTCTTTCCGCCAATCAATCTGCCACAGCAGATCCTTGACGCTCAGGGTTGAAGGGGTAATGGGTCTGTCTGGGAGCATGTCTGTATCTCCTGGCGATTTGGCCCGACGATAGCGGTATCCAAATGCATGGGTTGAAAATCTTTACTCTTGTCGCGGTCGGGAATGGCCGCATCAATGCCGCAAATTTCCGAAGCAAATGCCCAACGGCCCGGCCGGCCGCCCACCACACCGGGTCTGAGCTTCTTCCGATCCTGCACCATGAAGACCGAATGGTCCGGCAGACAGCCAATCACGCAGTTTGGACCGTCGATGATCAGCCGGCGGCAGGATTGCTTCAACTGCTTGAGCAGTACGCTGTTGGTGTGATCCTCGAGTGCATTGTTCTGGAGCGGCGTAATCACATGCTTGTAAGCCTCTATCCCCAGTCCCAGTCTGGTCTGGGTGTAGTGCAGAATATGGGTAAACACCTCCGAATCGGAGTTGTACCCCATATAGCCGGGGACACCCCTGGACTGCAGGTACTCCTTGATGGGCACAAATGCGGTGTTCTCACCATTTGTCATGGTCGTATAGCCCTGGATGAAAAAGGGATGGCAGGCGTAGAGGTTGATGGCATAGTTGGTGTTCTGCCGCCCCTGGGCCAGGATCACCCGGGCAAAAAGTTCTTTGCGGCCCAGATCGAGGTATTCCGCCACCGACATGGGATCGCCGATCTCCTTGATCATGATCACGTCGGGCCAGAAAGAGAAGACGATCATGTCCTCCTGCTCCTCGCCCATGGCCCGCAACTTCAATCGGATGTCCACCAGGCCGTCATAACGCTCCTGCCGGGTCCAGCTCTCCCACTCTTCCGGATATTCATATGCCCGGATGAGATAGATGTCCCTTTTGGGCGTTCCTTCGGGCGGCTGCTTGGGGACTTTTATGGAGGTCTTGTACTTGGTCCGAAAACCGATATCCATCAGGAATTCGTCCAAACGCCGCAATCCCTCTTTGGTAAAAATACCGGAAAGGATGGGGGCGTCCCGCATTTCTTCGAAGGGACCGGAGAGATCCCGCAACAACAAGCCGACGCCGGATCCATCATGCCCTTCGCGCATGGCATCCATGGCATCCATGGCCACCATGGGCGATAATGGCTCCTCACTTGAAATGGCAAACAAACGACACATGGCTATTTAGGTGCTCCTTGGCGATTCGCGCAGGCTTCTGCCTTAGCGGACGATACCAACGTACCCCCGGTTCTCAGAAGCAGCGCCAATTCGATAATCGTGCATGGGGGACACGGGTCCAGAGTTGCAAAAAGCAACTTATGTGCCATACACGTTCAACAGCTGAACTTGCCTTAATATCAGGTTCAAGATGATTTAGGAAGGAAAAATTGGCGGCCATTAATTACAAAAGTGAAGAGACAACCGCAGACATATTACAAAAATGTAGATGTCGATCACGCCTAAAAAAAATGATAAACACAACCTTCCAAATAATTGGTATATTGGAAGCCGAACCCAAACAGAGGTCTCTATGCCGATCCAAACCGGTCCCCTGGAGGATACCGCCGCACAGCGCTGGCAACACTTTGAAACCGCTCTAAAAAACAAAGGCCTGTCACCTGCCCGAAAAGACAACGCTGCACAAGCGCTGAAAATCGGATTTGCCCTGAGCCGCTTTGCCTTCAACACGGCGGTGCGCTACCCGGCCCTCTCCCATGAATTGCTCCGGTCAGGCGACCTGATGTGCGCATATGGCGCCGGCGACCTGACAAAGCGCTTCGAGCGGCACATCGCCACCGGCGGTGCCGAGTCAGCGGAAACAATCTTTGAAAAGGCGTGGGTGGCCATGGGCCAGGCCCGGTTCGACCAACTGTTGCGGAGCTTCCGCCATCGGGAGATGCTGCGCATTGCCGTGCGCGACCTGTCGGGTCTGGCCGACCTGACCACCACCCTGGAGGAGCTGTCTGCCCTGGCGGATACCTGCCTCCAGCGCGCACTCGACTTTCTTTACGAACGCCAATGCCGGCAGTGGGGCACCCCGGTGGACGCCGCCGACATCCCGCAACAGCTGGTGGTCCTGGGGATGGGAAAGCTCGGCGCTCGCGAGCTGAACTTCTCATCGGATGTCGACCTGATCTTTACCTACCCCCGCAGAGGCCGGACCGCCGGCGGCACTCAAACCACCTCCAGCGAGGACTTTTTTCACCGGCTCTGCCGCAACCTGATTAAAAGCATCGGTGCCAATACGACAGACGGGTTTGCCTTTCGCGTCGACACCCTGTTGCGACCCTTCGGCGAGTCCGGCCCGTTGGTCATGAGCTTTTCACAGATGGAAGACTACTATGAGACCCATGGCAGAGAGTGGGAACGGTACGCCCTGATCAAAGCGCGGGTTGTGGCCGGCGACCAGGCGGCCGGACGACAACTTCTGGATAATCTGAAGCCTTTTGTTTTCCGCCGTTATTTCGATTACAACACCTTTGAATCCCTGCGAGACATGAAGCAGCGCATCGCCACCGAGGTCCTCAGCAAGGGCCTGCAGGACAATATCAAGCTGGGCCCGGGGGGAATCCGGGAAATCGAATTTTTCGGCCAGATGTTTCAGCTGCTCCGGGGCGGGGTCCAACCGCAGTTGCAGGCGCGCGGCATTTTGATCATCCTAAGGCGCCTCGTGGAGAACAGATATATTCCCCCGGAGACCGGCAATGAATTGACATCGGCCTATACGTTTCTGCGCCGCACCGAAAACCGTATCCAGGCCTACATGGACCAGCAGCGCCATCACCTGCCCCGCACTGAAGATGAGCGGGCCCTGCTGGCGCTGGCCATGGGGTTTGACGATTGGTCAGGTTTCCGCGCCGCCCTGGACGGGCACCGGCAAAAAGTGGAATACCACTTCAACGCCCTGCTGGAACACGGCGACGCCGACAAATCGGACCATACCGACGAAGCGGAGCGTCTGACCAACGATCTGTCAGCCGTCTGGCAGGGGGTGCTGGACGAAGCGCGCACCCATACCGCTCTGTCGGGCGCCGGCTTCACACGACCGGCAAAAGCCATGGAGCTAATCGACCAGCTAAGGGGTGATGCCGCCCTGCGCCCCATGAGCGCAATGGGACGCGATCGCCTTGCCAAACTCATGCCGCTGCTGCTGGCTGCGGCAGGCGGTACATCCCATCCACAACAGGTGCTCGGGCGCCTGTTCGACCTGATCAAATCGATATGCCGGCGTACCGCCTACCTCTCCCTGCTATGGGAGTATCCGGCTACCATCGACCAACTGGTGCAACTATCTGAAGCCAGCCCATGGATCTCCAGCCTTCTCAGCCACCACCCGGTTTTGCTGGATGAACTCCTCGATCCGCGAACCCTCTACAGTCCGCCAAAACGCGGGGAACTCGCCTCAGAGCTGCGATCCCGCCTCGTCGGGATACCGGATGGCGATTTGGAACACCAGCTCGAGACCCTGCGCATTTTTAAACAGATCAACACCCTGCGCGTTGCCGCCTCGGACATCACCAGCGTGCTGCCCCTGATGAAGGTCAGCGATCGCTTATCGGATATTGCCGAGGTGGTGCTCGAAGAAGTGGTGAACCTGTCCTGGCAGCATCTGGTGGAAAAACACGGAACCCCCACCTGCTTGTTGAACGGCCGATCCTGCCGACAGGGCTTTGCGGTGATCGCCTACGGAAAGCTTGGAGGTTTGGAACTGGGGTACCGCTCGGACCTGGATCTGGTCTTCCTGCACGCCGCCGCACCCGGCGAGACCAGCGGAGGGCCGCGCCCCATCGACAACGCCCAGTTCTTTGCACGACTGGGACAACGGGTGCTCCATATCCTTTCGGCGCACACCGCCGCAGGCATCCTCTACGAAACCGACATGAGACTGCGCCCCAGCGGAGATTCGGGCGTACTGGTCAGCCATATGAAGGGATTCCACGACTACCAGAAGGAAGATGCCTGGACCTGGGAGCATCAGGCCCTGATTCGTGCGCGGGCCATAGCGGGAGATAATGTCCTGTTGAAAGAATTCGGGCGCATCCGGATGGCCATTTTGAACCGCAAGCGGAACAACGACCAATTGCGCGACGAAGTGGTCACCATGCGCGACAAACTGCGCCAGGCCCAGCAACCGCCTGAAGAGGGCACCTTTGACATCAAACAAGGACGCGGCGGGATCATCGACATCGAATTCCTGGTCCAATACCTGATGTTGCGCCACGCCCACCAATACCCGGAAATCACCCGCTGGACCGACAACGTCCGTCAGCTTCAGTCCCTTTCCCAGCATGCGGTGATCGACCACCAATCCGCCTTCGGCCTGAGACGGGCCTACCTTATATTAAGGGCCATGGGCCACCGCCTGAACCTGAAAGGGCGGCCGACCCGAATCGATGACAGCCGGTTCAAGGGACTCAGGAACCATGTGCAGCAATGCTGGGACACCTACCTGGGGTCGTAGGCGCACGCCGCAACAATAAATATGCGGTTCCCCCACAAACGCAAGCTGCCGTCATATAACGTGCGCTTGCGCGTAATCGATTTCTTTACTCAATTACAACGGCCCCGTTCGATTGCCATTACGCGTACGAGCACCGCTGCGCTGAGCATGAATGTTTCATGGTCATTGGGTATGGCTGCGGTAATTGGGCTGAGCACCCCGGGTGGCACCGGCAACGCCTGTTCCTGAAATCTCAGCAGGCCTCAGTCGCCGGCCCATGGACCCCGCCACACCCCTGACCGTGGGCCTCCCCCGCGCGCCAGCGCAAACCACCGTTCCTAAGAAATCCCACCCGCTTGCAGCAACCCACAATAATACATTTATGTCACTATATAAGTTCTTACTTACAAAAATGTTGATTGATAATAAATCCACATAATCCATACAATATTACATTTTACTAATATATACGGTACGTTTCGGTATTATTTCAACGATGGCACACCCCTTGCTCATAATAGCACAGACGACGATCGACGCAATGGATCGCAGAAATAACTTAGACTCGAGGAGTTGGAAATGAAGAAAATTGAAGCCATCATCAAACCGTTTCGCCTGGATGAGGTCAAAGACGCTCTGAATAAGATCGGCATCTCCGGCATGACCATCATCGAAGTGAAGGGATTTGGACGCCAGCGCGGACACAAGGAGATCTATCGCGGCACCGAATACCAGGTGGATTTCGTACCCAAGGTTAAAATCGATCTGGTCGTCCCGGCCGAACTGGCGGACAAGGCGGTAAAAGCCATTACCGAAAACGCCAATACCAACAAGGTCGGCGACGGAAAAATCTTTGTCATGCCCATTGAACAGGCCGTTCGAATTCGCACCGGGGAAGCCGGGGTCGAAGCGATTTAATCAAAACGATACGCAAAGCCGTTTAAACAAAAGGAGAACTTCTAGCGATGAAACCGATTAAAATCTTTATGCTTGGAATGATTGCACTACTGACCGGCGCTGCCTGGGCTTGGGCGGAAGACCCGACACCCACGGTTATGACCAACAAAGAGGCCATCGACCTGGTCCAAACCCATGCCAACTACCTCTGGACCCTGGTGGCGGCGGCCCTGGTTTTCTTTATGCAGGCCGGATTCGCCATGGTGGAAGCCGGCTTCACCCGCGCCAAAAACGCCGTCAACATTTTAATGAAAAACCTCATGGACTTCTCCCTCGGTTCTCTTGGCTATTGGGCCATCGGCTTCGCCCTCATGTTCGGTGTCTCTAAAACCGGCTGGTTCGGCACCACCGGCTTCTTCCTGAGCGACTTCACACCCGACGGCGACCCTTGGGTTCTGGCGTTCTGGATGTTCCAGGTCGTCTTTGCCGCCACAGCCGCCACCATCGTCTCCGGCGCCATGGCCGAACGCACCAAATTTGTCGGTTACCTGGTCTACAGCGTCGTCGTCAGCGCCATCATCTACCCCGTCTTCGGAAGCTGGGCCTGGGGCAGCCTCTTTAACGGCAGCGGATGGCTGGAAGGCTTGGGATTCATCGACTTCGCAGGATCCACCGTGGTCCACTCCGTCGGCGGATGGGCTGCTTTGGCCGGTGCCATCGTCCTCGGCCCGCGCCTTGGAAAATACGGCAAAGACGGCAAACCGCGCGCCATCATGGGACACAACATGCCCCTGGCCGCGCTGGGCGTCTTCATCCTCTGGCTGGGCTGGTTCGGCTTCAACCCCGGCTCCACCACCACAGCCGACAAAAGCATTGCCATGATCTTCGTCAACACCAACCTGGCGGCGGCTGCCGGCGCGACCATGGCCCTTATCACCTCCTGGATCAAATTCGGGAAACCGGAAGTGGGCATGAGCCTTAACGGCGCCCTGGCCGGCCTGGTCGGTATCACTGCCGGTTGTGCCAACGTCACCCCGGGAAGCGCCATCATCATCGGGGCCGTGGCCGGCGTGCTGGTGGTCATGTCCGTCCTGTTCTTCGAAAAACTTAAAATCGACGACCCCGTCGGCGCCATCTCCGTTCATGGTGTCTGCGGTGCGTGGGGCACGCTGGGCGCCGGGCTGTTCAACATCGGCGGTACCACCGCCAAAATCATCATGGTCCAGCTCGTTGGCATCGGCGCCTGTTTCGTCTGGACTTTCGTCGCCGCCTTCGTCATGTTCAAACTGATCTCCATGACCATCGGCCTGCGCGTCTCCCCGGAAGAGGAAATAGAGGGCCTCGACCATACCGAACATGCCGGCATCGCCTATCCGGACTTCGGCATGTCGACCCATGGCACCTCTCTTGCCGCCACCCCCTCCAGCGCCATGGCACCATCGGCCATCGGTGCCCCGGTAAATGAGAGCTAAGCCAAACCACCCTCAACCCCCGCCTGACTCGAGCCACCCCAATCCGTTGGGGTGGCTCTATTTTCATGACAGGACAAGAATCGGCGCCCCGACAAACGAACCTAAAATCATTCAAAAATGTCATTTTTTGTTTAATTTTATTACATTAATGTCGTTTGAAAAATTATAATGTAAAATTATCCATGATTAGCAACAATCTGATATTAATAGAATTATGTCGCATTTATCCCCTTGGCATATCTATTGCTCTGTCTTGCTTAAGCCTTATCCGCGAACGCTATCAACTGGAAACAGGCGAGAGGATGCTTGAATTATAATGATGCCGTCTCGAAAAGCCGAACATATCGACACACCGATCAGCAGCTTCCAGACCCAACGCGAAGATCTGCTCACTCAATTCGACACGATGGAGCCCGGCGCCTTTCTCGGCCGCATGGCCGCCGTCGTGGACGAATACTTTTTGGCCAGCTTCGCCCAGAGCGCCGTCGGTCCGGAAATGGGTATCATGAAAAACCCGTATGTATTGGTCGCATTGGGCGGATACGGTCGGGCCGAGCAGTGTGTTTACTCCGATATCGACCTGCTCTTTCTATTCGAAAAGAAGGTGCCGCCCGAGGCGGAAGCGCTGGTCCGGGAAATTGTCTACCCGCTCTGGGATATGGGACTGGAAGTCGGGCACGCCACCCGCTCCATCAAAGAGTGCCTGAAAATGGCGCGCCAGGACCACGAGGTTCTGACCTCCCTGCTGGACAGCCGGTTCATCTGCGGCCTCTCTCCGCTCTACCACCAGATGCTTGAGCAGTTGCGCATCAAGCTGATCAATGTCAAACCGGCCAAAATAGTGGACTGGCTAACCGAATCCAACAAGGAAAGGCACGCGCGCTTTGGAGATTCCGCGTATCTTCTGGAGCCCAACCTGAAGGAGGGACAGGGGGGCCTGCGCGATTACCACACCATGCTCTGGGTCGCCAAGATCATTGCCGGCATTAAACAAACCCGTGATTTGGAGTATTTCGGGTTTCTCTCCCATCACGAATATCAATCCCTCGAGGGCTCACTTCACTTTATCTGGCACGTGCGCAACCACCTGCACCGCATGATGAATCGGAAATGCGATCAACTCCATTTGGAAAACCAGACCCGCCTGGCCGAAACAATGAAAGTCGAGGGCGTCAACGGTCACCTGCCGGTGGAAGTGCTCATGGGTCAACTGCACGGCCACATGGAGTTCGTCAAACAGTGCTACGAAACCTTCATCTATGAACTGGATCAGAAAAAGCGGCTCAAGCGCAAGAACAAGGCGCTCAAGGAGACCGACGTTCCGGGCCTTAAATTCAACCGCGGCATGCTCAACTTCACTTCTCCCGAAGCGATCCTGAATGAACCGGCGCTGCTGATTAAAATATTTCTGGAATCCGCCAGACAAAAAGCGCCGCTCAATGTGGAAGCACGGCGGCTGGTCAAGGATTTCTGCCATCTGATCCATGATCCGGCGTTTCGAAATTCCCAAGAGGTGGTTCACCTCTTTGAAAAAATCATGACCCGTCCGGCGGACCATTTCAATCCGCTGGCCGCAATGCTCGACACCGGCTTCCTCGTAAACTTCATCCCGGAATTCAAGGGGGTGGTCAACCGGATTCAATTCGACCAGTACCACTTGTATCCGGTGGCCCGCCATCTGCTGCTCTGCGTTAAAACCCTGAAAACCATCAGCACCGATAAGGCAGGCGATCACGATGTGCTCTTCCGCCAGGTCTACCAGGAGGTGCGCGATAAAAAAACGCTGTATTGGGCGGCCCTGCTCCACGACATCGGCAAGGCCGAGCCCTCCGGCGGACACTCGCAGCGCGGTGCGCAAATGACCGATACGATATTGACCGGGAAAGGACTGTCCAAGACCGATATCGATACCGTGGTTTTCCTCGTACGCGAACACCTGCTGCTCTTCGACACGGCTTCCCGCAGGGACATCAACGACGAGGAAACCGCCATTCTGGTCGCAAGACGCGTGGGCAGCATCTCGCGGCTGAAAAAACTCTACCTGCTCAGCGTGGCGGATGCCATGGCAACCGGCCCTAAAGCATGGAACGACTGGACCGCTTCCTTGCTGCGCAGCCTGTTCTTGAAAACGCTCAATGTGCTGGAAAAGGGCGAGCTGGTCTCCCGCAAAGCAATTCGCACCATCGAACAGAAGAAAGAGCGCATACTGACGGCAGCCGGTGACAAAACCGCCAAAGAGGTTATCGATCGCCTGGTCCCTTTTATGTCTCCGCGCTACCTGCTCTACACCCCATCGGGTGAAATTCCGGATCATATAGCGCTCTATCAGCAACTGGGCGATAAGAATTTTGTCTGGCGCATCGACAAATCCCCGGAAGCGGATACAAGAACGGTGACCATCTGCGCCCAGGACCGTCCGGGACTGCTCTCCAAAATTGCCGGGATCTTTACCCTCAACGGGATCAACATTCTGGACATGCGCATCTTTACCTGGCGCAACAACATCGCGCTGGACATCTTCGAGGTGGAAGCGCCGCCGGACAGGCTGTTCGAACAGGAACGCTGGGATAAGGCGGCCGGCCAGCTCCAGGCCTCCCTGAAGGATGAATTGGACCTGCAGAAGGAGCTGCTGAACAAACGGGACCGCTTCCGCCCGATCAAAGCAATGACCAAGTCCCGCCCCCAGAAAGTGGAGGTGGACAACGACAGCTCAAGCTTTTTTACACTGGTGGAAGTCACGGCATGGGATTATCCCGGATTGCTGTTTCATATCACCAATGCCTTGTTCCGCTGCCAGCTGGACATCTGGGTGGCCAGAGTCTCCACCCGCGTCGATCAGGTGGTGGATGTATTCTATGTCCGCAGTTTTGACGGTGAAAAGGTCGATTTGCCGGAGCAAGTCGCCTTGATCGAGAAGACCGTAGAAGCTGTTTTAATATAACCCCCTGGAACGCAGTTGCGGCGTCCCGATGGCGCCTGGGAGACCGCGACCCAAAGAATTGGAACCGGGGTGCAGAGCAGAACACTTAAATCTGATGGATCAAAAAAGGGGACGAGAAATGACATTCAAGAAACTGATACTCACATTGGGGCTGGTCCTAATGCCGCTGAGCAGCGCATTCGCGGCGGACGAACTCAACTCCGGTGACACGGCGTGGATCATTGTCTCCACGGCCCTGGTAATGATGATGACGCCGGCCGGCTTGGCCTTGTTTTACGGTGGTATGTCACGGTATAAGAATTTGTTGAACACCTATGCCATGACCTTTGCGTCCTATTGTCTGGCCAGCATCATCTGGGTGTTGTGGGGCTACAGCCTGTCGTTCGGAAGTGACATCGGGGGATTTGTCGGCAGCCTGGAACATTTTCTGTTCGCCGGCATCGGTGTGGACAGCATTTCCGGATCGATTCCGACCACCGTATTTGCCCTGTTTCAAATGACATTTGCCTGTATCACCGTTGCCCTGGTGCTGGGATCGGTGGTGGATCGCATGAAATTCTCGTCATGGATCGTCTTCACCATCTGTTGGGTCACCATCGTCTATGCGCCGGTGTGCCACTGGGCGTGGGGCGGCGGCTGGATGGCCAAAATGGGCGCCCTTGATTTTGCAGGGGGAACCGTTGTTCACATCAATGCCGGTATTGCCGGTCTGGTGACCTGCCTGGTGCTCGGCAAACGCATCGGCTGGGGCAAGGAAGCCATGTTCCCATCCAGCGTGACCTTGACCGCGCTGGGAGCAGCTCTGCTCTGGTTTGGCTGGTTTGGCTTCAACGCCGGCAGTGAACTGGCCGCCGACGGCTTGGCGGGATCGGCCTTCCTCGTCACCAACACATCCGCTGCGGCTGCCGCCATGGCCTGGATGTGCGCGGAGTGGTTCACCGACAACAAACCGACCCTGCTGGGAATCGCCTCGGGCGCCGTAGCGGGGCTGGTGGCCATCACTCCGGCAGCCGGATTCGTAAGCCTGGGAAGTTCCTTGATCATTGGACTGGTATCGGGTATTCTTGGCTTCCTTTTTGTGGCCAAGCTCAAACATCGACTGGGATATGACGACTCGTTGGATGCCTTTGGAGTCCATGGGATCTGCGGCATCTGGGGCGCGCTGGCCACAGGCTTGTTTGCCAGCCCTGCCATCAATGAGGCCGGCGCGGGGCTGTTCTACGGCAATCCCAAACAGGTCTGGATTCAACTGGTCTCCATCTTCGGCACGGCCGCCTATTCCGCAGTGGCCACTTTAATTGTCATTGGCGTCACACGCCTTTTGACTGGAAGTCTCAGAATTGATAAGGACAGCGAGGTCCAAGGTCTCGACAACGCATTTCACGGCGAACGCGGTTTTGAGATCCAATAAAAGATCCGGCTGCAACTATTGACGAATATTTAGGAGGACACGGTTATGAAAAAAATTGAGGCGATTATCAAGCCGTTCAAATTGGACGATGTCAAAGAAGCCTTAAACGAAATCGGCATTCAGGGTATGACCATTTCTGAGGTCAAAGGCTACGGTCGCCAAAAAGGACACAAAGAGATTTACCGCGGTGCCGAATATGTGGTTGATTTCATCCCTAAGATCAAGATCGAAATCGTGGTCCAGTCCGACTGGGTGGACAAGGTCATCGACACCATCAAGACGGCTGCGCTGACCGGCAAGCTGGGCGACGGCAAAATCTTCGTTTCGACAATTGAAGAAGCGGTTCGCGTGCGTACGGGAGAAACCGGCGCAGATGCCATCTAACCGGTATGCATTAGACACAAAACGCGCAGTAATGCCTGGCGGCGGCTGCGCACTGAATTTCCATTTACATCCCATTACAATGGCAGAAAAGGAGTAGTCATGACACCACAAGAAGTATTGAGTATGATTAAAGAGAATGGCGCAAAGATGGTCGATCTTCGCTTCATGGATTTTCCCGGACTATGGCAGCATTTTTCTGTCCCGATCAGCGAAGTGGACGAGTCGGTCTTTGAGGACGGCTTCGGTTTCGACGGTTCCAGTATCCGTGGTTGGCAGCCGATCAACGCCAGTGACATGCTGGTGATCCCCGATCCCACCACCGCCAAGATGGACCCCTTTTACCAGGAGCCCACCCTGACCTTGATCTGCAACATCGTCGATCCGATCACCCGCGAATCCTACACCCGTGATCCGCGCTTTATCGCCCAGAAAGCAGAAGCCTATCTGAAAAGCTCCGGTATCGGCGACACCGCGTTCATCGGCCCGGAAGCCGAATTCTTCATCTTCGACAACATCCGTTTCGAGTCCGGCCGCAACCGTGCATTCTATGAACTCGACTCCGTGGAAGGCACCTGGAACACCGGTCGCGAAGAGTGCCCCAACCTGGGTTACAAACCGCGCCACAAAGAAGGCTACTTCCCCGTACCGCCCACAGATAAATTTCAAGACCTGCGTACTGAAATGGTCCTGACCCTGGAGGCTTTGGGAATCGACGTCGAAGCCCAACATCACGAAGTGGCGACCGCCGGACAGGCCGAAATCGACATGCGCTTCAAACCGCTGCTGCAAATGGCCGACCAGTTGATGTGGTTCAAATACGTATTGAAGAACGTAGCCAACAAACACGGCCATACCGTTACCTTCATGCCCAAACCGATCTTTGAAGACAACGGCACCGGCATGCACACCCATATCAGTATCTGGAAAGACGGCAACCCGCTGTTCGCCGGCGACAAATACGCAGGCGTATCCCAGGAAGCCCTGTACGCCATCGGCGGCATCTTGAAACACGCGCGCGCCGTGTGTGCCTTCTCCAACCCGACCACCAACTCTTACAAACGACTGGTACCGGGTTTTGAAGCGCCGGTGAACCTGGCTTACTCCAGCCGTAACCGCAGCGCCTCCGTGCGTATTCCCATGTACTCGACCTCACCCAAGGCCAAGCGCATCGAGTTCCGTACTCCGGATCCCAGCTGCAACGGCTACCTGGCCTTCTCAGCCATGCTGATGGCCGCCATCGATGGTATCGAGAACAAAATCGATCCGGGCGATCCGCTGGACAAAGACATTTACGGCCTGCCCGCAGAAGAGTTGGCCCTGATTCCGTCCGCTCCGGGCTCTCTGGACGAAGCGCTGGCCGCCCTGAAGGAAGACAATGCCTTCCTGCTCAAGGGCGACGTCTTCACCCAGGACGCCATCGATATGTGGATCGAATACAAGACGGAAAACGAAGTGGATGCAGTCCGCCTGCGCCCGCATCCCCACGAGTTCTTCATGTACTACGATATCTAATATCGCCCCGCTTCCCTTACGGGAGCGACCATCTGTGTCCTGCAACCGGGTCGGGTACTTTGTGTGCCCGGCCCGGTTTTATGCGGTTCGACGCCACCGGCCGGCGGAGATAAAAATCTTGACATCCCACCCGTCAATCGCTAAATACACTGATATTTTTAAAAAAATATCGAAGGGACCCATTGTGAGCGAAAATCACCACCACTATTGCAGCTATTATGGTCGCACCGGGTCACCCGAGGTGAGTTTGGCATAAGCAAAAAACCATACGCGCCGCGGAGACGGAAAACCCGCGGTTTCTAAAGAGCCGTGGGAGATGATTCTTTCACGGTTTGTTTGTTTCTGACTTGCGATGGCAAAAAGGACAAAATGAAATCCATTGAGACCAAACCGCTTGGAGACGATATCACCATCCAGGTGCCCGGTTCCAAGAGCTTCACCCACAGGACCCTGATCGCGGCAGCATTGTCCGACGGTCGGAGCACGGTCATCGACCCCCTGCGAAGTCAGGACACCTTGTTGACCAAAGGTGCATTGCAGCAGATGGGCATCCATATCGACGACCAGATCGATCGGTTCGTTGTGGAGGGCGGAAGGGGCAGCTTTCAACCGGTGACCGACCCCGTCGATTTTCACAACTCGGGCACTTCCATGCGATTGTTCGGAGGCCTGGTGGTGTTGGGCCAGGGGCCCTACACCCTCACCGGAACGCCCCGCATGCGCCAACGGCCCATGCAGGCCCTTTTGGACAGTCTGGCACAACTGGGCGTACCTGCGCATTCACGCAGCGGAAACGGATGCCCGCCGGTGACCATCGAGGGCGGAAATTGCAAAGGCGGGCGGACCGCCATCGATTGCAGCGTCAGCAGCCAATATCTGTCCGCTTTGCTGCTCATCGCGCCATGTCTGGAAAAGGGGTTGACCATCGATGTCAGCCACGGTCCTGTCTCCAAGCCTTACATCGATATGACCGTCGACATCATGCAAGCCTTTGGCATCCAACTCCACCGGGACGGCTACACCCGCTTTGAGGTTCCCGGCGAACAGACCTATCGCGCAGGCGACTATGCAGTGGAACCGGACGGCTCCAATGCCGGCTATTTCTGGGCCGCTGCCGCCATCACCGGCAGCCGGATCAAGGTTCGGAACGTTACCACCGCCTCCCGGCAGGGAGACGTCGGCCTGGCGGAGATTCTCGGGCAAATGGGTTGTGTCGTGGAACACGATCCGGACGGCATTGCCGTTACCGGCGGAAAGCTTCGCGCCGTAGAAGTCGACATGGGCCACATGCCCGATGTGGTGCCGACCCTTGCAGTGGTGGCCGCATTTGCCGATGGCACCACCAAAATTCACAATGTGGCCCATCTCAGGGCCAAAGAGTGCGACCGGCTGGCCGCCGTATCCACTGAACTGGCAAAGATGGGAATCGAGACCCGCGTTCATGAAAACGAGCTGGAAATCGTGGGCGGAATTCCCGGCGGCGCGGAAATCGAAACCTATGACGATCACCGCATCGCCATGTGCTTTGCCGTAGCCGGCCTCCGTGTGCCCGGCATCAAGATCCTCGACCCCGGGTGTGTCGAAAAATCGTTCCCCAGTTATTGGGAAGTATTTGATCGCCTTTACCGGCGATAGACATCGCCGGTAAAGGCGACAGTTTAAAGTTTAAAGATATAAAGGTTAAAGATAGTGGATTGGACCTGATATTATTTTTTGTTGTTGCAGCAACGGAAGTCGGTGACAATGCACCGGCATCACATAATCGACAGAATACATCAGCTTTAAACTTAAATCTTTAAACTTTAAACTGGCGATACTCCGGAACGGAATACAAAAAAACGCACTTCAGCTTCAAAGTGCGGGAAATTTAGAGGGAAAAACCATGTCCAGCACATTCGGCACCATTTTCCGCGTAACGACTTTCGGCGAATCCCACTGCAAAGGCGTGGGAGCAGTGGTGGACGGCTGCCCCCCCAACATCGAACTCAGCGAAGAAGATATTCAGCCACAGTTGGACCGCCGCCGCCCCGGGCAGAGCAAGCTGACCACCGACCGCCAAGAGGCGGACCAGGTCACCATCCTGTCGGGGGTGGAGCGCGGCAGAACCCTGGGTACCCCCATTGCGGTGTTGGTGCCCAACAAAGACCAGCGCCCGGGAGATTACCAGGAGATGAGCCGGATCCCGCGGCCCTCCCACGCGGATTTTACCTATCAGAAGAAATACGGCATCCGCGCCTCCAGCGGCGGCGGCCGCTCCAGCGCCCGGGAAACCATCGGCCGGGTGGCAGCAGGCGCCATCGCTGACAAAATTCTCCGCCAAACTTTCGGCATCGACATCGTGGCCTGGGTGAGCGCCGTATCGGCAGTCGAAAGCGCCGGCATCGAAATGGACTCAATCACTCGCGACCAGGTGGACCAAAACCTGGTGCGCTGCCCGGATATGGCCGCGGCCGACAAGATGATCGCCGCCATCAAAAAGGCAAAAACAGATAAGGATTCGTTGGGCGGCGTTCTCACCTGTGTCTGTCGCAAGGTCCCCGCCGGCATCGGTGAGCCTGTCTTTGACAAACTCGAAGCCCAGTTGGCCCGCGCCATGCTCTCCATCCCGGCAACCAAGGGATTTGAGATCGGCTCGGGGTTTGCCGGCACCCGCATGCGCGGCTCCGAACACAACGATCCATTTGTGATGAAACAAGATCGGCTGGGCACCAGAACCAACCGCAGCGGCGGCATTCAGGGCGGCATCTCCAACGGCGAAGAGATCTACTTCCGGGTGGCTTTCAAACCGGTGGCCACCATCGGGAAAGATCAAACCACCGTGAATTTCGACGGCGAAGATGTGCTGCTGGCCGCCAAAGGGCGGCACGATCCCTGTGTGGTGCCGCGCGCGGTGCCCATCATCGAATCCATGGCGGCCCTGGTCCTCATCGACAACCTATTGCGTCAGGCCACGCGGAATTACAGGGATCTCGATCCATGTTGAATGCAAACACACACAAACTGGCGTCACGGGTCGGAGCGATCTGCGAATCCAAAACCACCCGGGTTTTTACCCTGGCGCAGCAAATGCGGCGGCAGGGTAGGGATATCATCAGCCTGGCGGTCGGCGAACCCGACTTCGACACACCGCCGGATATCATCCATGCCACGTCACAGGCCCTGGCCGCACAAGCCACCCGCTACGGCCCCGTGGCCGGTATCGATGAATTGAGACATGAGCTGTCCAAAGGGTTTGAAGGTTACACCGCGGATCACATCGTCATCGCCAACGGGGCCAAGCAGGCCCTCTATGCACTCTTCCAGGTGCTGTGCAATCCGGAGGACGAAGTGATCGTCCCCATCCCCTGCTGGGTCAGTTTCCCGGAGCAGATCAAAATGGCCGGCGGACGTCCGGTGTTGGTGAAGACCGTCGATCACCAGATCGACCCGAAGATTATCGAAGACGCGCTCTCCGACCGCACCAGGGCCATCCTGATCAACTCGCCCAACAACCCCACCGGCGCCGTCTATCCGGAAAAGGTTCTGCGGCAAGTAGCGGCCATCGCCGAAAAGCACGGCATCTATATCATATCCGATGAGGCCTACCATGCCTATACCTTCAGCAACCGCCCGCACGCGGGCATGTGGGATGCGGCCGGCCGTTCAGACCGGGTCATTACCGTGCGCAGCTTTTCCAAACACTACAACATGACCGGTTTCCGCCTGGGGTACGCTGCCGCACATCCTGATGTAATCCAAAGCATGATCATCATGCAGAGCCACATCAGCGGCAACGTCTGCACATTTGCCCAACACGGCGCATTGGCTGCCCTGCAGATGGATCAGTCGCTGGTGGAGCAACGGCGCCGGGAACTGGAAAAGCGATTGAATTTTGCCTACGAGGCGACCCGATCCCTCTTCGATTGCATCAAACCCCAGGGCGCTTTTTATCTGTTTCCCGACGTCACAAAATACTTGAAGCGAAATGAAACCAGCGAGGATCTGGCGATGCGTCTGCTGGAAAAGGCGGGGGTGGCCGTTGTCCCGGGAGAAGCCTTTAGCGGTCCGGGCCATATCCGCATTTCATTCGGCTCAAACGAAGACGATCTTCAAAAGGCCTTTGAAAGGATAAAAACAGCATTATGATCGGACTCATCGGATACGGACGCTTCGGTCGACTGACCGTACGGAACCTCTCGGCCAAATTCGACATCTGTGTTTACACCCGGAGCGCGGAAAAAAAGGAAGACATCGAGCAGGCCGGCGGGAAGCTCGTGTCTATGGAAAAGGCTTGCGCCCAAAAAGTCGTGATAATCTGCGTTCCTATCTCGGCGATGCAGGAAACCTGCAAGCAAATCGCACCGTTGCTGAGGCCCGACGCCATCGTAGTGGATGTGTGTTCGGTAAAAGTACTTCCGGTTCAATGGATGAGAGAACTACTGCCGGCCTCGGTTGATATCCTGGCCACCCACCCCATGTTCGGCCCGGACAGTGCCGCCAGGTCTGTTTTCGGCTATAAAATCGTCCTCTGCCCGGAGCGCATACGCCCCGATCGGTATCAAAAGATCAGGAGGGTCCTGCTGGATACCGGCCTGAAAGTCATCGAAACCAGTGCCGAAGAACACGACAGGAAGATCGCCGTTTCTCTTGCCCTGACCCACTTCATCGGTCGAACCCTGGCGGAATTCGGTGCAGAGCCGTTGGACATTGATACCGAAGGCTACAAACGTCTGCTGCACATTCTGGAGGTGGTCAACAACGACACCTGGCAGCTTTTTCATGACATGCACAGCTTCAACCCCTATGCCGTAGAAAAACGCAGGGAGTTCATGGCCGCCATGGAGCGGGTGCACGGTAAAATCGAGGCAAGCTGAATGTCTCCCCATCCGCGCATCGGCGTGGCCGTGATGGTCATCAAGTCCGGCAAGGTGCTGCTCGGCAAGCGCAAAGGCTCCCATGGGGAAGGCACATGGGCCCTTCCCGGGGGCCACCTCGCCTTTGGCGAAACCATTGAAGGATGTGCCCGCCGTGAAGTATTGGAAGAGACGGGACTGGCAATCGAAGACGTAAGGTTGGGCCCCTATACCAACGATTTTTTCCCGGAAGACCGAAAGCACTATATCACGCTCTATGTCGTCGCCCACTGCGCAGACGGGAGGTTGGAAATCCGCGAACCGGACAAATGCGAACAATGGGATTGGTTTGACTGGGAGCGCCTGCCCCGCCCCCGGTTTCGCTCCCTTGAAAACCTTCGCAGCCTTCCGTTCAATCCTTTTGATGCTCTCAAATCCCCGTGCCACGGGGATTTACCCGCCCCAAAGCGGCTGTAATCGATCGTCCTGGCCGGACCGGCACGGCGCCCGCTACTTCTTAGGCTTTTGCCGCAAAAGCATTCTTACATTAGCATGCAGGCTGCGATTCAGCGCTTCATCAAGCGTTACAAATTCGGCGTGCACAACTTCCCTTCCGTCGATGACCACATCGACCGGGTGGTCGACCTTCACTTCGAAGAGATGGGTCCTGTCGCGGGGGCCGAAGTCCCCCCTGGCCTCGCCAATCAGCACCAGTCTTTCCTCCTCCAGCTGGATCCCGACCTCCTCCAGTGTCTCCCTAACCGCCGCCTGAACCACTGTCTCTCTTCTTTTGGCCATACCGCCGGGAAGGGTCCAATGTTTACGGTAGGAGTTTTGAACCATGAGAATCCGTCCCCTGCACCAGATCGCCACCATGGTGCCGCGAATGCGGGGGCGAAGGATCATAAAAGCTATGCGTGCGCACTGAAACACGATCACGTATAAAAAACCCCATACGCGCATCATCGTTTTAGACATGCTGGATCTCGTCGCCATGGATTTGCGCCCATCACAATTGGTTGAACCCTTCGGAAGGTTGCTCCATCACGTTTTCTGAAGAGCAGGTTTGTTTCGCCGATAGAATGTTGCTTTGATATTTGCGTCGGAAAGGGCCATAAGGGCAAAAACCCCGAGGATGGTCCCCATTGGAAAGACGAAGCACGTCAGGATCGAGCTGATCAAGCAGGTGTAATAAGCCCTGTGCTTAATGAAGCAAATGCCCACCATCACGTTAAATACGATGTGGGCGACCACCAGGACGAACAACAGCGGGACCATGATCTGCATCAAATCCTGGATTATCCGGATCATATCCCTGGCCGCCGGGTCCGCCTGCCCGATACTGGAGATCATCGTATCCATCAGCAGTTGGTGTACGTATATCATGGGCAGACCCAACAGGCCCAATGCGCCGAAGACGATATAGCCGATGCCGATAATCTTTGTTTTATCATTCATTGTGGGCCGGGTAGCTCCCCAGGCACTTGATGCGGATGGCCATCTCTTCCATTCCTTTCATCACGGCAGCCACCTTTTGATCTTCGGTGTCGCCTTCAAAATCAAGGAAGAAGCTGTAATTGCCGGGATCCGAACGCAGCGGCATGGAAGCAATGCGGGTCAGGTTGATATTGGCTTCGGCAAAAAACCGCAGCACGCTGAAGAGTTGACCGGCTTCGTGGGCGGTGGAGAAGATGATGGAGGTTTTCTCGCCACGGCCTTGGTACGGTTCACGGGAAAGCAGCAGAAAGCGTGTGTGATTGGCCGCGCCGTCCTCGATGCCTTTGGCGATGATGTCCAGATCGTAGAGTTCCGCACACAGGGAGCTGGCGATGGCCGCGGCGGCCCTGGGGTTCTCCCTGGCCAGCATCTTGGCTGCACCGGCCGTGTCGTAATAAGGACGCGGTTCGATCCTCCGATTGATCAGAAATCGGTTGCATTGCGCCAATGCCTGGGGGTGGGAGTAAACGACGCGTATTTCACTCAGCTTGGTTTCCTGAGGTGCCAGCAGGCAGTGGTTCACGGGCACCTTGACTTCATTGGTCACATGCAGACCGGTAGTGGTCAGCAAATCGTTCACCTGGGTGACCGCGCCTTCCAGGGAATTTTCCACCGGCACGACGCCCAGGTCAAAGTGGCCATCTTCCACGCCCCTGAAAACATCGACAAACTCCAGGCAAGGGATATAAGCGCCGCCCGGGACCAGGGACCTTGACGCCACTTCGCCATAGGCACCATGTTCCCCCTGAAACGCCACCAGTTTCTTGTTTTCCTTCTGCAGCCGCTTGCTCTCTGTGATGATGGTGCCCAACAGCTGCCGGGCAAAGGAGTGTTCAACCAAAGCCAGGTTCATGCGCTCGGCCCGGGCCAGAACAACTTCCTCCCGTTTGGGATCGGTCACGGTGGTTTTAAACTTCTTGGATTGAATGGCCAACCCCATCCGCTCTTGAAGCAGAACCAGCAATTCACGATCGATCTTGTCTATTTTTCGGCGTATATCATCCAGTTTCATTTTTATTTACCCTCCCGGGTGATCTCTCCACTTTAGGTGTGCGATGCCACAGTCGTTCCATGTCTGCAATTTGTCAGAATATCGGGTTTATATCCGAACCGAAAAAGAGAGTCAATGCCACCGCCAACGCCCGCAGGCATTATCCGGCGCAGCGGACGACACGCCGTATCGTTGATCTCGGCTATAGGACCGCAGGTTCGGCCGAGCACAGCCATGCCCAACGATGTACCGCTCTGCCGGGAGAATTGTCGGGCCACATTGCAATCAGCCCACCTGCGGCAACTTGCCTGTGAATTTTTCGCAGGCGTAATCGATCGCCCTCACACACTCGTATCGGTGCGATGATCGCGCCACCCGCTTAGAAACGAATCGAACAAGAAAGTATATACCATCCTTGGTCGAACAGTTTGTGCCCTTTCGAGCAGGCGTACGAATACCGTCCCTTCGGAACTGAGTATGAGCACGATTTTTTCGTTCGCCGATAAGGATAAAGGCAGAGGTTAAAACCGAATAGTGAGTCGAGCGGTGAAGTTATCGCTTCGAACCGGACCGTCTGAATTCAACTCATCCGGAGACATTTCGGTATCGCCCGTCGCGTCCATGAATGTCCGGCCGTAACGGTAGTGACCGTAGTCGAACCCCAGAGCGATGGATTTATAAATCTGATAGTCCACATCGATGGCCATGCCCACGCGGGCCGGAAGCGCCTCGCGGGTTGATAGGGACCGCCGGTGTTCCGGTGCATCATGCGCCATGGAGAGGATGGCGCGAACCGTCCACTGGTCTGCCGGAAGGAAGATCAACTCCATTTTGGAATTCCATCCCCGGTCGGTGTTCATCTCAGACAGCCGGTTAAAATTCATCTCCCCGTCGGTCGGCAGCAGCCGGTCCGCCTGGGGCCAATCCGCCATCACCAACCAAACGGAGCCGGTGTCGGTGCCATGTTGGACATGAAAAGCTTGAAAGTCCTGTTCCCACGCCCCCGAAAAATCTGCTCCGTACAAATCCGTATTCGAGGAACCGTTGTTTTTAAGCAACGGTGCCGACGCACCGAACGCAACATAGAAATGATCCGTCTTCAACGGTTTGACCAACACGGACGTCTTGAGGTTAACGCTTTGATCGCCACCGGTGCGATCCAATGTGAGGGCGAAACCCTTGAAACCCGGGCCATCTTCGTCCACCGTCGGGGACGCCTTTGAAACAACTGCGTCCCGTTGATCCGCCGCCTTGCGTTCGGAAGCTTCCCGTGCCGCTTCCTGCGAACCGGCCCACGCCTGCTGCGACCCGGCGGCCAACAGGATCAAGATGCCCGCAACGGCCATCATGGTGATATGTTTGTTTCCAAAACGTCTCATAAACCCGCCTCACGGCAAAAAGGCGTTGTCGAATGGTTGCGGCACAACGGCCATGAAAATCGGTTACCGGATGAGCACTGAAGTGGCGTCGATGGAGGTGGTTCAATTTAGGAGATGTAAAGGCAACGATGGACTGAGCTTACAAGTTTCCGGAGCGTAAAAACGACCTTAAATGAATCCGAGGCCAAGGTGCAAGCTCTTTTTTACATTTGTTCAACAAGGCCCATATATTGACCATCGCCATAGCAATACCACTATATGTAGTGCAAATCAGCCGGGTTCAACCGGGCAGGCTCCACCGTCAACCGATCCTCGCCGCAGGAGCCCGATTTTCATTGGTTGTTTTCAAACCGGGTGCAATGCGCCCGGTAACAACCGCAACGATAGAAGCGCTACGTGCGTTTGTTTTTCCGGCCTGTGACCGGGCGTAAAGCGATGCTTCTGCATCAATCCAAGCCACCCGCTTAGCGGGCGGTCGTTGACTCCGATCTGTCCAGCTCCCCCAGTCGCCTGGCAAGGTCCATGCTGGCCAGCAACGGAAGGGTGGCCGGCGGCACCAGGTGTTCCCAAGGCTTGCCGGTAAGAATACGGCGGCGCACGTCTCCTGCGCTCAGCCCTTTCTGCGCCGCACCGACCCTGCGAAGGATATGGGTTTTGAGCCCCAGGGATCTGAAGTATCGGTGCTTGCGCTCCCCCCAGTCATCATAAATACTGAGGAAGAAAACGGCCTCCATGGGCACATAATATTGATAGCGCTCCGGCAGGTTGATGGGCAATGGGACAATGGAAAAATCTTCCGCCCCCACCCCTTCCGCGAGCAGCGCCGCCCTGACCAGTCCGTAGCGCTCAAAGTACGTCAGCGGATTGGCCGATGGTTGGCTGCGACCGGGATCCACCGCCTCATCCCTTACCAGGGCGGGCTCCGGATTGGTGATACCCACGACCAGGTGCCGGCAAAGCATCTTACCGGAAAGCAGATACTTCAGGTGGTCGTTGTGCAAAACCTGGAACCGGCCGTGAATGACACCGGTGTCATATGGTAAATGCTGGTTTCCCATGGGACTTAGCATCATGATACGGTAAACGCCTTATAGCGGCCCGGCCAGTAAGGCTGATCGACAGGCGTGTCCATCAAGCCTTTCAGTTTGGCACGATCGAGCGCATTCAAAATCATCAACATCAGCTCCGTCCCCCTTACTTGACCCAGTGCGCCCCGGACGGCGGCAGTTTCGCTGTAGGTGCGCACGTCATCCGGCCTGACACCTTGTCCGCAAAAGACCAATGGTACAGTTTCTCCGGAATGTACCAGAGGGCCGGCACTGGGGGTGGCGTGATCGGCAGTGACGACCATCAGGACGTCGGGATCGTCCAACACCGGGGGTAGTGATTGGGCCAGCCCCGCATCCAATGCTTCGATGACCGTCTTTTTCTTCACCGGGTCCTTGGTGTGCGCGGCTTCATCCGGCACTTTGGTGTGGACGTGGATAAATTCGTAGTCAGCCAGAGCCCGATGGGCCTCGCCGATCCGTTGCGCCAGATCGCCTCCTGGATCAGCGCTGTCATTCACTTCGCTAAAATCCATTCCGACAAAGCGGCTCAACCCTTGATAAACGAGACCGGAAGCCATGGACAGCCCGGCAAGCCCCCAGCGCTGCTGAAAGGATTGCACCGGCTTGAGACGGCCGGCGCGCTGGGTGACCAGCCCGTCCACCGAATCCTTCCCGTGCCTTGTCCTCAAAAGGTTGATCGGATGGCGCCTCAATGAGCGATGAAGATGGATCAGGTAGTGTTTCAGAGCCGCCGCGCTGTTGCCGGCCCCACGATCGTGTTCGTATCCTTTGAATGGAAGGGGTTCGATGAGCGGCATGCCCTCGAGCACCGGGTCGGTATCCGTAAAAAACGGGGCCACTTCGCCGTGCAGGGTAACAATTCCATATGCCTTGTGGGTGTGGTGGAAGCAGATCCGAATGCCGTCATGTTTGAATTCAGCCGCCAGGCCGATGAGCTGCTCGATTTCTTCCGGTTCGACGCTTAGTTTGCCGTTGCGAAGCACCAATTGTTTACCCCTCTTTTGCATTGATGCAAAATGAGACAGGACTGCGACGTCGTCCGCGGCCAGATCGATTCCGGCGCCCAGTGCTTCCAGGGGTCCCCTGCCGGGAAAGGATTCGGGCGCGTACCCGAAGATGGCGAAGTGGGCACACTCACTCGGCAGGGCCTCCCCCTGGCGGGATGCATGGAAGGATCCGTTGGCGCCAATGGTCGCCAGATGATCCAGGTACGGGGTGTGGGCCGCCTGAAGCGGCGTCTGGTTCTTGAATTCCGGGTAGGCCCGGTCTCCGAGACCATCCAGCAGTATGAGCAGGCATCGGGTCGGCATGAACGTGTCCCTGTCTGAAGTTGCGGCTTGCACCGTCGAGGCGGTCTGGTTCGGGGGCAAACACTGGTTACCGGTTTATCTAAAGTATGGTGCACGCCATCGACGAAGTCAATAAATTCACCAGGCGACATAAAAATTTTAGCTCTGTTTATCAGACAGTTACGAGTGCAAAGAACGCCTGACCGACTATTTTCCATCTTTCCTTTGCACGGTAGCGGAATTGTAGTATGAAAGGGCACCTAAACCCATACGCGCAATCGGCTCAACATCCCGCCGGATGGGGAACCGCCATCCAGAACCATAGGAGTCACCGTTGAACCCTGTAAAAGGACATTTGGAGATATTGGACCGAGGTTTCGGTTTTTTAAGAAGCATTGAGCACAATTTCAAGCCGACTTCGGAAGATACGTTCGTGCCCGCCCATCTGATCAAACAGCTTTCTCTGGGCGAAGGATTGTTCATAGAGGGAGCCGGGGTCGACGGTGACGGAAAGAACAAGAATCTCAAGCTGGCCCGGGTCGATACCGTGAATCATCTCTCCATCGCTGCCTACGCCGAGATTCGCGCATTGCAGGACCAGGTCAGCATAAGTCCAACGGAGAGATTTCAGCTTACCCTGGGCGGGAAGGACCATATGGGGCGGGCCCTGGACCTGATCGTCCCCATCGGAAAAGGGCAGCGAGGGCTGATCATTTCACCGCCCAAATCCGGGAAAACCACCATACTGCAGCACATGGCCAATGCTATCATCGCCAACCACTCCGATGCCACCGTCTTTGTCCTGTTGGTGGACGAGCGGCCGGAGGAGGTAACCGATTTCAAACGCAATCTTCCATCCGGCCATGTCCTTCACTCTTCGGCCGATCAAAGCATCGCCCAACACATGCGCATGACACGGCTCACCATGAATGCCGCCGTTCGACTGGCTGAAATGGAGCGCGATGTTGTCGTCTTCATTGACTCTCTGACCCGCATGTCCAGGGCCTTCAACACGGAAACCAGGAGCCATGGACGCACCATGACCGGCGGTCTGGCGGCCAACGCCCTGGCCATTCCAAGAAGAATATTCGGCGCCGCCCGCAACATTGAAGATGGCGGCTCTTTGACCATCATTGCCACCATCCTGGTGGATACCGGCAGTCGAATGGACGATATCATCTTTCAGGAGTTCAAAGGCACCGGCAACATGGACCTGGTGCTGAGCCGCGAGTGCGCGGAAAAACGTTTGTTTCCGGCCATCCATATCAATGACTCCGGTACGCGCAAAGAACACCTGCTTCTGACCAAGGAGGAATTTAAAGAAGTCACTGAGATCCGCAGGGCTTTGGCCGGAAAAAACCCGTCCGATGCGCTGAAAGTATTTCTGGACCACATCACCTCGGCGTAATTGCAGCAAACGGATCGGGTGCGTCGCAAACCTTCCTGTCGGCCTGCCATTCCCGGAAAATGACACAACCCATGTGAACCGGGCTACCTATTTTCCATCCGATCGACGGCACCAGACCGTGCAACTCACTGGATTTATTAAACGCGAAGTTTTGCACGATTTTTGCTTATTGTTATGCTGGTCATCCAAAACCCGACCACCCAAAAAGCAAACGACAGAACGCGTTCGCCATCTACAGGCCGCAGCACGACAGGAGAACTGCATGGATAGAAAACAATCGGAAAAAACTGCAGGTATCCAGCTTCTGGTCGAAAAAGGCCGGGAAGCATTTCGAATCTCAGAGAATGTGAATTTCTATTCCGAACAAGATTTCAAAACAGCTGAAAAAAAATTCATCAAATTATGCGTTATCCAGCAACGATGCTGATGGATGTAAATAACATCGGCAGGTCCCCCTGGGTAACGACGAAAAAACATAGCGCCTATTAATCCGAGAAATCGCCTGGTTGAACACAACAATTCAATCTTCACGGATTGGCGGGCCGGATGCGCTGGCGACAACAGCGCATCCGCATTATCTGGTGAATACTTCTCAACTTGCCTCCGAAACATCATAGCGGGGCTCGGAGACAACCGGGCCCCGCATATTTTTAAATAGCCGCCGCCCTAACGCCCTATGGCCAGAACTTCATAATCCGGGGCGGTAGACCGCCCGTCCGGGTGGAACTCCGTGCGGTACATCAGACCATCGGGCCCGAACTCATAGTCCGGCTGTTGACCTTCCCCCAGCGGATGACGCTGACAGCGGTAATTCTTTCCATTCGATCTGAGTTCATAGTCAGGCTGGTCCGACCACCCGCGCGGATGTGTCACCGTTGGGTAGAAAAGGCCTTCCGACAGGGTGTAGTCGGGCAGACTGGATGGACAATAGATTAAAAATCCGTTGAGCATCCAGCCTTTCACACTGGCTCCGTTAGAACGCCATACAGGATCCTGCTTCCGACCCGTTTGCATTCAGCGCGCTGGAAGTTCCACACCTTCGATTATCTTGTTTCCATCGCCAGAAAGGCGGCATCCGGAAAGCGGGCTTTGATGCCAAAAGGCGGCGGTTGGCCTTCGTGAAGCCCGGGTCACACGGTATAACGATTCAGGGAGGAGACATGAAACGCGTCGTTTTCAACCAGAAAGGTGGTGTCGGAAAATCCACAATCGCCTGCAACCTCGCGGCACTCTGCGCGGCTTCCGGAAAACGAACCCTGCTGATCGACCTGGATCCCCATGCCAATGCCTCCCAATATTTACTGGGGGATCGGGCCGAGTCCCTGGAAACAACGCTGGCGGATTTCTATCGCGAGACCCTCCGGTTCACGCTGTTCCCCAAAGAAACCGAAACCTATATCCACCCTACGGCCTATGACGGTCTGGACGTCATGCCTTCCCATGAAGAACTCAGCGAGATGATGTACCAACTGGAATCGCGCTATAAGATCGGAAAACTCAACGATGCGCTGGCGTCCCTGGAAGGATACGAGGCGATCTACATCGACACGCCGCCGGCCATGAATTTCTTCACCCTTTCGGCCCTGATCGCCGCCGAACGCTGCCTGATCCCTTTTGACTGCGATGATTTCTCCCGCCGCGCCCTATACCGGCTCCTGGAGCGGGTGAGGGAGATCCAGCAGGACCACAATCGGGAACTGGAGGTGGAAGGCATCGTGGTCAATCACTTTCAGCAAAGGGCCAACCTGCCCAATGAGTTGGTCAACGCCTTGACCGAAGAGGGTTTGCCGCTGTTCAAGACCTGCCTCTCCCATTCGGTGAAGATACGCGAATCGCACCAGAAGGCAACCCCCCTGGTCCACCTGGCACCCAAACACAAGGTCTCGCTGGAATACCAGGCCTTGTTCAACGAGTTGAACGGCCGTCAGCAATAGTGGGGCTTTAATTGTACTTCACGCGCCTCTCAGACGTACCAAACGATCATCCCATCCCGTTTGGGAATTTTCCCCATGTGGGGAAAACCCCCCGGTGATTTTCCCCATGCTGTCCAGTCTCCAATGCATGACACCCTGCATCATACTGTAATTACAGCATCACTCAGCGTTTTCGTCTTTGGCACATCTGTTGCTCAAGTAGGTTGCCACGCCAGCGGGAAAACGCCGCCGGTATATCAATTGCGGCAACTGGGTTAAGGGCCTCTATAACCTGCGCTTTGATGTTGAGGTTCCATATGCGCGCCACGGACCTGTAATCAGGCTGAAGCGGACACGGATCTGAGTTGGAATAGCTGTGCTGGACTGATGTTGGCCCTCCGAGCGGATCCTCCTGCAGTATGGCTGAAACGGTTGCTCAATCTCCTGCTCCACCTGAAGTGACGGCCCTAATATCTAGTTCAGCGGCCAGCGGTAGCCCGGCTACCACTGGCCGCTCTTTTTTTGGTTTTCGCCCGCAGGCCACCCCCATGCCCCATGCAGGTGGCGGCACGCTTGGAGCGGCACACCGCCGCATCCGGGAAGTTCGCCGGACAACAAGCGTTTCCCATTGATCTACTGCTTTTGCCGCAGCACCTTTTTCGCCTCTTCACGATTTTCGTAGATGTCGGGTGAAACCCCTCTTTCTTTCAACGCCCCGCCGATCTTCATTCGCAGAAAGGCGCTTGTGGTGTATCGTGTCGCACCGGTATAGTACTTCGCAATGACGGTTTGGACCATCCGTGCATAAGGTTCCACCAGTTCCGGCGAAATTTCGAAGTTATCGTAGTTGACGATGGCGTAGACTTTGTGCCCCAATGGAGAAAGCTTTTCATTCACGGCGGCTTCGATCTGATCGATGATCTTCTCCGAACGTACGGCAAGGCCTTCGAAATTGACATAGAAGATATTTTCATCCGGGTCGTAGGAGAGCCGCTCCTCCAGTGGCAGCGTCACCAGATCCGGCCGCAATCCCATGGGCGGAGACATGAAGATGCGCGGGTCCATCAGAGACGGCCGCCGCTCAATCACCGGTTCAAATGCCATCTGCGCGAGGATGTCCTTCTCAAGATCGACGCCCGGGGCGATCTCCACCAGCGCCATCCCCTTGCGCGTAAGTTTGAACACGCAGCGTTCGGTGATGTACAGCACCGGTTGATTTTTGCGCAATGCATAGGAACCGCTGAAGGTCACATGCTCCACCTGATCGACAAATTTTTGTACTTTGCCTTCCCGGGCAATGGAAATGGTCCCGTCCTCGACGCGGACCTTTAAACCGCCGGCCGTGAAGGTGCCCACGAAGATGACCTTTCGCGCATTCTGGCTGATGTTGATGAAACCGCCGGCGCCGGC
>JBNLAV010000123.1:0-35303 GCA_050302315.1 Desulfobacteraceae bacterium
TGATCAAAAACATGGCCCCCACGGTGAGCACCGCCGGATTGGAAAATCCCGACACCGCCTCCACCGGTTTCAGGATGCCGGTGACCATCAGGGCCACCATGATGCCGATGGCGATCAGGTCGACGGGCAGCTGCTCGCTGATCAAGAGATAGAGCGTGATCATCAAGATAGCGGTAACAATCCAGATATCCATAACACCTGCCTGTTTTCGCGTACGGAAAAAGCCGGGTCCGCCGCTGTTCGCATTGGGTTGTTGAACAAGCTATGCATCAATCGGCGACGGTCAAAGCGCCGGTCATCATTTCCGGAATTGACGCCGCATGGTTTGGCGATAGAGATCCTCACTTGACACAGAAGGCGGCTCTTCCGGAAACCCGACGGCTTTTAAGCGCTTGCGCATCGTAAAGGAGGTCTTTCGCCTCGAGAGGGGATACCGGTCCGGCTACAATCGCACCAGCTCGTATTGGCGGCTGCCCAGTCCCAGTTTTTCTCCGTAGTCCAACTGGATAGACCAGTCGACTTTGGGGTATAGGATTCTAAACTTGTCGCCACCCGGTTCGGTCTTATCTCCCAGCTGGGTATCGGCCAGCCCCGGTTCGGCATTGACCAGGTCTACGCAGGCCTGGTCCAGGGCGATGGGATCGCTGGAGGCCACCACACCGATATTCTTGACGATGGGCGCATCGTTGGCCGCGTAGCAATCGCAGGCCGGGGAGACGTCGGTGATAAAATTGATAAAGAGGCATTTTCCCGCCTTGTCCTTGAGCACGCCGGCGGTATACTCCACCATGCCTTCCAGAAAGCGGGGGACCTCCTGATCCCAGCGGATCTCGATGGCTTCGCTGGGGCAGATCAGGATGCACTCGCCACAGCCGATGCAGCGCTCCTCATCCACCACGGCGATCTCTTCGGACACCGACAGGGCGCTCTGGGAGCAGTGCTCGACGCACGCCTCGCAGCCGATGCAGTTCTCGGCATTGACCTGGGGCGACACAGTGGAGTGCATGGCCAGCTTACCTTTACGGGAGGCGGCGCCCATACCTGTGTTCTTGATGGCCCCGCCGAATCCGGAGAGCTCATGCCCCTTGAAATGGGCCACGGATACAAAGGCATCCGCTTCGACGATCTCCTTGCCGATGTAAACGCTCTCGAAGTGCTTGCCGTAGACATCCACCGATGCCTCTGATTTGCCGCGCAGACCGTCTGCGATCACCAGGGGCGCCTCCACCACGGCATAGGCGAACCCGTTTTGAACCGCCGTGGTCAGGTGGCGGGGGGCATCGCTGCGGGTGCCGGCATAGAGCGTATTGGCGTCGGTAAGAAAGGGCACCGCGCCGGCCTGCTTGATGGCGGCCACGATCCGGCGCACGTAGATGGGCCGGATAAAAGCGGCGTTGCCCATTTCTCCGAAATGGAGCTTGACGGCGGCCAGGTCCCGTTCGGCCACCACCCGGAAGAGGCCTGACGCCTCCAGCAGCTCATCCAGTTTGGCCATCATGTTCCTCTGCATGTTGGCGCGAAAATCGGTGAAGTAGACTTTACTGGCCATAGAATCCTCCCATTATATCGTCTGTGAGCAGATCGCTTTCAGCGATAATCACTCCAAAAAGGTTAAAAATATCGGGCCTATACCTCATCATAAGGCTTTGAGCGTTAAAACCGCTTGAAGATGATATCGGTCCAATGTCAATCATCTTGTTTTGGGTTAAAGTCCGAAAAAGATGTAGGAGCGGCTTTTAGCCGCGAAACGTGTTGACGGTCGTTTACCGGCTTTATCGCGGCTGAAAGCCGCTCCAACAATCAGGAAATTATTTCCTGGGTCCAACAATAGACCCAAGGCATTTGTCCTACACGTCATCCCGGCGAAAGCCGGGATCCAGGGCCTTGACCTCAATGGATCTAATGCCCCCTAACTTTTGTCATCCTTCAACGCCGCATGCGCGGCTGCCAGCCGGGCGATGGGAACGCGGAAGGGTGAACATGACACATAGTTCAACCCCATGGCGTGGCACAGGGCAATTGACCGGGGGTCGCCGCCGTGTTCGCCGCAAATGCCGCACTCCAATTCCGGTTTGACCCGACGCCCTTTTGCGATGCCCATCTCCATGAGCTGGGCCACGCCATCCCGGTCCAGGGTGGCGAATGGATTGTCGGGCAGAATACCCTTTTCCATATATTCGATGAGAAAACCTGCTTCGGCATCATCCCTTGAGATGCCGTAGGTGGTCTGGGTCAGATCATTGGTGCCGTAGGAGAAGAACTCGGCGTGCTCGGCGATCCGGTCGGCGGTCAGCGCCGCGCGGGGCAGCTCGATCATGGTGCCGAACTTGTAATCGATGTCGGTTTTCTGCTCCGCCATCACCCGCCGCGCCTCTTCCTCCAGCGCTTCGCGCTGGACCTTCAGCTCGTTGTGGTGACCGGTCAGCGGAATCATGATCTTGGGCAGTACGGTGATGCCCTCCCGGGCGACCTGGCAGGCCGCCTCAAAAATGGCGCGTACCTGCATTTTCGTCAGATCGGGGATGTGAATGCCCAGCCGCACGCCGCGCAGCCCCAGCATGGGATTCTGCTCCCTGAGCGCCACCGCGCGCTGGCGGATGTTCTCTTTGATCCGCAGCTGCTGCAGCAGATCATCGATTTCGGTCAGCGTGGCGGCCTTTCGGATGCGCAATTTGAGATCGGAAAGCTCCTGCATGAGCTCGATCAGGTCGGGGAGAAATTCATGCAGCGGCGGATCGATGAGCCGTATGATCACCGGCAGGCCGTCCATCACCCGGAACAATCCCGCAAAATCTTCCCGCTGAAAGGGCAGCAGCCCCGCAAGGGCCTCCCTCTGGTCCACCGAAAGATCGGCCATGATCATCTTCTGGAAGAGAGGCAACCGTTCGGTCTCGAAGAACATGTGCTCGGACCGGCACAGCCCGATGCCCTGGGCGCCATACTCTCTGGCGCGCCGGGCGTCTTCGGGGTAGTCGGCATTGGCCCACACCCCCAACTTGCGGAAGTCATCCGCCCAGGAGAGCAGCTGGATCAACCAGGGGTCCCGGATGTCGGGCACCATGGTGTCCAGGCAGCCGATGAACACCTCGCCGGTATTGCCGTCGATGGAGAGCTCATCCCCCTCCTGAATCAACCGGTCGCCTACGCGCATCTCCCGCCTGACCATGTCGATGTCCAGCGCCGCCACACCCACAACGGCCGGTTTTCCAAACTGGCGCGCCACCAGGGCGGCATGGCTGGTGCGCCCACCCCGGCTGGTCAGGATGCCCCTGGAAGCCAGCATGCCGTGGACGTCGTCGGGCTTGGTCTCGGGCCGCACCATGATCACCGATTTCTGCTCCTCTTTGGCCCATGCTTCGGCCAGGTCGGCATCGAAGGCCACGACGCCGCAGGCCGCTCCGGGCGAAACATTGAGCCCCCTGGCCACCATGTGGCCCTGGGTACGGGCTTTTGAAATGGCGGCCGGGTCGAACTGGGGGTGGAGGAAGAAGTCCACCTGCTCGGGGGTCACCCGCAGAACGGCTTCCTTCTTGGAAATCAATCCCTCTTTGGCCATGTCAACGGCGATGCGCACCGCTGCCTGGGCGGTGCGCTTGCCGTCCCGGGTCTGGAGCATCCACAGTTTTCCCTTTTCGACGGTGAACTCCACGTCCTGCATCTCGCGGTAGTGCTGCTCCAGTTTGGCGGCGATCTGCTTGAGCTCGGCATAGGCCGCCGGTATCTCCTCGGCCATCCGGCCGATATCCATGGTCTGCCGGATGCCGGCCACCACGTCTTCTCCCTGGGCGTTGATCAGATAGTCGCCTTCGATTTCCGGCTCCCCGGTGGAGCCGTGGCGGGTCATGGCCACGCCGGTGGCGCTGTCGTCCCCCATGTTGCCGAAAACCATGGTGACGATGTTGACCGCCGTGCCCAGGTCATGGGCGATCCCGGCGGCGTTGCGGTAGTCCACCGCGCGTTTGCCGTTCCAACTCTTGAACACCGCCTCGGTGGCCATTTTGAGCTGCTCTTCCGGATCCTGGGGAAAGTTGACCTGGGTGTGGCTTCGAAAGATTTTTTTGAACTGGCGCACCACTGCCCGCCAATCTTCGGCGCTGAGCCGGGTATCGGTCTCGACGCCGCGCATCCGTCTGGTCTTTTCGAGGACGTCTTCAAAGGCGTGGTCTTCGATCCCCATGACCACCGCCCCGAACATTTGAATCAGGCGCCGATAGGCGTCGTGGACAAAACGCGCATCGCCGGTCAGCTGGATCATGCCCTCCACGGTTTGATCGTTGAGCCCGATGTTCAGCACCGTGTCCATCATGCCGGGCATGGAAAACTTGGCGCCGGAGCGGCAGGAGACCAGCAGGGGATTGTCCTTTCCGCCGAAACGCTTGCCGGTGACGTCCTGCAGCTTGTCCATGCCGCTCATGACCTGCTCCCACATGGTCTCCGGGAAGACGCCGCCATCGGCCAGGTAGGCGTTGCATGCTTCGGTGGTGATGGTAAACCCCGGCGGCACCGGTACATCCAGCCGGCACATTTCCGCCAGGTTGGCGCCTTTGCCGCCGAACAGGCCGCGCACGCCCTCCCAATCTCCGCCCACATAGGTTTCGGCAAGATCCAGATCTTCAAATTGGTACACCCATTTCTTGTCGCTCATGGTCAATCCCCCTTGTGAGGCGTTTGAGGCGTTCATAAAAACAGCCGCCTTTGAGCGGCGTACCCTGTCATGGTCCGGTGGTGATTACGGAAAGATCGTGCCGGGTGGTGCCGGTTTGCTGCGCGGGTTTGAGGAATCGCAGGTCATGCTTTTTTTAGATCGAGAGGCGGCACATGGTGCCAGACGGCCTGGATCACCTTATATCGTGGCACTTTAAAGAATCTATAGCGCACCTTTAAGCGGAAGACAATCGGGGTCTTCATACTATCCGGGTCCGACCGGCACTTGAACCCGCATCTCGGTTTCCGGCCTGCACGCAGCGCGGGGGTGGCGGGGAGACGGGTTCAGGTCGCGAGGCGGCGCCGCGGCTTGAAGGGCAGCCCGGTCATCCGCTCAGTTGATTCAATTCGTCAATCAACTGGTCCGTTGTCCGCCGGCGGCAGTAGCCTTTGATGTGCGCAATGGCGCTGTCATGCCGCTCAGGGGTGAAGGATGCACAGGCATCGGTGACCAGGGTCACCCGGTATCCCAGATCGCAGGCATCTCGAACAGCCGAACTGACGCACTGGTCGGTGATCAACCCGCTGACGATGAGAAAAGCGGTGTCCAGGTTACCGAGGATATAGTGGATGTTTGTGGAAATAAAAACGCTTGAGGATGTTTTGGGGAAGACGATTTCATCCTCCGCCGGCCGGATGTCATCCAGTACCCGGGCATCCCAGGCCCCCCTGGGCACCTTGAAGCCCGTGATCTTGTAATCCAGGCTGCGGTCGCGTCCATCTCTGGTGAGGCTTTCGATGACGGTATAGACCACCTCGATGCCGGCATCGCGGCAGGCTTTCTGCAGCCGCTGCATGTTGGGAATCACGACCTTATCCAGGCGCTCGAAAAAATAGGCGTGACGTGAACGCGCCTCACCCGGCGTCATTCCCATCTGTCCGTATTCACCGCCGTCCGGTCGGGCGTTGTAGTTCTGAACATCGATAAACAGCAAGGCCGTTCGCGAAGGGATGACGGATATTTCCCGGCTGAGGCTTTCCATTGGCCTAGTACCTTTGCGCCAGCATGGCAACTTCTTCCTTTAAATCCATATCCTTTAGAACTTCCCACTCCTTTTCCCGCACGGCGATGAACGACCGTGACAGGGGCTCTCCCAGGGCCTGCAACAGCACCGCATCGCCTTTCAGGGCATCGATGGCCTCACCCAGATTCCGGGGCAGCAGATCGATCCCCCGTTGTCGGCGTTCGGCCTCGGGAATCAAACCGGGATCCACGCTTACCTCATCGGGAAGCGGCAGCCGGCGCCGGATACCGTCAAGGCCGGCGGCGATGACGGCGCCCAGCGCCAGATAGGGGTTGGCCGTGGCGTCCACGGTTTTCAATTCGATACGGCTGGCCCGGCTGCCCGTTGGATCCCGGAGGGCCCGCACCGCTCCCTCGCGGTTATCGTACCCCCAGGCGCGAAAGGCACCGGCCCAGAAATGGGGCCGCAGGCGCCGATAGGAGTTTTTGCTGGGGATGGTGATGGCGGCAAGGGCGGGCAGGTGCGCCAGGATTCCGGCCAGGAAGGCCGCCGCCTGCATACCGAATCCGGCGGTCCCTTGCGGATCGCCGGTGATGTCGATTCCATCTTTGGTCAGGCTGAGATTGAGGTGGCACCCGGCCCCGGCTTTTTCTTCAAGGATCTTCGGCAGGAAGGAGGCGACCAGTCCATGCCGGGCCGCCACGCCGCGCACCGTTTCGCGGTAGAGGATCTGGCGGTCGGCCGCCAACGTGGCTTCCCCGTAACGGAAGGTCATCTCCTGCTGACCGGGACCCGATTCGGGGTGATAGCCTTCAACCGGAATGTTTTGGAAATTAAGGGCGTCGGCCAGATCGTTGACAAAAGCGGCGTCACGGTTCATGGCGTCCGTAGCGCAGAACACCGTATCATCGACCGGTTCCAGGATCCCGTTTTCATTGCGCCGCAAAAGAAAGAATTCGTTTTCAAAGGCGGCATTCAGGGTCAGCCCCTCTTCCTCCAGCGCCGCTGCCTGCCGACGCAGAAAGCCCCGGGGACATTGTTCCCAGACCTCGCCGGCGGGGCCCACCACCATATCGCTAAGCACCTGGGCGTGGCCCGGCGCAAAGGGCAGGACTTTAAGTGTGGACCAGTCGGGCATCAGCCGGACTTCGCCCACCGGTCCCAGGCCCGTTTCCGGAACGACCGCATCGGCCATCACCGGCAAGGCCATTTGGGCCACCGTGATGCCCACACCATTGGCGATGGTGTCGTCCAGATAGTTCAGGTGGGCTGCCTTGGCGCGAATCACGTTGGCATTGTCGCACCAGATGATACGTACAAATTTGACCCGGGCGGCATGGAGCAAATGCTTTAACGGTAGTTGCATGGCGTCATCCCGATTCCATGGTTAATGGTCTGCAAATCACGGAATATTTATGGCGATTTCTTGCGTCACTTAAAATATCGGCATGGGGTCCGACCAAGTCAACTTATTGAATTCTATCGAATAAGACTTTATAAATTTGGTATGTTACAGTCGATCGTGCGTTCTTTTCAACCATGGAAGCGGTCATCGCAGCCCCGAAAGGATCAGCGGGTCCTCTGCGGTCGCATCAGAGGTGGAACTCGGCAGATCGGCCAGACACGCCGCTATGGTCTTTGTGAGCCGATCGGCGGAATCGAACCGTTCGTTCAGTTCCTTGGCCAGCAGTTTGTCGACGATCTCCTGGCAACAAGCCGGAATGTCCTGTTTGAAATCGGACATGGGCGGATAGGTGTCGTGGGTGATCGAATGGAGAATCGTGGAGATGGTTTCGCCACTGAAAGGCTTGGCTCCCGTCAGCAACTCGAAAAGAATGACGCCCAGCGAGAACAGATCCGAGCGGCCGTCCAACGTCTTGCCGGCCACTTGTTCCGGCGACATGTAGTTGGGCGTCCCCATGACGATGCCGGTGCGGGTCTTGGATGCATCCACCACCAGTGCAATACCGAAATCGGTGACCTTGATGCGGCCGTCCTCCAGCAGCATGATGTTGGCCGGTTTGATGTCCCGGTGAATCACGCCCTGGTTGTGGGCATAATCGAGGGCTGCCGCCACATCCGAAATGATGGGAAGGACCTGGCAGGCCGGCAGCAGGTGCTCCGATGTACAAAAGCGGCTCAGATCCCTGCCGATGAGCAGCTCCATGGCGATATAGGCCATGTCGTGCTCTTCACCCACATCGTAGATGGAGACGATATTGGGGTGGGAGAGTTTGCCGGCGGCTTCGGCCTCCCGGAAAAAACGCGTCTTCACCTGATCCAGGTCCCCCGGACCGACATCCGCGTATTTCAGCGTCTTGATGGCGACCTTGCGGTTGATCTTGGGATCGCGGCCCAGGTAGACGGTCCCCATCGACCCCCGGCCAAGCTCCCTGAGAATCTCGTAGCGGCCGAAGACCGGCATGATGTCATTGCCATCCATCAACAGGGAGGACTCAGCGCTGCCGGCGGCCAGGGGCAGCGCCACTGTGCTGTCCGGTGTTTCGAGCCTGCCGCTGCGCTTTTCGATATCCTTGAAAGGGCCGTATTTACCGATGATGCGGTAAATCATCAGCGCTTTCTCAAACATCCTTTTACGCTCGTAATCAAGCCCCAGATTGTACAGCAGTTGTTTGACCGCCGCATCCTGAACCGGGCACTTGATAAACCGGTCATATGCCATATCGAGCATCCCCTGCCCTTGGTAGTGCAGCCCCAGGGTTCTATTGGCATCCAGGACTTCGTACCGCAATCTGCGGGAATAGCCGGCCGCCGCGGTGAGAGCGAAACCGCCGCACGCCAGCGCTGTCGGCCCGAACAGCTTGATCCAGTACCCGTAGCCCAACAGGAGACCGAGGCCGAGAAGAAACCAGGTGACCAGAAAAACGCCCAGGATCAATGCGCCGACCTTAACATCCACGCGCGGGATCAGAAAAATGAGGAAAAAAGCGAAGTAGAACAAGGCCACAATTTCCAGGGGACCCGCCCACGAAGGCCGCGAAAGCCGAACCGTGGACAGGATGCGGGCCAGGGCATTGGCGGTGATTTCAACTGAAGATGCCTTGTCGTACGGCCCGACGCGATAGAATGGCGTCATTCCTTCGCCCGTCGCGCCGATCAAGATGATTTTGTTTCTGAAAATGGCCGGATCGAGAGAACCCTGGAGCACATCCACAAAAGAGTAAGTCCTTTTTCTCGTCCAATCGCTGTCATAATTCATCAGGATACGGTAGGCGTCGTCCGTGGCGATCTCGAGGTGGTTGATCCGCAGGCAGGGCTGGCCGAAAAAGTTTCGGCCCACGGTCAGGTCCTTGAGCTGCCCCCCTATCTGCTTGATTGCCAGTTGAAGGCACATGGCCGGAAACAACCGGTCCTTATATTCGATCAGCAACGGTATGCGGCGAAACAAGCCATCCCGGCCTTCATCCAGGTTCAGGTGCCCCAGACCGCCGGCCTTGGATGCCAGCGCATCAAACGTCTCCCAGACACCGGTGGCGGTGATGAATTCCCGCTTCGCCCCATCCAGCATTTGGGCTTCGCCCGGAAGCGCCTCCGCGGCCCCGGATACCAACATTTTCGGATTCAGCGAGTTGAGGATCAACATCCCCGACATTTTGTCGCTTTCTGTCGCCGCCTGAGGCCCTTTTGTGAAGCGCAGGGGCAGGACCACATTTCTGGCCCTGCGTATGGCGGAGATCAACTGGGCATCCTGGTCCAACCGCTCCTGGGCGCTGTTGAGCATGCCCTCCACAATTCGGGCGGTCCGCTTACCGCCCTTCCACTTTTGATCGGCGGCCTGCTTTTTCAAGTCTTCGATACCCGGGAGACCGGGATCGGCGTCCGGCTGGGTGTACAACGGAAAAATACCCATAGACGCCGCCCCCTGGACGGACAGGTGGCGCACCATTTCGGCCATTCGCGAACGCGGCCACGGCCAGTCGCCAAGCTCCCGTATGCTCTTCTCATCGATGGCAACAATGACGACCGGTTGATCCTGTGGGCTGCGAAAATGGTGTGCCCAGAAATCGTAATATTTATTTTCCAGAAACTCCCAGGGATTCACTGAAAACAACATGCCGATCAGGATCAAGGCACTCAACAAAGCAATCTGTGCTGAAGGTGTAACGAGTATCTTTTTCAACATATTCCGCCGCAATTTTAGCAATTTTTTCAGCATATTAATAATTCAACCGCCGTGTAGAGCAAACCTTTGGGCCACACCCTCCTCTATTGAACGGGAATTATGACCCGATCATCATAAAAATATCGGCCGCTATCGTCAATTCATAACCTTTATGTCGATATGTCCCCGGTTGGCCGCAAGCAGGCGGCATGGAAGGCTACCACAACATGAAAATAGTGTAATAGCAAATAGTTATCTCCGATATTCCGCCAGGCAGCCCAAGCGTGTTTGCCCATGCCTTAAACACCCAAAAAATGCATTCGTGAAGGGAATTGTGGAAATTTAGGGGTTGTTCGACACGCATGATATCTGAATTGAAACATACCAATGCCGCCATAATTCGGCATCAGGGGAGCATTGGGCGCCCATCTGAATATGATGCCTGATAAGCAAGCCGCCTTTAACAATGAAAGGGATTTGCTGGTTACGTCTTGTAATTATTTCAATACACGAAGACCGGCATTTGGCAGTAGAAGACATGGGTCCCCACAACTCACTTTTCTGGAGCCCCATTCATGACCTTTGCCGTCGGATTCCCTGTCTGATCCGATTATCTGAAGATACCAGGGCTTAGCGCTCTTGACCCGTGGGAACGACCAGGGTGGGGATCTTGGCCTTTTTGAGGACCGATTTGATATTGTGGCCCACGGAAGTGCCGGATAACAACCCTTTACTGGCGCCCATGACGATCAGATCGCATTGATGTTCTTCGGCCTGTTGCAGGATGGTGTCGATGAGATCACCTTCGACCACCAGGATTTGATCTTTGGCGGACAAGGCGTCGGATTCCCGGCAAAATTGGTTGAGTGCCGTACGCGCCATCTGTCGCTCCGAGATCTTTCCGATGAGGGCATGCTGGGCCTCCTCCTTGTGTTCATTCAGGATTTCATCCCACTTGTCTTCACCAAAGAGGCTCTTCATTCGATATTCGTAGCTTTCGGGCACCTTTTCAATGACATGCAGCAGGACAATTCTCGCATTCAGTTTGGAGGCCATCAAGGCAACATGGCTGAAGGCGATGCGGCTGATCTCCGAAAGATCGGATGCAAAGAGGATGGTTTCGATCTGTTTTGCCATTATAACGCTCCTTTCGTCGTGCCCCGGATTTTCCTGAATTCATCGCCGCCACCGGAAATGGCCGCTCCGAAACTCAGGAGAAGGTTGTACGAAACTTCGGCAATAATGATTTAGCATAGGGTGCCGGAATCAAGTTTGCAAGGGGATGATGGATAATTATTGGGGATCGCTTGCAGCGTTCGATGGAGTGATTTCAAATCGGGTGCCATGCGCCCGGTTACAACCGCAGCGATGGCCGCACTGCGCTTTTTTGACGCCTGAGAGGCAGCGCCGTTTCCGAAACGTTGCGAAAGCCAAACCCGGTTCTCAATTCAGCTCATATCGGATGGGTACGTGGACCCACATCTCGATGGGGCGGCCTGCGCGCAGTGCGGGCGAAAAGCGCCAGCCTTTCACGGACTTGACGGCGCTGCGATCCAGAATGGCGTAGCCGCTCGATTGATTGATCCGCACTTCAGCCACCGAACCGTCCGCGGTCACACGCACTTCGAGAACCACCGTACCCTGGTAGTTGCGCTTGCGGGCGGCGCGGGGATAGCGCGGAGGAGGGTTGATGTCGTATAGCGGAACCGATACTTGAACGGCGGCGCTGTCATCCGCCGTCGCTTCGCTGGGCGCCTCTGGCGCCGGCGCTTCTGCCGGCCCGGCTTCGGAGACGGTTTGATCCTGTGGCGGAAGAGCGTCGGGTTCCGGGGTCTCGGGCAAGGATTCGGGAGGTGGGGCAGGGGGGACCGGCCGGGGTCGTGCTGCGGGTTTGATCACCGGCGCCGGGACCGGTCGGGGCTTTGTCTTTTTCGGTTTGGGCTTGGGCGGAGTCGCTTTGGGTACGGCGGGATGTGGCTTTTCAACGGGTTTTACGAACGCCACCAGGTCGATGCGGACGTCCTGGCTCCGGGGGGCGATCAGATCGGGTGGCGACCACGGCACTTCGATGCCGAAGAGGGCGGCATGGATGCCGATGGCCAGGGCTGCGGCGACGGCCAATCGCATCACGGGCCTTCCTTGGTCTCGGCTTGCAGGCTGATGCGGTGCAGGCCGGCCCGACGAATGCAGTCGAGGACCTCGAACAACTGCTGGTAAGCCACGGTGCGGTCGGCGAAGAGCAGCACACCGCTTTCGCTGTCGACATCGGGCAGGTGTTTCAGCAGGCCGGAAAGGTCTTCCAGGGTCACCGGTTCTTTGTTTACGAAGATCTCCCCGGCACTTGTCACGGTCACGGATATGGGCGCTTCTTTCTCAGGGCGAACCTGTTCTCCGGTGGGCAGGTCCACGGGCATACCCTTGTGCACGGCCATGGAGAGCATGGTGTAGATAAAGACCACCAGCAGCAGAAAGACGATGTCGATCAGGGGCAGCATTTCCACCCGTGGGGATCGCGTATTCAAGTTGCGGATCTTCATGGCGCGGCACCGTTGGCGCGACAGCTCTCGTGCTCCAGCTTTTCGTAGACGATCTCGAGGCTGGTGGCATACTTTTCAATGTCCAGAGCGGCGCGCTCCACTTTGGCGTTGAAGTAATTATAGGGGAAAACCGACAAAATGGCGATACCCAGTCCTGTGGCGGTGGTGATCAGGGCCTGGGCCACACCGGCCGTCACCGCCTGGGGGTTCTCGATGCCGGCGCTGCCCAGCATCTCAAAGGAGGTGATGATGCCCAGCACGGTTCCGAATATTCCCAGCAGCGGCGCAACCGTAATCATGGTGTCCAACACCCCCATGAAGCGCCGCATGCGCTGCACTTCGTCGGCGGCGGCGGCCTCCATGGCCTTGAGCAGAGAGAATTCACGGTGCACGATGCCGCTGACCATGATGCGTACCACGTAGTCTTTGCACCCGCTCGTCTTTTCGCGCACGGCCGCCCAGTCCCCTCGCCGGCACAGTTCCAGCACTTCGTCCACCAGTGGGCGGTTGCGCCGCATCTCCACTTTGCTCCAGAAGAACAGGCGCTCAATGATGACCGTGGTGACGATCAGCGAACAGACCAGCAGAGGATACATGACCGGGCCGCCGTTATGAAAGAATTGATACATGTATCTTTTACTCCTGATTGTTTTGCTGCCGGTGGCGGATGCCGTTGGCTAAAGCGTTGAGGGCCTCATAGAGCACTTCCGGCAGGCCTTCGGGATCGAGCAGCCCTTCCAGCTCCGCTATGGGACCGCCCGCTATCTGTTGGGCGGTGGAGCGGGCCCATGACCGAAAGGCGGTCAGGTCGCCGATCAGGCCGTGTTCATAATGGTCGCTCACTGCGAAGGCGGCTTCGATGAAGGCCGCATATCGCGGGTCCAGCAACAACCGCTCCATCCGGGCCGCAAAGGCATGGGGCTTGAGCCCGCAGGGGCAGTCGTCCTGACTCAGCAGGCGGCGTATCGATATGTTGCGCTCCTTGAGCCGTTGCAATACGTTGCGGCCCGCGGCGAACCCGTTCTGGGCGAAGAGCGCTTCGCGGACCCCGTCGTACACCGCCCGGCTGATCAACTCGCCCATCCGGGTGTGCCCCCCGCTGTTGTCGATGGGAAGTCCGGTTCCCTGAACCACAAGGATGTTGTCGGTACCGGTGCCGGTGGCGCCGTTTGCGCCGGGGGTGTAACTGCTGCGGATGTCCAGGTCCTGAAGGGCGGCGGTTTTGGCTTCGGTGGCGGCGATGACGGCGCGCTGCATGGCCCGCCGGCTCAACGTTGTATTGGTCAGCACCACCACATTGATGGTGCCCGGTTCGTAATAGCGCCCCTCGTCTTTCGCCGCCCGGAGGGCATTGGACCGGGCGCCGGCCGTCACCAGTGCGTAGACCGAGATCTGCCGGAAGGTTTTGCGCTGCACGGACAGGTGGTCCATGTCGGCGCCGGTAAAGAGCAGGGTCGTCTCCGGGATCTTGCGCCGCAGCACCCCGCAGACGGTAGCACGCAATCCGTTCAGCCCGCCTTCATGGCCGATGGTCCAGGCCGGCGGTGGGAAGAAGTGGTTGCCGGCGGCTGTCACGCCCGGTCGCACCCCATCCAGGGTGGAAAGTACGGTCATGGGTTCGGTAAAGGTCAGCAGCAATGTTTTGTGGGTAAAGTCGAAAATGCGCGAATTCAGGATTTCGGCCTTTTTCACATAGGGCAAAGCCAGGGACAATGGGCTTTGGGTCACCACTTCATCGACTGCGGTCGCCGCACCGGGCTTCGAAAAGGACTTGCCATAGAGCCGGGCCGATAGCCACGCGGCAAAGTCGCCCATATGGGCGCCCGCCCTGCAGGTCAACGCGCACGGGAAGTAATAGATGCGGCCGTCCCGAACGGCGTCCACATCTTTCCATCCGGGCCGGCTGAAAAATTGTTGCGCTGTGTCCTTGTCGTCGTAGCAGCCGTAGACCACCTGCGGGTTGAAGGCCTTCCACTGCTCCAGGGTGATGCCGATCACCGGGCCGTTCTGGCCGAAGGCCGGCGCAATGCCGCCGGCGGCGGCGATGAGCTGTTGCTGGAAGCTGTCGTCGCCGGGGGTCATGATGCGATCCCGCCCCATCAGCCGAATGGTCCGGAGGCGGTCTGCTTCGGGGATGCGGTCCACCTTTCGGCGGATGAGGTCGAATTGACGGCGAACGCGCTTTCGAAGCCGATCAGCCTCGGCTTGCCGGTCCACCAGCCGCCCCAATGCGGACATGGTCTCAAAGCTGTCGTCAATGGTCTCCAGGTTGAGCCGCAGGGTCGGAATTCCGGCGGCCGCACACTGCTCCGCCACGGCTTTGTGCAGCGAGGAGACAATGACCGCGTCCGGGTTCAGCGCCAGGATCCGGTCGACGGCAGGGGAGAAAAACCCTCCGACAACCGCTTTTTGCGCTGCTTCCGGCTGGTTGTCGTGGTAGGTCACCCCCACGAGGCGGTCGCCGGCGCCGATGGCGAACAGTATTTCGGTCACCGCCGGTACGAGGCATACGATCCTTGCGGTAGGGTGGTCCAGCCGGACGGGGCGGCCGCTGCCATCCACCATCGGTGCGGCTGCGGCGGGGTGCGCCAGCAATCCGGCGATCATCGCGGCAAGGGCACAGCTCCTGCGCCAGAACCTGCAGTTGGTCATTTTCATGGGCAATACCTGTTCAACCGTTTTTCGAAACGGCTTGGGTTGCTTCAATACTGGTATGCCAGCTGGACAAACAGCGAACGTCCGGCACCGGGGTATTTGGAGAGGGTGGCGGTCCCGAACTGATCGTAGAAATTTTCCGCATAGGTGTCATAATCCTCATCCAGCAGGTTGTTGACCTGAAATGAGACGAGCCAATGGTCGCCGACCCGCTGATTGGCCTTCACATCCACGGTCCAGTACGGGTCGAGCACCGCTCTCGGCGCCTTATCGGTATCGCTGGCGTAACCCGCCGGGCGTTCATCTGTATAGCGGATGATGGTGGTCACATCCAGGCCGAAGTCAAACCAGTAGCTCAAACCGGCCTTAAAAAAGTGATTGGAAGTGTACAGGGCCTGGCGCTTCACGCCGCCGGCTTTGAGCTCTTCCGCATCGGTGTAAGTGTAGCTGAGCGAACAGGTCATATTGGCGACAGGTCCGATCTTCGCTCCCAACTCCCAACCCGACGCTTCATAGCGGGATAGGTTTTCGGGGCGGTAGAAAAAGCTGGCATCGGGCACCCACTCGATCTTGTCATCGATATCCCACTGAAAATAACCGGCCGACAGGAAAACCTTGTCCTGGGCCAGGCTCTGTTCGATAACCGCATCCGTGTGCCACCCGATCTCGGGTTCCAGATCCGGATTGCCCTGGGCGCCTGATCCGAATCCCCAGTCTTCGAGAGGCCAGAAGAGATCGTTGGGCGTCGGCGCCTTGAAGTGCCGGCCGGTGTTGGCCTTGATGGCCGTATTTTCCAATGGATTGAGGATCACCCCGTAACGCGGCAGCACTTCCGTGCCGAACTCGGAGTGATCTTCCTGCCGCACTCCCAATGTGGCTTTGAAATAACGGCAGGGCCGGTACTGCCCCTCGGCGAAAATCCCCGTGGAGTGGAGGTCCGCATCTCCTTTGAGCCGGGAGGCTTCAACCCCGAAACCGTCCAGGGTGATGCTGGTATTCTCCCAATTGTAGTTTTTGTGCTGAACGCCCGTCAACAGGGTTGCGCCGGAGAAGGGTTCGATCTCCAGGCTGCCTTCCGCGCCGAAGACTTCGTTGATGACCTCGGTTTTGCTTCCGGGCAGATTGCCCGGCGTAAACGCGCTGAAATACCGGTTGTCATTATGACTTTCAAGATCGGTGTAGTCGGTTTGCAGGTGCAACCCCAACCAGGCCAAGGGCCGGCTTTCAATCTGCAGCACGGCATGCTTGTCCTCCTCAGTGGTTGAGTTGATCAGGTTGGCCGATTCGTCGTTGTAGAGGGGGACGCCGTTCACGCTGAACGCCGGGGCGCCGGCAGGCGGCTTGGGGCCCGGCCGACCGTTTTCCCGGTGAATGTAATCGGCATAGAGACTCGCCCACAATGCCGGCCCCCTGTCCAGGACCAGCTTGACCGAGGCATCCTTCTGGTCCAGATCTGCGTTGTCCCTGAACCCGTCGGTCCGATAATAGCTTGCGGTGAGATAGTAACCCCAGTGATCTGAGAGATACATCCCCTGTTCAGCGGATAGCTGGTGTGTCTGGTGGGTGCCGGCACCTGCGCTGACTTCCGCCGAAGGGCCATCGTGCTGCGGATTTTTGGTGGTGATGTTGACCGTGCCCCCCATGGCCCCGGAGCCGTATAGCACCGAGCCCGATCCCTTGACGATTTCGATCCGGTCGATGGCATTGAGGGGGATCCTGCCGACATCGGCGCTGCCCAGCGAAGGAGAATTCAGCGTCACTCCGTTGACCAGCACCTGGGTGCCGTCACCGTTCATGCCACGAATGTGAATCTCCTGGGAGGCGCCGCCGTAATCTCCCCGGGTCCGCCAGTCCAATCCCGCTTCTCCGCCCAGAAGGTCTCCGACGCTGGTGGCCGGCGATGCCTCGATGGCGGCATCGTCCACGACAATCACCGAATGGGGGACGTCCTTGCGTTTCTCCTCTGTTTTGGTGGCGGAGACCACGACCTCATTCAGCGTCACCCCGGTATCACGACCGGCCTCTTCAGCCAGGGCGCTTGCGCCCGTACCCGACAGAAACAACAACCCGATGCACACGAACATCAACTTTCTCATGTGAATGGATCCTCCTAGGGAAATTTGAACGGGCCCGGGTCGCAGAAAACAAAAATCCCGGACCGAAATAGTTTCGATCCGGGATGTCCCTTTTTTATCCTTCGAATCCAAATGGCTGACGGTTGTCCACGCCGATACAGCCGCTACGGTCCAGGCAGGTCTTCTGACTTTCGGATCATCCTAGCGGCTGCCCCTTCCCGTTCAAGATGAACAGTGGTCCATAGCAGCGTTCGTCCCCGATTACAGCGGCGGGCCCGTCCCCGAATCTCACGGGGTTCCCTATTAAGCTCCAAAAAGAGCTCCTGAACGATGATAAGGGCTGTAGCGAACCGGGCGCCAAAAGTCAAGCTTCATCGAAGCGCCGACGCATTACGATTGCTGCCATACCTGTCCGATGCGCGCCTGGGCCTCCTGCACAGCAGGATCATTCATATAGGGCATCACCTTGCGCATGGAACCCATGAACTCCTGGGCCACTTCGGCCGCTCTGCGGGTCAGCTCCCGGACCCTTTCGGGCTGCTGATCCCGGTTTTTCAATTCCGGGTACTTTCCCATCACCGCTTTCATCTGCGGTATGAGCTCTTCCAGTCCATCCGCCAGTTCATGCATGGCGTCGGCCACGGACGCGGCATCGCCGGCGTCGTCCAGTTTTCCGACGTAGGACTCCAGCAGGTCGATATACCGTTCGTTGACCTCAATCACCTCTGAATAGTCGGCCTTGCCACCGCAGCCGGTTAACAGCACACCCACCATCACTACACAGAATATCAGAACAGCAGCTGGTTTCATCGTGTCGCCTCCTTGGAAAGTGGTGTCAGGGTTGTCTGTCGAATACACACAAAATGGTCTTGCGATTAAAACCGCCTTCTCTTCCAAACCTCAAGCGGATTCATCCAGATATCGCCGGGGAACCAGATGGACCCGCGGATAATCCCCAAGCGGGCTTTGATCCACCAGCAGTTTGCAGCCGTAAACCTGCTCCAGAAGATCGTAGTCGATCACCTTCGCGGGGGCTCCACTGCGGGCGATGCGTCCCCTGGACAGCAGCAGAAGCCGGTCCGCATACATGGCCGCCATATTCAGATCGTGCGAGACCATGACCACCGTCACCCCTTGCTCGTTTTTCAGACGCTCCATCAAGTCCATGAGCCGCACCTGATGGGAGAGATCCAGCGCTGCCGTGGGTTCGTCCAGCAGCAAAATTTTGGGTTGCTGGCAGATGGCACGGGCAATGAAGACCCGCTGCTGTTCGCCGCCGGAGAGTTGATCGAGCCGGCGCTCCGCCAGATGCGATACATCGGTGATGTTCATCGCGTCCTGGGCCATGCGCAAATCGATCTGGCCTTCAAATCCCAGCGGGCCCAGATGGGGAGAGCGTCCCATGAGCACCACCTGGGTCACCGTAAACGGGAACTCCACCGGAACGTTCTGCGGCACATAGGCGATCCGCCGGGCCAGACCTGCGGCCGAGTATTCGGCCAGGTTTTCGGAGAGCACATGAACCGCTCCCGACTTCAGCGGCAACAGCCCCACCAGCAATTTGAGAAGGGTTGTCTTACCCGACCCGTTGGGGCCGATGATAATGAAAAAGTTGCCGGCCTCGACTTCAAAGGAGAGATCTTCCAGCACGGTGCGGCCGTCGAAGGCGTGGCTTAGATTTTTTACGCTGATGGCTGAGGTCATATAAAAGTAGTCGTTACGTTTTAAGTATCTTCTATTTATTTGACTTTCTCAATAAATAAACAAACAGGGGCGCACCGATCATCGCGGTGACCACGCCGACGGGCATCTCCCCCTGGGAGGGGAGCGTGCGGGCCAGCATGTCGCAGACCACCATGAAGGCGGCACCCCCGAGAATGGAGGCCGGTGCCAGCAGCCGGTGGTCGGGTCCCCATATCAATCGCAGCATGTGCGGCATCACCAGCCCCACGAAGCCCACCAGACCGCAATAGCTCACGGTGGCACTGATCATCAGGGAGGTCACCACCAGCAGCAGTGACGTGGTGGTTTTGATATTGACCCCCATGCTGCGGGCCATGTCATTGCCCAGGGTCAGCAAATTCAACGCATGGGAGCGGGCGAAGATCACCACAAAGCAGGGGACCACGGTGATGGCCAGGGAAATCACATTTTCATTGGTGGCAGCGGCCAGGTCGCCCATCAGCCAGAAGATGATGTTGTGCAGGCGGCTGTCCTGGGCAATGGACACCAGAAAGAGAATAACCGCCGAACAAAAGGCATTGACCATGACTCCGGAGAGCAACAGGGTATTGCCCCGCAGCATGGATCGACCGGAAGCCATGAGGTAGAGCAGGCCAAGGGTCGCCAGGCTGCCGGCAAATGCGGTCAGCCAGACGCCGGGAAACCGTGCCAGTCCGAGCAATATTCCGATGATGGCACCGATGGCCGAACCACCTGAGATCCCTAATATATATGGCTCCGCCAGCGGATTGCGCAGCAGGGCCTGGAACACCATTCCCCCGAGGGAAAGGGTGGCGCCCAGAAGGGCGGACAGCAGCACGCGCGGCAGTCGCAGCCGCCAGATGATGTCATGGATCAACACATCGGCATTTGCGCCGGTAAGGCTCTTGATCACCGCTGAAATGCCGAATCCGGAAGAACCGGCCGCCAGTCCGAAAAACAGGGCCACCAGTAAAAGCGCCGACAGCAGTACCGTGATGAGCGCCAAACGTCGGGCCATATGGGTCGTTACCTGGCTCACGGCTGATCCTTGAACAGCTGGGGATGAATATAGCGCGCCATCTGCTCCAGACCGTCCACCAGGCGCGGGGTGGGACGGTCGAATATGTTGGACGGTGCGATGTGGACGGCTTTGTTTCGAACGGCCGGGATGGCGGGCCACTCCAGCCACTGCGCTTTCACCTGTTCGAAGACGGTGGCGCGGGCCATGGAGGAAATGACCATTACCTCAGGGGCCAGGGAAATCACCTGCTCTCGCGAAAATCGCGGGTATGGGTTGGGGCCGGCGGCCACATTCGTGCCGCCCGACAGCGTGATCAACTGGTGAATAAAGGTGTCGTTGCCCACGGAGACAATCGGTGAGATGCCGATCTGAACAAACACCCTGGGCCGGTGACGGACAGCCTTGGTTTTCTGCTTCACGGCTTCGATGCGCTGGAGCATGTCCTGTGTGACGGCCTGCGCCCTGGCCGACGCCCCGAGCAGGTCACCGATGGCCAGGATGCTCCCGACCACCGAGTCCAGATCGCTGGGATCGACCCCGAAGAAGGGTATCGACAGCGCCTCCAGCTGTTTGACCACAGCAAGGGGATTGCCGTCTTTGATACCGATGCAGATGTCGGGACGAAGGGCCACTATGCGCTCCACGTCCAGGTGCACGTAGGAACCGACCTTTGGGAAGGAGACCGCGGCGGGTGGATAATCGCTGAACCGGGAGACACCTTTGAGGCGGTGTTCCTGGCCCAGCGCGAAGACGATCTCGGTGATGCTGGGGGCCAGGGCGACGACGCGCTCGGGGTTCCGGGGAACGGTCATGGTGCGTCCCACCAAATCCGTAATGGTGCGCATTTGGGCACCCGCTGCCTTGATGGGGCACAAGCTGAAATACACACCACATAGCAAGAGAAGTATACGCTTCACGTAAAAAGCTTTCACCCAAATGGTCTCGGTCGCATCCCATGATACCGTCAGAGCCCCAATCCACCAACCGGGGCGGTCATCCGGATCGTGCTTTAAACGGAGGTCAACACTTCGCGGATCTTGGCACTGAGCTGATTGATATTAAAAGGTTTCTGGATAAACCCGGAACACCCCCGGGAGAGAATTTCTTCAGCCTGACCGGTAAGGCTGTATCCGGTTGAAAGCAAGACCTTCACATCCGGCCGCACGCTCTTGAGGTGATCAAAAACCGCCCCTCCGCCCAGATCAGGCATGATCATATCCAGGATGACCATATCGATTCGCTCGAATTCGGTATCGTAAATTTCGATGGCCTCGCGGCCCCCTGAGGCGGCCAACACCGTGTAGCCAAGCTGCTCGAGCATGGGCTTGTTGACTTTCAGGATGACCGGCTCGTCGTCTACCAGGAGGATGGTCTCGCTTCCCATGGCAAGGACGCCATTGATCGCCGACCGCTTTTTGACCTCCTTTTCAGAGGCCGGAAGATAGATGTAGAAGGTGGTCCCTTCCCCCACCTTGCTGATAAAGTCGATGGCCCCGCCATGGTTTTTGATGATCCCATAGGCGGAGGCCAAGCCCAGACCGGTGCCGCGGCCGATCTCTTTGGTGGTAAAAAAAGGCTCGAAGATCTTTTGCTGGGTGGCCTCATCGATGCCGACGCCAGTATCGGCCACAGAGATCTGCACATAGCGTCCCGGCTTGATCTCGAATTGCCGGGCAAATTCTTCATCGAGATCAACGTTTTTGGATTCCAGATAGATCTGCCCGCCATCCGGCATTGCCTGCCAGGCGTTGATATACATATTCAACAGCACCTGTTCGATCTGGTTCTGGTCAGCCATTACGGTCCACAGGTCCCGGGCCATCTTCTCATGTATGGTGATCTCCTTGCGCGTGCGGCCGAACATCCGGGCGGTATTCTGGATGACTTGATTGAAATCCACTGCCCGGACAATGTATTTGCCGCCCCGGGCGAAACCCAGAAGCTGCCGCGTCAGGTCCGATCCACCCTTGACACAGGCCTCGATGCCTTTAAGTTTCTCGTATTGGGGGTCCGCTTTGTCGATATCCAGAAGCATCAAGGAGACATTGCCCTGAATTCCCATGAGCAGGTTGTTGAAATCATGGGCGACCCCCCCGGCCAATGTTCCGATCCCCTCAAGGCGTTGAATCTGCTGAAGCCGCGATTGAAAACGCGCCTTTTCTTTCTCCGCTTTAATTTTGTCCGAGATATCCAGCACCACGCCGCGATATCCGGCGGCCTCGCCGTTGGCGTCCGTGATCAGTTCGGCCGTCCACTCGATGGTGCGCCGGGTACCGTCCTTTCGAACAATGGTGTACCGCTCCAGATTGATCGGCCGCCCCGTGCGGCGGATGGATTCGTACTTGTCGATCACCTTCTGGGCCGTTTCCGGCTCCAGGTACGCGCGGCAATTCAACCCCATCAATTCGTCGGGCGTATAGCCCAGCATTTCGACCAACGTATCGTTGAAAAAGACCATGTTGCCGTTTAAATCAAATTCATAGTAGCCGTTTTCCATGTTTTCGATGATCGATCGATACTTTTCTTCGCTCTTGCGCAGGGCCTCCTCTTTCTCCCGCCGCGCCTCCACCTGGTCCAACAGCTTCCGGTTCGAATCCTCCAGGTCACGGGTGCGCTCATAAACCAGTTCTTCCAACTGCTCCTGATAGCGGCGCAGTTCCATTTCGGCCTTTTTTCTGAAGGTGATCACCCGCAGCGAACCGATAATCTTCTCCGGCTGTCCTTGGGCGTTTTGCTTGACCGACGCATTGATGGCGCAGTGTTCGATGGCACCATCCTTGTTGGTCATGGTAATTTCATAGTCGGTCACTTTGCCTTCATCCGTGAGGATCTCGAGCAGGCGCTGCCGGTCTTCGGGGTCTTGATAGAGAAGCTCCAGATTGGCGTCAATCAGCTCTTTTCGGGTGTATTTGGAAACATTTTCAATGGACGGGCTGATTTCCAGAATGCGGCCGTCAAACGAAGCCTCATAGTAGACATCCTGGATGTTATCAAAGATGCCGCGGTATTTCTCTTCGCCTGCCCGGATGTCCTTTTTCATCAGCGCAAAGGCATCTGACGTCTCTTGAATTTCTTTGAAGGCCGATTGGGTATCGAAAGTGCGGACCAGATCATTTTGCTGAATCGCCAGCGCTTCCTGCTCGAGCCCGGCAATCGGACGGATGATCGCCCTGGCCAGCAGCAGACCGACAACGGTGGCCAGGACCGACAGCCCAATGGTCAGCCAGAGGTTGTGCCGCCGGTTCTCCTGAATGGTCCCCAGATAATCGCTCTCGGGCAGATAGACACCGATGATCCAGGGCCATTGCGAATTGTCAAAGGGGGTGAACATGGTGGTATACGCCTCACCGTTAAACTCGAAACGGGCAAAACGCGCCTGTGTCAACTCGATCTTTCCGTCGCTGTTCCTGGGCCAATCGATGGCGCCAAAAGCAGCCCGGCTCAAACTGTCGTTGAGCTCTTTGATTTTAACCAGTCGCGCCTTGCCGGCCTTGTTGCCGTCGTTGAATTTAAGCTTGTCCAGATCCGGGAAGGCGACCACGTCTTCATTGCTGTTGATCATGAAGGCGCGCCCGTTTTTACCGATGCGCAGCTTGCTGATAAAGGTGGAGAGCTGATCGATCTCGATATCGACGCCTACGATGGCCTGCAATTGACCATCGGAGCGAAAAATGGGTCCGGCAATGGTGATGCCGGGCCGCTGGGAGGTAAAAAAGATATACGGATCGGTCCAAACAATGGCCTGTTCCTTCAGCGCTTTGATATACCATGGCCGTTTTCTGGGGTCATACGTGTCCCGGGGATCGAGATGTTCATCCAGTTTGCGATGCTCCGGGTTTCTCCACCGCAGCCGGGTCTCTCTTTTTCCATCCTGATAGCTGATGATCTTGGTGCGGTACCCATTCTCCACGCGCTGGTCCGACCGGCTGACATATAGGAAATCCCCGTTGGGCAACCCCACATATATGCCCGCAAAGTGACGATAAATGGCCAGTTGGTCCAGAAAGTATTTTTCAAGTACGCCGCGCCGGTCCAGGTCGCTGCCGACCACATTGGAGGCGATCAACCGCTTGGTCAAATGGGCGGCGCCCTGTGCCAGAGCCAAATGGTTCTGGGACTGCTCCATGGTCAGGTCGGCAATGTTCTGCATGATATCCCGGGCATGCGCCGAGAGGACGCGCTGGGAAGACAGATAGGTGGAGGAGGTGATGATGACCTGGGTGCCCCAAATCAACACCAGGCAACCGAGGATGAGCGCCCACCGGATGGAGATCTTCATTTTTCCCTCACAACGTTACTGTATCAACTCACCGATAAACCCAATCGCTTCACATTTCTGGGGTTCAGTCAAATTCGGCTCGGCTGCGCATTGGATACACAGGATGCGGCGTGGTGTCAATTGGGACCTGCAGCTTACCTCGCTTAAACCGCCTCCCGCCCGGGGTGACGGGATCGCTGTATAATAAATACCCGGCTCCCCCTGGCAAGGGCCCGCTTGTGGGTAAATGATACCCGGTTCCGTGCCACCGGAAATAGATACCTGACGTCCAGCAAACCTACAGCCGCTATATAACACCTCGTTATTATTGTTAAAAAAATAATAACGCCCTTTACAGGAACGAGCTGGCACATCGCTTGCGATAGGGAAGATACCAGGAGAAACCAATTGATTCATCAGAATACCACAAAGGAGTGTATTAAATGAAACGTCCACAAATCACTAAAACCCTTGTCATCACCTCGATTGTTCTATTGATCGGCGCCACCATCGCTTTTGCCCATGGCGGATGGGGTTACGGCGGCTACGGTCGCCACATGCAGGAATACGGCGGTCACATGAGGGGTCCGGGCTGGGGCGGCGGCCACATGATGGGACCCGGCTGGGACGGCGACTCCATGATGGGCTACGGTAAAGGTTACAGGTCTGAGGGATTGTCCGAAGAGCAGGCCAATCAGATCGAGGAGGCCCGGGAGCGATTCTACACCGAGACCAAGGAGCTGAGACGAAAGATCAACGATCTGGAGATCGACCTGCGCGACGAGATGGCAAAGGATGAAGCGGATGGCGGCAAGCTGGCCAAAATTCAGAAGGAGCTTTCAAAAACAAAGGCCGATTTCGACCAAAAAGGCATCACGCATCGTCTGGAGATGCGGAAACTGGTGCCGGAAGGATCCCGCGGCCGGGGCTACGGATACGGTGAAGGATATGGCCGCGGCGGAGGATATTGCTGGCGGTAAAGGACTGGATCGGAGCGCTCGATTCCGGGCGCTCCGTTACCCGGTAATCCGATAAAGGTGCCTGGCCGCAAATCATGATTATTATAGAACTTAGAGTTAGCGTTGCGCGTACGATGCAGCGGCACATTGACTTTCACCCATCCACAAAGGAGGCCCTGCATGGCACCATCTACCAGGCAAACATCATACGTGGATCCGGTTTGCGGCATGACCGTCGATCCGAAATCTACAGCCGCTCAAACGTGTTATAACGGTGTGCAGATCTATTTTTGCGCAGAAGCATGTAAGCAGGCTTTCGATGCAGCCCCCCAAAACTATACGGTGAGTCAGCGCAGGGGTTTTTGGCGCCGCTATCTCGATCGGCTGAACAAGGCCACCGGCGGACGCCCACCGGCTTGTCACTGAGGATTCGCGAACCTGCAGGCTTACAGGCTTACGGTCACAGCGGTCGAGGCGACTTGCTGTGAAGCTGTGAAAGATGCCTCCGGTTTCTGAGTGCGGCGCCGGGTTCGGGCGCGCATCAGAGCTGGGTCTTATAGAGGGCGGTGCTGTCGGCGCCCAACGATGTGTTTTGTCCGTGAAGGATGCGCGTCGAGTTGGCAACGGCCAGCAGGGCGGTTCCCACATCGGCGAACACCGCCTCCCACATGGTGGCCAGCCCGACGGCGCCGAAGCAGATAAAAAAGCCTTTCACCGCAAACGCGATGACGATGTTCTGCCATACGATACGCCGGGTCTGTTTGGCGATGGCGATAGCCCTGGCGATCTTCACCGGAGAATCCTTCATCAGGACCACATCGGCCGTCTCGACGGCCGCATCGCTTCCCACACCCCCCATGGCGATGCCCACATCCGCCCGGGCAATTGCCGGCGCATCGTTGATACCGTCGCCCACAAATGCGGTCTTGTGCCGCAGATCCGAGTTGTTATCGATCTGCTCAAAAACGGCGACCTTGTCTTCGGGCAGCAGATCGGCACGGAAAGCATCCAATCCGAGTTTGCGGCTGATCTCTCCGGCGGCCCACGGATTGTCCCCGGTGAGCATGGCCACATGGGTTACGCCCTGCGACCGGAGATCGTCCACAGCCCGGCCGCTCTCTTCGCGCAGTTCGTCGCCGATGGTCATATAACCCGCGTACTCGCCGTCCACGGCGATGTGCGCCACGGTGCTGTCGAACTCGCACCGGTCGTGTTCGATCCCCTGTGCGTGCAGCAGGTTATCATTGCCCACATATACCGACCGGTCCCCATAACGGACCGACACGCCCTGACCGGAAATGTCTCTATGGCCGTGCAGCAGGGTGGTATCGACCCTTCCGCCCCGCCGTTTGAATTCGGTAAGAATCGAAAGTGCGATGGGGTGGTTGGATTGGTACTCGGCGGCCGCCGCAAATTCCATCAGCTGTTTTTCGGAGAATCCGTTCAGGTTGACCAGATCCTTTACCTCGAACACACCCCGCGTCAAGGTGCCGGTCTTGTCGAACACCACCGTCTTGACGGCCGCCAATGCGTCGATAAAATTAGAGCCTTTGACCAGAATCCCCTCTTTGGACGCACGTCCGATGCCGGCGAAATATCCCAGGGGGATACTGATCACCAGCGCACAGGGGCAGGAGATAACCAGGATGACCAGCGCCCGGTAGATCCAGGCCTGAAACCCGTCCTGGGTCACCAGGGGCGGGATAAAGGCGATAAAGCCGGCGATGATCACCACCGCAGGCGTATAGTAGCGGGCAAATTGGGTGATGAATTTTTCGGTTCTGGCTTTGCGGGCGGTTGCATTCTCCACCAGATCCATCACCCTGGCGATCGAGGTTTCGACGAACAACCGCGTGACGAGAATGGTAAGGGCGCCGGATTTGTTGATCTGTCCGGCCATCACATGATCGCCGGGTTCAGCGCTGATCGGCACAGGCTCGCCGGTCAATGCTGAGGTGTCCAATTGACTTTGACCGTCGATGATCTCTCCGTCCAGAGGGACTTTCTCTCCCGGTTTGACCACGATAATGTCTCCCACCTTCACCTGTTCGGGCAAGACGTGGTTCAACCCGCTTTCGGTTTTTACGGCGGCGCGACTCGGCTTGGCCGCCAGCAGGGCCCGGATGGACCGGCGGGAACGGTGGACGGCCGACTCCTGAAGCATGTCTCCGACCCTGAAGAAAAGCATCACGCCAATGGCTTCGGAATAGGCGTGGATGGCAAGGGCGCCGCAGGTGGCGATCAGCATCAGCACATTTTCGTCGAAGAACACTCCCTGTCGAACCGTGCGCCATCCGGCAGCAAGAACCTTCCAGCCGGCCAGCAGAAAAGCGGTCACCACGATGACGGTTTCCTGGAACCACAACCCGTTGTTGTGGAAATGCTCCTCGAAAATGAGATGGACCAGAAACAACGCGCCGGAGAGATACAGGAGAACGGCCTCCCGGCTGAACCATCGGCCCTGTTCGGCATCATCTTCAGCGGGTCGCTGGGCCCGGGATCCGTGACGCTCCAGGACAAGTTCGGGCGCAATACGCCGGGCTGCGGCCAGAACCGACTGCTGGTCCCGGGCCCTGACGTAAAGCGTGAGATTGGCAAAATCGACCACCGCTTCTGCGACGCCGTTGACCTTTCTAAGGCCATTTTCCAGTTTGGCGGCGCATGCAGCGCAATCCAGATTGGCAAGGTGATACTTTTCAAATGCAAATGCGGGCCGCGTTGGCCGGTTGTCCTGATCCATGTCCGTATCGTCTGCTCTTGTATGCTGGTCGTTACTCGTTCAAGTGCTCCATTCCCAAATTCAGCAGCTTGCGAATGTGGTCGTCATCCAACGAATAGTAGATCACCTTTCCGTCCCGCCGGGCTTTCACCACCCGGGCCTGCTTCAAATTCTTCAACTGGTGGGAGACCGCCGGCTGTTTCATTCGAAGCAGAGCGCACAGATCGCAAACGCACATTTCCGATTCCGACAACGCCCAGAGGATGGATATGCGCGTGCTGTCGGCAAACAATTTGAAAAAGTCCGCCAATTCATATAGCGCTACCTGATGCGGCATGTGGTGTCGAACCGCCTTGACCGTGTCCTGGTGTATCCCTTTGATGATGCAGGTTTCTATGGATGCGCTCACGCAGCGGCCTCCCGGAAATGGACTGAAGCAAACATATTAGTATATGTACATATGTTAATTTATTGCGAGGTGTCAAGGGGTGAGATCGCTTATTTTTTTTAGACGGACCGATAACCGACACAGCGGCACCGCACGCCAAGGGGGGATGGAGGGCCGGCCGCCAGGACCTCCGGTTCAAGATATATTCGGTCCGATTGCCGCCATCCTGGTCTTGGATACGGGGCCTTTTTAATGCAGACAAGCGCTGGATGCCGAAAAGGCCTATGGCAGTTCGATGGCCATGATTTTACCGCCCCATCCGTGGACCTTGTCGTGGGCGCGAATGGTCACTGTTTTCACCTCCGAAGGGATTTTGACCCCCGACAGGCTGCGGGTAAACGGCTGCTCATCCACATGGGGATGCAATAGCACCCGCATCCCCAGGACCGTCCCGTCCGGCCCCAGCACCTCCCACTTGTCGGCATAGTGATCCCACCCGGTGTCTGCGTGCTGAACAGTGACGTGAAACGCATAGGAGGACGATGCGGTCTTGCTTGCACGGACGTCGATCACATCGGCCTCTCCGGCCCAGAGACAGGAAACGGACAGCACCAGGGCGACAATCCCCGCCACAGCAATGGCGAACCTTCTTGTCATGGCTGACTCCTTTCATCAACGGATTCCGGCGCGACAGGTTTGATGTTGGAGGGAAAAGGGCGAAAGACCTCACTGACCCCATGGCGGGCCAGTTCGTCTGCCGAGAGCCATTTGAGCCCCATGCGGATACGATCGGAAAACCGTGACATGTCCTGCAGTGCAAAGTCCTGGGCCATGTCGAAAATGCCTCTCCACAACCGGCGTCCGGATTCCGCCTCTACGAGGTAGAGCGCGAACGCCACGGATGACGGCTGATCGGGTAAACCCTCTATGGCGCCGCGGTCACGATAACGCCAGACCGTACCCACCAGCATCAGATCGGCGGAGAGGCTTTCGCCCAAACGGCGGGCCATGGTCCTGGGAGAATCTTTGGCCCCGTCCAGGCGTATGCCCGCATAGGCGTCCAGGACCCGGTCCATGGGAACCACATGGCGGGCAAAGCGGCTATCCAGCGCCATGTGGACCAGCCGCTGCATTTTTCTCCCGGCTCCGGGCTGGATGGTCGGATCGTCCACACAGATCTGATTGATGGGACAACTCAGGGTGTCATCCAGGGTTTCATCCATTCGGGGTTGCCGTTGACCCACCAGAAAAGGCGCCACGGCGATGCGCTCGAAATAGATGGCCGTCACTTTTTCTTCGGAGGTCTCTTCGGCGTGGAGCATGGGTCCGGCGAAGACCGCGAATCCGATGGCAACGGCCGCAACGGCCGTCCTGTACAACGATATGTTTTGCATTGCCCCCCCCCTTGGCCGTTTCATTGTCGGGTATGTGTAAATTACAGTCGCTTCAGCAGGGCCGGCATTACGCCCGGGGCATCGGTTGGCCGGCGGGAGATGGGACGCATCGGCAGATGATGCATATCGGCAATGGGGTGCCGGTTCGAATCCCTGTCATCAGGAAGTGGTTGACGATTGCCCTGCCGGCAGCAGCACGGTGAAGACGGTGCCTTGATCCGGAGTGCTCTCGACGCTGATGCGGCCTTCCAGCGAATCCACCAGTCCCTTTACGATGGGCAGTCCCAGGCCGGTGCCCGTGATGTAGCGCGTCTTCTCGGTTTTCACCCTGTAAAAACGATCGAATATTTTTTCCAGGTGCCGGCTTTCGATACCGAAACCGTCGTCGATGACCTCCACCTGGAGATTGACGCCGGCCCGGGAGATGCGCACTTCGATGTGCCCGTTGTCGGGCGTATAGTTGATGGCATTGGTGATCAGGTTGCCGAAGATGCTCTCCAGCGCCAACGGGTCGGCCTTTACCGGGGGAAGGGGGTCCTTGGGACGCGAAAGGGTGAGCGACTGATGCTTCGCAGCGGCGCGGGCGCTGAGAAAATCGATAATATTCTCCAATAAATCCTCGAGAATGACCGGCTTGGGCGCTTCGCACACTGCGCCGGATTCGATCCGCGACAGGTCGAGCAGATCGCCGATCAAAGAGATCAATCCCTGGGTTTTTTCTTTGGCGCGGGAAAGCAGGTGGGTGTCGGTGGACGGGGTTTGTCCAACCATGTCACTCATCACCACCGCCAGTTGCTCGTGAATGGTCGACAGCGGGGATCGCAGTTCATGGGATACTTTGGCCACGAATTCGCTTTTCAGCCGATCGAGCACCTTCATGGCGGTGATATCCTCAAGGGTGATCACCGCGCCCAGACACTCGTGCTTTTCGCCCAGCACCGGCCGGGAGCGTGCCTGTAAAAACTTGTCGCTGCCGATGGAAAATTCGTAGGGCGGGATATCGTCAAAATCCACGTGGCGCCCCTGAGAAATCTCCATTACGAGGCGGCATAGCTCCTCTTCAGGAATATACTGCTCGACCCCCCGTCCGGCCGCCATATCTCCGGCCAGCCCCATCTGCTGTTGGAAGGCCGGATTGATGAGCACCACCTGCCCATGGGCATTGGTCACCAGGACGCCCACCGGCAGGGAATCGATAATGGTGCGGATCCGGCTCTTTTCCGTGCCCAGGTCCGCCAGTGTTCTCAGCCGCTCCTGCTGGAGCCGGCGGGCTTCTTGCTCCAGCTGCAATTTTTCCTTCGCGCGGTTGACCACGATGCGCAACTGATCGGGCTCGAAGGGCTTGGGAATGAAATCGTAGGCGCCCTTTTTCATGGCTTCGATGGCCGTCTCCACGGTGGCAAAACCGGTGATGACCACCACCAGGACATGGGGATGCTTTTCGGAGACGATGCGAAGCACTTCCATGCCGTCCATGCCCGGCATCTTCAAGTCCAGGAGCAGAATGCCCACCTCATCCTTTTCCAGGATCTCAAGGCCGTCTTCCCCGCATTCGGCGGTCAGACAGCGGCAGCCCATGCGATCGATGATACGCTGGGAGCCCTGGCGGATGCCCTGTTCATCATCAACAACCAGAACCGTTACAGGATCAGGCCCGTTGGTCATCTTGCTCTCCTTTGTGGTGATTGCGGGTGATGGGCAGTTCGATGGTAAAGACCGTCCCCTTGCCCATTTCGCTGCTCGCACTGATGGTGCCGCCGTGGTACTCGATGATATTGTATACCACGCTCAGTCCCAAGCCGGTGCCCTGCCCCTCGGGTTTGGTGGTGAAAAAGGGTTCGAATATGTGCTCGAGATGGTCCTCGTCGATGCCGGGTCCGGTATCGCCGATGCGAACGATCAACCGGTCCCTGGTCTCCGCTTCGTTGATGGTGATGTGGATGGCGCCTTTGCCGTCCATGGCCTGGGCCGCATTGATCAGGATATTCATGAACACGTGGTTGAGCTGCTGGCCGTCACCGAAAACCCAGGGCAGGTTCTCTCCGACTTCCTGCCGGACATCGATATTCTGGAACAGCGATTGATTTTCGATAAGTGTCAGGCATCGCGCCACCGCCTTACCGATCTCCAGGGGCTTCATGGACTGCCGTTTCTGACGCGCAAACTCCAGCAGTTCACGCACCGTGTCCCGACAGCGCTCGGCATCCCGCAGGATCAGCTGCACATCCTGCTCCAAACCCTTTTCCAGATCGTACTCTTCCAGGATCAGTTTGGAGTAGAGCGTGATGCTGCCCAGCGGATTGTTCAATTGATGCGCCACGCCGGCGGCCAGTTTGCCCAGAGAGGCCATCTTTTCCGATTGCAGCAACTGCGCCTGCGTCTTTTCCAGCTTCTGCTGCATGTGGATCTCTTCGCGCAGATCGTGAAAAAAACCGATGGAGGCGACCTCCAAATCTCCTTCGTAAATGATAGAGGCGTAGAGACTGATGGGGATCTCCGTACCGTCTTTGCCCTTGGCGGTAATGCGGTATTTTTTGAGTTTGCCGACACCGCCGTATCGATCGCTGCGCATGTCCCTCATCACCTTATATGCGCCGTCATTGGCGTAGAACTGCCGGATATTGAAGGAAGAAAGGGCCTCGTCCACCGAGTAGCCGGTGGCTTCGGCCGCCGCCTCGTTGAAGATGATCACACGCCCCGTCATATCGGCCGCGATGACCGGATCACTGGCGTTTCGGATCAGGTTTTGCAAAAAAGCGTGGGAGCGCCGCATCTCCGTCTCGATGCCGGTGATGATGGAGGCGTCGAAATGGAAGACGGCAATGGCCTCGATCTCGCCCTCCGGAGGTATGGGAAAGGCGTAGAGACACCCTTCCTGGTCCTTTTCCGGCCAATAGGCGCGGGTCCGGATGGTGGCGGCTTTGGTATTGATCACCTGCTTGGCCGGACAGACCTTGCACGGTTCGCCCCGTCCGTAGATGGTTTTGTAGCACTTGCACCCCACGGTCTCCCGGGCCTGCACCTTCGGGTCCCGGCCGGCCACCGCCAGCAGCTCAAATTCCGGCGACACCACCACCACGCGCTTGTCAAAGGCATCGAGCGCCTTCAACAGGTATTGCTGGGATTGATCGAGGGTCATGCAAACTCCTTGGCCGTGTCAGCCGTCATTCATCATCGAAATAGGGGGTCTTCACCGAACCGCGGTGCTGCTTCAGATGCGCCTCCCACTCGGTTGGAAGCATTTGTTTTTTAAGGTTGTTGCACGATTTACAGACCGGAACGACATTGCCCCGGGTGGTTTTTCCGCCCCGGGCAATGGGAACGATATGATCCATGGTCAAATCGGCCGCAGGCGTCGGCCGACCGCAATAGTGGCACTGGCCTTTGGCGCACTGCCGTTTCCACCACTGGGTACCGCGCAATTCACGCGCTTTGCGCCGCTCGGCCTTGATTTGGGCATCGTCCAGGTCATATGCAAAGGGACTGATTTTGCTCATCTCTCACCACGCTTCATACCAGGGCAGGCCACAAGGACCAAGACCCCACAGTCTATCGAATTCTTTTGAAAATGCAACCCCTGGTCAAAGCTGCGACCGCAGCCGCGGCAATCCCGCCGCCGCCAGCCACTCGTCCACCGCGTCACCCAGCATTTCGTAGAACCGGTCCGACCCTCCCAGCCCGGTGCGGCCAAAATAGTAGTTGATCTCCAGTGCCAGCGGTACATGCGGCAGTGCATGGGCTGCGGCCGCATCGAAAATGAAATCGAAACCGGCGAGTTGCAGCCCGGTATGGCCGCAAAACCTGGACGCGGCGTCCACCGCCGCCCGACGCAGCTCCGGATCCGCCTGGTAGTCGATGGCGGCTCCGGCGGACACGCCGGCACCAAAGGGGGTATCGGGCGGCTGGATGCGCCAATATGAGATCAATCGCGTACCGATCACAACCACCCGCAGGGAACGGCGCCCGGCATCGATGCAGGACTGAATGAGAAACCCGTATTGTCCTGTGACTTCATTCGCCTTTGCCTTGTCCACGACTGCCGCCAGCTCATCCGCGTCGCGCACTTTGAAGACCGTATCCCCCTGGCCGCCCCAATCAAACTTCACCACCGCCGGCATGCCGATCTGCGGCCGCAATCGGTGATACGCCTCAGTGGAATCAAACACCCTGGTTTCGGGGTGGTCGAGACCATATCGGTCGAACAATTGGATCTGCCCGCGCTTGCCCGGAAAATCGAAACGAACATCTAAATTGGGAAAGACATGCCGACAATTTTCCCGCGCCATGCGATACAGCGATTCGGTGCAACCTTGGGGCAGGATTACCCCATCGGCCGCCCGGATGGCCGCAAGGTCCGAATCGTCGGGCTCCCTGCCGGCGCATATGATGTTCCGGTCGGCTTCGATGATGGGGTGAAACGATAAAATCATGATGAACCGTTTTCGCAAGGTCGCGTTAATAGGCGTCCATCGGCCCCATGCGATAGGCGGACAGGAGCGTTAGCCCCAGGCGAAGCAGCGCTTCTCAGGGATTGACCGCTCCAGCCGGACCAGGGCGTGGCGCGGGATCGCAGGGAATCTTAAAAAGCGGTGTTCAGTAGCCGAAACGCCTAAGCGCTTTGGTGTCCTTGGACCAGTTTTTCTGCACCCGGACGAACAGCTTCAAAAAGACTTTGGTGCCCACCATGCGCTGGATCTCCTTGCGGGCGGCCTGGCCGATCTCCTTGAGTTTGGCGCCGCCTTTGCCGATGACCATGCCTTTCTGGGAATCACGCTCGACGTGGATGGTGGCATCGATCCGAATCAACGCGCCATCCTTTTCTTCTTTGAATTCGTCCACCGTGACGGCCACCGAATAAGGTATCTCTTCACCGGTTAAACGAAAGGCCTTTTCACGAATCATCTCACCGGCGATAAACCGTTCGGGCATATCGGTCAGGCTGCCGGGCGGATACAGAGGCGGGCCGTTTGGCAGTGCCGTCTGCACGGCCTTCACAAGATCGTCCACCTGTAGGCCGCGCAAGGCCGATACGGGCACGATGGTATCGAAGTCATGCAGCTGTGACCAGCGTTCAATCTGGGCCAGGAGGTGGGCCTTTTCAACCTTATCGATTTTATTGAGCGCCAGAACCGCCGGCGCCCTCAGGGATTTGAGCTTTTGGACCATCAACTGCTCGGCTTCGGGCTGGGGGGATGTCACGTCCGCCATGAGCAGGATCACATCCACATCCGCCAGAGCCGACAGCGCCACCTCGACAATTCGGACGTTCAGCGGCTTGCTGGCATGGTGCACCCCCGGGGTGTCCAGAAAAACAAACTGGCAGCCCGGCCGATCCAGCACCCCCAGAATCCGGTTGCGCGTGGTTTGCGGCTTTTTGGAGGTAATGGAAATCTTCTGCCCCAGCATATGGTTGAGCAGGGTCGATTTGCCAACGTTGGGCGCCCCCACAATGGCGACGAACCCACTCTTGAAATCTTTGTACTCATCTAATTTCATAATATTTTTACCCTTGGCACTGCGACCAGTCACTTTGCCATAGCCGCAGAATGAAATCCGTCATCCCGCCCTCTCCATATGTCATCCCGGCGGAAGAGACGATGTCATAATTGCCTGAGAGACGCCATTCGTCTCAAACGTCATTCCGGCGAAAGCCTGGCACGCAGTGAAGCGTAAGCGCTATCCAGAAGTCCGGCGGTTATGGTGGTTCGAGAAGCCCTGGATCCCGGCTTTCGCCGGGATGACGTGGACAGCCTCTTTAACTCTGAACTCTGAACTTTGAACTCTGAACTTTCAACTATAAT
>JBNLAV010000124.1:0-31469 GCA_050302315.1 Desulfobacteraceae bacterium
CGAAAGGTCTTCCGGCGAGATGTTGTCGCTTCCCTCGCCGAACTTGATGGCCTCGGCCTCTTCGATGGAACAGTCGATCAGAGATGCGATTTTCTGGTTGATCTGCCCGCACCCCAGGGAGACGTCCCGCATAAACACCGAATTATCGCCTTTTAGAATATTGAGCGATGTCTTGCTGGCGCCAATATCGATGAGGGCCACATTTTCATCCGGATTGGGTTCGTAGTTCAGCTCAAAAACGTTTTGAAGGGCGAACGCGTCGACATCTATGATTTTGGGTTCCAGCCCGGCCAGTTCCACCAGGCTGACGTAATCGTTCACCATCTCTTTTTTCGCCGCCACCAGAAGAACATTCATCTGGTTTGGATTGTTTTCGTTCTCACCCAGGATCTGAAAATCCAGATTCACATCATTGATATCGAAAGGAATGTACTGTTCGGCCTCAAAATGGATCGTATCCTGAAGCTGTTCCTCTGTAGCGGTCGGCACGCTGATTTTTTTGACAATCACCGAATAGCCGCCGATCGACAGCGCCACGCTGCTGTTCTTGATACCATAGGATTTGAACAGACTTTTTATCGTTTCGGCAACTGCTTCGGGGTCTTTGATGGCCCCATCTTCGATCAGTCCCGGAGCGATATCGCTCATACCGAATTTAAAGAGCGTATGCCCTTTTTTGCTCTCTGTCACTTCAGCGGCTTTTATCGACTTGGATCCGATATCTAAGCCCACCAGCCTGTTTCGTTTAGCACCGAGCATAATACCATCTCATTCTTTGAATATTTTCTTGGCGTCTGACAAACTGTATCCTAGTGCGAGTAGGATTTTACGTTTGGTTTCCATGCGACAAGGCATCCCCTGCTCAATCCGCGAAATGGTAATCGGCGATACATTTGCTTCTCGTGCAAGTTCTGACTTGCTCATCAAAAGGGATTCACGAATTTTCTTCAGAGAATTCTTTGCCATGTTCACTTTTCTGCTCACTTGTATTAAAAAAAAGTCATTGCGATTCAGGCATCCAGGCGCATTGCCTTTCTCATATTATGGACTAATCCTTGACGAGTTGATGTGGACTGTCAAGTAAAATTATATATAATTTACATATAATTTATCTCATTTAGGCCATATTGTGTTCTAATTTTTGACACACCAACATCTTGTGCATCCCCTTTTGCCGATGAATGGCCTCAATCGCTTGATCGCTCCTGTCCCTCCTTTTTAGGTACCGCCAGGCTGCTCCTGCATCTTGATACTGCGTTCAATATTGCCTGGTCCGACCCGTCTTGACTAACTCCGTCGAGTTCCATTATATAGGTGTGGTCGTAATCCTTACATGTACGATTTGCCTGAAAACGCAAACCATGTAACTGAACACCCATGTCATCGGTAGCATAAATGCAAACTTTAGGCCGAAATATCGCCCAATCCAGACTCACCCCAGCATTAGTGTAACGACAGATGCGATCTCGCCAAATATCCGAACGCGCCAAACCATTTCGCCTGGTAAAATATTTCTCGTTCTCAAGCTTGATTCTTATTTTCTTTGGGACCATCATTTTATCGGTGCTCAACACCCACTGGATTCGATCCATGCAATTCACCAAGAGCGAAGACTACGCCTTGTTGTTGATCGAAAACCTGAACCATCAGGTCTTCATGCAATTTATTCTCCCCGTGGGGCTTAAATATGGCAAGATCGAGCTGCGCAACCAGGAACAATATGAACGCATGGACAGTGTCGTACGCAGTACGCTGCACAGTTTCAAAGTCGACATGGTCAATATTTACGGCATGAAAGACCTGGTGGCCTATAGCTATTCCAAAGAGTTGATCGGACTGGAAAATCTCGGCGGTACGGGCTTTCAAAAGGCGCTTGAAGGTGAATCCACATCCAAACTGGTTCAGAAGGGAAGTTTCTGGGAGCTGTTCCTGGGCGTACCCAAGGAGATCAAAATTGTCACCTTCGCACCGCTTCGGGCTGCAAAACCGCTCTCTCCCGTGGCCGGCCCGGTTCTCGGCGTGGTTGAAATCGTTCAAGACCTGTCAAATGATTACAAAAGCATCTTCCGCTTTCAGGTGCTTACCCTCGTTACCGTCAGCGGGGTGATGCTGGTCCTGTTTCTCATCATGACCATCGTGGTGAAACGGGGGGAGAGCATTATTCAAAAGCGCGCTCAGGAACAGCTCAAATTAAAAGAGCAGTTGAGCCGGGCCAAGCACCTTTCGTCATTGGGAGAGATGGTGGCCGGTGTATCTCATGAAATTCGCAACCCATTGGGAATTATCAGCAGTTCGGCAGAACTGCTCAAAAAAAAGATGCGTCCGGACGACGCATCGGCCCGCATTCCAGATATTATTATCGAAGAATCGGGCAGGCTGAACGATATTATCACCGACTTTCTCAATTATGCACGCCCGAGAGAGCCCAACCTCTTTCCCTGCCGCATCACAGCGGTGATTGACAAAATCATCGCATATCTCGCATCCCAGATGGACAGCGAGGGGCACACCGTACACACCCATTATGATGAGAGCGTCCCAAAAATCCAGGCCGATGCGGACATGCTGTACCAGGCCTTTCTCAACATTATGCTCAATGCAATGCAGGCCATGCCGGATGGCGGTGTTATCGACATCGCTGCCATTGCAAGAGACGGCAACCTGTGGATTACCTTCGAGGACCAGGGGCCTGGAATTTCGAAAGAGGCCACCGGGAAGATGTGGGACCCGTTTTTCACGACCAAAGACAAAGGAACCGGTCTTGGATTGGGCATCGTAAAGAACATCATCGAGGCGCATAGCGGCATGATCCGAATTGAAAACCGGACCAAAGGCGGCACACGCGTCGCCGTCAAACTACCGGTTCACATGAAGGCATAGTTATGGAAACCATCCTTATCGTTGACGACGAAAAAAATTACCCCCTGATTCTCAGCGCAGTGCTGCAGGATGAGGGTTTCGAGCCGTTGACCGCCAACAGCGCCGAAGAAGCGCTTGAAATCATAGACCATTCGGACATTGACCTGGTGCTCACGGACATGAAGATGCCCAGAATGGACGGCATCGAACTCCTTGAGGAAATAAAGGACAAAGACCCTGAACTTCCGGTCATCATGATGACGGCCCATGGTACGGTGGAAAAGGCCGTAGAGGCCATGCAAAAAGGCGCCTACAATTACATCCTGAAGCCCTTTGACAACGAACGCCTGGTTCTTTACGTCCACAAAGCCATCGCCTTATTCAGAATGGTAAAGGAAAACAGGCTGTTGCGCAGCGCCGTCGAATCCCGTTACAGCTTCGGCAATTTGATTGGCAAAAGCAAGCCCATGCAGGACATCTTTGAAACCATCCGCAAGGTAGCCCCCTCCACTGCCACGGTGCTGATCGAGGGCGCCAGTGGAACGGGCAAAGAGTTGGTGGCCAAATCGATCCATTTCAACAGCCCCAGGAGGAACCAACCCTTTGTGGCCGTTAACTGCTCTGCGCTGGCTGAAAGTCTTTTGGAAAGCGAGCTTTTCGGCCATGAAAAGGGGGCCTTCACCGGCGCCGTCGCCATGAAGAAGGGAAGGTTCGAGATCGCCGACGGCGGCACGCTGTTTCTGGATGAAATCGGAGAACTATCGCCCTCCCTGCAGGTCAAACTGCTGCGGGTGTTACAGGAAAAGGTCTTTGAACGGGTGGGCGGCATCCGGCCGATCTCGGTCAACATAAGGTTAATTGCCGCCACCAACAAATCCCTGAAGGATGAGATCGATCAGGGACGATTTCGGGAGGATCTCTTCTACCGGCTCAATGTGGTGCACGTGGTCCTGCCGCGATTGAGCGACCGCCTGGAGGATATCAGACCCCTGGTGGCCCATTTCATCCAAAAATATGCGTCAGAGCATCATGGCGTCAACTCGGTTTCCCATGTTGAACAAGAGGTGGAGCGGTTGTTTTTTAAATACAGCTGGCCTGGAAATGTCCGTGAACTGGAGAATGTCATCGAACGGGCCATGGTGATGTGTTCCGACAACGTGATCAAAGTGGATGATCTGCCCAAGGACTTCAAGAAAAGCGCTTACCAGGACAGCCGGCTGAAGTTGGAAAATCTGCCACGCCAGGCCACGCTCTACGAAGCGTTGGCCTATGTGGAGCGGCAGTTGATCCAACAGGCGCTGAAGGAAGCCGATTATGTGCAAGCCCACGCCGCATCACTCCTGGGGATCGGCAAGAGCGGATTGAACCAGAAGATCAAAAAATACGGAATCCGTATTGAAAAGCCGCACAACGATTAATGACCGGGCCGCATTTCATTCGATGATGCCTTCGGGTGTTGGGAGAACATAATTCCCCCGGCGCCCTTATTTTTTTTCGCGGGCGATGCCGGCATATGCAGAGTCCGGGAATTCATCTTTGAGCCGTTGGTAAGCCAGGCGGCTCTCTTCGGATTTTCCTATTTGCCCCAGCAGTTTTGCCAGGTTAAACAGAGCGGCATCCTTGAGAGTCGTACCGGCGCCATCCACGATTTTTTGATAATGCTCCACGGCCTTGGGATAATCGCCCTTTTGCTGGTAGGCCGTACCCAAACCATTGTGGATGATATTTTTCAGCGACGGATCGTCGCCGTAGTCGTCCAGGGCCTTGCGGTAGCATTCAATGGCTTTGTCATAATCGCCGGCCATGGTGCCCATGTGGCCGTACAGCAGATACCCTATCTTTCCGGCGGACTGGCCGTCATATGCACCGACCAGGGATTCAATGTCCCCGCTGACGGCGGACAGCGCCCCGACGCCATCTTGGGTCTGAGCCTCCGCCTGATATTTCATGACGACTTGACCCAACAACGCATGGGCGGCATTGGATCGCTTCTCACTGACAAAGGCATAAATCGAAACGGCAACGATGATAACGAAAAACACCGAGGCCCCAATCCCCAGCGTTTTGGCATTCTCTTTGGCCCACGTGATCAATTGACCCGTAGTGGTGATAAACTCATCCGGTTCTTTCAGAAGTTGTTTTCGCGTTACTCTTTTTTTCGCCATTTCTCCTCCACTGATCTTCGAATGGTCTTCCACTGTTCATCCGGAATATTTGCACCGACGACCTGGCAGACGGCATGCCCGCAAATGCTTCCCAGATCACCGCAACGTTCCAACGGCCATTGATTCATCAGGCCGAACAAAAACCCCGACGCCCAGAGATCTCCGGCACCCGTCGTGTCCACGGCCTTGCCGTCGCCGAAAGGGGAAATCCGCACCTGCACCCCTTCATGGGCCACCAGGCTGCCGCGGGCGCCGATCTTCAACACGGCGATGTCCACGTGCCTGGACAACTGTTCGAGGGCAACGGTTTCATCCCGTCGGCCTGTAAAGGCAAAGGCCTCATCTTCATTGGCCAGCAATATATCCACATACTGCTCTATCATACCCGGCAGCACGTCCTTGGCATCCTCCACGACGTTGAAACTGGCAAGATCCAGAGATATGAGTGCGCCGGCCTCTCGAGCCGACGCGATGATCGCCGTGAACAACTCGCGGTTGAACAGCATGTAGCCTTCGATGTGGACGATGGCCGCATCGGCAAAACATGCCGGCGTCATTTCCGCCGGCTGTGTCTCGGCGGAAGCCCCCAGGTAGGTCAGCATCGATCTTTGGGCATCGGGTGTAATGATGGACAGCACTCGCCCGGTAGGCAATGCGGATTCAAACAGATTGGGATCGATTTGCTGTTTCTGCAGATCGTCGCGGAACAATCTCCCCAGCCCGTCGTTTCCGCACTTTCCGACGAAACGCGCCTGGCCGCCAAGCCTCCCGATACCCACCATGGTATTGCAGGCCGAACCGCCCGGCACGACGATCGGATCGTGGCTCGCAGACGCCACGACTTCATCGATGACGCTTTTCTCGACATAGGCCATACCGCCCTTGACGGCACCCACCCTTTCGACAAACGCATCGTCTTCATGAATCAGAATATCAATCAGTGCCGATCCAACACCGGCCACCTGTTTTCTTCGTCCGTCTATCCCGCGGTATATCGCCATCACCTTACCAAACCAATGAATTGAAAATCCATCCCTCATCGCCATCGGCATGCCGGATCTTCTTCCATCGACCCTTGGTCTCCAGCACCTTGAACGGCGTTCCCTTGTCCGCATCAAACGCCAAATCGTATTGGGTACCCGGACCGATCCTTATATTGGCACGCCTGACGCGTACAATGACGGTCGCCACTTTTCCCACCAGCGAGCTGTGAATCCAGCCCGAATCACCTTCAAAATCTTTGAAATGGTACCACTTACCCTTTGTCTCGATGATTTGAAGCGGATGATACTTTTCCACCTGCCAGAGCGTATCGGAGTTGGTGTCCGGCAATGCCCTGACATTGGCGATATCCCTGATCACGGCAACGCGCTCTCCTGCAAAGGCGGTACCCCAGGCCGCAATGGCGATCATCAGCAAAAGGCAGCTTAACGGCTTCATGCGCTTCATAGATCGACCGACTTTTCCCATCGCCCCTCCTAAGCTGCTCCGTCCTGCTCCGGTGCCAAAGCCACCTGTATTTTCTGGGCAAGTCCCCGCCCCAACACCAGACGTTTAAAATCCACGGCGATTACCAGCTGCCCTTGACTGACATTGGTGATCACCTCCACCACGTCTCCGATCCGCAGTCCCATGCTCAACAGCCGCAAACGGGATGCCGCCCCGCCGGTAAAGGATTTGATGACGACACGCTCCCCTTTGCGTGCGCGTTCCAGGGCGATGACCATATCCTGACGCGCCATGCACCGTCGGCATATCCCATAGAGTTCCATGCGATGCTGGAGCATGTGAAAGCCATTCTCGGCGGCAATTTTCAATTGCAGTTTTTCAATGGTCTCATTCTGGAACTCGAAGATGCCCTTGCACTTGGTGCAGATCATGTGGTCGTGGTGCTGTCCAAGGTGGAGGTGTTCATACCTGGGCTCACCGTTGTTAAAACGGTTCTGCTTGGCAAATCCGTAGTGGCACATCAGATCAAGGGTCTCTTTGACAAACTCGAGATCAAGGGACCGGCCCTGTCCGCGCAGCAAATCCGCCAGTTCCATCACGGTAACATGGTGCTCCGTGCGCAGGAACACTTCAAGCACCGCCAGCCTGTCATCGAACCTGCCGATACGGTCCTGTTTGAACAGCTTTTTGAATTGTTCTTTTTCCTGCTTGTGGATGGCATGTGTTGCCATGGCAGTGCCCCCGCCTGTGGTGTGGTCCTGCGCAGTCAGATTAGCGGGAATGTCCTGGAAGTTCCCAGGTCGTGCACGATCCTTTTGAGCAGTTTCGGGTTTGGGAAGACACCTGGGATTTGGAACCGCCGCCGGGGGCCATATTGATATTGGTCGAGCTTAAAATGCGCTCCAGATTATCACTGCCGCACTTGGTGCACTTCATTTCAACATCTTTGTCATTTGATCCCATGACCAGCAATTCGACAAATTCTTCACACTCTGCGCATTTAAATTCATAAATCGGCATAAAGGGTTACTCCCTGATCAATATAATTAAGTGCCCTTTGTATTATCATTGGTGCGGCAATGTCAAGAATTGCCGGGGCCGCTCAGCGATCCAACTGAATAGGATGCTACGTGGGAGCTGGGCGCCGCGCCCACAATAGTGGCAGGTGGCAGCGGGACCGGCGCCACCCAAGCCTATGTCATGAAAGCAGAACGGGTCTGTGCTCAGTTGGCCGGAACTTTTGACAGCATTTCCCTTGCATGTTCCAGGGTGGTGGGCGTGATGGCCTCACCGCCGAGCATACGGGCCACCTCCTCGACCCTTTCTTGCGGGTCGAGCCGGGTGATATTCGTTCTGGTGCGGCCTTTGCTGACGCCTTTCTCAATTCGAAAATGATGTCGGCCATACTTGGCGATCTGCGGCAGATGGGTGATACAAAGAATCTGATGGTATTGTGAAAGGCCGGCCAGTTTTTTTCCCACCTGTTCTGCCGCACCTCCGCCGATGCCGGCATCCACCTCGTCGAAAACAACAGTTTCCAGAGATTCATTCTGCGCAACGATCGCCTTGAGCGCCAGCACAACCCGGGAAAGCTCCCCTCCGGACGCGATGGCGGCCAGCGGTTTGATCTCTTCCCCCACGTTGGGCGCGATCATGAAGGCCGCCCGGTCTAATCCGCACTCGGTCAAATGCCCGCCGTTGCACCTCAAATAGGGATTGGCATCTTTGGGTACCGGGGCCGGGGTCAGCTCGACGCTGAATTGGGTACCGGCCATCTTCAGAGAATCCAGTTCGACTTCAACCGCCCGGGCAAGCTTTTCAGCCGCCGCTTTTCGCTTGCGGGTCAATCTTTCGGCCTGGCGGCACAAATCGTCATGGGCGGATCTGCACGCCGCTTCGGCCTCGGCGATGGCGCTGTCGATATGGTCGATCTCCGTCAGCCGGCGTCTAGCATCATCCCCATGGGCCAGGACCGCGTCGAGGGTCCCGCCGTACTTGCGCTTGAGTTTGTTGATCAGGTCCAGGCGCTCCTCCACGCTATCCAGTTTCCGGGGATCGAGGTCGAGCCGGCTCAGATAGCCTCGCAACTCGGACGCCAGGTCTTCGGCGCCATAAGCCAACTGCTCCATGGCATCGGCGCGCTCCTTAAGCGGGGCATCGATGGCAGCACATCTGGCCAAGTCCTTGCCCATCTGCCCCAACCGCTCAAACACCGCACCGTCCGCACCGTAAAGCTCGTCCACACACTGCCGGATGGTATCATGCAGCAGTTGTCCGTTTTTCAGACGCATGCGCTCTTTTTCCAGCGCTTGATCCTCATCCGGCTGGATATCTGCCTTGATGATCTCATCGAGCTGGAAGCGCAGCAGTTCCATCTGCTCCGTCTGGCGCGACTGGCGGCGGCGCAGGGTCTGCTCCCGCTCAATGAGTGGAAGAAGATCGTGATAGCTGTCACGGTATTGATTGCGCTGTTCCAGAAGTCCGCCGTATTGATCTAAAACAAGGAGGTGTTCTTCCTCCTTGAGCAGTCCCTGGTGGGCATGCTGCCCCGAAATGCTGGCCAGATTGGCCGTGATGGTTCCCAGCAGCTGCATGGTGGCCAGCCGATTGTTGATATAGATGCGGTGACGGTCGCTTCGGGAGATGATCCGTCGCACCAGCAGCCCTTCCTGTGGGTCATGGCCCTGCTCGGCCATCACCTCGGCGACGTGGCTGTCAGGCGTGATGTGAAAGAGCGCCTCCAACTCCGCCTGATCCGCGCCGGTGCGAATCAATCCCGGCGACACCCGGCTGCCCAGCAGCAGATTCACCGCGTTGATCAGGATAGATTTGCCCGCACCAGTCTCACCGCTGAGAATCGTCAAGCCGGATTCAAAACGAATGGTCAGGTCTTCGATGATCGCGAAATTGCGGATGGACAGTTCCTGAAGCATGGGATATCAGCGCCTTTATGATGTCAATCGCATTCGACGATGCGAAACGCCCGAAGGTGCGCAAACGCCGACCGCGCCCCTTGCCGGCCGCCGGAGAATCCGGACCGCGCGTATCTTATTGGAACCCCGACCCGGAGTCAACAGCCGGACGGCATGCCAGGCAGGTTGGCGAATGGATATAAAACACCGGGAAGATCTTCGAAACCAACGCAATGCCGCCGACCTTATCCGGGATATCCGGTGATCTCTCTTATTTTTTTATACAACGGCCTGAGTTTCCGGTACATCTTCTTGTACACCTTGCGGTATAGGGCGTCGTATTGGCGGTGGTGCCGCATGTCGGGCTCGAAGGCCGCGCCGATATGGGTCATGCGCTGGACAGCCGCCGCGGTGTCCGCAAAAAAATTCAGGCCCACGGCCGCGTTGATGGCCGCTCCCAGGCCGGCGGTTTCGTACAGATGAGGGCGAATGGTGGGCAGGCCGAAAATATCGGCCGTCAATTGCATGGCCTGGTCGCTTTGGGAGCCGCCGCCGGATACCCTCAGACTGGTGACCGGTGTGCGGCTGCGCCGTTCGATGCGCTCTTTGCCCTCCCTCAGGGCATAGGCCAATCCTTCCAGTATGGAGCGATAGAGATGGCCGCGGCTGTGGATATCTCCGAAACCGATAATCGCCCCTTTGGCTTCGGGCCCCGGAGACTTCAACCCGGGGGTCCAGTAGGGCTGCAACATCAATCCCATGGAGCAGGGTGGAATCTCTTCCAGAAATCGCTCAAACAAGGCTTCGGCACTGCCCCCCTCCCTCTCGGCCGTCTCCTGCTCAGGGTGGCCGAACTCCTCTTTAAACCAGTTCACCATCCAGTAGCCGCGGTAAACCTGCACTTCGACGGTATGGTGATCGGGCACGGCAGCCGGGTAAGCGGGCAAGAGCGTGATGGGCTCCACGTAGCGGGAATGGGTCACGTTGATGGTGGCCGTGGTGCCGTAGCTCAAACACCCGATGCTGGGCAGCAGGGAGCCCGAACCGATCACTTCGCACGCCTTGTCGGCGGCCGAGGCGATCAGGGGCAGACCGGCGGGTATACCGGTTTGTTTCGACGCCGGTCCGCCGATTTCGCCCAGTACACCTGTGGGCGGCACCAGATCGGGCAGCATCTCGGGCCGCATTTTGAGACAATGCCAGTGCCATGACCCTGCGGAGGCCCAGCGCAGCTTTTTATAGTTGAAGGGGATGTAACCCACCTGGGCTCCGATGGAATCCACGAATCGGCCGGTGAGCCGATGGGTCAGGTAGCCGGAAAGCAGGAGGTATTTGTGGGTTTGAGACCAGATGTCCGGTTGATAGGCGGCGATCCAGTTGGCCTCGGCTTCCGATCTGAAGTACTCGATTGTTTTGCCCAGCCCCGACAGATTGAAGAGCCAGCGCCACGGCCCCTTCATGGGCGGCAGGCCGCGGGCTTTGCGCTGGTCGAGCCAGACGATGGCCGGACGCAACGGTCGGCCGTCTGCATCCACGTTGACCACTGTGCCCCGTTGGGTGGTCAGCGCCACACCGGCTATGGCCGACCGGTCGACGCCCCGGTCCTGCCACAGCATTTGACATGCCGTGCAAAGCGCCTTCCAGAAATGCTCCGGATCCTGCTCTGCCCAGCCGGGGTGAGGCGATGTGTAGGGCGTATAAGCCACCTGGGCCTTGGCCTGCATTCTGCCTTCAAGATCGAAAGCAATCGCCTTGAGGCTCTGGGTACCGCAGTCAATGGCAAGGATCAGTTCCGAATGTTCCATAAGCGCTACCCTTTGGCCTGACCCGGCAGGATACCGGTTTTCTTCTTTTTGCCGGGCGGTTTCTTCTTCCAGACGCCTTCCTTGGAAAAAGATCGCCAGCCCCATTTAAGCCACCCCAACAGGGTATATGCCAGCCAAAGCGACCATGCCAGCATCAGCGCCCGATAGCACCACAGGGGCAGGCTCAGCACCCAGGGCCGGGGCAGGCTGTCGTCAATGCGGTCCTGGGTCCAGTTCAGGGTCCAGCTGCCGGAGCGATTACCGGCGACCTGCATATCAGGATGCCCGATCAGGCCTGCCTTTACCGCCGTGAAAAGGGCGATCACCGCCATCGCGGTCAGAAATATCAGACCCAATTGGAGCAGGTTGAACCGCCACCAGTTGGCGACGGCGCCGCGCTGTTCCCTGAGCCCCAGGGCGACCAGCCAGCCCACGATCACCAATGCCATCGCCGCCGGAATCTGGGTGAGCCCAAGGCCCAAAAGCGCCCATTGCCACGTTTTGATCGGCGCCAGCGCCAATCGACCCAATCCCAGGGCGGCCAGAACGATCACCGCCAGGTAACTCCAGAACAGGACCGCCGGGCCCCATCGGGGGCCTCCGGTGAGCAGAATCCACCGCTTTTGTGGCATTTTGAACGTGACCTGGGCATTGACCGCCTGCCGGCCGACTTTGATCAGAGGACCTTTGTAAAGCGTCTGAAAGGGAATCAGTTGATGCCACTTGACCGAAACCGTCTGCCGGCCCGGCTGCAGCGGGACGGTCACCCATTGGCCGTCCTGGCGGACCGGCAGGCTTTTTTGATTGACGCGAACCTCTTGCAAATTGGTGTCAGGCGGCAGTTCGATGGTGTGTTGACCGCCCCGGCTGGTATGGATTTTTAGCGTCAGCTCGCCGCGACTCAACCGGCGGCCGGGTGAGAGAATAACATCGGCATTGTGAATGGTAAGGGATTGGCCCTCCAGCGCCTTGGGGCGATGCACTTTGATGGTGACGGTCTCACCGGGCCATGGCTGCCATTGGGGCTGCCATTGGCCGCCCCGGTCCTGGTGATGGACCACCGGGATCCCCTCAAGATCGCAATGCCAGATGGGGCTTGCGTCCAGGACCCATGTCTCGGCCCACGGAACGGCCCGTGGTGCGGCCAATCGAATGGCCGGCGCAATTTTCAACGTCGACGTAAACGAAGCGCTGCGCTGACCGGATGACATATTGATGAGCACATGCCCGTCATCCACTTGCAGCCCGGCGGTGGTCACCGACTCATCCACCAGGAGGGGAATGTTGGCCACCACCGGTGCGCCGACTGGGGTTACCCGCGTCACGGTGGTCGTGACTTGCCATGTCAGCCCGAGCTGAAGGGTGCGCCGAACATGCAGAAAGGGCGGAAGGCGATCGCTCTGCCGCGTTGACATCCGCCCCGCCTGCTTCTGCTGGACGCGGGTCAGTTGGATGCTGGAACCCACCGTACCATCCGGCAAAATGCCTTTGACCGCCCAGCCTGCCGCCTCGTAGGTGGCCAGATGGGGCTTGAGGGGCAGCGGAATCTGAACGAGCCCTTCTCCGGCCACATTGCCCAGCATGATCACCGTATGCAGACCGGACGGGATGACGGCCCAGAGCCCGCCGTTTTGATCCCTGGCCATGGCGCTGATGGGGGCGTTGTCCAATAGGATCTGCCCGGGGGTCCACGATTTGCGGTTGACCGGCAGCGGGATTGCCGTCCGCTGGGCCGCATGCACCTTGAGCATAACCCGCAGGTCGTCTTCTGACACCGCAACCTCCAACCGGGAGATGTCGGCACAGTACGGCAGACAATCCGGGGGCTCCAACAACCGTTCTTTGAGGGTCTCCAGCATCTCGGCCGGCGGAAAGGTCGATTCGCTTTGAGCGTGGGCCGGCATCTGCTGGGCAGAGAGCAGCAAAAACGGCAGCACGATGAGCGCTTTGCCTTGCCGAAGATGGCTGCGAACCTTTTCCCACCAGGGTTTCCAGTCGACCACCCCCCAGATGAGCAGGCCCAGCAGGCCGACCCGTACAAGGGCCAACAGGAGGTTGATTAACGGCGACAGCATCATGAAACGTATGGTCTGATCTTTGGCCACAGGCCCGTTCCAGCGCAAACGAACCGTTTGCCATTGCCACTGGGGCAGGCCGGGTCCGGTGGGAATCAACGCGTCCGGATCCTGATGCCAGACGGCCTTGGCCTCCCTGCTCTGGGCCATCAGGTCGGCGGTCACCGGTTCGGATGCCGCCGGCTTCGAAGACGGTCGGCGCATCATTGATTTGGCGGGCAATCGAGCCCTTTCACTTTCGACCGCTGCTTCGTCGAAGGCCTCCTGCTCGGGAACAGCTGATTTCTGAAATTGCGGCTGAAACCCGGCGCTGTAACCGTTGTGCGGCGCCAATTGGGGATAGATGCCCCACCGAACCTGATTGACCATAAAGGGGATGGAGATGATCAGCAGCACCCCCACGGCCGCAATACCCCAGAGTCCGACCACCTTTTTGATCCAGTTGTCCGGGAGGAGGGGCATCAGCGCCAGAGCCGCAAGGATATGCATCCACACCAGGCGGGGCGCACCGGATTCATGGTAGATGAGCGCCGTGGTGACCAGCGCCAGCAGGCCCCAGCGCCAGTCCCGCAGCTTGAAAACCGCCATGGCGATGATGAGCACCAGGAAGAAATCGAGCAGGGACCACCGCTGCAACCAGGTGTCCGACACCTGGTCCACGCCCAAGGCCGCCAGCAGCCGCCATCCAGGCGGCAGGTGAAGCTCTGCCGAGACCTTCTGAAAGTCATGATCCCACCCCACGGCACTCACCGAGCCAGACCGCACGGCCAACCGCGCGTCGCTCAGAAGATTCAATGCACCTTTGCGCAGCTCCACGCCGGCTTTGCCGTCACCGCCCTGGGCGGTGATAACCTGATCCTTGCCATCGATGGCGACACGCCCCAGCTCCAAGGGCGCGTTCACCGCAAGATACCACTGGCGGCTCAACTGCCCTTCGATCTTATCGTGAAGGGTGAATCCGCCGCCGTCGAAATCCAGCCACCACCGTCTAAAAAGTTGGAGCTGATCCGGCACCGGGTCGGGGTCGCCCCGCCGAATCACCCTGAATTGCATCACAGCGTCGGGTTTCAACAAATAAGCGGAGTAGGCCCGCCATTGATCCGGCATCTCCGTCTGACCGGGTTCCACCTGGGGGACGCCCTCGATCTCCACCATTCGCAGATGGTGCTGGGGTTGGAACGACCACACTTCGGGCCCATAATCGGCAGACCCGGGCCCCAGCTTGGTCACCTGATCCGGCATGCGGCCGGTAATGCGGACCTCCCAGCGCCCGGGGCGCGCCTGCACCAGCAACTGCCCTTCTGCATCGAGGCGGGCCGGAAGTCGGCTGCTGATCTCCATGGGGACCAGGTTCTCCAACAGCACCCCTTCGAGCCGGACCTCCCGCGCCTGACCTGAGATGTCCAGGCGCAGCAACGTGGTCACCCTCAAAGGGATAGTGTCGCTGATCAGCCGAAAGATGCGCACTTCGACGCGATCTTCCCTGCCCTCCTGCCCCTGGCGTTCCTGGAGCCAGAGGCGCCCCTGATCGTCAATCACAGGGGATTCGATCAGTTGCCCGCCCACCAGAAGGTTGATCAGTCCGAGGGACGGCGGCACCTTGATCATCTCCGGCATGCGCTGCCAATAGAAACGCCCCTTGATCAGGTGCTCGCCCGGCATCAGTTTGACCGAAGGGCGGTTGTTGCGATTCACCACGGCAGCCGAGTCGCCGTCGACGGTCACACCGTCGGGCCACATGCGGGCAGTACCGGGCAAGTCCACCCAACCTTCGGTGTACATGCGCCAACGTTGCTCAAAGCGGCCGCCGTCATCCTCGACTTCAACGATCAGTCTCGACGGCCACTGACACCGCGCCACGGCGCCGTTATTATAGTCTGTCGGGCAAAGCGCCTCTTCATGCCCGTAGAGAACCCATGACCGCCAGCGCGCCAACTCGGGTGGAATCTCTCCGGACGAAATGGCGGCGCTTGCAAGAGCCGTAAGGCCGATGGTCACCATCCCCCATAACAACACGATACCCAGAAGGTGCCTCATGATGATCGTCTCCTTGCCCAACCGGGCGGCATTCGAATTTAAGGATTGATGCAGCAAGCCATGCCTCTGGCTTGAGGATTGGCGTCGGGTGCTTTGACGCTAAGGACTCGCGCAGAATAACTTCCCCATTTTATGCGCGAACCCTAAGGTCGCATATGCGCTGCCAGTATAAAGGTGAATCGGACGGGTGTCAATTAAAGCCGGGGTTGTCCAAACAGTTAACCTCTCGAAATGTCTTCGAATCGATTCACGGCCCATTGGACGGCCGCCGGCATCGGGGCAGGGTCGTATCCCAGGGCATACGCCTTATCGCTGTTGAGCGTGCAATCGGCGGAGCGGGGGACTGCCAGCTTCAAGGCGCTGAGGGTCACCGGCTGGATCATGGTCGGCGCGATACCCATCTGCCTGGCCATGGCTGTCCCCATCTCGAACCGGGAGACCCGCGATCGCCCTCCCATATGCAACCGCCCGCGGGCTTTGCCCAGCAGGCTCACCATCCCCCGGGCCGCATCGAGATAGGAAACCGGGGAGCGAAACTCATCGGTCAAAAGGCGCAGCGGTACGCCGTTCCGGATGTCCCGCAGCATCTGCAGCGAAAAACCGGTGGACGCCGCGTGACCGAATCCGATCATCAACGGCAGACGGCACACCAGCGCATCTTCATTCATGCCGAGCACGGCCTCTTCCGCCTCTGCCTTCTGGCGTCCGTAGACACACAGCGGCGTCACCGGATCCGCTTCCGCATACGGGGCATTTCGCCCATCGAAGACCAGATCAGTGGAAGTAAAAATGAAATCGGCGTGAAGGTCAGCGCACAGGGCGGCCAATCTTTCGGGTGTCTCGACATTTATCCTGCGGGTGACGGCAGGATGGGTCTCACAGCGCGCCGGCAGCGAAACCGCCGCCGCATGGATCACCGCACGGGGCCTGATGGTCTTCAAAAGTTTGTCCAGAACGGACATGTCCGTCAGATCGGCCTGTATCGATCGGACCCCGTCCATCGAAAAGGCATTCTGCCAATGGATGCCGGTAACCGACCACGTCTGCATTGCCAACCGGCAAATCCAGTACCCGAGGTTGCCGCTGGCCCCGGTAACCATCAGCTTTGGGCGCGGTTGCGCGGAACGGGCGTCCGGGACCATATAGCAATCCTCCGAAAAAGCATCTGCTGAAGACGGCGCCGACATCTGCACCAGGCGCCGAACATACCGCGGTTGTGAGCTCTCAATACCATGAAGCGAACGCCAAATCAAAAAGGCGGGCCGCCAAACCTTCCTATGGCAATTGCTTGCGGTTGTTGATATGTATCGGCATTTTCCATTGGACCCCCTGCTTGGCAAAGGACAATCAAGACCCATGCCCACCGTCCCGACCATCGCATACTTCATTACCGACCACGGGTTCGGCCATGCCTGCAGGGCAGCCGCTGTCATGGAAGCCTTGCGGCGCATCCGCCCTCGCATACGTTTCGAGCTTTTCACCACCAGCCCCGCAAGCCTCTTTGAAACCTCCATTGGCAATGGGTTCGGGTACCATCGGGTGCGCGGGGATATCGGTATGGTCCAGCGCAGCCCGTTGATGGAGGATCTGCCGGCCACCTGCGATCAACTGGATGGGCGAATCCCGTTTTCCCCGTCTGAAGTCGACCGTCTGGCGGCCGAACTGGTCCGGTTGAACTGCCATCTGGTGGTCTGCGACATCGCGCCATTGGGCATCGAAGCGGCGAGGGTCGCAGGAGTGGCCAGCATTCTGGTGGAAAATTTCACATGGGATTGGATCTACCAGGGCTACCGATTAGAAGAAAAGCGTTTCGATCCCCACATCGACTACCTGAGATCCATTTTTGAACGCGCCGATCACCATATTCAGACGCAGCCCCTTTGCAATCCCGTCTCCGGCGCCCTGTGCACGGCACCCATCAGCCGGCGGCCCCGCACCAGCCGTGACCAGGTGAGGCGAAAACTGGGAATTGGCGAAGAAGAAAAAATGGTGCTGCTCAGCATGGGAGGCGTTCCCGATGCGCACGCTTTTTTGGCCGCGCTTCCGGAGGGACTGGATTGGCGCCTGGTGGTCGCCGGTGTCGACGGGGCGCAGCCGGCCAGCGGCGGGGTCATCCTGCTGCCGACCCATTCGGAATACTTTCATCCCGATCTGATGGCCGCCGCAGACGCCATGGTCGGAAAAGCCGGCTACAGCACGGTGGCCGAAGCATACCACTGCGGCATTCCGCTTGGTTATGTCAAGCGCCCCCACTCACCTGAATCCGATGTGCTGGAAGCATTTATCGACCGTCACCTGCCGTCCGCGGCGATTTCCACATCGTCGTACGCCTCGGGCAGTTGGATCGAAATAGTACCGGCGCTTTTGTCCCTGGACCGCGGCTTGCCGCGGTCAGTGAATGGAGCCGATGCGGTAGGCGCCTATCTCGCCAACCTATTGGGTTGAGTCAAAGGTTTCCACCACCCTGTTCCGCAAGGCACCGATATTCTCGATGCGGCACTCCACCACGTCTCCCGCCTGAAGGACCACCGGCGGGTCTCGAAAGATCCCCACACCGGCCGGTGTGCCGGTGGAGATAACGTCGCCCGGCGCCAGGGTGATATCCTCGCTCACATCGGCGATGATGGCATCGACGGCAAACATCATGTCCCGGGTGTTGCCGTCCTGCATCAATTCACCGTTGACCCTGGCGGTGAGGCGCAGGTTGCGCAGGTCTCCCACCTCATCCGGTGTCACCAATGCCGGTCCCAACGGCGCAAAGGTATCAAACGACTTGCCTCGAAACCACTGGGAGTGGGCGAACTGCGCCCGACGGCCGGATACGTCGTTCATCACGCAATACCCGGCGACATGCGACCAGGCCCGGTCTTTGGGGATGCGCTTGCCGGCCTTGCCGACAACCACGGCGAGCTCCACCTCCCAGTCGACCTGATCCGAGCTTTTCGGCAGCAGGATCGGATCATGGGGGCCGTTCAGGGCATTGGGGGTCTTGCAAAAAAGCAAGGGGGCCTCCGGCAGGTCAAAGCCGCCCTCTTTGGCATGCTCCTCATAATTCTTTCCCAGGCAGATGATCTTTTGCGGTCGGCATACCGGGGGGCCGTAACGCACCTCCATCGGTTTGGCTTCCAGATCTGCACCGGTCAATTTATCCAGCCAGCCTTCCTCGAAGAATTGTTCACCGATGTCCGGAATATCGGCGTAGACCGAACGAAGATCCACAATTCCGTCCGCTTTCAAAAGACCGGGGCGCTCCATGCCCGGTGGTCCGAAACGAATCAATCTCATATTCACCTCATTTGTTGCCCGAAAATGCAGCCGGTGCATCGCGTGATGGTTACGGGGTGCCTACAACAAATGACATGAATCCCCGGTTGTGTAAACCCATATGGTATTCGGACATAAGGACTTTACAAATCATGAGAATAAGATTAGGTATGCATTTTTCACTTCACATGGCGATATGGACAAGGGCTGATCCCGAGATCGGCCGCCAAATTGGCACCCTCTTGACCTGAATGCCATTTAGCACCAATAAATCTATTTTCCCAGTGGCATGAACCAATGAACGCGAGCTCCCGAGCCACTCACACAGCCGGCATTTGCCCATCCCCTGGTCCGCATCGCATCTGTCGGCCGGAAAGAGATCAGATCCGCTGAATTTGACTTAAGAACCGCAAACGCGATAGACTTGGAATATCGAAGCGGCTGTGTGCGGCAGGAGGAATCTGCATGGGATTGACACCGTCCGGAAAACCCAATGAAATTGCTGAAGATGATAATTCTGGACCGGAATCCAAAGATCTGAACCAGATCCAAAAACTGGGTGATCTTTTCAGCCTTCTCGGCACCGATCCCGTCAAGAACATCGATGTGATCGTGCGCCATGCCGGCGAAGTCTTTGGCTGTTCCAGCGCACTCTACCATCGCATGGACGACAAGACCAACATGCTCACATGCCTGTCCGGCTACAAGCTGCCGCCCAGTTTCCCCAAAAAAACCACCCCCGAAGGTCACATCTGCTACGAAGCCACCATCAAAGGCACGGACCAACCCGTGGTGTTGCAGGACATCTCCAAAACCCCGTTTCAGGAGAGCGATTCCTATGTAACCGGCTTCGGGCTGAAATCCTACCTGGGGTATCCGGTCAGCTGCGAAGGCAGAGCGATCGGTTCCCTGGCGGTGGCGGATACCCGCATACGGCAATTTGGAAAAAACGATATCTACCTGATCACGACCCTGGCCAAAGCCCTCTCCCTCGAAGAAGAACGCCTGCACATGGATGCCGTTCTGAATCAGAGCGAAAGCAGGTATCAGGAACTCTACAAAATGCTTCGCCTGCTGACAGACAATGTCCCGGACCTCATCTGGGCCAAAGATCTGCAGGACCATTACACCTTTGTCAACCAGGCGGTATGCGACAAACTGATCAAATGTCGCCGTCCGGACGACGCCATGGGACGGTCTGACGTTTACTTCGCCAAGCGGGAAAGGGAGGCCGGCCACAACCACACCTTCGGCGAAATTTGCGAATGTTCCGACGGCATCGTCAAAGAGACCAGAAAAGCGGGCCGTTTTTTGGAAGAAGGGCTGGTCCGCAACCGCCACCTGGTGCTCGACGTGCACAAAGCCCCATTCTGGGGACACGACGGCGAGATAATTGGAATCGTGGGGTGCGGACGGGACGTCACCAAAGAAGTACAGACCGAAAAGGCCCTCAAAAAGAGCGAATCGCTGTATCGCGATCTGTACCATAACACGCCGGTGATGCTCAGTTCCATGGACAGCGACAATCTCATCACCAGTGCCAGCAATCTCTGGCTGGAGACCCTGGGGTATCAGCGCGAGGAAGTGATCGGCCGCAATTTTCTCGACTTTTTTGCACCGGACAGCCGCAAGGATGCGATGAATGTGTCCTTTCCCGAATTCTACAAAACCGGGCAGATGAAAAACATACCCTTTCAGTTCCTCACCCGCGATGGCGAGAATAAACATGTGCTGCTCAGCGGTATTTGTCAGAGCGACGATATGGGAAATTATGACGGCGCCCTGACCTTCGCGGTGGACGTTACAGAGGCGAAGAAAGCGGAGATGGAGAACAGCCGCCTGTCCGCACGCCTTCAGCAAGCGCAGAAGATGGAAGCCATCGCCACCCTGGCCGGCGGTGTCGCCCATCAATTCAACAATGCGCTGGCTGTCATCCTGGGGAACCTGGAACTGATCCAGATGGACGGGCTGCATGACGCCAAGCTCAACATCTACATCGAACCGATGAGCCAGGCCGGTCAGAAGATGGTTCAGTTGACCGGCCAGCTGCTGGCCTACGCCCGTGGCGGCAAGTTCCAAACCCAGGTCACTTCCGCACACCGCTTCGTATCCGACACGCTTAAAATCGTCCAGCACAGCATGGCGCCCTATGTGGAGGTTGAAACCGACCTCGATCCAAACACCGACCATATCGAAGTCGATCTGACCCAGATGCAGATGCTGCTGGCCGCCATCCTGTCCAATGCCTCGGAAGCCATGACCGGACAAGGCCTGGTGCGCATCACGCTGAAGAACGTCACCGTCAAAAGAAAAGAGCGCAGAAAACATCCCGAGCTCAAATTGGGCCGGCAGGTTCTGCTGCGGATCGAAGACAACGGCAAAGGCATGGACGAACAGACCCGCAGCCGCATCTTCGAACCCTTCTTCACCACCAAGTTCCAGGGACGCGGCCTTGGTATGGCGGCCGTGTACGGCATTGTGAAAAAGCACGGCGGCTATGTCTATGTCGAATCCACGCCCGGCAAAGGCACCACCGTCTCAATCTATCTCCCGGGCACCGATATCAAGGAACAGGTGTCTGAAACGGTCGAGCCGTACATCGCCCGAAAGCACGGCACTGCGATGATCGTGGAAGATGAACACCTGGTGATGGAGGTCAACCGCGCCATCGTCGAAAAACTGGGATACCATGTGCTGGAAGCGCGAACCGGCAAAGAGGCCATCGACATCGTCTCGCAGTACGAAGGCGAAATCGAATTCGTATTGCTGGATGTCATCCTGCCCGACATGGACGGAAGCCTTATCTACCCGAAGATAATGAAAAAGAGACCCGGAATGAAAGTGGTGGTCTGCAGCGGGTTCGCCTTGGACGGCCCGGCCCGCAATATCCTCGAATCGGGCGCCCAGAGCTTCATCCAGAAGCCCTTTACCATGGCCGCCCTGTCGGCGGTGCTCAAGAAAATTTTCAAGGAAGACGAGTAAGATCGATCGGACCGACCGGCCCCGGCAGGCGACAAGAAAAATGGCAGGCCAGGAGGGATTCGAACCCCCAACACCCGGATTTGGAGTCCGGTGCTCTACCAATTAGAGCTACTGGCCTGCACGCGGGCCATTTCGTATCAGGTCCCCCGTTCAATGTCAACGGCGACGCGCATGGTCCGGCAATTCTAACCGAACGCCTTTGTGGTGTTATCGAAATCGCTATCGAAATCGGGATCGGGATCGGGATCGGGATCGGAAAGCTAAGATGAAGAATTCGATTTCGATCCCGATCCCGATTTCGATTTCGATTTCGATTTCGAGGAGATCCGTAACCCATAAGCAGGCAAAGCGCCTTAAAACCGATCAGTGGATCGCTCGGGCTGGACGAGGGCGGCATTTAAAACCTCGACAGGGTGTCTTACCGGCAAGTTCCCCATGTGGGCCATCTGAATCTGACATGTGGGGCAGTCGGTGACGCTGTAGCGGGCCCCCGATCGGTTGATGCGCTCTGCCATGGGTGTGCCGATTTCCCTGCTGAGGCCATAATTTTTGGCCATCATGCCCCAACTGCCGGCCATGCCGCAGCAGTGGTTGTGCGTATCGACGACTTCGATGCCGGGGATGGTGGTCAGCAGGGCCGCGGAACAATCGCCGTCCGGCTGAATCCGGAGATGACACGGCTGGTGGTAGATCACGCGAAACGACGTTTCGGCCAATACCAGCCGTTCACGGCGGGTTTGGAGCAACCGGGAAATGTGGATGGTTTTCGCGCTGATCCGCCCGGCCAATGCCCGATCTTCCAGCAGGTACGCCCAATCCTTCATCAGCGCATAGCCGCAGGACGAGCAGGTCACCACGATATGATCGACCTTGTCGATAAGGGCCTGCCAGTGGTCCAGGTTGCGGCGCACCTTGCGCCGCGCATCACCCGCCAAGCCTTTGGAGACATGCGGCAAGCCGCAGCAATACTGGGCCGGCAGATGGAGATGGAACCCGGCATGGTTCAACACCCTGACCGCCGCCTCTCCTGTTTCCGGACGGATATACCCGGCATAGCAGCCGGCATAATAGAGCACCGAAGGCCCGTCGGCCGGTATCTGCGCCGGCAATCGCCGGTAGAGCGGCCGCCGGGCGAACATCACCATCTCCCGTTGGGCCGCCATGCCGGTCATGCAGGCCGCAAGCCTTCTCACCGCCGGTTGACGCGCCGCCGCACCGATCAACGGCGACACCGGATGAAGGAGTCGGGCAGCCGTCTCGACATGGGCCGCAAACCTGACGCTCAGATCGATTCCGTGCCGCCGCACATAAATCGCCTTGGCTTCCATGGCCAGCTTGGGGATGTTGACATTGGAGGGGCACTCGGAAAAGCAGCTCCCGCAATTGACGCACAAAGCCATGATCCGTTGCAACGCGTCCTGGTACAAGTGCCGGGCGCTCACCGCTCCGCTGATCAGGGCGCGCAGCACATTGGCCTTGGCCTTGGGGGCGGCCGCCTCGTCCCGGGTCGCTTTGTATACCGGACACATGCGCGTCGCGTTTGTCGTGGTGGTGCACTTGGAACATCCATGGCATTTTTCAGTTTCGATGACCAGCGGCGTCCGCCAGAGCAGTTGAAGACCATCCGGCGCCTGGGCCCTGTAGCCCGGCCCTAATCGCAGATGATGCGTCATCTGCGCCGGATCGCCGGCCTGCTTGATCTCCGGGTTGAGCACCCCCCGGGAGTCCAGCAGCGCCTTGACCTTTTCGAAAAGGGGATAAATGGCGGGGTATGTTCTTCGCAGGTAGGCGCTGCGCAACCTGCCGTCGCCATGCTCGCCGGACACGGTTCCGCCGAGACCGTTCACCAGGGTGTAGACCTCGTCCGCAAGGGTCTTGAGCAAGGCCACATCTCGGGCATCCTTGAGATTGAGCAGCGGGCGGGTGTGCATCAGTCCCTTGGCGATGTGGCCGTAGAGGACGAAGGCCACATCATGGCGCTCGAAGATGCGGTAAATCCCCTCAAAATAGGGGACCAGCTGATCCACAGCCACTGCCGCATCCTCCACCAGGGCCAGAATTTTCTTCTCCCCCTTGAGCTTGTAGAGGATGGGTACGGCGGTTTTGCGCAGCGCCCAGAATTTGGCCTTCTCCCGGGCCGTGGCAGCCGGATAGAGGCGCTGGGCCAGCCGGTGCTCCTCCAAAACCCGCCGGGCCGCGTCCACCTGCCGGGCGCACGCCTGATCGGAAGGCCCGTCAAATTCGATCAGCAGCACGTTGTCCACGCCGGCCGGGATTCGTTCCCGCAGGGTGGCGTCCGACGCCCGCGCGATACCCAGCAGCGATTTGTCCATGACCTCGATGCCCGACGGCCCGAGGGGCATGCAAACCTGGACCGCCTTGGCCGCCTGGACGATATGGTCGAAGTAGGCCACCACCAGGGCATCCGCCGCAGGTTTTTCGATCAGACGAAATTTCAAGCGCGTGATCACCGCCAGGGTCCCCTCGGCGCCGGCCAGAAGCCGGTTCAGCTGCAGCCTGCGGCCATCGACCAGACCGCGCAGGTTGTAACCGGCCACATTGCATGCGATGCGCGGGTAGGCGCCCTCGATGGTGTCGGCATTTTCAAGGTAAAGCCCGGCCAGCCGCCGCAAATTCTCCGGCAAGTCATCGATGGGTGTCGAAGCCACCTGGGACAGGATGTGCACGGAACCGTCCGGCAGAACCACTTCGGCATCCAGAAAATAGTCGGCCACATTGCCATACTTAACCGAGTGGGCGCCGCTTGCGTTGGTGTTGCACATGCCGCCGAAGGTGGCGTACTCTCCGCTGGACGGATCAGGAGGGAAGAAAAGACCGGTGTTTTCAAGCGCGGCCGTCAGCTCTCCCATTCGAAAACCGGGCTGACACTCGAACCAGCCGGCATCTTGATCCAGATGCAGCAGCCGATGCATGAATTTTGTAAAATCGATGACGATGCCGTCCCCCACAGCCGATCCGCACAAACCGCTGCCCGCCCCGCGCGGATGAAGGCCAATCCCCTGCCGTGCGGCAAAACGCACCGTTTCCACCACATCGGCCGTCGTTCGGGGATAGACCACCGCCGCCGGCATGACCTGGAATATGCTGGCATCGGTGGAGAGCATATAACGCCGCAGGTCGTCCGTATGCATCTCGCCCTCGATGCGTCGCGCCAATGTCGAGAAGTCCTTTTTTTTATTACCTGCCGTCTCCATCGAACACCTATTTCTGTACAATCGTCTCTGCACCGCCAAGCTCTGCGGATCCATACTGCAAGGCTATGGCGTATCCACTTTTCGCACCGTCACCGAGGCATTGGGTATCACGGCCATAGATCCTGAATGCCGCTCGACAAGGGCTTGCGCCCGGTCCGGCGCAATACATTCAAATCCGATCCGCCCGGCCGTCCCGGGATCCAATTGTGTCACGATGCTGATCTTGATGCGATCGAGCTTGGCCATCATGGCCAGCGCCGTTCCTCCATTGCCCACGTATTGCCGGGCCAGCTCACCGAAGGCCGCCTCCCTGCCCCCCATCTCGAACCAGGGAAGGAAAGTGCGGGAGCCGACGCCGTCCCGGCACTCGGCCAGCACGATCAACCGGCCGCCGTCGGCCGTGAAATCAGCCGCATGGTGGATGGCCTTGTGGCTTTGGATAAAATTGATATCCTTGGGAAAACCGCCGCAAGAAGCCACCACCAGATCGTAGCGGCGTTTGACCGGAACCTCGCAGGTGTCGGCATGGCGGGTGCAGGCGCTTTTGAAGTGGGCCGCCCCCTGCCCCACCATCAGGTCGCACACCTCGCCCCGACTGTTTAAAATGCCGTGGATGGCCATATCCGCGGGCCGATAGGATTCGATCTCCGCCAGATCCTCGGCCAGGGGGTTGCCGTCCAATCGGCCGGAGCAGCAGCCCGCGGCCAGGCTCCTGGATGAGCGCTCCAAAAACAGGCTGTGGTTGGCATATATGCTCTCTTTTTGTCCCAACCCCGGGAAAATCAGCTTTCGCCCGCCGCCGAATCCGGCGAAATAGTGGTGGGAAATCGCGCCAAAGGTGACCACGCAGGAAGCCTGCATCAGATCCCTCCTGAAATGAACCGGCGTTCCGCGGCGCGTCTCACCCAATCGATGGAAGGGCCCCTCCTCACAATCGTGATGGATCCATTGGAAGGCATCATATACACTCCCATAGGCCTTGCGGCACGCCTCATCGCTTTGGCGCATGTGGGTGCCGTAGGCGATATAGAGCTTTATGGCGTCGGGATCGGCGCCCAGATCAATGAGCCAATCCAGGAGCACCGGCAGGTATTGGGGATAACCGCACAAGCGGGTTTTGTCCGCCACCACCACGGCCGGTCGGGACGGATCGAAGCCGGGCTGGAGGTTGGTCGCCTTCAGCCGCCCGGCAAACCGGCTCGGGTCCATCCCCTTGACCGGCTCGATGATTGTATAAAGCTTCGCATCGGAGGGGCAGACAACATTGATGGTCTTACCGCCGTACGGCAGGGATATGGATTTGAGCATACGCATCTCCAAGCACCTGAAGCATCACAGATGGACACTGTACGCTATTCGATGCAAACATCAAAGCTTTTCGTGGATCGGCGGGGAGGGCATCTACTAGGGCCGCAATTCTGAATATGATCCATTGCGGGAGCGGCGTCCAGGCCATTGACTCCATAACGGATATGTTTTAGGGTCATCCACCGAATCACGGATGATAAGAACCGCTTAACGATACCACACGAACAAACGAGGTCCCCATGATCGTATCCCATGAAACAGACGCACTTTCGAACACCATTAACAGCCCCGAAGTAAAACACGCCGCCATGAAGGTGCTGATCGGCGCCGACCAAGGCTGGACCGATCATGTCATGCGGGTCATCGAACTGGGACCCGACGGCTATTCTCCCAAACACACCCACCCCTGGCCCCACATCAACTACATGGTGGAAGGAAAGGGCGTGCTCCAGATCGAAGACCAGGAGCATACCGTGGAGGCGGGTTCCTACGCCTACGTCCCGGCCGACAAACTGCACCAGTTCCGAAATGCCGGCGACGGCATGTTCCGCTTTATCTGCATCGTGCCCAAGGAAGGGCATCAGTAAGGCATAGCGGCGGACAGGAAAGGCTCTCGCACATTATACGGGCAAGGCAGTTGAGACCCAACCGGGAAAACACCGCTGGGGGACTTGACGCGGCGCATCAGTGGGGCAGTACGCCCAGACAGTGCTTGCATATGCCGTCCACGCGCACCTCGACCTTGTCGATCCGGCCCGGGAAGGTCTTGCGCAACGGATCGGATTCGACCTGCAGGCTGGCCGGGCTCAGGCAGTCCATGCGGCCGCAGCGCTTGCAGTAGAAATGGGGATGGGGCGCGTGGTGGTCATTGGGGGCCAGGCCGTAGTAGAAAGCCCGCCCGCCGGAGCTGATCCGATCGATCACCCCGGCATCCACCAGCAGATCGAGGATGCGGTAGACCGTCACACGGTTGATGGTGCTGCTGCGCTCCATGGTTCTGAAGATATCGCCGGCGGATAACGGGAAACCGTTGTTGCCGATCACTTCCAGTATGCGGACACGGTTGAATGAGGGCTCCAGTTCGGCCGAGGTCAGCAGTTCTTCGTAATTACATTGATGGCACATCAGCGCCTCCTCTCACTTACCAGGCCAGCCTGCGGAAGCGATCGATCAGAATGGAGCCGAAAAAGGCCAGGCCCGCTACCAGAATAATCGAAGCGCCGGAGGTAATATCATATCGATAGGAGAGCCACAGGCCGGAAGTGGTGAACACCACGCCCAGCAGACTGGACCCCACCATCATCTGCAACAGGGATTTTGCGTATTTTTCTACGATAAACGGCGGGATGGTCAAAAGGGCGATCACCAGAATCAACCCCACCACCTGGATCACCATCACGATGGTGACCGCCAGCAGGGCGATCATGCCGAAGTAAAGCTTTTTGACCGGCACCCCCCGGATCTGGGCGAACTCCTCATCGTACGACAAGGCCAGCACATCTTCATAGTAGTACCCCACCAGAAGGGTGATGCCGACACCCATAACCGCCATGGCGAAAATATCGGATTTGGGCACCGTCAGGATGCTGCCGAAGAGATAGCTCATCAGGTCGACGTGGTACCCCGGCGTCAGATCGATCAGGATGATCCCCAACGCCATGCCGATCGCCCAGATAACGCCGATGATGGTGTCGGCGCGGTGCTTGGCCTTGAGGCTGACCGCGGCCATGACCATGGCGGCGGCCAGCGAAAAGCCCAAAGTGCCCAGCAGGAAGGACCATCCGAAGTAAAAGGCCAAGCCGATGCCGCCGTATGCGGCGTGGGCAATGCCGCCGGATAGAAACACGATTCGGTTGACCACCACCAGGGTCCCCATGATGCCGCAGATCACACTGGCCAACAATCCGGCCGCCAGCGCATGCCGCATAAAATCAAACTGAAGCGCTTCAATCATCGTACTCGTCTCCATGGTGGTGCAGGACCCGATGGGGCATGCCGTGGGCCACCAGTTCCACCGGACACACCTCCTCCACCGAGCAGTACATGGTTTCCAGCATCTCTCCCGTGATTTCGGCATGGTCGTGATAGTGCAGCCGTCTGTTCATGCACGCAACGGATTTGACATAGCGGGAGATGACCAGCAGGTCATGGCTGACCACCACGATGGTGACCTCGGAATTGAGATCTTTGAGCAGCTTGTAAAATTCGGCCTGGCCCTTGGTGTCGATGCCGGCGGTGGGTTCGTCCAGAAGCAGCAGTTTGGGGTCGGTCACCAGCGCCCTTGCGATGAAGACCCGCTGGCGCTGACCGCCGGAAAGGTTGCCGATCTTCTTGTCGGCGGCCGACGCCATCCCCAGACGTTCCAGGGCCGCCATCGCCTCCCGGCGGCTGTCGGCCGACTTTCGCGCCCATCGCCGCCTGGAATCCAGCTTGCCCATCAGGACCACGTCCATCACCGAAATGGGAAAGTTGCGGTTGATATCGACATTCTGGGGGACATAGCCAATACAGGCGGACGCCTTACGGGCCGGATCGCCGTTGACGCGAACCGTTCCGCTGTCCGGAGTGATCAGGCCCAGCATGATCTTGAGTAAAGTGGTTTTACCGCCGCCGTTGGGACCGATCATGGCGACAAAATCCCCATGGCGAATATCGAGGTTCACCTCCTCAATCGCCACATCGCCGTTATAGGCGTATGAGACATCGCGCAGTTCGACGATCGGTGCTGCCATAGGGCCTCCTTATTTCAAGGCGGTCTTGAGTTGTTCGGCCACCCGTATCAGGTTGGCCGACCACTGCTCAGCCAGCGGGTCGGCAAAGGCAACCTCTCCGCCGATTTCCCTGGCGATCAATGCGGCGCTTTTGGTTGAGAATTGCGGCTGCACGAAGACCACCTTGATGCCCTCCTTCCGCGCATGTTCGATCAGCGCCTTCAACTGGGCCGGCTTGGGCGCTTTGCCCTCCACTTCGATGGCCGACATTTTCAATCCGTACGCCTGGGCAAAATATCCCCAGGAAGGGTGAAATACCAGGAAGCGTCGATCTTTCCACTGGTCAAGGGACTGCCTCAGCCGGGCATCCAGATCGTCAACCTCGCGCATGAACGCCGCATAATTCTGCTCGAATCGAGCGCCATTGGCCGGATCCATCTCCTTTAGCGCCAGCAGAATGTGACGCGCCTGGGTTTTAACCAGGGGCGGCGAAAGCCAGATATGGGGATCCTGCCCTTGCCCGGCGTGGTCATGTTCTTCATGCCGGCCTTCCTCTCCCGCTGCTTCAAAATGATGGCCGGCGGCCATTGGAATCTTTTTGATACCGCGGTCCGTGCGCACCACTGTCATGCGGGGATTGGCGGCTGCGATCTTGGCCAGCCACCGCTCCTCGAATGGAACCCCCACCGCAAAATAGGCCCTGGCCCTGGAAATGCCGGCCATCTGCCGTGGTTTGGGTTCATAAGTGGCGGGACTCGCACCCGGAGAGACCATGACATGGACTTCCACCAGATCCCTGCCAATTTGTTGCACGAAATATTTCTGGGGGACGATGCTGACGTAAATCGGTATCGGCCCACCCCCGCGGGCCATCGGCACAGCCGTAAAAAAACTTATGATAACAAGGCTATATTTAAAAAGAGAGAGCCGCATGGCAATGCTTTCATCAATTCCGGCGGTTTGGAAATACACATCATCACATACGAGATGTAAGTGCAACTATATTGCATCTATTGCCGGAACGCAACTTGAAACGGATGAAAATACCATGATGGCTGCAAACCGCAGAATATCGAATAAGGAATGTCGAATGTCGAAGTGTCGGGTCGCGGCGCCCGCGCACCATGTCGTAACCAGGGCTCAATGGCCTGGTCCTGAGGATCGGTTTTTATAATTTAAGCATCCGCACCCGGCGCAGGGAAATTCAGAGGCAGGCGGCAGACGCCGACCTTAAGGCCGGCGTCCGGCCGTGTTTATCGATCAGTCATAACGGCCGCCGCAGCCATTTCCGGCTGGGGGAAGAAAAACTCCATCAGCTCTTCTATGATGTGCGTCCAATAGGTTTCGTCGCCGATAAATTTCAGGCTGTTCTCCTGCTTTTCGTAGCGCACATGGCATCCATACTTTTCCGCCACTGAATTCAACAGTTTAGCAACGATCTCGAGATTCACATTTTTGGAGGCAATGTAGAGTTGGTTCATCATGTGAGGCTCCTTTCAGTGTTGGTCTGTTGATATAGACGACGGGAACCCTGAATAAGACGACACGTCCTTCCTGTTTCTCCTGCGCCGGTCCCGGGATCATATGAAGCCGTTGACGCCGCCGACATGCGATATTAGGGTTAAACCATCCTTTCAACCCCAAAAGGCGGAGTTCCATTAATGAATGAAGGGCAACTCGAAAGGCGCCAGGCAGCCCTGGTCAGCGCCGATGTGGTGGGCTACAGCCGTCTCATCGCCGAGGATGAAATCGGCACCATCCGCGCCCTGAGCGCCTGCCGGCAAAACATCGCAGAGCTGGTGAACCGGAACAGAGGACGCCTGGTGGATTTTGTGGGCGACAATTTCCTGGCCGAATTCCCAGATACGTTGGATGCGGTTCGATGCGCACGGGGCATCCATGCCGCAACCGATGCGCTGGGCCGCGACATCCCCCGCCAACGCCGCCTGCAATTCCGCATCGGGATCCACATGGGCAATGTGACCGCCCAGGGTGAGCGTGTCTACGGCGACGGCGTCAACATCGCCGCCCGCCTCGAATCATTGGCCCATCCGGGCGGCATCTGCATCTCCGATACGGTCTTTCGAAGAATTCAGGGAGAACCGAAATTTGAGTTTACCGATATGGGTCCGCAACAGTTGAAGAACATTCCACAGCCGGTTCAAACCTACCAACTGGTCATGCCGCCGCTTCCCGGTGCGGACCCGGCCGCCGCGCCCCGGCCGCACGAGGCCCTGCCCCTGCCGGCCAAACCGAGCCTGGCCGTACTGCCGTTCGTCAATCTCGACATGAACGAAGACCAGGACCACTTCTGCGACGGCCTGACCATGGACATTATCACGGCGCTGGTCCAGATCCCCAGCCTATTTCTGATCAGCGACATGAGCGCCTTCAGCATCAAATCCCGGCCCATGGCCACCACCGAAATCGGTCGACGGCTGGGCGTCCAATATGTGCTCGAAGGCGGCGTGCGCCGACATGGCGAACGCCTGCGGGTCACCGCCAGGCTGAGCGAAACCCGTCAGGGGCGGCAGGTGTGGGCCCAACGCTTCGACCGCCGCCTGGGCGACATCTTCGACATCCAGGACGAAATCACCTCCGAAATCGTCACCGCCATGGACATCCGGCTGGTGTCGGGAGAGCCGGCCCGGGTGGTGCGCAACGCCGTCAAGGATCTCAAAGCCCTG
>JBNLAV010000125.1:0-1738 GCA_050302315.1 Desulfobacteraceae bacterium
ATTTGAAGGCAGCAAGGAAGTCGAGAAAACCATCATAGCAAAAAAACTACTCGGCAAATTTTGAAGTGAAGCCAACTTGCGGTGCACACCGGTTTTTCACAGAAGTGGTTTCAAAATCCTTGATAGAAACCCGGTCCATTACTTTGTCAAGGCTCTGTTTTGATTGTAGCATAGCCATTGCATGGCTCGCCATCTGTCCAGAATGTCATGGACCAGGTGATTAGGGGTGCCGAAAGAGAGATGAATATCCGCATCGTGCGAGTATAAAAGCCGCAGATTGTATTCTTTGACGAAAAGATACAGGTTATCGTCGCCAAGTTTACCAAATCCCTGCCTTTCGGCCCTTTGAACCAGTACTTGCGCATCGTCCGGCGAAACCGGTATATCCTTCCAGTCCTTTTCGTAGATATGGTTTCCCCATGAAAACCCGAAGAGCAACGAGATCTTGCGGAGACCCAATGCTTTCATCCGCGCGAGAGTGACCGCCAAGTCGTGCCGCAAGTCTGCGCCCCGCAGGGGATCCGTTATGATTTCCGAATGCATGGTATCCAAGCTTTTTCTACCTCCCGGGATCGATGTCCGACAGCTTCCCATCCTCGAGCAGACTGAAGGCCATTTGTGCAACGCTTTTCGAAAAGTCTTCGAAATAGATCCGGCCGAGCTCCGCCGACGCCCGGCTCGGAGAACCGATATAATCCGATTCGGAACCCATCTGCCGGGAGAAAGTGGGGAAGCACCGTCGGCCGGGGGCATGGCCGGCCCCCGACCGACGGCGTGCACGGGGGTGAGGAGGTATATCAACCCGATGGCACCTGAACTCCGCGATCAGATATCAGGCCGCCTTTTGCGTTGCCTCGCAAAGCGCCTGAACAATGCCGAACCGCTTGTCGACCATTTTCTGAAGCACCGCCAGCTCTTCACTTCCCAGGTGTTTGAATTTGCCCATGAGTTTGGTCAGTTCCCCGACGGGCTTGGGTTTGGCGACTTTCTGGGTGATGCGGTACTGGCCGTTTTCCGACTCCCAAAGCGGGAAGTAATTGGTCCGCACGGCCGCCCGGCAAACCTGGATGGAAGCATCCATGGGAATCTTCCAGCCCACCAGGCAGGGGCAGAAAACATGCAGATAGACAAACCCCTCCTTGGATTTCTCCTTGGCCTTCTCCAGCTTTTGGGCGAAATCTTCCAGGTGGCTGAGCGTTGCCGTGGCCACATAGGGGATGTCATGCATGGACATGACCATGGGCAAATCCTTTTTGGCCGTGGTTTTACCATGGCTGACAGCGCCTGCCGGCGTGGTGCTGGTGGCGGCGCCGTAGGGCGTGGCGCTGCTGCGCTGGATGCCGGTGTTCATGTAGCCCTCGTTGTCATAGCAGATGTAGATCATCTTCTCGTTGCGCTCGGCCGCGCCGCTCATGGCCTGGAAACCGATATCCTGGGCGCAGCCGTCGCCGGTGAAGCAGACCACGTTGGCGTCGATCCCGGCCTTTTGGTAGTAACGGCTCAAACCGGTGGCGCTGGAGGCCACGCCCGTCATGGTGCAGGCATAGTGGCCCAGCTTGTGCCATGCCGCCGTATTCTGCCCGTTGAGAACCGGTGCCGAACACGAGGGAGTGCCCACCAGGACCGTGTTTTGGCCCATGATCCTGCCAATGAACCTTACATTGAGTTCCAGGGCGCAGCCGGCGCAAAAGGCGACCCCGCTGCTGAACGGGTCCTCAATCTGGAAGTGTTCCATAAC
>JBNLAV010000126.1:0-1888 GCA_050302315.1 Desulfobacteraceae bacterium
CGAAGCAGGCCGACCTGATTATCTACGTGGGCGGGATTACGCCGGCGCAGGAAGGGGAAGGACTGGACCGCGATCAGATTGAGCTGCCGAGTGCGCAGCAGGATCTCGTGAAGGCGCTGCATGCCACCGGCAAGCCGATGGTCTTTGTCAACTGCAGTGGTTCGGCGGTGGCATTTCCCTGGGAAGCCGAACATCTGCCGGCGATTCTCCAGGCCTGGTATCCCGGCCAGGAAGGCGGACAGGCCGTGGCAGAGGTGCTCTTCGGCGAATTTAATCCATGCGGCCATCTGCCGATGACCTTCTACCGCTCCACCGACGACCTGCCGCCGTTTACCGACTATTCCTTTGCGAACCGGACCTATCGATATTTTGACGGCAAGCCGCTCTATGCCTTCGGGCATGGACTCAGCTATACCCGTTTCGATTACAAGGACGCGACATTGGCGGTCGACGTGGTGCCCGCCGATGGTACGATCAAGCTGTCGTTAACTATTGAAAATTCCGGAGAAATGGATGGGGCCGATGTGGTTCAGGTCTATTACCGCCACCTGAATTCACGCGTTGAGCAACCGAACAAGGTGCTGTGCGGATTTGCCCGGGTGGAGGTAGCTAACGGTACTTCCGAAAAAGTGACGCTGGAAATTCCAACCGAGCGCCTGCATTATTGGGACACCGAGACTAGGCAGTATGTGGTGGAGCCGGGCGACTATGAAATTCTGGTCGGTGCGGCATCCGATGATATTCGTATCACGCTGCCTGTAAAAATTAATCGATAAGTAGGAGGGGAGATTATGAATAAAAGATATCTGAGATCACTGATTGTCTGTGCTGTGCTGGGCGCGGCCGCCTGGTGCGGTGCGCAGGAAAAGGTCATCCTCACGCCGCCGGCGCCGGACACACCGCGGATCAACGGGCCCAACGTCTTCGGGATGCGGCCGGGGGCTCCGTTCCTCTATTCCATCCCGGTCACCGGAAAGCGCCCGATGAATTTCGGCGTCAAGGATCTGCCGGCTGGCCTGAAGGTGGATGCGGAAACCGGCCGGATTACCGGCAAGATTGCCAAGCCCGGTGAGTACACGGTGACGCTGGGGGCGAAGAACGCATTGGGGACGGACACGAAGGAGTTCCGCATCGTGGTGGGGGACCAAATCGCGCTCACGCCGCCGATGGGCTGGAGCAGCTGGAACTGCTGGGGCGACGCGGTGAGTCAGGAAAAGGTGCTCAGCTCGGCGCGGGCGATGGCGGAAAAGGGGCTGCAGCAGCATGGCTGGACGTTTATCAATATTGACGACGGCTGGCAGGGCAAGCGCGACGGAAAGCTTAATGCCATCCAGCCGAACAAGAAGTTTCCGGACATGAAGGAGCTTGCAGACGAGATTCACGGTCTCGGACTCAAGTTCGGGATCTACTCGGGACCCTGGCGCGGAACGTACGCAGGATATGTGGGCGGTTCCTCCGACAACAAGGACGGCACCTACGACTGGGTTGAAGACGGACACATCAATGAATTTTACAAACTCAAAACCCCCGACAACAAGCCCACCTGGGTCAACTGGACCTTCGGCAAGCATTCATTCGCCACGCAGGACGCCAAACAATGGGCGGAGTGGGGCGTGGACTATCTGAAGTACGACTGGTTCCCGAACGATATTCCGCACGTCGAGGAGATGGCCGATGCTTTGCGGGCAACCGGCCGCGATTTTGTCTACAGCCTGTCAAACAGCGGCATCTACGAAGACGCCGCCGAATACGCGCGCCTGTCCAACCTATGGCGCACGACCGGGGACATCAACGACAGTTGGAAGAGCATGAGCCAAAAAGGGTTTTCCCAGGACCGCTGGGCCGCCTATACCGGACCGGGCCACTGGAGCGATCCCGATATGCTGGT
>JBNLAV010000127.1:0-2558 GCA_050302315.1 Desulfobacteraceae bacterium
AAAGGTGATGATCTGGGCCACATAGTCGCCGCCGCCATACCGTTCACTGACGTACTCGATCACCTTATCCCGCCCATTGATACAGAAATCCACATCGATATCCGGCATGCTGATACGGTCGGGATTGAGAAAGCGCTCGAAGATCAGGCCGTGCTCGATGGGATCGAGATCGGTGATGCCCAGGGAGTAAGCCACCAGGCTGCCGGCGGCTGACCCGCGGCCCGGCCCCACAGGTACGCCGTTATTTTTGGCGTAGTTGATAAAATCCGCCACGATGAGAAAGTACCCCGGAAACTCCATTTTGTTGATGATACCGATCTCATAGTCCAGCCGCTCGCGGTAGACAGCCGAATCCGCATCCGGATTCTTGGTCTGAATGATCGCCCATACGCGCTCGAAGCCTTGGTTGACTTTTTTGACGAACAATTCCTCGGCGCTGAGATTGGAGTCGTCGCTGAATTTGGGAAAGTGGTAGGTATTGAAATCGAAGGTCACCTCACAACGTTTGGCGATATCGACGGTGTTTTGGACGGCTCCCGGAAAATCACTGAAATCATCGGCCATCTCCTGCTTGGACTTGAAATAGAGCTGGTCGGTGCGGAACCTGAACCGGCCGGTATCGTTGACCGTTTTTCCAGTCTGCACGCAGAGCAGGACATCATGGGCGCGCACATCCGATTTTTCCAGGTAGTGACAGTCGTTGCTGGCCACCAGGGGAATGGAGAGCCTGGCGCTCATGTCGCGCAACGCATCGTTCACCGTGTCCTGGATGGGAATGCCGTTGTTCTGAACCTCCAAAAAGAAGTTGTTCTCCCCGAAAAGCCGCTGATAGGCCAAAGCCGCTTCGTCCGCCTTGTCCATATGCCCGCTCTTGATCAGCATGGGAATCTCGCCGTGCAAACAGGCCGACATGGCGATCAGACCTTCGTGATGCGCCTCCAGAAGAGATTTGTCGATCCGCGGTTTGTAGTAGAACCCATCTATCTGGGCGACGGTGACCAGTTTGCACAGGTTGCGATACCCCTGCTGGTTCTCCGCAAGCAGAACGAGATGTCGCAACCCTTTGGCGTCCACCGGGGTTTTATCCGCGAGCGTCCGCGGCGCCACGTAACACTCGCAACCGATAATGGGTTTGATACCGGCCTTCTTGGCTTTTTGATAGAACTCCACCGTGTTGAACATGGTGCCGTGGTCGGTGATGGACACCGAATGCATGTCAAACGCTTTGGCGCGCTTGAACAAGGCGTCCAGACGGATGGCGCCGTCCAACAGGCTGTACATGGTGTGCACATGGAGATGGACGAAATCGGTTGCAGTGTTGTTCATGGGCGCATGTCTCTTTTTTGTGCCCATCCAGAAATGGTAGATTGTGGTTCAGACCAAGGCCGCAGTGTTTTGGAAACCGCAGGCGTAGCAGCGCTACGTCGAGGATTTCCGAAACGCGAGAACGCCGGTCTGGGCCGCAAGATGCCATTTATTGATGGGCACTAGTTTTCAACCCTGTAATTGGGCGCTTCCTTGGTAATGATAACATCGTGGACATGGCTTTCGCGCAGGCCGGCCGCCGAGATCCTGATGAAGCGGCCTTTGTCGCGAAGCTCCTCGATGGTCCGGCAGCCGACATACCCCATGCCGGCTTTCAATCCGCCGACCAGCTGGTGGATGTTGGAGCGCAGGGACCCGCGGTAAGGCACCCGCCCCACAATACCTTCGGGGACCAGTTTGTCGTCCTCTTCCTGCTCGGTTTGGTAATATCGGTCCTTGCTCCCCTTTTTCATCGCTTCCAGAGATCCCATCCCGCGATAGACTTTATAGCTGCGCCCCTGGAAAAGAATCGTCTCACCCGGACTTTCGTCGGTGCCGGCAAAAAGGCTGCCGATCATAATGGTATGGGCGCCCGCGGCAACGGACTTGGCCAGATCTCCTGAAAATTTGACGCCGCCATCCGCGATCAGGGGAACCCCCGTCTTATTGGAGATCGCTTTGCAGTTCATGATGGCGGTCACCTGGGGCACACCGATACCGGCCACAATGCGCGTGGTACAGATGGAACCCGGACCGATACCCACCTTGACGGCATCCACACCGGCCTCGATCAAATCTTCCGCCCCTTTGGCAGTGGCCACGTTTCCGGCAATCACTTCGACGCTGCTGAAGGTGGATTTGAGCTCACGAACCGTTTCCATGACATTGAGGGAGTGGCCATGGGACGTATCGATGCAAATCACATCGGCGCCGGCATTCAACAGCGCTTGTGCCCGTTGCACCCGGTCATCGCCCACACCGATTGCCGCCCCCACCCGCAGCCGGCCCATGGTGTCTTTGCATGCGTTGGGGTATTTTTTGATCTTTTCGATATCTTTTATGGTGATCATGCCCTTGAGGCGTCCGTTTTCGTCCACCACCAGTAATTTTTCGATGCGGTGCTGGTGAAGCAGTTTCTTGGAGTCCTCCAGGGAGATACCCTCCTTCACAGTAACCAGGTTTTCCTTGGTCATCACGTCGGAAATCTTTTTTCCCATCTCTGTCTCGAACCGCAGATCCCGGTTGGTGACGAT
>JBNLAV010000128.1:0-2009 GCA_050302315.1 Desulfobacteraceae bacterium
GCGTATCGGCAAACTGCTTCTGCAACAATTTCCATTCATCGAATGTGGGCAGTCGCTTGCCATAATAGTGAGCATATGCACGGGCGCCCAACCATGTTACGCGCACCACCGGTCTGGACGCCCATTCGGCATTCCGGAGCCTGAAACGTCCATTCTGGTGGATGATCTGATCTTCGGGTGCGGCGCCGTCTCCGATGTAAATCAATATCATGTCCTTGCGTTTGACGAGATCCTGCTCCACCGTAAGATCATCGGCCACCTCGTTCAGGAATTCGACGTAGTGGTGAAATGTCACCAGTGATGGATCCGAGTAGAACTTTCCAGCATCGTTGTCCGCTTGGATGAGGGTCATGGTCCGACCGTCCGGCGACACACGGGTGGGTGAGAGCACCGCCGGCCGGGTATCCGGCTCCGGCCGTTGCTCAGGCTCAATGGCTGGAGATACAAACACTTCGGTTTTGTCGCCGATGCCGCCTACCAGATGGTAAACCGTCATGGCGCCGATTAAAAGCACGCACAGCGCCATGCCCGCCCATATCCATCTGGTATGAGACCGCCCTTTGTCCGGAGTCTCTTCCCGGACCGCCTCTGCGAATCGAGAATTCAATATATTTTGGATATCCTGCCGCAATTCGGACACGCTCTGATAACGCTGCTGCTGATTCTCTGAAGTGGCCCGGCGGATAACGGCATCCAGGGCCTTAAGCAGCGGTGTCTGAGGGTCTTGCAGGGCTGCGGATTTAAACGGCACTTGTTTCGGTTCCATCTTGCCCGCCACGGCTTCCAACAGGATCTTGCCCAGGGCGTAAATGTCCGCGGCAAAGCCGGCCCTGCGAAAATCGGCGAACTGTTCCGGGGCCATGTAGGGCCAGGTGCCTTTGACGTCCCATGAATTTGACACGGCGCGCATTTTGATGGAGCGGGCCAGACCGAAATCTGCGATTTTAGGTGTTTCGCCGTCCATCAGCACATTTTCAGGCTTCAAATCACGATGCACGATGCCATGGGCATGAATGGCCTCAACCCCGTTCAGTACCGGAATGAAATAGAGGCGCAGCCATTCTGCAAGTATTTGTTCTTCGTCTTCCAGGCCCTCCTCGGACATGGTGAACCGCAGCGTTTCGCCGGCAATGTATTCCATGGAGATGTATTCCACGGGAGCGGCATGCTCTCCATGGCTGGTTTGCAGTGAGCCGTAGTCGAATATCTGCAGGACATTGGGGTGGCGCACCTGGGCCATGGCCTGCACTTCCCGCTGAAAACGCCCGATGGCCGTGGCCACTTCTTCCGGATTGTCCTCCATGTCCCGGAGGAATTGATCGGAGATCAGCTTGATGGCCACATCCCGTTTGAGGTTGAGCTGGTGGGCACGGTAGACCTCGCCCATCCCGCCTTTTCCGATGCGCTCGATCAACACCCACTTGCCGTCGATGATCGTGCCCGTAGACCATCCGCTTGTATGGTTTGAATCCATATTTTTCGATGCCTGGTTGTTAAGGTTCATCGAAGGTCCGTTCTCCTGTTCTATAGTGACATACATAAATTATTCCACGGGTGCAAAACTTCTTTTCCCGGCACCGCCCACCATAACCACCAGAGCGGTTACGTTATCACGCGTTTTGTTGCTCAAAGCGGCTTCGACCAAATTTGATACAAGCAAATCGGGATCTCCATCAAGTGCCAGCAAATTGGAAATCTGTTCTTTGGACACCCAATTGTGCAGGCCGTCCGTGCATAACAAGAACCGGTCTCCAACCTTAAGCCTGTCGGCACGTGCCAACACATGCTCCAACGGTTCGCCGGTGCCCACGGCCTGGGTCAACAAATGCCTCAATGGATGAGTCTCGGCTGTAGCCGGATCGATTTCTCCTTCGGTTATCATTTCCTGGACAAACGTATGGTCCGTCGTCAGGCAACTGAGGTGACCCTCCCGCCATCTATAGATCCGGCTGTCGCCCACATGACAGATGATGCTGTGGCTGGCGGTCAATACCAGACACGAAAGGGTC
>JBNLAV010000129.1:0-20317 GCA_050302315.1 Desulfobacteraceae bacterium
GGGTCGTTGGGACGAGCTTTTCCAGTTGGTCGATCAGCGCGAATTCTCCTCCGATGGCGTCGATTTTCATCTTTCGTTCCCCTTGCCGTCGATTTCACCGTCGCACGGGCATAATGCCGTGGTCACATCATCTCCCGAACGATGGATGCCAGGGTTTTCAACCCTTTGTCGATGGTATCGGTATAGGGCATGCCGCAACTGATGCGGATGCAATTGTTAAAGAGGGGGCCGCTGGCACACATTATCCCCGGCAGCACGGCGATGCGTTGCGCGATGGCCTTACGGAATAGCGTCAAACTGTCCACCTGATCGTCCATCTGGACCCAGAGGGCCAGTCCTCCCTGGGGGGCGCTGATTTTCGTGCCTTCCGGAAAGTAGCGCGCCACAGCCAGCGCCGTGTTGGCCACCTGATTTTTAAGATGGGTTCTGAGTTTGCGCAGATGGCGCTCAAAATTGCCGTTTCCCAGATAGCGGGCCACCACCCACTGGGGCAACCCCGGACCGCTGATGGACCGGTTCAACCGTATGCGTTTGAATGTCTCCAGGTATCTGCCCGGCAAGGCCCATCCGATCCGCAGACCCGGCGCCAGGCATTTTGAGAATGATGCGCAATAGAGCACCATCCCATTGCGATCGAATGCTTTTAGCGGCGTAGGGCGGGATGCGGTAAAGTGCAGCTCTCCATAAATATCATCTTCTATGATCGGTATGCTTCTGTCCGTCAAAAGGGATACCAATGCCGCTTTGCTATCGTCCGACATAACGTACCCCATCGGATTGTTGAAGGTCGGAATAAAGATGCATGCTTTGACGGGGTGCTCCTCCACTGCCCGGGTCAGGGCCTGAAGGTCGACGCCGCTCTGGGGGTGGGTGGGAATCTCCATCGCATGGAGGTCGAGGTCTTCCATGAGTTGGAGAAACCACGGGAATGTCGGCGACTCCACCAAAACGGTGTCGCCCGCCCTGGTCACGGACTGCAGGCTCAACGTCACGGCTTCAATGCATCCGTTGGTGATGACCATGCCGTTGGGTGTGACGTCTCCGCAATACGGTGTCATGTGTTTGGAAATCTGGCGACGCAATTCATCATACCCCTGGTAGTGTTCGTAGGTGGCCAGGTTTTCGAGATAGAAGGACGCCGGTGCTTTTTTAAGGATGTTTGCCAACTCCTTGAGGGGCAGTAGTTCACTGGATACCAGCGCGCCTCCGAGTTGCAGCACATCTGCATCTCCCATGGCTTCGATCAATGCAAAGGCCAGATTGCTGATGCTGACCTTCTGCGGTCCGGGCTGCGGCTTCGGCAGTCGCGGTTCCGGCAGCAGGTCGCGCAACAACGGCTTGACGAAATAACCGGATTTCTGGCGTGAAACCACCCGACCCCGTTTTTCCAGTTCGATAAAGGTCTGGTATACTGTGGAAATACTCAGTCCGGTTTGGGCATGCAGGCTGCGAATGGAGGGCAGCTTATCCCCGGCGCGAAAGGTGCCGTCCAGTATTTGCGATTCAAGCCGGTCCGCCAGAACCGCATACCGATAGCCGGATGATGTCTCCATAGCCTTTTCCCGATCTGTTATGGTAAAATAAGTACAAAACTGTGTCTGTTACCCATTATCAGTTTTGATAAGATTTGGCAATCATTTGGCCCTTCATCAAAATTGAAATGAGGTTTTCCATGCAGTTCAAGACAAATCCACCATCGAAAGGTTCCGGCTGGAGGGCGCTGTTTTTACCCGAAGACACTACTTCTCAGTGTGCAGCGCCCTCGGATGGCCGACGGGTTGATGCTTTCGGGAGCATCAAATGCTGGCTGTGGATCGCTATCTCCATCGCACTGTCCCTGGCCGTTGGTCAGCTTTGAGCTCCCTGGCGGAGCCACTCGAAATCTGTCCGTGAAATCGCCATACCCAAAGTCCTCGGTGTTGCACGGTCACGGCCGAAGGAAACCGCCGCATCGACATTGTTGATTTGGTGCTTATTCTATGTCGCGCAAAGGGCTGCAGCCTTTGCGGATCCGCTTAACCGGCAGTATGAATACAAACGAACAACGGAGGCGCTGTATGGAAAAACAAACCTTTAACATTCCGAACATTTCGTGCGGCCATTGTACCATGGCAATCGAGAATGAATTGAAGGAAATCGACGGTATCAGCGACATTAAAAGCGACATTGGCGCAAAGACGGTGACGGTTCAGTGGGGGCCGCCGGTCACATTGGATCTCATTCTCGATACCCTTAAAGAAATCAACTACCCGGCTGCACAGTAGGCGTGATATCAGCGACTCTAACTGAATTATATTCAGTTAGAGTCGCTGATATGACATGACATGATATGAATTGACAAAATGCCTGCGGTGGCATACAGAAATAAACATACCCATCCATTATCGGAAATCCGACCACAAACCATCAAACTGAACGGCTTCTGAAAGATCTTTCATTCGCATGCTGATCCATCAACGGAGGTATGCCATGATTCAAGACGAGAACACCCTCGACGGTCGCATAATGGTCTGGACCGCCAAGGGGAGGTTAACCTTTCCAGAGATACGTGAGAAGATGGTCGATTTCAGCGCCGGGATGCCATTATCCAGGGTGCTCTGCGATTTGACGCGTGCTACGGTGGCCGATCTGACCACCAGCGAGATCGAAGAAATCATAAAGCTTATCGGTCAGAAGGTGAATGGTGCCCGCGACGCCAAATCGGCCATCGTTGTCCATGGATCCGTAGACTATGGGTTAGCGCGGATGTTCAGCACCTTTTCGGAACTGGCCGGTCTGCCGGTCCAGGTGAAGGTCTTCAGGACGACGGAAGTCGCAAAGGAATGGTTATCCTCTCACGATGAAGTGTAATTGATACGCGCCGAGTATTTGAAACGAAACAAGTCTTGTGCGGTGGATCGAGCCCACACGGCATGAGATTAATCGGTTTGCGGCTTTTGATCCGGTGATGGGCCGCCGAGCCGGTGTACCTCTTTGGCGGCATCCTCTGCTTTGGCTTTGTCCTTCGCCGCTTTTCTAAAGGCAGCCTCTGCCGCCGTCTGCGCTTCAGGCAGCTCGTTTTTCAGGCGTGACAGCCCCTCGTTTTCAAGCCCGCCCTGGTCGTGCGTTTTTTCGATCTCTGCCTGAATTCGACTGACGATTTCATTTAACCGTTTCATGTTTTTCGAGCTTTTCGCCGCTCGACGTTCAGCCTCGTGCAGCCTGTCCATTGCTTCGGCCAGCTCCCCCGAGGCGCCTTGCTCGGGTTCGGCATCCAGGTCGATATCCTCGGCAGCCATCACCAGGGCGGTGGCCGGCAGTTTGCGAAGAACGCGATCCAGGCTGAAGCCGGATATATCGGTCAATCTGAATTGCTGAATCCGGAAGGGCAGAAAAACCAGGCTGCTTTCGGCGGAGGCCGCCGCCACCGTTTCGGGGTTGAGATCCGGAACGATCTCAGCATGCGCTTCGATGCGCACTTCTTCCAATCGTTGCACCAGTTCTTCTTTCGTTTCCTCCAGCCGCTCGCCGGTACCGGCGGTTAAAACGCGAATGCGGGCCTTGTCCCACTCCTGGTTCCGGGTGGTAAGATAAGCCAGCAGAAGCATCAACCGGCTTGTGGCGTCGGCGCGCCACCAGACATCGATGCAGCGGTTGTCCCGCGAAGACGTGAGCAGTTTGTCCCATCGGGTGGGCTCATGGTGCAGCAAGACCAGGTTATATCCCAAATGAAAGGCCGTTCGGAGGTTGTGGGCATATTTCAAGGCGTTCAAGGACCCAAACCCCTCGGCGGACTGCCCGTACCAATTGGCCGCAAGGGTGTTTGCCTTCAGATGACCGATGCCGTAACTTTGCAAGAGCATCGGCAGCGATGACGGCGCGTCTTCCGTTCTCACGACCAGAGGGAAGATATTGAATCCGTGCGCGGCGACATACCGCTGGAGTTCCTCCTCCGCCTCATTGCGCAATTTACCTGCCGCGGCGCCCGATCCTTCGATGACGCGCACCGCTGTGATGAGCCCGCTTTGCCCCTCGATCCATTGGGCGAAGTTGAACAAGGCCGCGCGACGTTCGGAATGGTTGGTAAAGGCGACAATATGCGGGCGCCAGTTACGATGGTGTTCGGGCGCCCGGTTCAATGCCGTCAGATGCCTGCGAATCACCTGGAAGGAGTGGGCCCCGGTGCTGTCCGCCCAGCGGGAAGGACCGGCGGTTTGCTTTAAATAGTAGTGGATGGCGAACAATATGGCCAGGGCGACAAGGCCGTTCTTTATATCCAAAGCCATAATGATGCCGGCGCAGATCACAAATCCCAACAGGCTCAAATACTTGTTGAACCATTTGAAGCGCGGTCGGAAAGACGGGCTTTCGGTTCGCGCCTCGTAATAGGTGGCGTAGTTGAGCAGGCCGTATGAGATGAGAAAAAACATCGAGACCACCTTGGCAATCAGGTTGAGCTGACCCAACCCGATGGTGGCCAGCGCAATGGCCAGCGTCAACAGTATTGCGCGTCGGGGATTGCCGGTGGCACCGTCACCCTTGGCAAACGGGGTAAGAAAAGGAAAGACCTTGTCTGCGGACAGCGACTGCAAAATTCGCGGTCCGCCCATAAAAGAGGCCATGGCCGAGGAAAGCGTTGCGGCGATGACGCCGGCGTCGATGAGGAAACCATAGCGCGCCACCCGTTTGATCGATTGGTAATCTTCCATCATGATGTGGTTGGGAAGCACGCCGGCGAAAACAACGGCCACCGAGAAGTAAACCGCAATGGATACGCCCACGGCCATGAAGGTTCCTATCGGAAGACTCTTGCCGGGATCTTTCAAATCCCCCGACATGCTGACGCCCTGGGTAAAGCCGGTGACGGCAGGGAAAAAAATACCGAATATGATCCAAAAGGGGGGTGCTCCGGACGGTGCGGACCAATTGGACTGGAAGATGTGCGGCTCCCACTTCGGCAGGCCGCCCGCATAAAAAGAGAACAGGGCTGCGACCAGCAGCAGCATCACGCCGAACTGGAAGCGTGTCGCCCAGTCTGCGCCAAGCCACGCCAGGATGAAGAGCAGCCCCACGGCGCCGAAGGCGACGGCCCTTGGGGGCATCCACTGCAGATCCGGCAACATTGCACAGAAAGCTTCGGCAAATCCGATACAATAGAACGCCACCGATACCGATTGGGCCAGGTAAAGCACCATCCCGATGGCGCCCCCGAATTGATGCCCGAGCGTTCTCGATATCAGGTAGTAGTCGCCCCCTCCTTTGACCTTCAAATTCGTCGCAATGGCGGCCAGCGACTGGCTGGTGAGAATGGAGATCAGGTTGGCGATGGCGATGATGATGATCGCGCGATACATGCCTGCGCTGCCGGTAACGTATCCCAGCCTCAGAAAAAGGATGATGCCCAGAATTGTCAGGACACTGGGGGTAAAAACACCGGCAAAGGTTCCCAGCGTGCCGGCGGGTGTCTGTGGCGTCGCTTTTGAGGATCCGTTCCTGTCCGCGTTGGATTGAGCCATCCTGTTTCCAGTTTCCATGGTGTATGGGTTGTGGGTCGGTCGATGCTTGCGTGCACCATACTCAATCGGTGATTGAAGGGCAAGCCGTATCGCCGGAGGATTTTCTATTTCGGGGCCGATTGCCCAGAGTAAGACCGCGCATGTTTAAGTTGATCCCAAAGATCTGAGGACCAAGATTATTTCGATCCAAATGCCCCAAACTTGTTTTGAGTCTAAAAGCCGTTTTCGTTTCCACAACCACATCAGGCCGCCTTGCTTCCGACCGGTTGACAAGCTCCGATAAGGACTGATTTTAATTGTGATGGAACATTACGAGGTGGGGTGTAATGGCAGTTGCCGGATCCAACAGAGCGGATGAAAAGCGCTCAGGCATTGATCGTCGCGAATATAGTTATAATTCCCATATTCCCGAAAGAAGGTCGTCCCGTGATCGCAGGTCCGAAAAGCGGCGACCCCATGGCAAAGCGCAGAACGGCTTCACTGCGGACCCCGATCCGGGCAAAGCATGATCCCTTCACGGCCGGCATCCTTTGCTGCCACATTTTCTTTTTCCAGTTTGCAGAGTACGCCAGCTGTCAATCATCCGTTGTCATCATTTGGGGCACTTCCGTCCCGGGCCCGATGAGCGGCAGCGTCTTATCCACGCTGAAAAATACAAGATATTTGGACTCACGACGATCTTTATCGGGTGGGTAGCTTCTGCGGCGAAGCTCGTAAAGGCGGCTGGACTCTTTCTCTTCGTTGATCTTCGTCAGAAAGAGGCGTTTGCCTTTGTAGCCAGCCCCTTCCTCCTTGAACAAATAGGCGGCATGGGGGTTTGTTTGCAGGTTGTAATGGGTGAGCCGATTCCGCATGATAAACGCCACTGTGCCGTCGTCCATGACGTGGGGCCGGCTGTAGACGGCAGCATCCACCTGTCCATCATAGTTGGCGGTCGATAATATCCCCAAGCCTCTGGTCTGATCAAAATACGTCTTAAGATCCATAGCGTAAACCTCCTTTTTTCGGTTTTGCATGGCTTCTTGTTTGCGTCGGCCACCAGGCCGCATCAGGCGTTGCGGCGATCTGATCTTCGGCCGAATGTTCAAACGCTAATCCTCTCAAGACCGGCAATATACGGACAATGTATTAATATGGTCATGAAGACGTCGATGGTCAACCTACCGTTGTCTTCTTCCCCACACAGCATAGACAGGATCGGCATGAGCGATCTTCCCGCTGTATTTATCATCGGCCGGTCTCGGCATTCCACGGACGGAGTACGTTTGTAGGTCATCGAATTTACCGCACTGTCTGAAGTACTCCAGCACAAGGCCCATGCGTTCGAATTCATGGAGTTGGGACCATAGCCGGATCGCTTTGGGCTCAAACCAGCGATTCGAAAAGGTGACCACCAATGACCCCGCCGGCTTCAATACCCTGGCCAGATCCGAAAAAACATCCAGAGGGGACGCAAGGTATTCCACCGAAAGGCTGCATAGCACCAGGTCGAAACTATTCGCATCAAACGGCAGCCGTGGATGAAGATTCAAGTCATGGACGACATATTCGTTGAGTTGGCGGTTACTGCTCAATTCCGCGGCATTGAGTCCCAATCCGGTGACATGTGCAGGACGGTCACCGAACGGCAGGTGGGACTGCCAGCTGCTCATAAGGTCCAGAACGCAGGTGTGCCCCGTGATGAAGCGTCCATGGAGGTGTCGCACCACATCGTCGGCCGCGCTGTCGATATGGGATACCAGACGCGGTTTGGCATAAAATTCCACGTCCGGTGATGCATCTTTTCGCTCAAACGGATTGTCCGAAAAAAAATCCGTCGGAAGATTCTCCCAGCGGGCCTGCATGCCGACGCCTTGGGTGATGATCTCTCCCCAATCGGTTGAACTGCCGCCACGTTCTTCCAGTTTGGAGCGGATCGACCCGATGGTCACTGTCAGCTCGATCTGTCGGCCGGTCATGGGGTGCCCCAGATAGACGCCGATATGTCCGTTCTGTATCTGCACACACCTGAAGGGTACTCTGTTGGCTTTGAATATGCCCGGCATACCGGCGATAACGCCTTTGGGGTAGTAGCGCCCAAATTGTGGCCTCAGCCCCGGAGATTGAATGCGCGACCCGCTGAACTGACGCCTGGGGATCCGTTGAATGTCACACCCCGAAGCGTCTTGCAGCAATTCCTCCGCTGTGAGGGGCAAACGAACCAGGTCGCCCGTTTGCCGGCCCTGGAGCCTTTCGTTCAAGCGTTCAGGCAGGGTGTCTCTCCAGAAATTGACCCGGTGCCCGGAAAAGGCATCGGTGTGAACGACCCCGTGGCTTGCCCATTTCAGCTGAAAATACAGATCTGCTGTCGTATCCCGTTCGATGCGGCTCATTTGGCAATTCCTTTCCGAGAGGTCCCGGAGGCTGAGTGACAGGTCGGTTCCGGCCGGCCTAACCCGCCATGCTCAACCCCACCGGTATTCTCCACTGATGGTGCTGCTTTTCGATTTATCTAAATGGTAAGAATGGGCGGCGTGGTTACAAGCACAGAGGAAACAGAGGGAAATGGCGGTAAAATCCTACCAGCTAGGACAGCGACAGCAGGTATGATCTCAAATTGGTGGACTTGTTCTTGAGTCCCAGTTTGCCGCGCAGGTTTTTTCTGTGAAAATGAACTGTCGTTTCAGATACATGCAACACGTCGGCAATTTCCTTGCTGGTCTTGCCGTCTTTGACCAGCGCGGCAATCTGCATCTCTTGAGGGGTCAGCAGGACGCTGAGATGGCTCAGGCGCTGCAACAGGGGGGATATCACTTCGTTGAGGTGGGTTTCGATGATCTCCACATTGGTCTGATCCCTGGTCCGCAGCGGCGCGCGTTTCAATTTCTCAATATAGGGAAATACGAGATCCTTGATATTGGTAAGAACCTTCTGTTCCATCTCCTGTTTGTCTTCGTCCCGTTGGCGAAGCAGCACCTTAAGGGCAATATTGGCCTCTTCGAGATGAACTTTCTGGGCTTCCAGTTCATTCTTGCTCATGCGCAATTCTTCCTCAGCCAGCTTGAGGGCCGTTATCTGCTCGTGGCTGATAATGACGCGAATGGGACCGGTGTCGTTCATCCGGATGGCGCGCATATAGAACCAATGGCGGCTGTCGGGGCCGTGGCAGGGATAATCGTAAAGAAACTCTTCCAATTCACCCGCGATCACCGACCGGATGCCTTGGGCCACCTGTTGGGCGTCTTGTGCCCCTTCGCCGGTGGCGGCTTCGCAGATGGCAAGGTAATTTTCGCCAATCGAAGTAATATCTTCCTTGTCTTCACCCAGGCGCCCGAAATCCCGCCATGCCTTGTTGGTCTCCAATATGACGCCATTTTCATCGATAATGGCGATATGGGCCGACAACGAGTTGATAACCGTCTGGGCAAACGATTGGTCAAGCTCGCACGGAGAGCTGCCGGGTCTTAATTTTAGGGGATTGCTCATGTCGGGCACCGCTTTTCGATAAGGTCAGCGGGGCATGGCTCAGGATGTTGAAACGGTTAGCGGTCCTCTTCAGGGGCAGACTGTTCGATATCGATGATTTTTTCCCCGCCGACGTAGTTTTTGGTTTCGTATTTGGTGATGTTCATCATTTTATGGGTCAGCTTTCTGATGCGTTCGATCTGCTCATCGATCCTGCCGATGTGGGTCGAAGCGCCTTCGATAGAGGGCAGCAGTCGGGATGCCAGGATTTCCATATAACCCTGCAGGGCCATGAGCGGTTGGTTGATTTCATGGCAGACGGCCCCGGCCATCTCCAGCACTCCTCGCATGCGTTCATGTTGAATACGCTCATTTTCCATGCGAATCTGTTCTGTAAGATCGCGTATCGCTGTTTGGTACACCATTGCGCCTTTGTACGTGATCGCCCGGGTGTGGGCTTCGATCGAGAATACGGTACCATCCTTTCGGATGCAGTCGAAGGAATGCGCGCCGTCCAAACGGTTTCGCAGCGTCTGGATCAGGCGGTCGCGATGGTCGGGCGCCACGAACTTGAGCATGTTCATGCCGATCATCTCTTTGACCGAATATCCCATCATGTCGGCCAGCACTTGATTGGCAGCGATAATGGTGCTGTCCTCACTTAAGAGCACCCCTTCCATGGTGGCTTCGGACAGGTGGCGGTAGCGCTCCTCACTCTCCCGCCGGGCCTGTTCCGAGCGTTTTCGCTTGGTGATGTCGCGGGTGATGTGGATGCTGCCGGCCAGTTCATTGCTTGCATTGTACAAGGGGGTTACACTGACCTGAAGCCACAAGTCGACACGTTCTTCGTAGATTTCGGATATGTGGGCGCGTCCATCTTCCAGCAGCGCTTTATGGGGGCATGCCCTCGGTTCACTGTTTGTTTTGTGCAGCAGTTCGTAGCAGTGGTGCCCGATGGCCTCTTCCGGGGTGCATCCCATGGCGTTCGCCATGGCCTGGTTTACGGCGATGATGCGATGGCGCATGTCCAGCACCGAGATCATATCTTCGGTCGCATCGAATGCCAGCTGCCATAGCCTTGAAAAATCGGTGAATTCGCTAATGGCCGATGGCGCCCCGCCGGTGCATGCAACGACCGGTCCGAGGGAATCGGGTGCGTTTCGCTTGCCTTCTGCGCTCATGTGGTGTCCTTAGTATACGCGTTCGCAACGACTGCAAGCGCTTTCTGCCGTTTCTGCCATAATTGCATATAATTTAGTACAGTTGAGGCCCCTTTTCAAGTCGGCGACACCAGGACGCCGGCCCACTCGGCGTTATTGATTTGCAATGCGCTTGGTCAATCGTTCGATGGATGCCATGTAGCTGTCAAATCCGCGCATCATGATGTCATTGTGATTGGCGCCTTCAATCTTTAGCAATTGCTTGTCCTGCGCCGCGCTCGCTTTATAGAGCGCCATGGCGTCGGTGAAAGGAATGATGTGATCGAATTCAGCATGAATAACCAGCGTTGGGGCGTGGAATCGACCGATCTTATCGAGATTGGCAAATCCTTGCTTCTCGTCGAACCCGACCGTCTCCAGATCGACGCCCAACAACCGCAGCAGCGGACCTGCAAAGGCAAATCCGCTTTCGATGATCAATCCTTTGATGCGTTCCGGGTGACCTGCGGCAAGCTCCAGGGCCGAAGCGCTGCCCAGAGACCTACCCATGATCACCATGGGACCTGAATGCTCCCGGGTGGACAGCCAATTCTGTGCATAGGCCAGTATCTTGTGGCAATCGCTCATCATGGCACTGATCGTTGGTTGCCCGCTGGATCGGCCGTATCCCCTGTAATCCGCGGCCAGAAGGTTGATGCCCAATTTGCCGAACAATGGACCGAGCTGGTCATAATCGGACACGATCTCTCCATTGCCATGGAAGAAGAGGAGATTGGCGCCGTTTGGGGAATGGGCATGAAAGCGGGCGCCAATATGAATGCCGGGATCGACCGGAATCAGGTGATCGGAAACATTGCGGTCGTCCGGAGCCGGTTCCAGATCCGGACGGGGATGAAAGACGGCGTCCAGCACTTCCGGGCGATCCAACGCGTCATATGTCGTGTCCATGGTGTGCTCCTTAAAGCGGTTCATCATTTCATTCCCACTGTTTGCCGAATGCTTTGCCATCTTTATTCGAGCAACATCGGGTTTATTTCGATTCGCGATCCGAACCCCATCTGATTGTTCATGTAGAGCATGCGTTCCGGGTAAAAGGCAAACAAACCGACTTTTCCGGAGATATCCAGGCCGACCTTTCCCTTACCGCTCAGAAAGGTTTGGGCCGTTGGAAATTTTTTCAAATACCTGACGGTCACCCTCAGCCGTTCCGTCTTCTTGCTGATTGCTTCGATCCGACCGACCATCTGGATTCCCTCTATCTGCTCCCATCGGTCGGCATCAGAGAAAAGGGCTGCCGAACTGATGCGGTTGTCGCGCGCCTGGATGATATGCGTGGATTTCGGGTTTGAAAAAAAGAAAAAGGCCGATGCCATCTGGATGTAGTAGACCGGTGCGGCCCAAGGCCTGTTCTGATCGCTCGTTGCCAGTACAAGGGTCTTCTGGCGGTCTATCAAGGCCTTGGCCCGTTGTCGCCATGGATCGTCGCTGGGAAGGCATTTTTCATTCATATCCGGCTCTGTTGTTGACTTCTTCGGGCAGCGGCCTCTGCGGCAGGGGGCTTACCGCTTTTGCGATGCACCGTTTTACTTTCAATGCGCCCGCGTTTTTATTGAACCGCTGTGAGGCCGGCGCTTTCAGCGGCACGGACCATCTGTTGGACACGCTCCTGCAGGCCCCCCGTGTAGCCGATGGACAACCGCACCAGACCGGGGGACAGGCCCATGGCCGTCTGTTCCTCCGTCGGTATTTCCGACGAGGTGGATGTTCCGGAGCATGACAACAGGGTGTCATGATATCCAAGCGAAACAGCGATATACCCGAACCGCTCCTCGTTCTGCAGTATATTCATAAAGTGCTCGGCCTGCCGCTGGGTGCCGCAATCCACGGTCATCATGCCGCCGTATCCATATCCCTGGTTGATCATTTCGGTAAAGAGACCGTGCTGGGGATGAGATGCCAAGCCCGGATAGGTAACGGCGACGCCCAACTGTTCGAGGTGCATGGACAAGACCATGGCGCGGCGTCCATGTTCCCGCATCCGTATTGGAAGATGGGGGATCCGCTGGATCAGGTCAAAAGCGACGCGGGGATCCATCGTGGGCCCGAGAAGCATGGCGCGGCCGGTATGCAGGTCTTTCAGCGCGTCGATGAACTCCCTTCCGGCGCAAATTGCGCCGGCAATCATGTCGCTGCCGCCGCTGATATACTTGGTAAGCGAGTGAACCACCACATCGGCCCCCAGGACGATCGGTGTCACCAGGGCCGGGGTAAAGGTGTTGTCCACTACCAGTTTGGCTTTGTTACGATGGGCCAAGCGGGCCAAAGTCGGAATATCCGCCACCCTCAACGTTGGGTTCCCAACGGTTTCGATGTAGAATGCCTTGGTTTTCGAAGTGACGGCACTTTCGAATACCTCGGCATCGCAGGCGTCGACAAAAGTGGTCTCGATGCCCATTTGCGGCAGTACCTGGCTCAGAAGGGCATGGGTGCCGCCGTAGATGGTGCGGCTGGCCACGATGTGGTCTCCCTGCCGGCACAGTTGAAGCAGTGCACAGGAAATGGCCGACATCCCGCTGGACGTCGCGATAGCTGCTTCAGCGCCTTCCAGGGCCGCAAGATAGCGTGCAAGCACCACATTGGTCGGATTGAAATGGCGGCTGTAAAGATAGCAGTCGTTTTTGAGATGACCCTTGGCGCCTGAAAAAATTTCGGGCATGGATGCGGGATCCATCACGGTAAATGTGGACGATCGCGCAATTGAAGGCGTTACCCCGCCATGTTCGCCGAATTCGCGCTTGGTTTCGAACAACGCCTGTTCGGGATTGTAGGATTGCATAGTGGCTCACCTTTTGAGTCGATGTTGGTGCCGTGCGCGCAGAGGCGCTTACTTGCAGTCACCGATTCTGACACCATGATAGGCGCTGATCATGTTTGCTCCCTGATCCTCCATCTTCATGGTCATGCTGCCCTCCATCTTATCGCCCTTGTACTTGACGATCCCTTTGCCGGTCATCTTCCCGCCTCGATTGGTGCAGCTGACCGTCCATGTCGCCGTATTGCCCTGAACCTTGATGTCCTTTACTTCGCATACCTGATTGGGTTTTTCGCTTTTTGGAACGGGCTGGTCCTTTTTGATGCATTGGGTGTAGGTGTTGGGCGGCATCTTCATCGGCATGCCGGGAATGTCGAAGGTGACCGTAATTTCCCATTCACCTTCCTGGATGTCCGGCCCGGCGCCGGCATACCCGATAGAGGAGGCGATCAGCACCAGGAGAGTGATTCCTATCATTTTCTTAGCCATATTCATATCCTTCCCTTCACGTCAGAGCGGGGGCGCAGTCATGTACAAGATAACCCCCTGCGACGGATTAGTAAACAGATTCATGCGGCGTGCGGCGGGCCGGCTGTCGGGGTGACAAATCCGAAATTGCGGTATATTTCCTGTGCGGCGGGTGAAAAGATGAAATCGATGAAGCAGGCGGCATTTGCCTTGTTGACGGCGTGTTTGGTTGCGCCGATAAAGTAGTTGATTTTGTCGCGTTGATCCAGATGTTCGGAAGGTTCGACGATGTCCGCTTCCAGGCCCGAATTGCGGGCGTGGAGTGCCTCCGTCGCCCAGACCGGGCCGACGTCGACGGTCCCTTTGGCAATGCGCAGCGGCGTTTCCCTGTGGTGGACAATGGTCATGATGGTGGTGCCTTCGGCGCGTTTGGTCGCCATGATCTGTTCTACCAGCGCATCTCCGCCGGCGTCCCGGTACATCTCCATGATATGAAAGGCGATGTCTTCCCCTGCGGGGTCGGGCTGGGAGATGCGGATTTCTTCGCGTCCCAGGTCTGCGACGTGTCGAATATTTGCAGGGTTGCCTTCGGGGGTGATGAGCGCCAGTCGATTGTGCAGGTAGATGTGATAGTCCCCTGCATCGATGTGCCCGCTTGACACCATGGTTTCCATGCTCTCCAGGTTCACCGAGGCGTACACGTCGGGGTAGGTCTTCAAAATGCGTCCCCGGAACATCGCGCCGCCGGCCAATATCTGGTTCAGTTCCAATCGGGGCGGCAACGTTTCATAAAAGATGTTGCGAATATGCGGGTGGCGGGCCTGAAAAGCCGAAATCAGTTCCGGCATGGCCATGAACTGATTTCCGGCCATAAAAAGCGCCAGGTCGCATTGGTCGGCCAGGTGGAGGTTGTGCAGATCGTCGGCCCTTTCGGCCGGTATGACGGGTAGATCGGGGGATTGGTTCATTTTCGAAACCTGGTGGTACGCTTTTGCTCACACTTATTGAAGTGTGGTGGCCATCTGCGTTTTGTCATCCTCTTCGCCGTTGGTCAGTCCGAGGCGGACTCTGAAGAACTCCTCCTCTTCGTCGGGCGCCAGGTCCGCCAATTCCCTGAGGGCTTCACGTATCTCCTTGGAGCCCTTTTCGTAGACTTTCCACACCGAACTGTATTCATAACGCACGTCGCTCAGGGAATATTTGCCGCGGGTGTTTTTCAGATGTGAATAGACCAGATCGCGGATGGCTTCCCAGCTGTCGCGGCGGGTCTGGTTTTTCAGGGCGGTCAGATGATCCATGTGCTTTAGGGTCTTTTTGTGAAATCGCCCGAACAGGAAACGGCGAAAAGAGACGCCCCAGAGGCCCAGGGCGACCAGCGCACCAAGGCCGGCAATGGCCCCTTTCACCATCATATCCATTCCGGCAAGGGGCGGGGCCACAAGGGTCATGACGAAGATGCCTCCACCAACTGCGAGGCTGAGCGCCAGGCCGATACCTAAGGACTTCAATCGGAATTTGCGCGCCCGCTTGCGGTAGCTGATCAAAGCTTCGAGGAAGTGGCCCAGCCGTTCCCCATGCGTTTCGACAAACGACGCCAGGTTGTCGAGGCGATAGCAGGGGGCCTGCAAAACAGCATTCTTCAGCTCTTCCCGTTGATTCTGCAGGTACTGGAGGTAGCTGCAGTCTTCATTGTCAATTATCGTCCCGACCTGCTGGGCCTGCGGTGAGTAGGTCAGGTGAATCATGGGGATGTCTTTTCGGCCGGTGATTTGGGAAAGGTTCCAGCACAGGGTACCGTAAACCCGCAGCAGATCGATCAATGAGGTGCATTCATCGATGCGGTTGAGCACAAACAGCACGCGGTCTTCGAACGTCCTGGCCGGCAGGGTATCCCTCAGGCTGGTGTGGGCTTCCCGAACCGTACCCGCCTTGTGCGGGTCGAAGAGGACCAGGACCAGGTCGGCAATTTGCGCCAGGTCGCCGATGACTTCCTGGTAGTTGTATCCCCGATCCCGCTCCGTGATGCTGTCCAGCATTCCGGGGGTGTCGATGATGGCAAGGTTCTTAAGGAACGGAGAGTTGACTTTTTTCAATTTGAAGTGGGAGGAGAAGCGCTGGCCGTGCTTTTTAAGGGTTTCGAAAGGATATTCAGGATCGTTGAGCAGGTACTTTCCATCGCGTTCCTCGGTCACCCGAATCGGTTCGCCTTCGGCCGGGCCATCATCATAGGTGATCACGGTGAAAGAATCGTCCGTCGGGGCCTGCCCGGTCTTTTGGACCGCGGCGCCGAGGAAGTCATTGATCAGCGTCGACTTGCCCGATGAGTAGTTGCCGAGCAGCAGCACCTGGGGGCGCCATTTAATGGTGGTTTCAAGGGGAACATCGCTGTATCCGTACCGTGTCGCAACCGGCGTGAGAAATTCAGCCACCATCTCAAGCAGTTCGGAACGAAGGGCCTTGATATAATTGTCACGATACATCCATCACTCCACGTAAACTCCCTGATAGTACGTTCACCGTCGTCGCCAACCGGCCCTTGCACAGGGCCGGGCGCCCCAACTTTTCCGCATTAAACGCATTTATAGGCAATGGAGCGATTTAAATCAATAAATATGATGTTCAATGGTCGCCTTGTCCAAGGCTTAACCGCAACCGCAACTGCAACCGCATCCGCAGTCGAGCACGCCTGATTCGGTCTTTTCGGCCAGTGCCTTGATCAGTTCACGTTCGGATACCGGTTCGACCGACATAACTTCGATAAAAAGTTCGAAGGGCGGGGCTGTCTCTACCGCCTTCAATAGAGGGTTTTTGAGGTGCTCAAAAAATGAGGATTCATTTGCAGCGTCGATATGCAGACGCGTCCGTTCGCCCGGAGACAATCCCATGATCGCTCTTTCGAATCCGGTAAGGCCTTCTATGGCAAGGCCGCATATAAAACTGAAGGTCAATGGATCTGAAGAAGGGGAACTGCCCGGGGCGCCGGTGGCCGCCTCCACTTGCAATGTCACTCTGGTCAAAGGGGCAACGGCGCTTGTATCGTTCATGCTATTATCTCGTGGGCTGATGGCGGTCTTGCCGCATTTTGAGGATAATCGCCGGATCTTGTCTCGACGCATGGCACCATTATAGGTCCCCAAATGCTGATGCGCAAGTGATGCGAAGATGGACGTTCTCCCTGGCGCACCAAAAAAGGGGCGCCCGAAAGGCGCCCCTTGTATTGATCATCGTTTGACGGAACGTCAAATGCCGAAGTAGCTTTTCAGTGCGGCTGAGTTGAATCGCTGATTGATCCTGCGTTTGACATTGGAACGAATGGACTTGGATTTAAAATTGATGACCTTGCATCCGTAGCGCAGGTGTTTTTCCATGAGATTCGGGCAATTGTTGATATTGCTCCGTAATTTCAGACCGTTGGAAGTGACCTTGCGGAGAATGTGGATCTCCTTGCCGATGACCCGTGTCTCTTGTGCCAGGACGGCTTGCAGGAACGCACGTCGGTCCGGTCCTGTGCGGGCGCAGGTAACCGCTCGTCCCATGTGCCCGAGGGCATGTCCGTCACTGCCGCCGACCATCGCCTTGCCGAGATTAAAACCCAGGACGGTGCATTTCAGATTCCATTTGTTCAAATTATTGGCATTGATCACTTCCACACCGTCAACCAGACCGAAAAGGTGTTCGCGCGCTTCCAAAGAGAACTGAACATTGCAAACGCCGGTATACATGGCGCAATAGGGGTGGGCGAAAATGATCACACATTCGTATTCGCGAGCGCGCCGGATGACCTGTTCCATGGGTAGGCTGAGTGAACTCATCACACCGTTTCCCATGTGAGGGACGACGTGCTTGATATAAAATCTTTTCAGATCGTTAGCTGTATAAAAATAAATCAGTAGATGAGAACCTTCGGCAGAGGTGATTTCGATGCCCGGAATGCTGAAGACATCGTCGCAGGCATCCATCTCAAGGGCGCCGCGAATTTCGTTGTGGTCGGTGACGGCAATGCCGATACCGAGCTTTTTCGCCCGCTGCACTATTTTGGGAATGCGGTTCAAGCCATCGGAATAGGTGGAGTGAAAATGAAGATCGACAATCGTATGATCATTGCTGAGTTGGGGTAGATCAGGACGGTCGAACAAGACACGATCATTTAACGGCATGTGTAACCCTTTCACATCCGGCGGTTGGTATCACAGCGATTTACCATGCAAGTATTCTGCCGGAAAATCCCGTCGCCGGATTGGTAGCATAGTGTTAATCGATCTGATTTTTTTTCTCAAGGTTTTCTGCCGACAGCCCGGTTTTTTCCGCCTCGCTTGGCTTTGTATAATGCCTTGTCAGCCCTGTCGATGAGTGTTTCAGGTGTATCTTTTATATGAAACGCGGTGACACCGATGCTGACGGTAACGCTCAGATAGTCGTCCTTTTGTTCCGCATCGGTGGCATAGCGTGCGGATGCGACGGTGTCGCATATATGACGCGCCTTTTTAAGGGCATTGCTGAAATTGGCGCCCGGCAGCAAAATGGCGAACTCCTCTCCTCCATAGCGGGCCAGGAAGTCGTCGCCGCGAATGGCGTTCCGGCATTTTTGGCTGAAGGCCATTAAAACCCGGTCACCGATCAGGTGGCCATAGGAATCGTTGATCTGCTTGAAATCGTCCAGGTCCAGCAGCAAAAAACTGAAAGTGGCGTTCATTACCCGGGAGCGCTCGATCAAATCCGCCAGGATGTCATCGAACGCTTCGCGGTTGTAGATGCCGGTAAGGCCGTCGGTCATGGATTTGGCGCGGGTCTTCTCCAACTCCTTGCGCAGGCTGTCCACCTGTCCGGCCAGAAGCTGAACTTTGCGGCGGTCCTGGTCCTTTTTGACGTCGACGATTTCGCGCATCTGGGCGACCTCATGGGCCAGGGCGGTTTTCATCTTCTTGATGTCGTCCAGGCGGGTGATCTTTTCCATCTTTTCGGATTGATCGTGCACCCGGTTGTAAAATTCCCGGTTTTCCACATCCAGGCTGGCCATGGCTTTGGTCAGCAGATCGATGATGTCGCGCAGCTCATTTTCGCGATCGGCGATGTATTTGTGCTGGTGCTCGATAAAGGCGAGAATTTTGCTCTTCTGTTGCTCAAAGTTGAGCTCGATCCGTTTGGGCCTTTCATCGGCATTGAATTGGGTGTTCAGATCGTCGATGGAAGATTTGAACCGGTCGGCATGAATCTCTTTGACATCGATGGCAAAGGATTTCAGAAAGTGGAGCAGGGCGTCGATACTGCGCAGCAATACGTCAGACCGTTCCTGAAACACCAAGCCTTTTTCAATTATTTCATCAATTTCAAGTTCAGGGTTGGTTGGGCGGTAAAATAGCTTAAACGACATGATCCGATAACCTGTGCAAGATGGTAACGATGTGTCGGCAAGACACCAATGGCGGCGCTGCGCAACAGCGGCAAGACGGTTGTATCCAGGCCGGCTGAGCTGCAACCCGCCATCTCACTCTATGGTTACCATCGCCCGAATGGCGAAAAACTTTACATCATCTATCGGGTTTTATGGAATGTTGAGGATCGAACAAGGAATCGCGGAATGACGAAAAAAGGTATTCAATCATTTTTTAAGATGAAGGAGCGTAGCGACTCAATACTTGGGCATTCGAAATTCCTTGTTCGATATTCTGCGGTCCACAACACCTGTTGTTGAGCGCTCCCCTTTGGCGGGGTGGCCCAGAGCCGGTTCCTCTGGAACGGGATGCTTTACTTGCTTGCCATGCCCATGATGCCGCGCACCGTTTGGGGAATATCGCCGGGCAGAAGGACCACTTTGGCATTGTCGGAACTGGCCATGGTCTTGACGGATTCCACATATTTTTCACCCAGCAAGTACATGACCGGCAACTCATTTTGCTGAATGGCATCGGTGACCTTCTGAATGGCCATCTGGCTGGCTTCGGCCAATACCACCTTCGCTTTGGCATCCCGCTTGGAAGCTTCCAGCCGGCCATCGGCTTCAAGAACGGCCGCTGCTTTTTCCCCGTCGGCGCGGGTGACGGTCGCCCGCCTTTCTCTTTCGGCGGCCGCCTGTTCTTCCATCGCTTGTTGCATGGTCGGGGAGGGGTTGATATCCTGGATTTCAACGGTTTTGAGCACAATGCCCCAGTCGGCGATGTCATCCGAAATAGCCGACTTGAGCCTGGCCTTGATATGGTCGCGGGAAGAGAGCGCATCGTCCAGATCCATCTCACCGATGATGGAGCGCAGGGAGGTCTGCACCAGGTTGCGAATGGCCAGTTCGTAATCCTCGACACCATAAACGGCCTTTTCCGGCGACACGATATTGATATAGGAGACGGCGTTGGTGATGATGACGGCGTTATCCCGCGTGATCACCTCCTGGGAGGGAATATCGAGCACGATGTCTTTGGTAGTGACTTTGTAGGCAACGTTATCCATATAAGGAATGATGAGATTCAGGCCCGGGTTCAGTGTGCGGTTATACTTGCCAAGGCGCTGGACCACATGTTTGCTGCCCTGGGGGACGATACGGACGCCCAATGACAGGGTGACGATAACCATTACGACAAATACGGCGGCGACGATCATTCCTTCCATGCCAATACTCTCCTTCCATGTATAGGGATACTCGATGCTGCGGCCTTCCCCGCGAGGGCATTATGCCGGGGGGTGCGGCGCAGCAGGCGCGACGATGAGGGTGTTGCCGGAGATTTCTTTGACGACTACCCGGTCTCCCATCTCCACCGGCTCATTGCAGAAAATGGTCCATTCGTCCGATCCCAGCATGGGGACCGAAAAGCGCATTTTTCCGTTGCGGCCATCGATGGGCACTTGCACCACATGTCCGGTCTGCCCCAACAGATGCTCTTTGGCAATTCCGGCTTGGGTGCGATCGACCATGCGGGGCCTGATGTATTTGAACCAAAGAAAGGTCA
>JBNLAV010000130.1:0-61579 GCA_050302315.1 Desulfobacteraceae bacterium
TGTCCGGCGATGGATTCCGTGACCGTCCTAGGACGGTGGGTATCGCCGGTATCGTCGCTGTCGGCCGGATCCACCGGTGCGTAGTCGTGGGTGGTCACACGGGCGACGGACGGATCGGCGTCCGGCCCGGCATCCAGCCAGGGCGTGATGCGGGCGATGGTTCGACCCTGGTCGTCATATTCGTAGCGGGTCCACGAGCCGTCGGGGTTGACCTGCCGGGCGGTGCGGCCGTAGCTGCCGGCCTGCTCGGCATCGGTGTAGTATTCGGTGGTGGTGGTCAGGGCCGCCCCGTCCGGATCGACGACCGATTCGACCACGGCTTCGCCCCATTCAAATTTGCGATAGGTGGTGCGGGTTTTAGATGCGATGTTGTTGAAGGCATCTTTGGTGGTGCGGGTGACGATGCGGTCGTCGCCGCTCTTCTCTTCCACCCGGGAGATCACCTGGCTGCCGTTGGCCTTGCTCAGGGTCCAGGTGCCGGATGCGTCGTCCCATTCGTAGATACTATCGCGATTTTTGCCGTCCCGGTGCTCCCTGACCTTCAAGCCGTTCTCTCCGTAGCGGCTCAGGGTCCAGACCGCGGTGGGATTGGCGGCCGGGTCGATCACGTAAAGACCGTCCTGCTCTCCGGTGACGTCTGCCGGCCGATAGAAATCGAGGCTGTAGATGTCGGTGGCGTGCACCCGGATGTCCACCAGGGTCTCGGGGGCCATGACCTGGCGAAGGAGTTGATTGTCGCCATAGCGCGCTTCCACATCCCGGGTAGTGGTAGAGAGCATCAATCCTGCGGGGGTGTACAACGCGCTATCCGGCGCTTTGGAGCGGATAAACAGGTGACCGGCCGGCTGCCCGCCTTTGCCAGGCCCTAAGCCGATGCCCACGTCCACACTGGAAAGCTGAATAAAACCGTTGCCCGGCAGGTCTTCGCACTGGCCGTTCTCGCATTTGGGGCACCCGACATATACGCGGGCTTCCTTGTACACGCAAAGGTTGTCTTTGTCCGCGGCGCGCACCGTGATCCAACCGGAACCGGAGTCTTCTTCGGCTATGATGGTAGCCGTCGTGCCGCCATCCGACGCGATCCTGGCGTTAACTTTTTTGCCGCTATCTTCATCAAATTCTGCGTGGGTGATGTCCCAGGCAATGCCATTGGTGCTCCCAGTGGTAATCGCCTTGATCTTGCGGCTGCCGCCGATGGGGACGATGCAGCCCTGATCCTTGTCGTAGTCGACGATTTCCAATCGATCAATCTTGAACTCGCTGTGTTCCAGAACCGCCTTCTGACTGAGCACCTCAAATTGATGGCCGGGATTAAGGGCAGCGTAAACACGATACTCTTCTCCTTCGTCAATTAAAAACCCTTTGCTCAGTTGCCCGGCACCGCTTGCTTGGCTCTCTGATTTAATGTACTGAATGGGGGTGCCATTTTTCTCCAATACCACGAAAGCCAGTCCGGCATCGTATTCCGGCGGTTCAATGGTATATGGAATTGCATAGTCACAACGAAGTCGATTTCCCTCATCAACGGATATAAGCCCGAGCGTGTCCAGATTCACCTTAACACCGTAGGCTTCCATCCTAACATCCATGGGTTCGCCAGTTACAACTAAAGTGCCATCACCCATGGGTCGGTACGTAAATCCGGATGGTGGACTATCAGTTGCTGCAGTACTTAAGTACCTGTAAAAAGATTCTCCGGCATAGAGCAAAACCGTATGGCTTGCAGTCCAATCTGGTTGTGTGTCTGGAGAGGTATCGCAGCTGTAGTAAGGTGACGTATAATCGCTCAACCCATATCCAGTTGGCGGCGCAGGCACAGTGACAACGGCTTGCCCAGTTGCGCTGACCACGTTCAAACCAGGTTGATCTCCGGTATTCAAGGTCGTTTGATATTGGCCATTGCCTAGATTTACTGTTTCGGAAACAGAACCGCCCCCTTGCATGACATCAAAAGTAACGGTTCCGTTTGTGACCGGAATAACATCAACGATATCTGCTGCTACCCTGAAATTTGAAGTCTGCCCATTGTACTCTCCTGATTCCCATTTCATTCTATCGACAATCAGATACATACCAACCGAAAGCGGCTCATTTACCGACGTCCCTGCCTCGGCCGCAGTCAATGTTTTACCGGTGATAGTAGAGGCAATATTTCCCCCCCGCAAAATCAATGTCGGAGGAATAATCATGCATTTCATATACCTCGAACCACTGGAATAGACTTTGAAATAAATCGGAGCAATTCCTGGCGCGCTGGCCGCAACGGTATAGGTCGTTCCAACCGTATTGCCTAAGACAGCATCGACGCTTGCGCCCAATGGAGATGTTGTCTTAGATTGACTTGAATAGGACGGGCAATCTCCATAAATCCCAAAATAATGGGAGGCCGTCTCCCCGCAACCAGCAGCGTTATATAGTTCAAGATTGCGATAATCAGGTGGAAGCGGTTGTATGGATAATTCCGGCCACTCATCGCTTCCGGAGACATGTACGGTGGCATCAATACCTATACCAAGAGATCCGAAATCTATATCAAAGGAAGGTAATTGAGATTGCCCTGCCTCTTGGATAACCATACCTGCATTTTCACGTTCTGCAGCCTGCACATCGAATGTTACGTCTATATTCGAGATTGGATTGTCATACTGATCCTGAACAATCGCTTGAAGCGATGCGACGAACATATTGACCATGCCAATCGCACCGTCGCCGCTGTGCTTAACGATTTTTTGCGGCATTCCCGGAAAGCCAAAAGCAACAAACGGTGCGGATAGCTTATGACCAAGGGATAATTCTGCGGATATGATATTCTCCCCAACCTGCTGAGGATGGACCTTATCGGGCTCCCACCACAAGGTTGGATTGGCATCGGTATGTTTACCGCATTTGAATTGCACCTCCGCAATGCCATTCGGTCCGGAGATTGCCTTAGCCATACCGCTGGGACTAAGATCTTCGGAAGTTTCAGGATCGAGATCGATCAGCAGTCCTCCTCCGATTTTAACATAAAAAAGGACGGTTGCGCCTTGAACCGGCCTGCCCGCACCATCGCGAACCAGCACCTGTAAATTATGTGGCAACGCCTCGCCCACCGTGCCTTCCTGCAGATCGGTGATGGAGATTTTAATAAGCTCCACAGCATCGTTGGGATCTTTATTGGTCTCTCCGGCATAAGGGTTGAGCATCTTATTCAATGTATCTTGCGGCCAGCGCTGCATACTCCATGCCGTCATCCCTCCGGCAATCATGCCGCTGAGCATGTAGCCGGCTTCGCCCGTGGCCGGGTTCTCTTTGATGTAGCCGATGCCGGTCCAATCCTCGAAGGTCAGCGTCTGGGCCGGGATGCGCACGACCAGGTTGCGGCCGACGGCGTTGCGGATGTCTTCGGCCATGTTGGCGGCAAGGCCCAGGGCGGGCAGCACGCTGTCGATGTTGGCCGTATCGATGCGTACCGGTTCTCCATATTGGTCCGCGGCCAGGCCCATCAGATGGGCGGTGCTGACGCCGTCCACCTGGAAGGCGGTTTCCAGTGTCCGTCCCTCCAGGTAGGAGCCTTGGATGGCCGACAGCTGCGTGAACAGGACCCGGGGGTCGGCGCCGTCATCCATGGCCAGGCCGCCGATGGGTTCCACGGCCCGGAAATCGGCGTCCACATAAACGCCCTTCCAGGTGATGTCGTGGGGCTGGTCGAGCAGTTGGGTGACCTCCATCACGCCGCCGGTGGTCACCACGGAGGGCGCGGATCGCACCAGGCCGATGCCGAGCAGCGCGGCCAGTTCCTCTTCGGACTGGCGCCATGCCGTGGCATACCCGGCGGCGACTTCGTGCAGCAGCCGCGACGCGTCTTTGGCCGCATCGTCCATGGCCGCCGGTAGGACAGCCTGCTGGGCGAAGACACCGATCAGGGCCATGCTGCCCATGATGTGGGTGTTGCTGAACTGCCGCTGCCCGCCCGGGCCGGTCACGGTGATGGTGTGGGTGAAAGTGTCTCCCGAGGGCAATCCGCCGCTGCCGATGACCGTTCGCCGGCCGTCCACCTGGATTATGGGCCGCAGGCGAACCAGATAGGAGGGGGTGTTGTCCAGTCCGCCGTAGGCGTTGATGATCTCCTGGTCGTCCACGGTCTGGGGCTCGTAAGTCAGCAGCACCTGACGGTTGGACAGCTCGGCCACCGGCACGGATTGGTCGAAAAATACCCGGCCGTTGGCATCCTGGGCTTGAAATTGAAGCGTGTGGAGCAGCGCCTCGGGAAGTTCGGTGTATTCGCCGGTCACCTGCATCGTGTCAAACTGCAGGGCATTGGGCAGGATCTTCAAGGCCATGGCGTTTTGGGTGCGGGAGGCCGGCAACTGGTCGTAGGTCAAATCGGACTGGGTCTGCTCCAGGTAGGCATCCACTTTGGTCCGCAGGTAATCCAGCGGCGATTGGGCCTGTTCGGTGCCCAGATAGAGATCCCGGAGGGCATCCAACTGGAGTTGGGCGACCAGCGGATCGGCCGCTTTGACGTCAAAACCCTCCACCTTGATGCTGGTGTCCAGGGCGACCCAGGTTTTGCCGTGGGTATCGATCACCGCCCCGCGATAGTTGGCGTAGGGCACCTGGGTCTCCACCCAGACGTGCTCGATCTGCAGGGTCGCGAGCTGTTGCCCGCTGAAGGTGGGCCGGTGCGGAATGCCGGCGCGCTGCAGCGTGAGCAGCAGGTCCGGATCGTTGTCCACCCCCATCAGGCGGCGGGCGGCCTCCAGGTCGGGATGGAATTGGACGGCGCCGCGCACGTAGCGGCTGGGGTAGCCGGCGGCGCGCAGCAGGGCCACCAGCAGAGCGGCCTGGTCGCAGTCGTTGCCGCTTTTTTGGCGCAGGGTGTCTTCGGCCCCTTTCATGCAGCCCCAGTACCACTCGGTGGCCACGTTGTTCATGACCCATTCGTAGATTTTGACGGGACTCCACTCCAGGGATGCGGCCAAATCGACGATATCCCGGCTCCTGGGGGCCATGGGCGAGGGGTCCAGATCCCCGTCCATGGCAGCGGCGCTGGGGTTCATGTAAGCCGGGACGACGCTGGTGGACAGATCGGGTTCTGCGGGCGCCCGGCCCAGATGGGTGTAGGGCAGGTTGCCGAGAATGGGATACTCTTTTTTAACGGCTGCCGGACGCAGGAGATCGATCAGCTCCCGGACCACGCCGGAGGTCAGGTCCTGGGCGGATTCAAGGGCGGACAGGGTATCCAGAAACTGCTCTACGACGCGCTGGTAGGTGTAATGCATATCGCGATGGCGCTGCAGGGCGTCCGCCCCCATGGCATCGACGCGCTCCTCCCGCTGCTGGAATTTGTCTTCCAGCAGCAGGTGCAGCAGGTTGATCTGCTCCCCCAGGGCCTTGAGGCGAGTGAATCCGGCGACGGGGTCACCGCCGGCCTCGATCTGCTTGAGGGTCGACAGGCTGCTGGTCAGGGCGGCGGACATCTCCGCTTCGGTGGTGCGGTCGGCTGCTAATGCATGGGCCGATATCAGGGTGATCATTATCACTGCCAAACAACTTATCCAACGCGACATCTGCTTTATCCTTCCCAAGTTCGTTATCCGTGCGGCTGTCCGGCGGTTCAAATGGCGTCCAGCCGTCATTGTCCTATCAGTGCCGGCCATTGTTTTCGTTTCAATGGCCCGGGTGGTGGTTGCGATGACCTCAGCGGCTCTTTTTGCGTCTTTCGACGATCTTGCAGTTTTTCTTTCGCGTGATGAATCCCCTGGTCCATAGATCCCTGGCCGAATACTTCACGCACTTCATGTAATTGTCGTGGCTTTTCCAGCGTGGAATTTTCCGGTATGGACATTCACGGTCCACCTGTTGCTCGGCACTGCAGCCGTCGTCATCCACGACAGCCCCCGGCGCAGTCCACGGGCATTGATCGGAGGCGTTCGGCACACCGTCGCCGTCCTGGTCGTTGACGTGCTCCGGCTTGCCGCAATCGCTCCTGGCGCGCTCGCGGATGATGTCGTGTTTTTCCTGGCGCGTGATCAGCCCGTCGGCCAGTTGATCCTTTGCGGCGTGCACCACGCATTTCATGTATTGGCCGTGATTTGTCCACGGGGGCGTCTGCTCGCAGGGGCATGTCGCATCCACGAGCTGTTCGCCGCCGCAACCGTATGCATCCACAGGCACTCCCGGCTCGGTATCCGGGCATGCGTCGTAGCTGTCGATTACCCCGTCGCCGTCCTGGTCGCCTACGCAGGCTTCCACCACCGCGACGGAGATCACGGTTTCGTTTCCGACGACAGCGCGCACGCGGTACCAGTACGTTTTTTCGGGATCGCGCGAATCATCGGTGACCGCTGTGGCGGCGGTCACGGCGATGGTGCCGAAACCCCGGTTGGGGCCGAGTTCGGAGCGCAGAACCTCGTATTCGGCTGCCCCCATTTGGGACCAGCTCAATTCGGCCAGATTTTCGGACAGGCATACGGCCAGGTCGTCGAAGGCCCTGGTATGGACCGCCAGTTCATCGAATGCCCGGCCGGCCAGATTGTCCGACCCCTCGCTCGGGAATGCCAATGCGGTGTTGTCGGTCACTTGAAGCCCGATGGCATACACACCCGCCTCGTCGAACCCCGGCAGCTCGATGGTGGCGTCAGCGGCGTCATCGAAGTCATGGGGTTCGATCATATCCGTCTCCCAGCCATAGGCGGTGATCTGATCGAATGGCGGTTCGCCGGATTCACTGGTGCCCTGATCCAGGTCGAAAGATCCCGATCCGTCGAGTTGCACGGCTTCGCCCACGGCGGCCAGATAGGGACCGCCCGGCACGGCCACCGGCTCATGCACGGTGTAGGTTACGGGCGCCTTGACCACGAAGGTGGTGTCGGCCACCTGGGCCGCGCTCTGCATGCCGGGCAGATCCACCAGGAGCATCGCGGCATAGGTGTCGGGGATCAACGCCTGGGTGGGCAGGACGAACTCCCCGGTGACGGTCAAGCCCGCAGGCAGCGACAGGCTTTGCTGGAAATTGCTCTGGGCGGCGGCCGGCACGTCGATCTGGAGACGAACGTCATCCAGATGGATATTGCCGGCGTTGGTCAGGGTATAGCGCAGCACGATCTCATCACCCATGGTGGCGCTCTGCGGATCGGCGGTCAGGCTGCCGGACATCTCCACCGGCGTCTGGGCCTGCGATCGAATGGTCAGGGCGCTTTCGCCCAGAACGACGGAGGCGCCGTCCATCCAGCAGCGCAGCTGCACGGCATAGTTTCTATCGGCCAACGTCTGGGTATCGAACACGGCGATGCCGGTGACGGTGCCGCCCAGCTCGATGTCGGCCACGATTTGGTCCGCATCCAGATCGGTCTGGGTCTGCGGATCCATGAGCACGATGGAGATGGGCGCTCCCGTCAGGGCCGTGTTGCCGTACAGCGTGACGGCATAGTCCACCGATACCGGCGTTCCTGACGAGGTCAGGGCCGGCTGCAGCGACAGGCTGCCGCTGAGATTGTACTCCGATTCAACGGTAAATTCGCGGCTGGTTTTTGCCAGCTCCAGTCCATCCGCCAACACGGTCAGGGTGGCGGTATAGGTTCCGGGTGCATGTTGGGCCGTAGGCCAGCTGGTATCGACGGCGATTGGCGTGCTGCCGTAAAGATACGGCACGGCCACGCTGTGCGCATGCACGATCTCGTCAAGTCCGTTGCGCAAGACGATCTCAACGCTGAGGCCGCTGAAGATCATGTTCTCGGCCCTGCTGGTGACGGCGCCGTGAAGTTGCACGGTCTGTCGAGGCCCGTAGGCGGCCCTGTCGGTAACCAGCTGCGTTTCGAGCTCCATGTCGGCTTCGATGGTAAAGGGTACCAGGTTCTGGGTCAACTGCCCGCTGTCATCGGTCAGAATGCTTCGGATATAGTAGGACCCGGCAAGGGTGGTGCCGGTGTTCCACGTATAGATTCCGGTCAATTTCGGCGTATAGGGCAGTGTCATTTCGGCCTGGGCCACGTTCGCGATGGGCTGGTAGTTTTCATCCACGATATCGACGGTCAGCGAGACGTTTTGCTCTCTGCCGCTGTTATACAGGTTCAAGGTGATGTCCATCGGCTCGTTGGCGAAATAGAGATCGAACAGCGTCTTGGTCTCCATGGCCAGGCCTTCGGTGGCCGCCACGTAGAACGCCAGACTTGCGTAGTTGTTGTATTCGTAAGACTCAAAGATAAGATCTTTGGGGTCGGCCTCCACGATCAGCTCTGAACCGCCCGGCCGTCCGGTGCTGTCCCACGCGAACTGCACCACGGTCTGATCGCCGGCGGCCAGCCGGTCGATGGTGGTCTGATAAACCAGCTCCTCCGAGCTGTCCGGGTTGAGCAGATAACAGAAGACATTGATATCCTGTGCTTCGACAAACCCGTTGTTGCTCACGACCACTGAAAACTCGACCTGGTCGCCGTCGATGGGAACATAGGGATAGCTGTACAGATCACCGGCGGCGATTTCGATGTCGGGCAGCAACGTTTCATCCACCACGATAAGGATCGCATCGGACGGACTGCCGGTGTTGCCGGCGGCGTCTTGGGCGGTGGCGGTAAAGCGATTCTCTCCAAGGGTCAGATCGACAAACGGGAATTCAAACCGTCCGGCTGGCAGGACGGTGCGCAGGTTCCGGTCGCTGAGGTAGGCGATCGACCCCCTGTCGGTCACAGCCAGATGGTCGGGACCTTCACCGTCAATATCGACGTCCAGACGGCGGGCCGTCCGGCCGTCGAGATCACCCATCCACAATTGGATGCCGGTCCCCGTGTCGCGCAGGTAGATTACGTGCCGGCCGCCCGGCAGGATCTGAAAATTGCGCAGGTCGCCGGTGACGATCAGGTCCTGGGTGGTCAAATCGGCTGGGCTGAAAGCCAGCAGATCGACCATTCCTCCGGTATCGGTGAGATAGACCAGGCGCGCGCTGTCGGCGGTCCAGTCGAACCGGGTGCTTTCGTTTGCGTCTTGCCACAAAGCCGATGCCGCGAGGACGGGGCCGCCGCCGGCTTGGAGATCGATATAATAGAGATCGCTGCCGACCAAATAAGCCACATAGCGGCCGTCGGCGGATAATTTCGGGAATTGGGCCTGCGAGACATCCGCCAGTGCCGTGGTCTGCCCGTTTGACGGGTCGTATCGCATGATCCGGTCGTATCCTGACTGGTTGCTGACAAACAGCAGCGTGCCGTCAGCGTTCCAGGACGGTGTGCGCTCGCTGTAAAGGCCTTGCCCGTCGGATACTTGTATGGGATTGCGATCGGCCCAGTTGTAGATCACGACACGGTCCCCATAGCCGGTGCTTTGGGTATAGACCAGTCGGGTGTTTTCCGCAGACCAGGAAAGGTGGCTGACCCATCCGTAAAGGGTCGCCTGATCCCCGTTGTCAAGGTCGATGATACGGCAGGCATAGTCCGATGCGTTGGAATCGTATCCGGCGACGGCAACCAGGCGGCCGTCATCAGAGACAGCCCATTGATCCGCTGCCTGTCCCTGACTCAATCCAAGATCCACGGCACTGTCCATATCGTACCAATCGGCCGTTGTCCCATAAACGGGTTCGCCCTGATGCAGCAAGGCCACCTCTGCGCCCGGCTCGGCCCAGCCCAGGATATGGGTATGGGGCTCTGCCACGCTGATGGGCCGGCCCGTCACCGTGGGGGCGTAAAGCACCGGCGCATCCGGCGCTGTCAGGTCCTCCGGAACGGCGGTGCTCTCGTCGCTGTCCGGACTTTCATTGCTCAGGGCGTCCACCGCGCGGACAATATAGTAGTAGGTGAGGCCGTCCTGCAGACCGGTATCCAGGTAGCAGGTATCGCTGATCAGCTCGTCGGTCACGATGTCATAGGGGCCGCCTGCATTGAGGGACCTGTAAAGCCGGTAACCGGCCGCACCGGGCACGGCGTCCCAACAGACCTCGATGGCGCCGCCCTGGGGCCGTGCAACGGCACCCACATTCTGGGGCCGGGCCAGCAAGGCCTCGTTCACCACGGCCGACGCCTCGTTGGAGGGAGCGCTCTCATTGCCCACCAGGTCGATGGCCGTGACGCGATAGGTGTATGTGCCGTTGCGCAGATCGCTGTCCGTATAGTCGACGGCTGCAATCGGGCCCTGGGCAAGGACTTGCCAGGTCTGACCCACCAGTTTGTATATGCGATATCCGGCCAGATCCGATGCGCCGGAGGGTGTCCAGTTCAGGGTGATGGCGCTGCCAAGGGCGCCGGCCGTCAGGACCGGTGCATCCGGCGGTGTCACATCGCCGACATCCAGGTCAAGGGTCTGGGAGGGATCACTGATCAACCCCATGGTGTTGACGGCTTCCAGGTGATAGCTGTGGCGGCCGTCGGGCACGGACAGATCTGAATAGGTCTCTCCGGAATGCGGATCGAGACGCCACAGTTTGAATTCAGCCAGGTAATGCCATCCGGTATTGAGCCCTGCTGCGTCGGGTGCGATCACCAGGCGGATCCGGTCCGTGGGGTATGCCGACGCGAAGGTGAAGGCGTTGCTGGTTTGGGTGTTGCCCATCACCCGGATCACGGGCACCCACGACTGTCCTGTCCAGGCCTGCAATTCATAGCTGTCGGGCAGCCCATTCGGGTTGTTCCACTCCAGGGTCAGGCGGTTGACCAGAACGGTCTGGCCGATGTCGTACTGCCACCAGATGGGAGTGCCGGTCGCATCGACATAGCCGCGCCAGGAACTATCCGGGCTACCGTCAACGGCGTATGCAGCCATGTAGCCATAGACCGATGCCGTCGCGGTTCCGCCGGTGACGGCCACGTCCGCGTTGAGCCGCTGGCCGTCGCGGTAGACATTGTATCCGGCCAGATCGCTTTCCGGATTGGGATTCCAGCTCAGCGCCACATCGTGGTCGGTCACCTCTCCGGCAAGGCCGGTGGGTGCCGTCGGCGGCTGGACATAGGTTACCATCACCGGAGCCGAAGCTTTGCTGATATTGCCCTGATCATCGGTGGAGCGCACGGTGATCTCATTCCAGCCGGGGCTGAAAACGACGTCGCAGAAGAAGCGTCCCTGGCCGTCGGCAGCAACGGTGACCACGGATTGGGGACCGCTGCCGGTGTCGTTGAACACTTCCACGGTTTCGCCCGGACGGGTCTCTCCGTAAAAACTGTATTGTTCCAGCTGGGTGGGTGTATATGGCTGCTCCAACAGTGGGGTGTGGACCGTCGCGCCGACTTCCTCAGATCCGCGGCTCCGGTTGTTGGTGGTATCGAGGGCGAATACCTGGAAGAGGTGATCGCCGTCGGGAAGATCTTCGGCCTCACCGACGATGTAAGTCGGCTCCGGTACGGGTGCGGCATTGAGAAGGATCGGCCCACTGCTGCCGACTTGGTAGATGTTGTATCCGGCCAGATCGGACTCGCTGTTGGCGGTCCAGGTAAGGGTCACCCTGCCGCCGTCGACGGCGCTCTGAACGTCGACCGGTGCGGCCGGCGGCGTCACATCACGATACTCCACCGTGATGCCTCCCGGCTGGCTGTCCGTGCGTCCGCCGACATCGGTGGCCACGGCGCGCAGGTGATATTGCCCAAACGCCAGCCCCAGCGCAATGGGGTCGAGGGAAGTAACGTAGGGCCTGCTGTTCAGGGCGGATCCCAGATCGATGTAATCCGCTGCGGCAGCGGCTTTATACTGGATCTGCACGCTGGCGATGTCCTGATCCAGGCTCACGGCCTGGATCATCAGGGTCCGGTCGAACTGGTGACTCGGCTGAGGGTCGCTGATGACCGCATGGGGCGCCTGCAGGTCGATGGTGGTTGAAAGGGTGTTGGACGGTGCACTCAGGTTGCCGGCATTGTCCATGGCCAGCAGATAATACTCGTAAGTCCCGTCGAAAAGGGCCGCATCGGTATATGTGGTGGCATCGATCAGGCGGGAGGCCAGCTCGCCGGCCACCTCTGTGGAGGCGTTGGCCAATACGCCGTTGCGATAGAGCAGATATCCGGCCAGATCGGGCTCGCTGTTCGCCTGCCAGGTGACATCGATGGTGTTGCCGGGCTGCGGCTGAGCCGCAACCGTCATCAGGACAGGTGGCGCCGGTGCCTGATTGTCGATGGTGACGCTGATGCGATGCTCGCCGATATTGCCGGCGATATCTTCGGCTTCCAGTTTGATGGTGTACAGTTCGCCGCTGTTCAAAGCGAGACAGTCCCATTGGGCCAAGCGGCCGTAGGAGGTTGGTACAGCGGATTGATGGATCAACTGCCACTGGACCGGGTCGGCTCCCTGGCCGACAAGGAGACGATATTCCTTGAAATCGTCTTTACTGAAGGCCATGCCCTCAATATTCACCAGATCGGCAACCACGTCCCCTTGCCGGGGCGTTCCGATACGCACGCTGGGCGGGGTCAGGTCGACGTCCAGTATCAGTTCGTTGGAAGGCTCGCTCTGCCAATCAGCCCGATCGACGGCATGGACCGTGTATGCGTATGTCCCGGGCACCATGTCGGCATCATCGAACTGGGTGCCGGCAATTAACTCGGTGTTGAGTTTTTGACCGTCGCGATAAAGATTGTAGCCCACTACTCCGGCATCGTCGGAGGCGGTCCAGGTCAAACGGATATGACTCAGATCCTCGATCCACCCGTTCAACGCCACAGGCGCCGGCGGCTGGGTGTCCACGCTCACCGGCACGCGCACAGCGGCCGTGTGCGACGCAGCGTCCTCGACCGTCAGCCGCAGGCAATAATCGCCGTCTGGCGGCAGGACCATCCATCGGGCCAGATCGGCATTTTGGACCGAAGCATTGGACTGACCGATGCGGCTCCACCTATCGGCCTCCTCGCATGTACCGTTTGCGAATTCGAGCCGATAGGCGGTCAGGTTTTCATCGGCTGCGGAGCCGACGATGGCTGTGGGCGTTTTGATGTACCCACCCGATGCCGGGGTTGTAATCGCAGCCAACGGCGCCGTGTTATCGATGACGATGTTGGCCGTTGCCTCGGTATCCCAGCCGGCATGATCCATGGCATACAGGGAGAGAATATACCGGCCGTCGGGTACGAGATCGTCGGGGCCTACCGGCCATTGATGCTCGATAGCGCCTCCGGCCAGGGAATCTCCCTGCGCAATGACAGCCCACTGGTCGGGTCCGGCGCTCTGGAGGCGGTAGCGCAGTTGCCATTGGGCCAGATTATCTTCCTCGATCATTCCGGAAATATCGACGTGGGGATCTTTGTTGCCGAAAATATCACCGCTGACCGGCGATGAGAGGGTCAGCTTGGGTGCGGTTTTATCCACGGTGATAGTCAGGGCGATCCGGGTTTCAATCTGCCCGCGGTCCCGGGCCTGCACTGTCAGGGAATAGGGGCCGTCGGCCAGTTCGTCCGGGCCGGTAAAGGTGTGCTCATACCGGCTGACCGACCCTTCGTCCAGGAGACGTTCGCCATCTGCGCCGTCCAAGGTCACTCGGTAGTGTTCGATATGGGCGTCGTCGATGGTTCCCTGGATGGTCAGCGGGCCGTTGACAAAGGCTTGATCCTGGGGACTGGTGACCAGCACCTGGGGTGCGACGGCATCCAGAATGATGGTCACCTGCTCCTGGTGCGTGATGGATGGATTTGAAACCAAAGCGGCGGTCAGTACGGCTCGATAGACCCCGTCGGCCGCCATCTGGCCGCCGCTGTCGCGGCCGTCCCAGGTAAAGGCGCCTGCGCCGCCGGCCATGTCGTCCTGGCTGAAGGTCCGGACGACCTGGTCGGTCTCGGACAGCAGTTCCAGGGTGGTATTGTAATTCTGGTTCAGGGCACTGTTGAGGCTGAAGTTGAGTACGGTCTGTTCCAACTGCGCGTCATTGTTGGGCGAGAAGAGATCCGGATCGGCCGCCAGAGCAGTGATCAGGTTGCTGCGCTGGCCCAGATCGATCCGCACCTGCTGTTCTGCAGTGTTGCCAAGGGTATCCCAGGCGGACAACCGGATCAGGCGCACCCCGTCCACACCGAACGTATTCCACCGCCCCAGGATGCCGTCCTTGACCATGTCGTTGGATTCGGCCAGAACCTGCAGGGGCTCGGGATCGGTCTCATCGAGAATCTCCATACGGTATCCGCTGAAATGGGGATCTTCAGCGGTACCGAGCACCTCCGCCACGATGCCCAGCTGGTCCGTGGCCTGCGGATAGGTAATCAGCACGGTCGGCGGTGTGCGATCGAGGACCACATCTTCGATATCGACCACCTTGACGTTGTTGCAGCTGTCGGTCGCGGCAACCCGTATGGTGTAACTGCCGTCGGCAGCCCACTGCCCGCTGCTGTCGGTGCCGTCCCATATGAATTCGCCTTCACCCGCGAGAGCGGACACGCCGGTCGCGATGGTCTTGACGGCGGCGCCCTGCTGCAGCGCCGTGACGGTCAGGTCGGCGGCATGGTCCAGTGTATAGCGGATGGTGACGCTGTCCAGCTCGCCGTCGCCGTTGGGGGAGAACTGCTTGATATCCGGCGCGGCGATGAGCTGGAATCCGGTGTTGAAAACTAAGGGTTGGGAGACGCAGTACCGATTGCCGGCGACATCGTGAATGGTCAGGCGCACGGTCACCTTCCGGTCGATCAGGTGGGTCACATCCCAGGTGCCGAGGCTGCCGCCGGCAACTGGATAGTACCTTTTCAGAGAATGCCCATAGATATCGGACATGGTATGCCAGGCGTCGTCTGCCACTGAATGACCGTAGCCATACTGCAGATTGTAAGAAGCAATCAGGAGGCTGTCATGGGCCGTGCCCGCAAGGTCCACTACTAACTTGTCGCCCAGCTGCCGCGGGCAGATAACCGCCCCCGCCGCCGGAGATGTGATCGCCCCCTGGGGCAGGGTGCGGTCCACCACGATTCTGGCCGACACCAGCGCTCTATCTTCGGGATTCCCCGTCTCATAACTTTTTTGCATGCGATTGATGCGCTGCTCGGACTGAACGCCATTGTCAACGATGGTGACAACGGCTTCCACCGGGTAGAAACCCTCCTCGTAAATTGGCAGGCCGTTGGCGCCGGCGGCATTGGTGTCCAGCTCCGCCGATCCCCATGACTCGGTGGCCAGATCATATTCGCGCAGCAGCTGCGAGGTGCCGTCTTGCAGTCGCAGGTAGTAGGCCAGCTTGGTGGCGTTTTTCCGGAACGTGTCATCCAGATTGGCGGTGACGCGAACCGTTCCGGGTGACAGCGTATTGCAGGCAGCTGCTTTGGCATAGGTGACCACCAGCTTTGAGCTGCCGGTGTCGGCGCCCGCTGAGTCATCGGAGCCCTTACATGCTTGGACGGTTTTACTGAAGCGGTATTGCTTCCCGCTGAGTCCGACGCCAATGATGCCGAACTTGCCGCCAGTGAGGAAGTAATCGCAGTCGATGGGAAGGGCCATATCCCCCAGCGGTACGGTCTGGCCGTTGGCGGTATCCCACTGGTGGATTATGTTGTCCTCGCTGTCGGCATAAAGGGCCAGATAGTCCAGGTCCTCAAAGGGGTATACTTTTATCGGCAAGGTGCAATTCCGCAGGACACAGTCGATGCCCAATATCTGCCGCGTGGAGACGGCATTTGAATAATGGTCGGTGCCGTCGCCATCGGTCACCTTGACCCGTACGGCATTGACCGAGTCCAGTTCGGCGATCTCGCCCGGAAATTCCACGACCGCTGAATTATCCGGCACACCCTGCGATTGCAGCCCGTCAACCCAATTCATACCGATGCGGTATTGCAGGACCATGCCGACCGGTTTCCGGACCGTGTTGACCATCTTCAGCCGACGGTGGTCGCCCCTGAGGAGGGTAACCGGCAGCTCATCCCCTGAAGGCTCGGGAAAGCTGCCGTCTTCCCGGCGGCGGACGCTAATATCTTTTGTCCCCAGGCCTTGGGCGTCCCAATTGTAGATAACCAGGAGTTCTTCCAGGATCTCGGTGGTGGCAGTGCTGCGATTGCCTGCCTTGTCCTCGACCGTGATACGGAACTTGTTTCCGGAAAAGGCGCCCAGCGATTCATTCTGGAGGGAGTGAATGGTCTCCGGCTCGCCGGGGGAATCGGTATTGATACCGAATATTTCTTTGCCGCTAATCAGAACCTGCCACGTCTGGGGATTAACTCCCTCGCCATGCTCGATGGTCCAGTGGCTGAAATTGTCGTCCAGGGTAAAACCGTTCAGTTTGGCTTCGATAATTATTTCGCCTTCGACAACGCTGCTCTCGATGCGCATCAATGCCAGGTCGACATCCGGCGGGGTCGTATCCACGACAAAAGCAAAGGCGTAACCCAACACCTCGATATGGTACGCACCGTCCGGCACCGTCTCGCCGGTACGGTCGTCACGGCCATCCCACATCAAAACATCCCTGCCGTCATTGGCCGGCAGCGCGGTATAGCTGCGCAGCAGGGTGGCCACGGGTTGGCCGGTCTGCTGGCTGTAGACATAAAATTCCAGATTGACCGGTTCGTGGACGGTGTAGTGCAGCCGCATGGCGTCTTTGACGCCGTCGCCGTTGGGTGAGATGTAGGTATCTTCCAGGTAGAGGTCGGCAATGGGTGAATCCAGCCCCCAGGATACTCGCCGACTTGCCACGGCAGTGTGCCCCGCCTGATCAGTGACGGTCAAGCGAACCGTATAGATGCCGGCCTGGGGCGGCACCCAGTCGGCCATGACATCGTCGATGACCATGGTTTCCACCGGCGGTCGTATGGGGCGCCACTGGTCCGGAGCCGACGTATCGGCGTACTCCAGGCGATAGTCCGCAAAATTGCGGTCGGTGGCGGTCCCCCGGATCTCCAGGTAGGACTCTTTGCGAACCACCTTCAGCTCGGCGGTCAGGTTCAGGAGCGATTTGAGCACCATCAAGCTGTATCCCTGGCCGTTGCAGTCCCGGTCCCATTCCATGCTGGTAATGTAACGGTTGAGCGGCGACAGCCTGGGGTGACGCCAATCGACATTGAACAGGGTCTTCTCCCCGGTTTCCGAATCAAAGGCGAAGACACCATCCGCATTGCTCCGACTGAGCAGATATTGGCCGTCGTTGAACCAGCTCATCTCGCGGCCGTCAAATTCCATCGGCGCGTAGGGGCGCTCATCTTCCGCTTGCGCTTGCTCCGAAGTTGAACTACCTGCGTCACCGTCGACGGAGTTGGCCTCATTGGCATGCATCTCCAGGGTGAAAGGCGTATGGGCCGGCAAATTCTCCCATTCGTAGGCCACGCTTTCTCCCGCGACGCTTGCAAGCAAGCCGTCCGGGGCCATAACGGATTGAAGAATATCCCCGCCGGTGGCGACAACGGTCGCCCGGACCGGCAAAAAGCTTTCGGTAGCCGAGCGAAGTGCCACTGCGTCCACATGGGCTTGGTCGGTTCCGCTTTGCACGATGCGCAGCACCGCGTGCCCCTGATCATCGGGCGTCAGGGCCGGAAGCGACAACGTTTTCGTCTCCAGGTTCGAACCGTAGTGCAACTCTCCTTGCTCAACCCACAGGTCGCCTTGCTGCGTATAGATGTGAAACGAATAGGGGGTACTATCTTCCAGTAGATTCGGGTATTCGACAGCGTGGGTTTTCGTGTTCAGAGAAGGCCAATCGATGACAACGAGGTGACCGGCATATTCATCATCACCGGTCTTTTCATAGAAAGCGTCGACAACGGCCAGCCTGTCGCCCTGGGGCGACCAGTTTAAGCCCTCGAATCCATCGGAATATCCGAGGTTGGGTCTCTGGTGCAATGTCTCGCAGGCGCCGTTCATATCGCAGTATTGAAGATTAATATTGCCATCCTGGTAGAAGTTCGGCGCAGATGATAGCGCAAAGCCGCCGCCGCCCGGACGGATTTTTAACTCGGTGGCATAATTACTTTCCAGGACATTATTAAATTCTTCCAAAACCTGTCCATTGAGGGCATCCACCACGACGACAACGCCCCTGTTCTGCTGATCGTCATCATGGGTAAAGACAAAATGACGTGCGTCGATCCACTGATGAAACGCCGAGTGTTCCCAGGCCGGCAGCGTATAGAGTTCATTCAATTGTCCCGAAAGGTCACCAACAACGCACGATTCCTGTTGATTGGTCTGATCATAGAGAATGTAGGAGAAATGCTGCCCATCGGGCGCCCAGTGAAATTCGAAGATGGCGCGCTCGATATTGAAAGGCAAGGAGACCTTATCACTTCCATCCGGCCGCGACAAGCGCACACTCTGGCCCCAGGAAGTCCCCCCATTTGCAGCAATATAGGCAAATCTGGCACCGTCGTCCGACCAGTAAATGCCGTCCTTGACATAATCCCGGACCCAGGTCCCATCTTCCTGTTCATGAACAAACGTATCGATCAGGGTCCGGTTGTTTCCGAAGCGATCCATGCTCCATAGTTCGGAAAAATCACCATAGCCGTTTCGGTTGCGTTTGCTGACAATGACAGCGACTGTATTGTCATCCGGTGAGAGCGATATGTCCTCAAAAGTGTAGTCGTAATCGGGATCCGTGCCATGCATCCATTCGGACGGCACAATGGGCTGAATCCCGCTGCCGCTGGGTGTCATCGTGTAGACGCCGGGTGGATACGCCGGCACATCGTCATCCGGTTCGCTGACCATGAAGATGATGCCGCTTTCGTCGGAGAACCACTGCCACCTGTGAATATACGGCAAATGGCAGGAAATGCTTCCGGTGGAGAGAAATTCGGTCCCGGCCGCCTCGACAAGAGCGGACAGGTTGTTGTCCACCGTCACGGACATGCCCAGCAAAACGTTGCCCAGCAGGTCGCGTACCTGGATCTGATAGACGCCGTCTGGCACCAGTACACCGCGTTCGTTACGGCCGTCCCAGGTGATGCTGCCGCCGGTGGTCTGCTCCAGCTCCTCTCCGTTGAAAGAGCGCACGATTTCGCCCTTTTCATTGACGACAACCACCTCCACATCACTGGGTCCGTCGAGGCGGAAAAACAAGGTCGTACTGAATTGGTCGGGATTGCCGTTGGCGGAGATGACGTTCTGACTGAGCCACAGATCGCTGTTTTGGACGCCCAAAGTGCGGCGTGCTGTGTTATTGTCGGTTTTTTGCTCGGCAATGGTCCGGTTCGGGTCCACTGCGACATCCAGATATCGGATGCCGCTCTTTCCGGTGGTATCATAGTCAAACGCTATTTCGGCCTGAGCATTTCCCGCAATGTTGGCGATGACGCCCTGGGCGATCTGCTGCCCGCCTTCCGACAGAACCACCGGAACGTTCTGCGCGCTCTGTCGGCCCGCGTTCTGTACCGAAACGGTCACCCGGACCGTCTCACCGTCTGCCGGCGCCGGGGGATTGAACCGAATCGAACCGGCCTCAATGACAAAATCGGGCAGGCCGAGGATATCGACCTCGACAAAGGCGCTGTTATCTTCTTCAAATACTTCTGCAATGGTATTGTCGGGATCAGCCGTTACCTGTATATGGCGTATGCCAGACACATCCACCTGGTCGATGACCCACTGCGCCTGGACGCTCTGGCCGGGCGCCAGCACTGCAATTGTGCTGCTGCCCAGCGGTTGTGGCGCTTGGCCCGGTTCAAACCATGAAAATTGTACGTGAACATCTGTGGCCTGCCCGCCACCCGTGTTGGCGATGGTGGCCGTGATGGTAGCGCTTGCACCTTGGTGCACCGGCGTCGGTGTGATCGAAATCCCTTGATGGTTCAGCAATAAATTGGGGTCAGGGTAAGGATTGACGGTCAGCGTCGTTGCAGCGGCATTATTGGCCTCTGACACTTCGGCAAAGGCGTTAAACGGGTCTAATTGACAAACGACCTGCATATCCGTGCCTGCCCGATCAGCCGTCCACGGCACTTGGAGCTCGATCTGACCGCCGGCCGGTAAATCAACCGGCAGAGTGGCGATATCGTACTGTAGGCCCTCATTTTCGATGTAAAATCGTGCGGGCACGTTATATCCGTCACGATTGCCGTAGTTTCTGAGCACCGCGGTGACGGTGAGTTGCTGCCCCATTTCCACTGTGGACGCGGACGTCGACAGATCCTGTGTGCGCAATCCGAAGTCATAGGCCGGGTTTGATGTCAACTGCTTGATAGCCGTGTTGTTATACTCATTGCGCTCGGCGACTTGATCGGCAGGGTCAACGACCAGGTAGTACCGATGGGTGTCGCCATCGAGGACTGTGAAATCAATCGACAGCGTTGTCGATGATTGGGCCGGAACAGAAAACTGCCGCTCAGCTATTTTGGCGCTGTCATTGACAAGGTCCTGATACAATACTGCCGTCACTGCGGCGACATCGGTCATGCCCGTGTTGAAAACCGTGGCATCCAGTGTAATGGCGGCCGGCATCTGGCTGATGCCTGCCGGCGTAAAAAACATGTCGTCGGTGCGGATTTGCAGGTCCGGATCCATGTTCATATCATTGAGCAGGATGGCCAGGGCGGTATTGTTCGCTTCATTGGTTTCGATCACTTCGTTGTCTGTATCGGCCACCACGAAGAGACGGTGGTCCTGGGTGTCGCTGAAGCTGACGGTAAACTGAACCGTCGCGGTGGTTTGCCCTGCTATGGTGAGCCGCTGGCTATCGAGCACCGTACCGGCACTGATGGTCTCCCCGTAAAGCGCGACATTAAATCCATCGGCGGTTGCCAGACCATTGTTGTGGACGATCACATCGACCGTAACGGTCTGAGGATTTTGCGTTATGGTACCGGGCGAAAACGTAATATCCGAGGTTATAATCGAAAGGTCGGCGTCCACCGAATCCTTCCAAACATACAGGGCTTCGGCGGCCAACGCGGTTTCATACACGCTGGAGTGCCAACTGCCGTTTATCGACTGCATCGTCTGAATATACTCAATGGCGGGCCCGAAATACTGCGGATCACCATCATATCGTTTAAGCACCATCAATACGGCAGCGGTGTCATAAATCGTACTGGCGTCCTCTCCGAAACCGCCGTCGCTGCGTTGCTGCTGGTAAATCCATGCCAACCCCTGTTGGACAACCAGGTTCAATTCATACGGCACCCGCAGCGGAGCGAAGGCAAGCAGCACATTGGCGGTTGTTTGGATATCGCTGGCCTGAGGGCCGCCCCCCCATCCGCCATCCAGGTTCTGATTCAGTTTAAGAAAGTTGACTGCTTCTGAAAGCTTTGGGGCACTCAATTGACCTGCGGCCATCAACGCGCGCAGAACCAGGGCTGTGTCCGTCGGGCTGCTCACATAACCTGTATCCGGTCCCCATGCACCGTCCAGGTTCTGCCGTCCGAACAGCTCCGAATTAAAATCTTCAATCGGCGCATTGGATACCGCCAAAGCTTCCATCTGCCGCGCCAGGTAATCCGTGCCCGCCTGAATCCCGTTTTGCCGGATCCACTGCAAGGCCGATGCAATGTTTGTTTCAGCCTGGGAAAAAGGTTTCAGGGCCTTCAGCGCCGCCGCCGAATCCCTTTCTGTGGTGTTTTCCGAGTCGGACCAGCTGCCATCGTCGCTTTGTTGTTCGATCAGCCAGGCAATTGCTTCCTCCACCTGAACCGGCGTGGGCCGGGGCTGATGCGGCAGATCGTCCGGTCCGGGATTGAACGGCAACGATTCCAGCATGCTGTATTGATATTCGATGGTGCTTCTGCCGTCGGTCAGACCCGAGTGCCATATCGCCCAATTGTTGATAATGGTACGCAGCACCGGCAGCTCATCACCGGTGAAGGTGCCGGGTCGGGTTGCAAATATGCAGGCGATTTTAAACGTCTTCTGAGACGACAGATGATTTGGAAATCGCTCTCCTTCGACGGCAATGATGTCATCGATGGTCACATAAGCAGGGGTGCCGCTGATGGTAATTCCCGGTTTTGAAACCTGATTACGATCCGTCCCCGGACTGTCGATTAGCAACATGGGCGGGACTTCGGTTTTATCGATCAGCCCCATCAGGTAGAGGTCAAGCGGGCAGTAGTATTTTCGTCCTTTTAAAGAAGTGTAAGTACCATCCCCATTATCCTGCCATGGATTTCCGTACATGAGCGATCCTTTGGTATCCAGCAGGAAACTCCAATGGCTGTCGTCTCTACCTAATAGATTTTGATCTTCGCCGGCGGCTTGAATGTGGACAAAGCTGCCCCAGCGATGCATCAGTTCATGACTCATGGTCCCCATCAAAAATGAAAAATCCTTGTCCATGGGGTCGGTCGCCCAATTTGAAAGGTTTCCCATATCGATGGTGCCCTGCAGCCGGCCGTTGCTTCCAAACAACCAGCTGTTATCAAATATTTCCTTTCCAATTCCGGAAACGTCGTTGCGGACCTCCTGATAGAAGGCAACGACTTCTTCATCGGGAAGTTTGAAATCGAAGTTTGTAAAGACAAACAAAAAATCATAGTCATCCGGACGGGACTTGAAGAACTCTTTTGCGATTTCTTCCCTGGCTTCGCTGTTGGGATACCCGCCAGCCAGATGGGCGTCGTAGTTGCCATCCACCTCAAGAACCAGAACATCACCGAAGTCGGCGACCTTTTCCGCCGTAAGTGCGTGGGCGGTATTGGCCATAAAAAGCCACAGCAGGCAAGAGACCAGGAGCATAAATAGTCTTTGTTGGCCCTTTCGCATAATTTCTCCACTTCCAATCCATCTGGCCATCTTGAACCTCATAGCGATTTTGTTTCTATTGTGAAGGTACGGCGACCCTTGTTCCTTTATCGCAAGCCGCGTCTATTTGTTTGTCATTTTACGCAAGTCATTGGCCACCCCATTTTTCTGGCGTCCATACTGCTTTTCATCTTCTGTAGATATTTGAATACGCGGCACGGAGGCCGCCTTGTTGATTTTCCCAACGCGTTGTATGGATTGCTTGCCGTTTTCAATATTGATGATAACGATTTCCGCTTTTTCATTTTTCAAGACGATTCGCTGCTTGGAAATAGCCAGAACTTTTCCATACGGTGTAATCCTGTCGCCTGGACGAATGACTCGCAACCGACCTTCATCATTGCGAATAACGGCCCTGTCGGCCTCGGAGGATATCTTTACGATTTCCGGTATATCCTGCTGCGCATACCCGCATTCCGGCAACATGGATAGCAAAACCTCTAAAACCATTGCCATGAAAAGGACGATAGTAAAATGGCGAAGCGATAGCATTGCACTTTCTCCCTTTATTTTCTCCTGTGCCTAAAAAGAAAAACAGGGCTCCGGCCTGAGGCTGAGCCCTGTTTAATTAATCTTACCGGTCAAACAACCCTTCCAGTCCAAGACTTCCATGAGCCAGTTGGTATTGCCTGCCCTGCTGTTGATAAAACTATATTTGCACTCTTCAATTAAGACCATAAAATACGTCATTGAGCAATTAGAGCTCTAACTCCACTTCTTCTTTGTTAGATCGAGGTTCTGCTTCAGCAACGTGTGCATCCAGATTTCTACAGTAACGATAGCTCTTGTTTTCCGAAAAGATTGTAAATCAAAAAGACGTATTCAAATTTAATGCTCACTCCTTTTATCTATTGCCGTCTTATGGGTCAGATAATGTCATATCAACCAAACCCGCATACTCAGGTCATCACGGAGAATATTGAGACCTTGGTAACCGCTTGGTGACTGGGCCATTCGTCGACCACTCGCTGATATACACGGCGAATTGATATAACTGCGCATAAGACTAATGAATAAAGGCAATATGCTTATTCAATGCTAATCGATGCGTAATTACTTATGACACGGTGATTGCGTGTAATTCTGGAACTTCAGACGGGAAGTTATTTGCAACTATTATGCCCAAAAATTCCGTTTCCACTTTTTTGACTTGTTATCAGACAGATACGCACAACAATACCATCCCCTCACAATAAACTATGGAATAATTGTCACAAAATACGGCAGCGAAATACACAAATACTGACAAATTATGTCATTTAGGGGACAATCATTCGCCAGGCGACAACACTTACCTGTGTGCCACGCCAACGCGCGTACAACAGCACTGTAAGGCTATATATTTTAATGCGCTTAACGCGACCAGGTCATGCTGAATAAAGCCAGCGTTTCATTGGTGTTGGCATTCAAGATTTTCAGGGAGATGGGATATTGCGGACTCTGATCCCGGAGTTGCGGTTCCGCATGACAGTACTTGAGCAGTTCGGCGCTTTCGTGCATCGCTATCCTGCTGTTGCTCAGACCGCCGATCACGCCTTCTAAGACGAACAGCATTCCATGTACCATATTCATGATCTGCCGAGCGTCTTCTTTTTTCACGTTGATGAAGGTAATACCGTCAATGACGTCATCTTTATTCAATTGAATGGCGATGGCCGAGCTTTTGATATACTTCTGGTTGCGCCAGACGCATTTCAGACTGGAAGGGCCATAACACTTTTCGCAAGTCTTGAACGCCAGCAGCAGACTGGCGAACCCGCCTTTGATCTTGAGTTCGACGCTTTGGTTGATTTCATCGTACTCAATACGGGCGTTGCCCTCATTCGTGCACTTGATGGGCTTTCCACACAACGTGGTGGACTCTTGGGGAGTGCTGTCGTACCACCAGTTGATAGTCTTGTATAAATGCAGAGGGCTGTCATCGATATAGTAGGTCTCGCCTCCATACCCAACCGAAGCGAAGGCAGCCAGTAAAAGGACCACAATAGCCGTCTTAGCGACGGTGATTAGACTGAATTTATCATGACAGGTCATACGTCCAACATGCTTCAAATGTATCCTCTACGCATCGATTCGACACGCATCGGTCCTTGTTCGACATTGTGCGGCTTCCTAAGGTCTTCCGAGCAGCATGGGGCCGTACCGGTTCAATCGCTTGTCCACCTCTCGCGGCCGCTCGATATACTTTTCCAGCTCCTTCCAGAACCGCGGGCCGTGGTTCTTGATGCGGGTGTGCACGAGCTCATGCAGAATGGTATAGTCTCTCAGGTCGGCAGGCAGGCGGATGAGATTGACGTTCAGGTTGATATTGTTGTTCGCCGAACAACTGCCCCATCGGGTCTTCTGGTTGCGAACAAACACCTTGTTGTAGGCGAATCCGTGACGCAGGGCAAGCTCCTCCAGCCGGTCGACGAGGACATTTCTGGCAACCGCCCGATTGATGGGCGGCTGACGGTGGAAGGTGTCGGCCTCTTCTTCGAGGCGGGCCGAGCGCTGCAGTTGTTTGACCAGCCAATCGGCTTTTTCCTCAGCCACGCCGATGGCCTCCTGATACGATACATTCCAGGGGACGGCGATGCGCACGCCTTTAAAAGGTCGAACCGAAAGGCAGATATGCTTGGCGCGGCGGCTGCGGTGCAATTGCACGTCGCCCACGCCGTCAATATGAATGGTCCTGGAATGCTTCAGGTTGCCGTGCTTCATTTTAGGCCTTGCCGCTTGGTTTCATCGACGCCTTGAAGAGTACGTCGACGACGTTTCGGACATATTGCTCATCCGACACGCCCTCCACCGCCTCCTGGGGGAAGCCGACCTTGTTCCTGAAGAGCGCCGCAATCTCGTCAAACAGGACCACCCTCGCCTCCGGTGCCAGCTGGTTCCTGCGCATCAAAGCCTGCAGAGCAATGGCGGCCTCTTCGGGCACCACCTGTTGCCGCAGCCGTGCGGTCAGATGGGGATAGGCATGCAGACTGTTGTAAGCGTTTTTGTCCATGATCAGGTCGAGATCGGGCGCCAATTCCTTTTTGGACGTCACCACGATGGTGTTGCCTGCCAGATCCCCCAATCGCTGACCGTATCGGTTGATCAGACTGGTAACGCCGCCAAGCAGGTAGAAAAGCGGCAGGCTGTCGACGGCCCGCAGCAGGTTGCGAATGATAATCTGACTGGGTTGCAGCCGCAGACCGTTGACATCCATCACCCGCAACCCCATGACCCGTTTGCCCACGGTCTGCCCCCGCCAGTACCACTCCAGGCCGATGGTGTAACCCGTACGCAACAGGAAAAAGACAAAAATGGAAACCGCGGTGGACAAATCAACGCTGATAAAACTGACGAGTCCGATGAGCACCTGGATAAACTTATAGCATGCCATGACGCCGGCGGCATCGATAATCCATGCCAGGCAGCGGGCCACCGGCCCGGCCAGCGGGAGGGTAAACGTCACCCCTTCAGGTGTGCGTATGGTGAGTTGGTGATCCTGCATGCATGTTCCATTCTTTTGAAGATCGAGACGCTATCTCCCGATCCGCATCCAGCCCCTGATGCGCCTCCAGGTCAGAGGGCGTACCTGGCGCCTTCCCGAAAGGCGCAGAAAAGCGACCAGCATCAAAAGCTCGATCACACCGAATGTGATTTTGACTTCATATGGAAGCACCGGCGCATGGTATTGGGAAAAAAACGCCTCAACGATACCGGCCCACACCAGCATGACGGCGACCCCGCAGATCAAGTTCACCACATCCGGTACCACCTCCCGCAACCGTTCTCCGAAGGACAGCGCAGACTTTCTTCCGATCATGGCCCCGGCCAGCAAAAGACCTGCCTGGCCCGCCAGCAGAATGGCGGGGATTTCGATGACGCCGTGGGGCAGCAGCCACCCGGCCAGGAAAAGTCCTTGGTCCGCCCAGATATAATCGGCGGCCACGGCGCCCAGCATGACGCCATTGCTGTAAAGCACCAACACCGTTCCGATCCCCCAGGTCATACCCAGCGCCAGCACGAGAATGGATACCCGGGTGTTGTGGGTCATCAAGAAAGCAGAGAAACGGCCTTTCCGGCCGCTCATGCGATCGCTTTCCTCGCCCGCCTCTTCCAGGGCCACCCGCTCTTCAGGATCCATCTGAAGGTGGGCGAAGGGCATCAGCACCGCCTTGGCATCCGGGTCCCACACAATGGCACCGCCGCCGAATATAACGCCGACCAGCATGATGGCCAGCGAAAGGAAAAAGGCACGCCTCCGGCGTCTGAAGGTTTGGGGGAAGGTCCCCCAGAACCACCGCCAGAAAGAGAACCGCATTGCCTCCTGCCGGCCGGCATGAATCATGGCATATGCCCTTCCCACCATCGATTCCAGATAGTCGTTGATGGCCCGCTCGGCTGAAAACGTTGAAATTTTGGACAGGTCGGACGACGCCCGCTGATAAAGGTAGTGCAGCCGCTTAATTTCTTCGAAACCCATCCGGCGATAGGGGTCCCGTTCGCTGCGATTGAGCATCTCATCCAGCTCGGACCAGAAGGGCCTCTCATTGGCAATGAATTTTTTAAGATCGATAATCATATGATCTGTCGCTGTTTAACGTCCATGTACTGGTTGACCAGTTGACTGCATAATTGATGCTCATCCAACAGATGCAGGGCGGCGCCATGCTGCTTCAGCCGGCGCTGGGTTTCATTGATGGAGGCCCAGTGCATATGCCCAACCAGCTGCTGGTAGATGCCATCGACCGTTTTGACGTCCGCTGATGAAAAGAGCGGATGGGCGCCGGGCGGCCTGAACATGTTGACCATCAGGATGTGCTGCCGGGTCGCCGACTTCATGGCATGAACGAATGAATCCGCCAACACCGGATCATCCAGGCTGGTGAGAAAGACCAGCAAAGATCGCTTGCGCAGGTGGGTTCCCACATAGGTGAAGAGTTCGTCGAAATCCGGCGATACGCTGCGCGGCATCCTGTTGTAAAGGGCTTCCCGGCAGGCATTGTAGTGGGCCCGTCCGCGGCCGGCTTTGATAAAGCACTCGGGTTTGTCGCCAAAGATCAGGAGGCCGAACCGGTCGGATAGCTGATCCGCGACCACCGCCATGACCAGTGATGCGACGATGTAGCGTTCGAAGATGGTGGTGGCCTGGACGGCCTCTTCGGAGCGGGTCAATTGACGGCGATCGGTCACGTATGCTGCGCTGCGGGTGCTGAGCCGCGAGCTGTCCAGCACCACATAGATCTCCTGGGCCTGCTCGACCTGGAATACACGTGTAACCGGGTGTCGCCGACGGGCCGTGGCCTTCCAGTCGATGTCCTCGAAACTGTCGCCGGGCAGATAGTCGCGCAACTGCTCGAACTCCCGTCCTTTGCCCACCCGGCGCTGGGTGCGCAACCCCCACTCTCTTCTCCGGAAAAGCCCCCGCATCCCCTGCTGACCGCTGACGAGATTGGGATAGGCGCGGATTTCGCCCTCCAGTGATACCCGCCGGCGCAGGTCCCACAATCCGAGCAAAGACCCCACCTCCAGGTGGCAGCGGTCGATCCGGTACCGGCCGCGGCGCAGCGGCCGGCATTGCCACGCAACGCCCAAACTGTCATGTCCGCTTTCCAGCATGACATTCAGGTCCTCCTGCTGCGAGTCGATCATCCGGGGCAAGGCCACCCCCAGCCGAAGCCTTCCGGCCATCGTTTCGGGTTTGCCGATGGTGACCGGTATCCGGGAGGTTTTATCGACGGTCATGCGCACGACGTCCGGCACGGACACCGCAACGGCCTGAAGGGCTTTCCGGCGGGTGGCGGCATCTGCGACGGAGAGCACTGTGAGCGCCGCTACGGCCGCTACGGCGTACCCCACCCAAGCAGTCTGCCAGGCCGCCAGGAAACCGGCGGTCAGCATCACGACGGCCGCCAGCAGTATGAGACGCATGCGGGGTACCATCATCGGGGTACCGTCACCTCCTGCAGGATCTGCTGAATCACCTCTTCGATGGCCAGTCCTTCGATCTCATATTCAGGTCTCAATATGATGCGGTGCCCCAATACGGGCACCGCCATGGTCTTAATGTCATCAGGCGTCACAAAATCCCGACCTGCCAGGGCTGCAGCGGCGCGGCTGCTGAGCAGCAGCGCCTGGGTGGCCCGCGGCCCCGCCCCCACCAATACGCCTTGGTGCTCGCGGGTCTGCCGGACGATGTCCACGAGATAGGCCACCAGTTCCTCTTTGACCCGTATCGCTTCCAGTTGCTGCCGCAGCGCAGTCAGCGCTTCGGTCGTAATCACCGGTTTGACGGCCCCGCTTTTCAATACCGCCTCGGGAGACTCCTGTCCCAGCATGCGCTGGGCCAAGGTGAGTTCTTCTTGCCTATTCGGGTGCAGCATGGGAATTCTGAGCATGAACCGGTCGACCTGGGCCTCGGGCAGCGGATAAGTCCCCTGGTATTCAATTGGGTTCTGGGTGGCGAACACGGTGAAGTTTTCCGGCAGCACATGGGTGCGACGGTCGATGGTCACGGTGCGCTCCTGCATGGCCTGCAGCAGGGCGGATTGGGTTTTGGCCGGGGCGCGGTTGATCTCGTCGGCCAGAAGGAAGGTGGTGAAGATGGGTCCCTTGACCAGCGCGAAACTGTTCTTCTGCAGGTTGAAGACATGGGTGCCGGTGATATCGGCCGGCATCAGATCGGGGGTGAACTGGATACGTGCGAAATCGCACCCCAGCACATGGGCCAGCGTCCGTACCAGCAAAGTCTTGGCCACACCGGGAACGCCTTCGATAAGGGCATGGTGCCCCGTAAAGATGGCGATCAACGCACTGTCGATCACCTGATCCTGCCCGATGATCACTTTTGCGATCTCTTCCTTGGCACGGACGAGGGTTTCCTTCAGGTTGTCAGTCATGAGCGTCTTCCTTGTCTAAGCAGTTCGCAGATTTCGATATAGGTTTTCACTTGCTTTTCATTTCTCGTGTCAGCTGCGGCGGCCGCCACAATGGCCTCGACCTGGGCGATGCGCGATGCCGAAACGTTTCGGGCAGCCTGTGTTTTCCACGCTTGAAGACATATGGGCAACAGCGCGCCGGCGTCGATGTGCTGCCGGGCCAGATGCACCAGTCCCTGGCTGGTATCTCCACCGGCCGCCGGCGCCGTGTGGGTGGCGGATTTCAGCTCGCGGACCGGTGTGATAAAAATGACGGACTGGCGCCAGACAAAGAGTACGACCACCACCAGCACCGCCGCAAAAACTCCGTACAGCCGGTATTGTCTTGCCAGACCGGCCATTCCCGGCTGGTTGAGCAACCCTTTGAGCGATTCGTCGAAGACGATGCGGTTGCCCGGTTTAACCAACCAGGCCAGCAGTTCTGGATAGCGGTGGTTGCGCAGCGCTTCATTGCTCAGCAGATAGCTGTCGGCCACCATTACCACCTTGCCGTCGCCCCAGGGCCGCTGAACCACCACCGGCTGTCCCTGCCAGGTGTAAAGTGTTTCCCAGCTGTTGTCGATCAGATTGAAGGAGAGCGGTGAGCGCCACGGCAATGTCTCGGGTAAAAAATTCCCGGCACCGTAAAAACGATCGGCAAAGTCTTCCCACTCTGTGCCGACGATGTCATTGAAGTCGAACCCGAGGGCGTTAAGCCCGGCGCCAACGATATTATCGGTATTGTCGCATGGTTGACAATCGGCGGTTTCCCCATCGGCTGTACCCTCTTCCGCCTCCCCTTCATCGGATGTGGTTTTCTTTTCGTCGGCATCCGACGCGGGCTGCTCACTGTCCTGTTCGTCGGCCGGAGCGCTCTTTGGCGAAGGGGTAAAGGTCAACACCAGCCGGCCGCCGGATTGGGCCAACTTCTCCAGCAATTGATCATACTGGGGCCTTGCCCAGATGAAACCGCGTTTGCCGATGCCGATGAGCATCAGCGTGGTATGGCCGTCCATTTCAGCCTGTTGCAAGGGACGGAAATTGCGATGCACCGAATCCGGGGCGATGCGTTGAAGACTTTCGAAAAGGGCCTGGCTGCCCAACGGATCGCTTCTCAGGGAAGAATACGCCGGATAAATATCACCGGCCTCGAAGCGCAGCAGAAAGAGCTGCACCATGCCGACGACGAACAAAATGCCGCAGATCAGCGCCAACAGAATTATGTTACGCGGGAATCTGAACAAGATCGGCAATCCTCTTCTGTTGATCCATGAATTGATCCAACCGCTGCCGGTCTACGCGATGCATGCCGTACCAGGAGCGTTCAAATATTCCGATGCACCAATCGAACGCGCGCAGCAGTTCCGGCTCTGCGTGCGCCCGGCGGGCCAATTCGACCGCATAGTCGCGATTGGATTTATAACGGGCGATCTGAACCCGCTGGGCAGCGGCCAATAGGGCCAGAACCGACAAATACACCGCCCGCAAAGCGCTGCGGAAATCTTTCTGTTCCACCATCTCTTGGGCCAGGGCCAGCCATCTGTCCAGCGGCAGATCTTCGGCAGTAATGCTCTCGTCGCTCAAATCGATTTCCAGCGGGCCTGTGTCTTCTGCCTCCGCCGACGGCATTGGCCGGGAGTTCTTGAACCAACGTATCAGCCAGAAAATCAGCCAAACCGCCAAACCGAAACCCAGGGCGTAAAAAATCCAGCGCACCAGCCCGCGATAATCGCCGCTATCGGAAGACTGGGAGATCTCAGGAGAAGGCATTATTTTTCTTAGCCATTTGAACAATCTTTCGATCCATCTGCCCACTGCTTTGAAGAACGCTTCGACTTTCTCGCCGATCCATTTGAAGGTGGCGCCGATCCAGCCCTGCTCTTCGGGCGGAACGGGCACCTCTTCCCTGGGCAGCCGCCAGGCGAACCGCCTCTGGGACAGGACCGACTCTATCTGGCCATCCAATTGACGCGCAAAATGCTGCTCGTCGGGCATCTGCCGCGAAGCCGCCTGGGCGAAGGCATTGCCTGACAGGGCCGCGGCAGCAGGAAGCGCCAGCAGAAAAGCAGCCCACACCACTGCTCCCGTTTTCAGGAATGGGCGCAGGGCAGCCTTGAGGTCGTCTCCGGTCTTCAGGGATTTCCCGTAAAAACATCTCAATACATATATTGCCTTGATAATCGGGTCCATGAACAAATAGGTCAATCCGCCCAACACCGCGAGAAAAGTGGTGTTCAGCATGCCCATACCGCTTAACGTAAATACGGTTTCGACGCCCAAAACGCTTTTGAGCAGGTGCGGTAGAAAAACGAGGGTGACCCCGATGTTGAGAAAAACGACCAGGGCGAAAAGATTCAACACCAGCAGCAGGACATGGTTCTGGCCCGGCCACAATGCGGCCTGCGCCTTTGCAGATCCGGCCAGCTTCATCAAGCCCTTGGGTTGGGCATCATCCATCACACACGCGTTCTGGTAGAAGGCGTAGACCCATGCCAGCGGAAAAAGGATGATGACGGCCAGGGGCAGCACGACGACGCCGGTGGCCTGCAGAGCAGTCTGCCGTGCGGTGGTGGACACGAGTCGCCGCCATGTCCACTTTTCAGGTGGCGCGTTCTGAAGCCGGCACAGCAACCGCCGGCAGAATCGGACGTGCCACACTTTCATCCAGACGAAGAGCAGGGCAATACCTGCGGCCGAAGGGGCGCAGTACCATATGGCCATTGGGTTTGAGCTCATGTCGGACCAGAAGTAGAGCAGGGCCAGTACAAACGGCAGCGTCCCCACATAATACTCGGCCAGGGCGGTCCAGTTATTTCTGCGCAGCAGATGGACGGCCCTTTCGACCAGCGAAATGGCGCCGGGCTCTGTTCCCATGGCGCTCTTTCTCATTTTTGGGTCCACCACTGCGCCTCCCAGATGGTTCCCTCATGAAAGGTGTCGGGAATGTTCAGCAGCGCCAGGCCTACAATGTAGAAGGCGTACCACAACAGCAGAAACCCCAGGGAGCCCTGGACCAGCATGTAGCCCCCTCTGATCCAGATCGCAGAACGCTTCTTTTGGCCTTCGGTCAAGCGCGTCAGGCACCGGGCGCAGAGCATGCGCTGCGAATGCTCCGTAACGCACTCACGGCAGAAATACCGTTGACAGTCCGGGCAGCGCACCACCGCCTCACGGCGTTGGTGGTTGTAACATCTTTGTGTGGACAGGTCGTTCATTTTATCGATGCAGGTCCTGAATATCAGGGGCGATGCGGCGGCAGATCCGTCGTTAACGGATTGTGCTCGATTTCTATCGGCCGGCACAGCGGCGTTGATCAAGACGTCGAATGCATGGCGTGTCTTCTTATCAGCAGTATTCCAAAAACTCCCAGCAACAGACTCCCTCCGGCGAAGATTACGCTGCCTGAGAGGGCCAGCGGATGGTCCATCATCTGCAGTTCGAACATTTGCTTGAACATGGCCCAGTTGTGGTAGTTGATTTCAGGGTATCGAAACGACACCACAAAGTAGAGGATATACCCCACGACGGTTTGAATGCTGATAAAAATCAGCGCCAGCCAGTTCAACTTGGCAATGGTGGTCCCCTTGAGATGACGATACCAGCGCACCAGCGCAACGATCACCATAATCTGAATCGCACCGTGCAGCAACGCACCCAACAAGCCGAGGGGCAGATTTTTCAATTCGATCTGAGCGACGCCCAGCAGGCCGGCGGCGGCAAACAGTCCGAACATGATCTGGTGAAGCAGTGGTTTGTAGGGGCCGGCCGGTGCCTTCTCTTCGGCATCCCGGGTTGTGGTCGACGGCCCCGTCCCTGGACCGGAAGCGGCAACATCCGATGACTTCTGCCGGACGTCGACGCTCTTCTGCTTCTCCCAAGCCCCTTGATGCGCCTCGACGAACGTTGCGATCCGGTCCATGGATTTCAGCGCCGTCCTGACTCGCTTAAGGGTCGCAAGCCGATGCCGCTGAACCGCTGTTTGCAGGAAAACATGACAGCACGCTCCCAACGACAGGTTCACCGCCAGGGCGCCAAACGAAAAGGCGCAAAGGGTGCTGCTGACATATGGGGTGCCCGGAACCAGATAGGCGATGACACCGAACAGCAAGGCAAGGGCGCCCCATACGAAAGTCCAGACCCAATGGGTGCCGGTGCGATGCATGGCGACGGACTGGATGTCCTGGTAATAGAAGCGCCGGTATCTTTCCTTAAAAAATACCGACTCGACCAGCAGCAGATGGTCTGCCCCGTGCCACAACGAGCTGACCCCAAACGGGGAAATCGGCCGCCCCGGCATTCTCTTGTATAATTTTTCTTTTCGAGCCATACGCTAAGTCAAAATCCTGATGAATACGAGAATCCAGACGATAATCTGCACCACGGCAAGCAGGAACGCCAGAACATACCGGAATCTGGACCGGGGGATAATGCTTTGCGTGCTTTTCCAATACCGCAGCACCACGAATATCGCGGCCGGCGCCGTCACCAGGGTGGGGAAAAAAAAGAAAAGCATGGGCCAGAAGGCCAGATGCAGAGCGATGCTGTCGTAATGGATGCGGCCTCGGTCCAGGGATCGAATCTGCTGCTGTTTACGACCGGCCTGAAGGCAGGTGGCGCAAAGGGTGCGTCCATCGATAGGGATCTCACACAGCGCGCACAGGAGCCTGCCGCAACTGGAGCAGTCCACTACCGCTTTCTTCCCCGGATGGTAAAAACACTCGGCCTCGCCTTGGGTCTGAACATGTTCTCCGTTTTGCCCTTTTCCCACCGGACGGTGAAAGGCATTGAAGAGATCGACCCGGGAAAAAGTGTTGCATTGGGGACACGCATGGAGCTGTCCGGTATTGGCGATATCGGCCGGTAATAAGGTTCGGCAGTTCGGGCAAGCAATCACAAGTCAACTCAGCTGATGTTTATCGTTTTTTGATCACGCGAGTGCTGCAGATGCGGTCATGGAGCGAACGTTTTTCATCGTCAAACCCGGCCATGAAGTATCCGATGTAAAGGATAAGGCCGCTGAGCATAAAGGCCCAGAATCGCCCGAAGGCCCGCATGTAGGAAATCGGATCGCCTTCGGCGGTGACCACTCGCAGACCACAGGCCATCTTTCCGATGGTGGCGCCCCACCGCCCGTGGAAAATGGTGTAGTAAAGGACCGGGACGAGAAAACCGATGAACATGCTGATGCCGGTAAGCGCCAGGATGCCTCCCATTGCCGCTTGATCACCGGCCTGCATCATGGACGGCATCACGAACATGCTGAGCGGTATCATGATGATCTGGCTGACGATACCAAAGATCACCGCATCGATAATGTAGGCCACTGTCCTGATCCAGAAACCGCCGTAGGCTGCAGTGGACGGCAAAGACGCTCCCTCTTTCAGTTTCTGCACGAACATGGGTTTGCACGAAGCGCAGACCATGCGGTCGTCAAAGGAGATGACCTGATCTTCGGGAAAAGTACCGCCGCATTGGGAACATATGGCCAGTTGCGCGGCTTCGCCGCTATCAGCTGCCGCGGGAGCCAGGGCCCCCTCTGCGGTGTTGTCGCCTTCTGCTTCCATTTGCAAATCAACGATCTCATCCCCGCTCGCAATGTCAACGGACGCTGCATCGGCAGCGACGGAATCTTCCGGCGGCGGTGGCGGTGGCGCTTGCGGTTTTGCGGTTTTTCCGCGTACCACATCGATCAGCGGGATCCAGTCGGTCATCTCGACGCTCTTCACCAGGGTTTGGGCGCTCACCTGCTTGGATTTGACCAGAGTTTGCAGTTCCGCCTTGCTCACCGGCCCTATCTCCTGATCGTTGTCCCTGTAATACCAAACCATGATCGTTCTCCTTGTCGTTGTAAGTCCAGGGGGCAGCGTTTGCTTCCGCGGGTCCCCTGATGACATCCAGGCAGCATTCCCACCGCCGTGAGGATAATCCAACTCTTAAGTTATGATGGTCATCTTTCGGGCGTCGCCTCTGTGCCGTGAATGATCCGCACCGTTGATGCCACCGGTTCGGATAGTCTTATCGGTCGAAGTGGACCAAAGCTGAAACGCTTTCGCTAAAATTCTGAAAACACGCGAGAAATTTTAGAGAGCATACCAAACAGTCGCTTTTCAAGGCAAGTGAAAACGCAACACCACCCGGGAAAACCCCAATGTCGCGTAAAAAAAGAGGCAGGAGCGGCTTTCAGCCGCGAATCACACGTCCGGGCGCATACCAGTTTCGCCCCTACATCGGCGGTTTGCCTGATATTCGCGGCGGAAAGCCGCTCCTACAAGATATAAGACATTCCCTATCGCCGCCGTTTCTTTTTTTTACCGAAATCTATTCTTCCGCTGCGCTGTCGGAAATAGAGCCGCAATGGAATCTTGTCCAGTCCGGTTTCGCTCCGCAGCTGATTGAGCAGATATCGTTGATAGGAAAAGTGGACCGCCTCAGGGTAGTTGACAAAACTGACAAAAGTGGGTGGCCGGTCGGCAATCTGTGTCGTGTAGTAAAACTTGAGCCGGCGTCCTTTGTGCAGTGGCGGTTCGGTTCGGTTGGTGGCATTGGTAATGATGCGGTTGACCTGCCCCGTACCGATGCGGGTGGTATACTGTTTGTAAAGCGCCTTCGCCAATGGAAAAATCTTCTGGATGCGTCGGCCGGAAAGGGCGGAAACAGTGATCACCGGCGCGAAATTCAGGAATTTCGATGCATAGCGGACCTGTTCTTCGTATTCCCGCGTGGTATGGGTTTTCTTATCCACCAGATCCCATTTGTTGAGTACGAAAATAGCGGCGCAACCGCGTTCGTTGGCATAACCCGCCACCTTGATATCCTGTTCGGTGACCCCTTCGCCGGCATCCAGCACTACAAGCGCCACATCGCAGCGTTCCAGGCGCTTAAGGGCCTTGATGATGGAAAATTTTTCCAGTTTCAGGTCCACTTTGGCTTTGCGGCGGATCCCGGCGGTATCAATCAGCAGATAAGACTGTCCCTGGTGCTCGCAAATCGTGTCGACGGCATCCCGGGTGGTGCCGGGCACATCGCTGACCACCAGCCGATCCTGGCCCACGAGCCGGTTGACCAATGACGATTTACCGACATTGGGCCGTCCCACCAGGGCGATGCGGATGTGATCTTCTTCGGGCTCCGGAGCGGCGGGCGGCAGTTGTCGAACCACATCATCGAGAAGATCGGAAACGCCGTAGCCGTGTTCGGCCGACAGGGGATAAAGGGTTTCGATCCCCAGACCGTAGAACTCGTACAGGTGCTTTTCCTGCTCTATCCCGTCAATTTTATTCACGGCATAAAAAACGGGTCGCTCGACGACCCGCAGCCAGTCAATCAGATCCCGGTCAAAAGGAGAGATGCCCCCTTTTCCGTCCAGCACCAGCACCACTGCGTCGGCTTCTGCCACGGCCTGCTGGACCTGAAATCGAATGGAGGCGGCAAATCGGTCGTCGTCGCCGCTGACAAATCCGCCGGTATCCACCAGCATGAACTCCTGATCGTTCCAGGCGGCGTTTCCGTAGTGACGGTCCCGGGTTACGCCGGGCCTGTCGTCCACAATCGCATCCCGGCGGCGGGTGATGCGATTGAAAAGCGTCGATTTGCCCACATTGGGACGGCCGATGACGGCGACAACTGGTTTCATCTTACAAGCCCCGAAGCTGGCTCCAAAGGAGCCGGCAGATCTTTTCGCTGACGGTGGTCAGGTGCCGTTTCAGCTCGTTACGGTCACCCGGACCTGCATGATCGGTGATACCTTTGACCATGGACCAGCGGACATCGTGCATGGCAGCGACCCTGGCAATGGCGGCGCCCTCCATATCCACCAGATCCCCTTTTTCCGAAAGCGCCTCGCGCCCCTGGTCGTCAAAGACCGGGCGATCACAGGTTACCAACCGCGCCGCCGGCAGATCCCAGTCGATCCGCCCGTCGGATAGGATCGGCTGCTGCGGCACCACCGGGTTGTCATGATCGCCCTCAACCGCGCTGGTGATGCAATACACCGCTCCAGGAGCATAGCGGGAGCCGCGCTGCAATGCACCGCAGGCACCGGCGTTGACGATTTCTTTGACTTTGAGCTCTTTGATCTGTGCACAGCAGGCGACGGCGGCGGCGACCTTTCCGACGCCGCTGATGGTAATGAACATATCCGGTTTGGACGGTACCTGGTAAACCTCCAACGGTTCGGTGTCGACCCGTATGGCCCGGCTCCATTCGATGAAGGGTCTGGCTTCGGTGAGTGTGGCGAAAATCAATCCCGTCATGGCAGTATTCCTGTCTTGCGCGCCGCTTCTTCCAATGCGGCGACTGCGGCACGCCCTTCTTCCCCCAGATCTAGACTGAAGGCATTGACAAAGGTGGCGATGTGCGCGTCGAGCACCTGGGGCGTCATCTCCTGTGCGTGCGCGCGGATATAGGGCAAGGCCGCCATCGGATCGGCCTGGGCCGTCCGGATGCTCTGTTGGATCGCGCCGTCAATCTCTTCCGACAATTGCGCTTCAATCCGTTTGTGGGCGGCAATACATCCCAGTGGAATCGGTCCACCGGAATGCGCCTCCCACCATTCGCCGAGGTCTACCACCTGCCTGAACCCTTGCCGGGCAAAAGTGAAACGGCTTTCGTGGATAATCACGCCGCAATCGGCTTGCCCTGATGCCACGGTTTCAAAGATGCGATCATAGGGCACAAACAAGCGTTTCCGCGCTCCAGGGGCCCAAAGCCGGAAGAGCAGATGCGCGGTGGTCCACTCTCCCGGAAGCGCGATCCGGCAGTCATCGATTTCCTCGCGTTTCAACTGTTTCTTGGATACGACCACAGGCCCGCAGCCGAACCCCAGGGCTCCGCCGCTGTTGAGCAGCCGGTATCGATCCTTGACCATGAGCCAGGCGTAAAAGGAGAGCTTGGTCACATCCAGTCTCGCTTCAAACGCCATCTGGTTCAGGGTCTCCACATCGTGCAGTTGCTCATGGATGGCGCAACCCGGCACCTTCACCTCACCATTGATGAGTCCGTTGAAGATAAACGTATCATTGGGGCAGGGCGAAAAGCCCAAAGTAATTTCTCTATTTTCGAGTGCCATCGGCTCGTTTAGATTCAAGGTTCATCGTTCAAAGTTCATGGTTTTTCGTACTCGTACTCGTTCTCGTACTCGTAATCGAAGAAGAAAAATGACCGATTACGAGTACGAGAACGAGTACGAGTACGAGTAAGTATCACCGTTCCTCATGGGGCAATCAGCGCCGCCTCTTCCCATTCCACCTGCGCTTGTCGTTGTTGTCGGACGCATTGATCTCTCCGCAGAGTGTCTCGACGGCCGGATACCCCAGCAGTCCGTTGACGTCACGGCACAGCGCCTCGCCGGGCTGCAGCCGCCAGTGCTCGGCCATGGAAACGACGGCCTGGATATTCCCGGTTGTTTTAATGGTCATCACCCCCTGGCAATCTCCGGGATGGCGGCGCAATACCTTCTTCAAATCGGCAAGAACCGCCTTGTCGGTCCGCTGGGCATCGATATTGAGCTGAACCTTGGAGGTCCACAATGCCTCAGCTTTCTTCATGGGAATGAGGGTGTCCGCCAGTATCTTGGCGCCCTTGTCATCCGCCTGCACCTTGCCCTGGACCATGACCGGTGCGTCATCCCCCAGCAATTCCTGGCACTCGGCGTATACCGATGGAAATACAATCACCTCCACACTGCCGCGAAGGTCCTCGAGTTGAATGAAGGCCATCAGTTCTTCCCGCTTGGTGCGGATCACCTTGCTGGTGGTGATCATGCCGCCGATACGCACCATCTGGCCGTCCGTAGCTTCTGACAGATTCTCGGTATGCACGGTGGAGAACTTGGCCATGGTGCCCTCATGCCGGTTGAGCGGGTGTCCCGAAATATAGAACCCCAGGGACTCTTTCTCCCTGGACAGGCGCTCTTTTTCATCCCATTCAGGTATGTTGGGCAAGGTGGGAGCGGTTACCGAGAGCTGGCACTCAGCCCCGTCGTCGAAGAGCCCCATCTGTGGATCGCACCGCTCTTTCTGGACTTTCTGGCCATAATCGATGGCCTCCTCCAGGATCTCCATCATCTGGGAACGGCGCGCACCGCAACCGTCAAAAGCACCGCATGCGATCAGGCTCTCCACCACCCTTTTGTTGACCCGCCGAAGGTCCACGCGCTCGCAGAAGTCAAAGAGGGAAGCATAATTTCCATTGGCTTCACGCTCTTCCACAATGGCGTCCACGGCACCTTCGCCCACATTTTTGACCGCCACCAGGCCGAACCGGATTTTCCCGTCCGCCACCGTGAAAACGGTATCGCCATGATTGACATCCGGGGGAAGCACGTCGATCTGATGGCCGCGGCACTCATTGATGTATTTGACCACCCCGTCGATGGAGTGCATTTCACTGGTCAAAAGGGCTGCGATGAACTCCACCGGATAGTGCGCTTTGAGATAGGCGGTCTGAAAGGCGATCAGGGCGTATGCCGCACTGTGAGACTTGTTGAACCCATAGCCGCCGAATTTCTCCATCAGGTCGAAAAGGGCCTTTGCCTTGTCTTCCTCGTATCCGTTTTTGACGGCCCCTTTGACAAAGCGTTCGCGGTGTTCGGCCATCATGGCGGCGATTTTCTTGCCCATCGCCTTACGCAGTCCATCCGCTTCCGCCATCGTATAACTGGCCAATGCGCCGGCGATCTTCATGACCTGTTCCTGGTAGACGATGACGCCGTAGGTGTCCTTCAGAATCGGCTCCAGATCGGGGATCATGTAGGCCACTTCCTTGCGGCCGTGTTTTCGCTCCACGAAGTCGTCCACCATGCCGCTGTCCAGCGGGCCGGGTCGATACAGGGCCACCAGGGCGGTGACCTCATCGAAATTCTCCGGCCGGAGCCGTACGAGCAGATCCTTCATACCGGAGCTTTCCAGTTGGAAGACACCGGTGGTATCCCCGGCTGCCAGCAGATTATAGGTCCCGGGATCCGAAAAATCGATGGCCGTCAGATCGAGCGGCGGCTTGCCCTGCTTTTCGATCAGGTTCAGTGTGTAGTCGATGACCGTCAAATTGCGCAGGCCGAGAAAATCGAACTTGACCAGGCCGATGCCCTCCACCAGTTTCATATCGAACTGGGTCACCACCTCGCCTTTTTTACCTTTGTAAAGGGGCAGGTACTCCACCAGCGGCTTGTCACCGATCACCACGCCGGCGGCGTGTGTGGAGGCGTGACGGGGAAGCCCCTCGAGGGTGCGGCAGATGCTGATCAATTCGGCCACATCGGGACGCGTCTCTTCCAGATCCTTGAGCTTGGGTTCCTGCTCAAGGGCCTGTGCCAGTGTGATGTTGAGCACGTCGGGCACCAGTTTGGCGATGGCGTCGACCTCCGCCAACGGGATATCCAGGGCGCGTCCCACGTCCCGGATCACGGCGCGCGTCTTGAGCTTTCCAAAGGTAATGATCTGGGCGACATAATCGCCGCCGCCGTACCTTTCGCTGACGTACTCGATCACCTTGTCCCGCCCGTTGATGCAGAAATCCACATCGATATCCGGCATGCTGATGCGGTCCGGATTGAGAAAACGTTCGAAGATCAGGCCGTGTTCGATCGGGTCGAGATCGGTGATCGCCAGGCTGTAGGCCACCAGGCTGCCGGCGGCCGACCCGCGACCCGGCCCCACCGGAACGCCGTTATTCTTGGCGTAGTTGATAAAATCGGCCACGATAAGGAAGTACCCGGGGAATTCCATCTTATTGATGATGCCGATTTCGTAATCGAGCCGTTCCCGGTATACCGCCAGGTCGGCATCCGGGTTTTTGGTCTGGATGATCGCCCACACGCGTTCGAAACCTTCTTTGACCTTTTGCACGAAGAGCTCTTCGGCGCTGAGATCGGAGGCGTCGCTGAATTTGGGAAAGTGGTAGGTCTTGAAATCGAATTCCACCTGGCAGCGCTTGGCGATATCGACGGTGTTCTCGATGGCCCCTGGAAATTCGCCGAAATAGTCGCTCATCTCCTGCTTGGACTTGAAGTAGAGCTGATCGGTGCGGAACCGGAACCGCCCCGTGTCATTGACCGTCTTACCGGTCTGCACGCAGAGCAGTACATCGTGGGCGCGCACGTCCGTCTTGTCCAGGTAGTGGCAGTCGTTGCTGGCCACAAGGGGAATGGACAGCTTGGCGCTCATTTCCCTCAGGGCATCGTTGACCGTATCCTGTATGGGGATGCCGTTGTTCTGGATTTCCAGGAAAAAATTGTTTTCCCCGAAAAGCCGCTGGTATGCCTGTGCAGATTCTTCGGCCTGGTCCATGTGCCCGCTTTTGATCAGCATGGGAATTTCGCCATGCAGGCAGGCCGACATGGCAATCAGACCGTCGTGGTGGGCCTCCAGGAGGGACTTGTCGATACGCGGACGGTAGTAAAAGCCATCCATCTGCGCGGTGCTGACCAGCTTGCACAGGTTGCGATAGCCATCCTGATTCTCCGCCAACAGAACGAGATGGCGCAATCCTTTGGCGTCCACAGGGGTTTTGTCCGCTATGGTCCGCGGGGCCACATAGCACTCACAGCCGATAATGGGCTTGATATCGGCTTTCAGTGCCTTCTGGTAGAACTCCACGGTGTTGAACATGGTGCCGTGGTCGGTGATGGCAACCGAGTGCATGCCGAATTCTTTGGCCCTGCCGAAGAGTGCATCGAGGCGGATGGCGCCGTCCAGCAGGCTGTACATGGTATGGACATGCAGATGGACGAAATCGGAGGTTGTATCGTTCATAGACTGTACCGGTTCATTGTCTAGTTCTCCACCCGGTAATTCGGCGCCTCTTTGGTGATGATGACATCGTGCACGTGGCTTTCACGTAAACCGGCTGCGGAAATCTTGATAAATCGGCCTTTGTCGCGAAGCTCTTCGATGGTCCGGCACCCCACATACCCCATACCGGCCTTCAAGCCGCCGACCAGCTGGTGGATGTTGGAACGCAGTGATCCGCGATAGGGAACACGCCCCACGATGCCTTCCGGCACCAGCTTGTCATCTTCTTCCTGCTCGGTCTGATAGTAACGGTCCTTGCTGCCCTTTTTCATCGCTTCCAGGGATCCCATGCCGCGATAGACTTTATAGCTGCGACCCTGGAATAGAATTGTCTCACCGGGGCTCTCATCCGTTCCGGCGAACAGGCTTCCGATCATGATGGTATGAGCGCCGGCAGCGATGGCTTTGGCAATGTCGCCCGAGAACTTTACGCCGCCGTCGGCGATCAGCGGTACGCCGGTTTTGTTCGATACCGCCTTGCAGTTCATGATGGCGGTGACCTGTGGCACGCCGATGCCGGCCACGATGCGCGTGGTGCAGATGGAACCCGGACCGATGCCGATTTTCACGCCATCAACGCCCGCCTCGATCAGATCTTCCGTTCCTTTGGCGGTCGCTACGTTCCCGGCAATCACTTCGACGTTGCTGAAGGTGGCTTTGAGCTCGCGAACGGTCTCCGTGACATTGAGGGAATGGCCGTGAGAAGTATCGATACAGATCACATCGGCGCCGGCAGCCAACAGGGCCTGCGCACGTTCTATACGGTCTTCGCCCACACCGATGGCCGCCCCGACCCGCAGGCGTCCCATGCTGTCCTTGCAGGCGTTGGGATATTTTTTGATCTTTTCAATGTCCTTGATGGTGATCATGCCTTTAAGGAGGCCCTTATCGTCCACCACCAACAATTTCTCGATGCGGTGCTCATGGAGCAGTTTTTTAGAGTCCTCCAGGCCGATGCCTTCCGGTACGGTGACCAGGTTATCCTTGGTCATCACCTCGGATATCTTCTTGTCCATCTCGGATTCGAAGCGCAAGTCCCGATTGGTGACGATCCCCACGAGCTGCTCGCCTTTTGTTACCGGTACGCCTGAGATGCGGTACTTGGCCATCAGGTTCAGGACCTCTTCCACCTTCTGCTCCGGGTTGATGGTCACCGGGTCGACGATCATGCCGCTTTCGGACTTTTTCACCTTATCGACCTCAACGGCCTGACTCTCAATGCTCATGTTGCGGTGGATGATGCCCATGCCGCCTTCACGTGCCATGCTGATTGCCGCTGCATATTCGGTCACCGTATCCATTGCCGCACTGACGATGGGGATATTGAGTTTCAGGTTGCGGGTCAGTTGCGTCTGGGTATTGCAGTCCTTCGGCAGGACATCCGAATAGTTCGGCACCAGCAACACATCGTCAAATGAGTAGCTCTCCTCGGGGGGAATTTTGTTCATGGGATCCTCCGCATCTATCGTTTAGGGGCACGACCGGCCGTATTTATTGTCATTTCAAAGAGATCGAATCCGTAACATTAAAAATGTTCGATATTACCATATATAGTGATCTTCCATCAACCCAATACTATATATTGAATTTTGTTTTTTGACCTTGCGGTATTTCAAGCTTACTTTGTTACACCGTCCGGCAAGCTTGGCACTTGCTGACCTCCCCTAACAAAGGCGGCGAACGCAGACAAGGATTATTTACCGTCTTGACATCAATGCGGGCGAATACTATTAGCTTGGCTCGCGGTAAAAAATGCATCGCCGGCACCATGATCCGAAAGAGTAGAAGTACGGCAAGGGAAAATGGGGCACACCGAAAACAATAACGAAGGCGAAAACGTGCTACTGGAAATAAATCCGACCCACCCCCCACAGCGCAAGATCAATCAAGCTGTAGAGATTCTTAAAAGCGGCGGCGTAATCGCCTATCCCACCGATACCCTCTACGGCATCGGTTGCGATATCATGAATAAAAAGGCGATCGAAAAAGTCTACCAGATCAAACAATGGCCCAAGAACAAACCGTTCAGCTTCATCTGCTCCGACCTGAAGAACATCAGCCGTTACGCCAAGGTTTCCAACTACGCCTACAAGACCATGCGGCGGCTGCTTCCCGGACCGTATACTTTTATTCTGGACGGCTCCAAGGAAGTGCCTAAAATGATGCTGACCAAACGCAAAACCGCCGGCATCCGCGTACCGAACAACCAGATCTGCCAGGCATTGATCACCGCCCTGGGCAACCCCATCATCTCCACCACCGCTTCGACACCCGAAGGCGAGCTGTTCAACGAGCCCTGGCTGATAGATGAACATTTCGGAAAGCAGTTGGATCTGGTCATCGACGGCGGCCCGGTTATCGGTGGGCCTTCCAGCGTCATCTCTCTCCTCGATGACACCCCCGTGATCCTGCGCGAGGGCATCGGGGACGTTACGATTCTATAATAAATACAAAACAGCCGATGTGGTTCAACCACATCGGCCGTTGCAATATCAACCTTGGTGACAAAAGCTAATTAATCTTCGTTGAGTTTCCCCTGAAGGTTTTCGCGAAGAATCTCTCCGAAACTGGACGTCGCCGGACCCATGTTGTTCACGTATTCGTTGAGCAACTCCTGGTCGTCTTCCATGTCCAGTCGTTTGATGGAAAGCCCGATACGGCGTTCGTCGCTGTTGATATTCATCACCCGTGATGTCAACAGATCGCCGATGTTGTACATGCCCACCGGGGTCTTGATCTTTTCTTTGCTGATTTCCGATACGTGGACCAGCCCTTCGATGCCCTCTTCCAACTCGACGAAGACGCCGAAATCGGTCACGTTGGTCACCGTGCCGGTAATCTCCTTGCCCACTTCGTAGCGCTCTGCAACGGTTTCCCAGGGATCGGACTGCAGCTGCTTGACGCCGAGCGAAAAGCGTTCGTTCTCTTTATCGATTTCAAGTACAATGGCCTGCACCAGATCGCCCTTCTTGTAAAGCTCCGAAGGGTGCTTGATCCGTTTGGTCCAGGAGATATCGGAAATGTGCACCAGGCCGTCGATGCCCTCGTCGATGCCGATAAACAGACCGAAGTCGGTGATGTTTTTGATTTTGCCCTCGATGGTGGTGCCCACCGGGTATTTGTCGCTGATCACATCCCACGGATTGGGACTGGCCTGTTTCATGCCAAGGGAGATGCGCCGGTTGTCCGGCTTGATATCCAGCACCACCGCGTTGACCTCTTCGCCCACGGATACGACCTTGTTGGGATGACGGATTTTGCGTGTCCAGGACATCTCCGACACATGGATCAATCCTTCGATCCCCTCTTCCAGTTCGATGAACGCACCATAGTCGGTCAGGCTGACCACTCTGCCGGTCACGCGTGAACCCACCGGGTACTTTTCGGCGGCTACGGTCCAGGGGTCGGGCGTCAGCTGTTTCATGCCCAGAGAGACACGCTCGCGTTCCAGGTCGAGGTTGAGGACTTTAACTTTGATCTCATCTCCGATGTTGAACAGTTCGGAAGGATGTTTGACGCGTCCCCATGAAATATCGGTAATGTGCAACAGGCCGTCCACACCCCCCAGATCGACGAACACACCGTATTCGGTGATATTTTTGACAATGCCCGGCATCTCCTTGCCTTCGAAGATGGACGACAGGGTAGCGGTGCGTTTGGCTTCGCGTTCGGTCTCCAGAATGACCCGGCGCGACAGGACGATGTTGCTGCGTTTGCGGTTGTATTTCAAGATCTTGAAGTCGAAGGTCTTGCCGACCATTTCGTCCAGGTTGCGAACCGGTCGCAGGTCGGCCTGGGAACCCGGCAGGAAGCCGTTCACACCGATATCCACCGAAAAACCGCCCTTGACGCGGCTGACGATGGTGCCCTGGATCGGCTCATCGGCATCGTAGGCCTTTTTGACCTCTTCCCAGACTTTGACTTTTTCTGCTTTTTCCTTTGACAGGACGACGACTTCATTTTCATCGTCCCACCACTCCACCATTACTTCGACCTTGTCTTCGACCTCGGCTTTGATTTCGCCGTTTTCGTCTTTGAATTCATGGATCGAAATCTGTCCTTCGGATTTGTAACCGATATCGACCAGCACATGGTCCTTATCTACAGAGATAATCCTGCCGGTTACAACTTCTCCTTCGGCAAACCGTTTGAAGCTTTCCTCATACAGGTCCATGAGGTTTTCCATGCTCTCTTCGGTTTGAAGTTCGTCCTCTTCACTGGTATCCAATTGTTCAAGCGCGCTTTTCGCCTCTTCGCTTGTCATGGGTGAAGGGTCTTCCTGTTTTGGTGGTGTTTGGTTGGTTTCATTGTCAACAGTGGTATTCATTGGTTATTAAAGTCCCCCTAAGGCTGATATTGCTACGCTAAGCCCCGTAGCATAATTGGTGGACTATATCCAAGGGCAGGCCAAAATGCAACGATATTTTTCAATCAATCTTATATTTTACGCGAAATATGGGTCATCATCACGGCGACCACCTGATCGACGGACATGGGGGTCGAATCGATCCGGACGGCATCCGCGGCCGGTTTGAGCGGCGCGGTTTTTCGGGTGCTGTCGTTCTTATCCCTCCGGGCCATGTCCTGGGCGACCTCGTCCCGGGACGGATGGGTTGTTTTTCCGGACTTCAGCTCTTCATAACGGCGATTGGCGCGAATGGTCGGGTCTGCATCCAGAAAAAACTTGATATCGGCTTCGGGAAATACCACGGTCCCCATATCGCGGCCTTCAAAAACGGCCTTTTTGGCCGCTCCGAAAGCACGCTGGATATCGAGGAGATGTCGACGCACCACCGGACGGGCGGAAACCGCCGAAGCCATCATGGTAATTTCGGGGGTGCGGATTTGACCGCTGATGTCGGTGCCGTCGAGCATCAGCCGCAAGTCATCGCCTGCAAACTTGAAATCCAGTTCGATTCGCCGGCATAATCCGGCGAGCGCATCGTCATCGTCCGCCGCGATGCCGGCAAGGTGGGCCGCCAGCGCGATGCCGCGGTAGAGTGCTCCCGTGTCGATATACCGGTATCCCAATTCCCGCGCCAGAGCGCGGCTGACGGTCGTTTTCCCGGCACCGGCCGGTCCATCTATGGTGATCAACAAGGGGCGTGGAGGCATGGTGCCGGCTGTCATCGAATCTCCTTTGGTATCAATTGATCCATCAATCGGTCAGGGCGCAAAGATGGGTGTTCAGCCCAGGACGGCGTCCAGCGCCTCGAGAAATCGCCGGTTTTCTTCAGGGAGCCCGGTATTCACGCGGATACACTCCGGAAAACCGTATCCTGCCATGCTGCGAACGATCACCCCCTGCCGCAACATCGCTTCGAACACCTGGTTGGCGTCCCGTGAGACATCGATAAGGAAGAAATTGGCTTGACTGGCATGGTAACGGATGCCCCGTTTATCCAGCTCGGCATACAGCATGTCCAGGCTGTTGTGAACGAGATCGACGCTTTTGCGCAGGAACGCCTCATCGTCCAGGGCGGCGGTGGCCGCGGCATGCGCAATGGCGTTAGCGTTGAACGGCATGCGCACCTTGTTGAGCAACTCCGCCAGTTCCAGGGACATCACCCCATACCCCACCCGCACGCCTGCCAGACCATAGGCTTTGGAAAAGGTTCTCAGTACGACCACCGGGGTGTCGTTCTCCAGATAGTCGAGCCCGTCTGCACAAAGCGGGTCCCGAACAAAGTGAATATAAGCTTCGTCGACCACCACAGCCAGGTCGTCCGGCAGCGCCTCCAGAAACCGGCCGAAGGCATCCCGTCGGACAATGGCGCCGGTGGGATTATTGGGATTGCAGATGAAGATCAGCTTCGTCTTTGCGGTAACCTTGGACAATACGGCGTCCAGATCGATTTCCATTCCCTTTAGCGGCGCTTCCACCAGTTCGGCCCCGGCCGTCTGGGTTACGATGCGGTACATTAGAAAGGTGGGGGTCGGTACGATGACCTCGTCTCCGGGTTGCAGCAAGGCCCGGGATAAGAACCCCAGAATCTCATCGGACCCGTTGCCGACGATGACCTGCTCCGGTCGAACGCCGGTATGCCCGGCGATGCGGTTCAACAAAACGTATCCCGGCTCATCGGGATAGCGATGCACTTTGGTGATGGCGGTCTGCATGGCCGTGACGGCCTTGGGGGAGGGCCCCAATGGATTTTCGTTGGACGCCAGCTTGATGGAATTGGAAATCCCATATTCCCGCTCCACCTCATCAATGGGCTTGCCCGCCACATAAGGGGCGATATTCTTTATATATTCAGGTATTTTAAGGGGCATAAGGCTTGTTTTCGGTCTGTAATGTTGTAACCTGCAGATAAGGTTATTAAGGAGGTAGGAGCGGCTTTTAGCGGCGAATCGTGCAAACGGTATCTTACCGGATTTATCGCGGCTGAAAGCCGCTCCTACAATTTGCAAATTATATCCAGGGCATAAATCGATTTATGAGCCCTTTGCGGCTTTGGCTCCCGCTTCCACGGCTTGAAGATTCAACGGTATCAGCTTGGGTTTCTTGCTGAACTCCTCTTCGATGCACTTCCGCAGCGAATCCAGCGAAACCACTTTGGAACGCGCCACAAAGGCCGAAAGGGCGACAATATTGGCCGCCTTGGCGTTTCCCAGTTCTTTGGCGATATCCACGGCCGGCACTTTCAGGGCGTCACAGTCATCGCGCCCGGCTTCGATGGGGATCAGGGAAGAGTTGATGATGATGACCCCGCCGGCGCGCACTTCGGGAGCGAACTTCTCCAGGGACGGCAGATTCATGGCCACCAGGTGCAACGGATTTTTGATGATGGGAGAGCCGATGGGCCGATCACCGATCACCACCGTGCAGTATGCCGTACCGCCCCGCATCTCCGGTCCGTAGGATGGAACCCACGCCACTTCGAGTCCTTCTTTCATGGCCGCATGGGCGAGAACTTTTCCGCTGAGCAGGATACCCTGCCCCCCAAAACCCGCAAACATCACTTCGCTTTGCATGAATTCTCCCTAATTTTCTTCCGGCGTCTTGAAATCTCCCAAAGGATAGTACGGCAGCAACGTGTCTTCAGCCCACTGGATGGCATCGACGGGCGTCATTCCCCAGTTTGTCGGGCAGGTGCTGATAATCTCGACGAAGGAAAAACAACGGCCGTCCATCTGGTACTCAAAGGCCTGCTTGATCGCCCGTTTCGCCTTCTTGATATACTTGGGCTTGATCACCGTCTGCCGGCTGATAAAGGCGGGAGTCGCCAGAGAAGCCAGCAATTCGGAAACGCGCACCGGCATGCCCACCTCGTCGGCCTTGCGACCGAACGGAGAGGTAGTGGTGCGCTGATCCGGCATGGAGGTGGGGGCCATCTGGCCGCCGGTCATTCCGTAGACGGCATTGTTGATGAAAATCGTGGTAAATTTCTCGCCGCGATTGGCGGCGTGCACGATCTCTCCCATACCGATGCTGGCCAGGTCTCCATCCCCCTGATAGGTAAAGACCATCAGGTCGGGCCTCACCCGTTTAACGCCGGTGGCCATGGCCGGAGCCCTGCCGTGGGAAGCCTCCTGGAAATCGACGTCGATATAGTTGTACATCAATACCGCGCAACCTACCGGCGCCAACCCCACCGTTCGACCACGAATGTCCAGTTCGTCGATGGTCTCCGCCACCAGGCGATGAACGATGCCGTGGGTGCAGCCGGGGCAGTAATGGGTCGACTGGGGTTTTAAGGCACGCGGTCTCTGAAATGTCTTGGCCATGAATATTACTCCTGTTGATTGCTTTCCATCCCGGTCCGGACCAGGTCGATGATCTCTTCAGGCGTGGGCACTTCGCCGCCGCATTTGCCGTACCATTGGACCGGGCAGGTGCCCCGGACGCTGCGCTGAACATCTTCGAGCATCTGTCCCATGCTCATCTCCACACTGAGCACCTTCCGGCAATGCGCCTTGTCGGCCGCCTGGAAAATCGGCTCTTCCGGAAAGGGGAACAAAGTCTGGGGGCGGATCAGCCCCACCTCGATGCCCCGGGCCTTGAGTTCGTCGACGGCCGTCTTGCAAACACGGCTCATGGTCCCGTAGGAGACCATCAGCACCGAATAGTCGCCTTCCAGGTTGTAGGTTTCAAATCGCACCTCCGTCTGCTTCATCCGCTCGTATTTGGCCCTGAGCTGGAGGTTCTGATCGTTGAGCACCGCAGGATCCAGATAAAGGGATTTGACGATGTTGGGTGTTTTGGCGCCGCGGGTATCCATGCCGTTGGTGGCCCACTCGTCCTTGTTGGATGGTTCGCTCTTCAAGTGGTCGGGAAACTCGACGGGCTCCATCATCTGCCCGATGAGCCCGTCTCCCAGGATCATCACCGGATTGCGATATTTCTCGGCCAGGGGGAAGGCCTCCATGACCATTTCAGCCGCCTCCTGAACCGTGGCCGGCGCCATGACCAACATGCGGCAGTCGCCGTGGCCGATCCCTTTGGTGGCCTGCAGATAATCGGCCTGGGAAGGCAGAATACCGCCCAGCCCGGGACCGCCGCGCATGATATTGACGAACACGGCCGGTACCTGGGCCCCCGCCATGTAACTGATGCCTTCACTCATCAGACTGATGCCGGGGCTGGAAGAAGTCGTAAAAACCCGCGCTCCGGCCGAGGCCGCCCCGTGAATCATGTAGGAGACCGCCACCTCGCTCTCGCCCTGGAGAAACACGCCGCCCACCTCCGGCATGCGCCAGGCAAGGTACTCGGCCACCTCGGACTGAGGCGTGATGGGATAGGCAAAATAGTTCAGACAACCGGCCCGAATGGCCGCTTCGGCAATGGCTTCATTGCCTTTCATCAGCACTTTGGACATGTAACGCTCCCTTTTTACGCTTCCTTGGCCGTCTCGGTGATGGAAATGGCAACGTCAGGACAGATGTTACAGCAGATGGCGCAGGTGATACAATCCTCCGGCCGCGCCTGATAAGCCGGGAAATACCCTTTGGCATTGACCTGCTTGCTGATCTCCAGCACATTTTTCGGGCAGAAATTTACGCACAGGCCGCAGCCCTTGCAAACATCCACCTCGATGCAATAGTGGTAGCCCATATCGATCTACTCCTTGTTATTCAACTGCCGCGCTTGCGGCGGTTGTTCCGCTTTTCTCCACGGCGGCATCAGTTGCCGGTGAATCGGCAGCACGGCATAGTGCAGCCTGCCCATGTCAAGCTCCGGCATCAGCAGTCGGGGTGTGGTGATGAACTTCACCGGCACGTCGCCCGCCTCTTCCAAGGATGCCATAAAAGCATCCCCCTGGTAAACATGATTAACGGTGGTCTCGTCCTGCATGTGGGCGTTGCCCACCCATCGGGTCACCGTCATGCGCGCCCGGGACTCGATGGCAGCGCGCATCTTCAGACATCCCTCCACCGTTTCGGTGTTGGGCCGGAAAGGATTCACCACCTGGTATAAATGCATGGGCTGATCCTGTTCGCTGAACACGTCGGCCAGAGAAGCCAATACGGTAGCGCCCACATCGTCACCGCCCACATCGAGGATGGTCAACCCGCCGGGCGACCTCAAGATCCCGGCCACCTTCGGCACCAATATGGGCAGGTCGGCATGCATCAACTGCTCCGGCGGCAAGACCACTTCGATCCCCATCGACTCGAGGGTCTTCCGGGCTTCGCGAGTTCTGAAATAGGGATTCACCAGGTCCAGGTCCGCAATACGAACCCGGATGCCCCGGCAGCGCTGATGCATGGCGAGATTGATGGACACCTCGGTCTTACCGCTGCCGTAGTTGCCCACAATGATGACAATGCCCGAAAGGCCGATCTGCACTCGAGTGCTCCCCCACCTGCCATCCGATGCCGGCCGGTCATGCGGTCCACTTAATAGCCTGAACCATCACCCGGCATCCACCGGTAGAAATCAAACCGGAAATCAATCTATTGGGTAAGCCTACGGGTGTCAAGGAGTTTCCAGGCAGGACGGCACATGCGACAAGTGGTTTGTTGCCCGGTAAGATCGTCGGTTCGGCGGGTGGCACCGGCAACTCGCTGCCGGTGTTGCGGAGCAACAAGAGGTCGCGAGCAGTAGCTCTGCGGCCAGGCGAGGTGAATTCCATGTACTACCATAAACGATGACAAATAGAGAAATGGGACGGCCACTTGTGGTTTTTTGGAATTTAACCTAAAACAAGATAGCAGAACGAAGCGATACCGCCGTTCAACGTTCGATGTTGGGAGTTGGGCGTTCGATGTTCAAACCAACAACAATAGACCAACCCTCCAATGATCAGATGGAATAAAACCATATGACAACCGTATCCCTCGGAATAGACCAACTGCTCAAATCGCCGCCCGCTTATCTGCGGAACGTCCGCATGGGGCTCTTGTGCAACAACGCTTCGGTGGATGCCGACCTGGTCCACTCGCGCCAGCGGCTGGCCGATGCATTCGGCGATCGCTTCATTGCCCTTTATTCCCCCCAGCATGGCCTGTTCGCCGAAAAGCAGGACAACATGATCGAATCCGATCACCGGCGCGACCCGCAGTTGGGTATCCCGGTGTACAGTCTTTACAGCCACACCCGCATCCCCACCCGCGAGATGTTCGATCCCATCGATCTATTGCTGATCGACCTTCAAGACGTCGGTACGCGGGTCTACACCTTTATCTACACCGTCTCGTATTGTATGGAAGCGGCAAGGCGGTATGGCAAAAAGGTGGTGGTGCTCGACCGCCCCAATCCCATCGGCGGTGCGGCGGTGGAAGGCAACTGCCTGACCGATGCCTGCCGCTCGTTTGTGGGGCGCTATCCGATCCCCATGCGTCACGGATTGACCATCGGCGAAGTGGCCCGCCTTTTCAACGACGCTTACGGCATCGGGTGCGATCTTGACGTCATCGCCATGCGAGGCTGGCAACGGCGCATGCTTGCCGGCGACACCGGCCTGCCGTGGATCGCGCCTTCCCCCAACCTGCCCACCCCTGTAGCGGCCCTGACCTATCCGGGGCAGGTGATTTGGGAGGGCACCAATGTCTCCGAAGGCCGCGGCACCACGCAACCGTTCGAACTCATGGGCGCACCCTATATCGATCCGTACAAACTGCTGCATGAACTGGATGCGCAATCCATGCAGGGGGCCTACTTGCGGGTAGTGGAATTCGAACCCACCGCCAACAAGTGGCAAGGAAAAGTCTGCCGCGGTTTTCAGCTCCACATGACGGATCCGCACCGGTTCAAACCCTACCGGATCGGGTTGGCCCTGCTTCAGGCCGTGATGCGGTGCCATCCCGACGCATTCGAATGGAAACCGCCGCCATATGAATACGAGCACGAGCGCATGCCCATTGACTTGATTTTGGGAGATCGGAATCTACGCGAAAAGCTCGCCGCCATGGTGCCGATCGACATTCTGGAATCCCAATGGCAGGAAGGACTCGAAGCCTTCGAACACTTGCGCCAGCCCTGCCTGCTTTACACCTGAACACCATGGACAACACCGAAACACACCCCAACTGGAAGAGGATGCGGTTCAAACGCAACAAGGTCTGGGTGGCGCTGGACGCCAAAGGCCGACCGCGCATCGAAAAGGGAAAGGTGCTGATCAAGTACCAGTTGGATCAGGAGCATCAATACTGGGTCCATAGAAAAAGCGTACGGTCTTTGGAAGCCCCCCTGTCAACGTCCGGCGACACAACTCCGCGGCCCCCTCGGGAACAATCGAAGACCGCCGCACCGCAGGCGCCCGTTCCGAATGAGCAGCCGGAAGCCATTCATATCTACACCGACGGCGCCTGCTCAGGGAATCCCGGCCCGGCCGGTATCGGCGTGGTGATGCAATACGGCCGCCACAGCAAAGAAATCTCAAGGTCCATCGGCATGGCCACCAACAACATCGCCGAGCTGGCGGCGGTCAAGGCGGCATTGGAGGCGGTTAAAGACCGCTCCCTTCCGGTGGTGCTTCATACGGATAGCACTTATGTCTTGGGGGTACTGGCCAAGGGGTGGAAGGCGAAAGAAAACCAGGAGATGGTGGAAGAGATCCGGCGGCTCACCCGCCGGTTCAGCAACCTGCAATTCACCAAGGTCAAGGGGCACGCAGGCCATCCGGGCAACGAACGGGCCGACCAACTGGCCTCAAGGCACGCGCGAAAATAACTTCGCATTTTTATGCGTCGATGCACCCTGCCTGGCTGTATTGCCAAAGCGCGCAAATATCGCAATATTCCTGCGCTTTGGCGCCTTGCCCGCCAAGCGCCTCAACGCCTATAAATGCAAAGTTATTTTCGCGCGAACCTTTTGCAGGGATTTCACTGAAGGGATAAAAACACAAAAACCCCTGCCGTCCCGTGGCATGCTTTTGCTAAGCAGCGCCGGCGTGCCACCCGGTCGGACGGAAAGGGGTCTTCCAATACCTACTGCAAGAGATTACGCTTTTTCAGACTTGAGGGTCTCGATCTCTTTTTTCAGATCGTCAATCTCTTGTTTGTATTTTTCGGAGTCCTCAACATCATCGGCTTCGGCAGGCTCTTCATCTTTTTTCCAGGAATCTTTAAGCTCGTCGAAACCCAGATAAATGGCCAGACCGCCACCGATCAACAGGATAATGGGAATGGCGCCGGCCAAAAGGTCAAAAAAATCACGCCAGAAAATACCAAGGCCGATAAGTCCAATTACTGCTGCAACCGAGCCACCGATTAATGTTTTCATTTAACGCCAACCTCCTTTAGTTCACACATTTTTTAATCATATTGTTTCAAATTGAAGCCATTATAATCAAGCCGTTGTTCCTGACCGCATTCTCGATGGTCATGGACCAGACCTATGCCGCTCGCTACATATTCAGTGATTATCATTCAGATAAGGTTAACACGCCGCCCAAAAGTAGATTTTGAGCAATATCACAGCCCCCTATGGAGCGCAAGCTTTAATTCAAGGGCGCTCCGCACGCCTTCGTCACCATTATCTATTATGATTTCATCCGATTAATTTCAATTGTTTTTTTCGGTTCAACTGTCAGGCATCGCGCCCCGGCTTTATCTATAATTGAAAAAAACCATTGAATCTGATAGTTTTTTATCTTCAATGCCGCCACACCTTAAACCCAATGAACGGGACTGCATCGATGACGGAACCAAAAGCGGGACGATACGACACATGGCGCGCCAAGTTGCGGGATTGGATCCAAAGGCTGCTGAAAGGCACCCATCACCATTTTTTGTTTTTTCTGCCGGCCAGAACGGGAATCGTTCCCTGGTTGATGGAGCGCTTTTACAACGGCATCACCTTGTCCCAAGAGCAGCTCGATGGGTTGCGCAAACTTCCGTCGGACGCCATCCTGGTGTACACGATTAAATTCAGGACCGGCTTCGAGTACCTGTTCTATCACACCCGCTACCGACAGGAGAGAATGCCGGTTCCCGAGTTGGGGCTGGGATTTCGACTGTGGCTGATCCAACCCATCAGCCGAACCCTGCGCAGCATGTTGGCCCATGTGGATTATTTTTTTACCCACTGGCGCAGCCTGGACCCCTATAAGGGAGGCTTTCTGTCGCAGGCGCTGCTGGACGGACGGACCATGCTGATGCCGTTGGTGGAAAAAAAGGGATTCTACAGGCGATTCGTTAAAGCCAAGGCCGATCCGTTGCGATTTCTCATTGAACTGCAGGAAGAGACCGAGCGCCCCGTTTATCTCGTCCCCCACCTCATGTTTTTCAGCAAAAGCCCCGTCTGCGCCATGCCGCGCCTCAGAGACGTGTTTCTGGGGACAGAACAGCGCCCTGGGATGATCAGACGGCTCTGGACCCTGTTTCGCCAACCCGGCAAAGTGTTCGTGGAAATATCGCAACCACTGAACGTCCGGCAATTTCTCGCCGAGAACAGCGGGGGCAACCCCGAATATCAGGCCCTCAAGCTGCGCCGTCAACTCCTCTTGCAGCACAACCGGCACCGCCAATGCATTACCGGTCCGGTGGTTAAATCACAGGAAGAGATCAAGGAGAGCATTCTGGCCAATGATCGGCTGCGTCAATTCATGTCCCAGCATGCCTCCTCGCGCAAGCAGACGCTTCACGCCGTGCGTAAAGAGGCGTCCGGCTACCTGGACGAAATCGCCGCAAAGTACAGCCATGCCTTCATCAACTTCATCTCCGGACCGGTCGGATGGCTTTTCAAAACCATGTACGACGGCACGGTCGTGGACACCGAAGGCCTGCAAAAGGTCAAGGCCATGTCCCAGAAAGGGCCGCTGGTTCTGGTGCCGTGCCACAAAAGCCATGTGGATTACCTGGTCCTGTCGTGGGTGTTGTTTCAAAACAACATGCCCTGCCCCCACGTGGCGGCCGGCAAAAACCTCTCCTTCTGGCCCATGGGTCCCATCTTCAGAGCCGGGGGCGCCTTTTTTCTGCGCCGCACTTTCCGCGGAGCGCGCCTCTACTCAAAGGTCTTTTCCGAGTACATTCACAAATTGCTGGAAGATGGATTCAACCTCGAACTTTTCATCGAAGGCGGACGAAGCCGCACCGGCAAGCTCCTGATGCCCAAGCTGGGATTTCTCTCCATCCTTTTCAACGCTTTCAAAAACGGTGCCTGCGAGGACATCATCTTCGCACCGGTTTTCATCGGCTACGACCAGATCATAGAAGAAAACGCTTACCTGCATGAAATTGAAGGCGGTAAGAAGGAACCGGAAAACCTGTCTCAGGTAATAAAGGCGCGCCGCTTTCTCAAACAGCGCTACGGAACCATCTATATCAATTTTCACGACCCCATCTCTTTTAACGAGATACTCAGCGAGTACGACAGCTCACTTGCGCAGATGCCCCAGAAGACCCAGAACGAATTATGCCGCAACCTGGGCTGGCGCATGATCCGCGCCATTGACGAAGCCAGCGTGGTCACCCCCCACGCCCTGGTGGCCTCCGCCCTGTTGAACAGCCCCTCCAAACGATTCACGGCGGAAGAACTCTTCCAGATTATCGACACCTACATCCACCTGCTTTTCGCACAAAAGGCCAGGCTCACCGACACCATGACCATAGACCATCAACGCGCCTGCGAGCAGGCTCTGGAGAGTTACCTGAACCGAAAACTGGTCGAACTTCCCGACGGGGAGAAGAACATGCCGGAGGAGCTGGGCCAGTTTCTGTTGCCGCCGAAAAACCGTATGCAGTTGGAGTATTACAAAAACAATTGCATCGCCTGCTTCGTACCGGCGGCCATCACCGCCCTGACGATCCTGGAAAAGGACGCCTTCCAGTTCTCCGCCGCCGACCTGCATGACCGCTACCGTTTCCTGCAGGATTTCTTTAAATACGAGTTCGCCTACGACGTCAACAAAGAGGCCGAGACGTTGGTGCGCAAGGCCATAAAGGCCTTTATCGACGACGCCATGCTGATGCCCCACCCCAACCTGCCGGACACTTACCAGATCACCTCCCAGGGGCTTCGCAAACTGAAATATTTCGCCCGTTTTCTCAAAACGTATTTTGAATCCTACCTGGTGGTGCTGTATTTCTTCAAGCAGACGCCGCGCAACAAGGCCAGGGGCAAGGACCGGACGAAGAAGATCCAGTCCATCGGCAGTGCCATGCTCAAAAATCAGGAAATCGAGCTGACCGAATCCCTGTCCAAAATCAATTTTGAAAACGGCATCAGCTTTTTCACCACGCACAAAGTGAAAGGCAAGGAAGACACCGAAGCGCTGGAAGCCAACGAAAAAACCATCCGAAACTTCCTGCAGCTCATATAGGCCCCATGAACGCCATGATACTCGCAGCCGGCCTCGGCACCCGCCTGAGGCCCTATACCGAACACACCCCCAAACCGCTTTTCACCATCGGCCGGCGGCCGGTCCTGGCGATCACCATCGACAAACTGCTCCGCGCCGGGTGTCATTCCATCGTCATCAACACCCACCACCTTCACCGCCAAATCGAAGCCTTTATCGCCGCGAACGATTTTCCCATACCGGTGCGCACCCGGCATGAACCCGATATTTTAGGCACCGGCGGAGGAATCCGCAACATCGCTGATGTGTGGGACAACGGCCCCCTGCTGGTCATCAACGCCGACATCGTCAGCGACATCGACCTTGCCGCCGTTTACCGATACCACGGCGCCCATTCCCACCCGGTCACCATGGTGATGCACGACCACCAGCGCTTCAATTCCGTCGCAGTGGATTCGGCAGGATATGTCACCGGCTTCGGAGAAGCGGATGACCATGATAGTGCCCGCCGGTTGGCCTTCACCGGCATCCATGTACTGGACCGGCGGGTGTTGGCATTTCTGCCCGATCGGGGTCCGGCTCACATCATCAACGCCTACCGCGACATGCTGGGCGCAGGTCTGCGCATCAAAGCGTATGAGGTGCGGCAGCACAGCTGGTATGACATCGGCACCCCCCGGAGTTACCTGGACGCCGTATACGATCACATGGCGCCATCGGCTTTTAAAGCAGCTTTCGGACGCCCGCCGGCGGCCCGATTGCAAAAACAGCCCATCGCAGGAGACGGATCGGATCGACGGTGGTATCGCATCAGCGACGGCCATCACTCCCTGGTCATGGCGGACCACGGCATTCGCACCACCAGCGACACCCAGGAAGTGGACGCTTATATCTCCATTGGAACGCACCTGGCCTCCCGCGGCATCGCCCTGCCCCGCATCCACGCCTGGGACCGGCATGCCGGCCTGGTCTTTTTGCAGGACGCTGGGGACACCCATCTGCAATCCGTAGCGGCCGGGGCTGACACCGCCCAACGGCGAACTTTCTACCACCGCGTCCTCGACCAATGGGCCCTCATGGCGACCCGCGGTGCGGACGGTTTCGACACCGCCTGGTGCCACCAGACCCCATACTACGACCAGGGCGTCGTGCTCCGGAATGAGTGCCGCTACTTCATGGAGGCATTTGTCCAGGGTTACCTCGGCAAAGGAATGGAATACCAGGCGCTGCAGACCGAGTTCGAAATGCTGGCACGCACCATCATGGCCAAAGAAACAAGAGGATTCGTCCACCGCGATTTCCAGTCGCGCAATATCATGGTCCAGGATGACCGCATCTATTTCATCGATTTCCAGGGTGGGCGGATCGGCCCCATTCAGTATGACCTGGCATCTTTGCTCATCGATCCCTACACAGCGCTGTCCGCCGGTCTCCAGGCGGAGTTGCTGGCTTATGCCGTCCAAAAACTGCAGGGGCTGATCCGGTTCGACACGGATGATTTCCGTACCGGATACGACCTGTGCGCCGTCTCGCGAAATCTACAGATCCTGGGAGCGTTTGCCCATTTGAGCCGCAACAAGGGAAAAACCCGGTTCGAAGCCTACATCCCCCAGGCCGTCCGTAATCTGGTCCACAATTTGTCTTGCCTCCAAAGCGTATCACTGCCAAAATTAAGAAGGCTCGCAAAAGAAATTTTACAAGCAACCCAATTTTAAAACATCGTATGGCGGTTTTCGATTCGTGCGCAGCACCGAACCTCGAACCCCATACAGGAACAACGGAGATATCGCATGAACCCTACCAACGTCATGATTAACGGCCTGCCGGGAAACGTGGCCCAGGTCATCGCACAGCATGCCCTGGCCGACGAACGCTTTGCCGTGCTGCCCTACTCCCTGACAGGACCCGAGATCGATTTCAACCATTGCCACATCAATGAAACAGCCATCGAACTGATCAAACCCGATCAGCGGGACCAACGTGTGGCCGAACTCAAAGCGGCCGAGGGCGACTTTATCACCATTGACTTCACCCATCCCGCAGCAGTCAACGACAACGCCGAGTTCTACTGCCGGCACCGCCTCCCCTTTGTCATGGGCACCACCGGCGGGGATCGCGACCGGTTGACGGCCACCGTCACCCAATCGGACAATGCCGCCGTCATCGCCCCCAACATGGCCAAACAAATCGTTGGATTTCAAGCCATGATGGCCCACGCGGCAGAACACTTTCCCACCCTTTTCAAAGGATACCAGTTGACCGTCCGGGAAAGCCACCAGGCGGGAAAGGCGGACACCAGCGGAACGGCAAGAGCCATCGTGGCGGACTTCAACCGCATGGGGGTCGGATTTTCGGAAGACCAGATCCAGAAAGAGCGCGACCCCGAGCGTCAATCCACCATGTGGGGCATCCCTCCGGAGTATCTGACCGGCCACGGTTGGCACACCTACACCCTGATTTCGGCGGACAAAACCGTAAAATTCGAGTTCACCCACAATATCAACGGCCGCGAAATCTACGCCGAAGGGACCCTGGACGCCGTTCTCCACTTGGAGCGACAATTGGCCAAAGGTGCCGCCGGCAAGGTTTTTACCATGATCGATGTCCTCAAAGGGGGTCTGTGAAATCCCAAAAAAACATGATTGCAGCGTAAAGTTCACCGATGAATAGCCGATGTTACAAATGAACCGGGGGCGGTAAAAAATAAATCCAGGGTAGCGCAGGTCCCGGGAGTGATTGCAGAAAGATGTATTTCATTTATATTCAAGTAGATGGCAAGGACTAAAGGTGGCGGAATGATCGACCCGAGCTATATCAAGCCCTTTGTTGTGGCGGCAAAAAATGTATTTGAAACCATGATCGAGGTGCCCTTCAAGCTGGGCAAACCCACCCTGAAAACCGGCAGTCAGGCGCCCCCCCATGAAATCAGCAGCATTATCGGACTATCGGGCAATGTCACCGGATCCGTGGTGATCAGCCTCTCCCACGATGTGGCTTTCCTGCTCGTCTCCGCCATGGTCGGCGGAGAGGTGACAGAACTGGACGATGATTGCATCGATGCCATCGGCGAAATCTGCAATATGATCGCCGGCAATGCCAAAACGGATTTTCCTTCGGGCAACAACGCGATCTCCACCCCCAGCGTGGTGGTCGGAAAGCACAAAGTCAACTACCCTTCAGGCATCCCCATCATCACCATCCCCTGCATCACCGACAAAGGGGAGATGTTCATCGAAATCGCGCTGAAAGTAAAAAGCGATTAGCAAAGCCGGCATGGTTCTCTAATATTTTAGCCGAAAAGCAAAACTATGGCTGAACCACCACCATGGACGCCATTGATGTGTTCGCGCGGGCACTTCCCACCAAAATCGACTTCATCACTCGGTACTGTGCCGTGGGCGCCATTGAGCAACTCGCAGGTTGGGCTGATCTTGCAAAGCCCGTTATTCACGCTTACTTTCGAACATACCTGCCTTGAAACACAGTCCAAGACTACTAAACTATTTTGTTTCAATCCACGCCCCTGTGCAGGGGGCGACGACGGAGAGGATTGCGGAGATTGTGAGTTCAGAAGTTTCAATCCACGCCCCCGTGCAGGGGGCGACTACGGAGAGGATTGCGG
>JBNLAV010000131.1:0-12844 GCA_050302315.1 Desulfobacteraceae bacterium
AAGGCCGTCACGCCATCTGCGAACCGTCGGTATTCTCCGATGAGAGTACGGCAGGGAAGGCAATAGAAAAGCATGTGCCGATATTTTCTTCAGTTTTCAGATCAATGATGGCATTGTGCTTGTGCAGGATGGACTGAAGTATGGCCAATCCCAACCCGGTACCTTTCTCTTCCGATTTGGTGGTAAAAAAAGGCTCGAAGATGTAATCCTTGACATGGGCCGGGATACCGCAGCCGTTATCTTTAATTTCGAGGAAGAGATGTTCGGACTTCGAATAGGTACGAATGTCCAGCCTGCGCTCCTCTCCTCCTTTTTCTTCCAGGGCGTCTATGGCATTCATTGAGAGGTTGAGCAAGACCTGCTGCAATCCGTTCCGATCTCCGGATATGTCGGGAACCGGCTCTTGCAGGTCGAGATGCATTTCGACTTCCTTCATTTTCAACTGATGCTCGAGCAGTCGATGCACCTGGTGGATGATCTCATTTAGTTCGAGGGGTTCAAAAACCTCATCTGAGGTCCTCGAAAATGTCCTGAATTTTGCAATGATATCAACAAGTCGCCTCACCTCTCGCTTGACAATGCCAATGAAACGGGCGTGGCGGTCTTCGGTCAGGTCCTTTGCCAGTAGATCGGCGTAACCGGAGATCGACGTCAACGGCTGGCCTATTTCGTGTACGATACCGGCCGCCATCTGGCCGAAGGTGCTCATTTTGGCCGCCTGCACCACCATGTCCTGGCTCTTTTTGAGTTTTTGCCCCATGTCGTTAAATGCTTTGGCGAGGACTTCGAACTCATCGTTGCTCACGATTTCCACCCGATGGTCGAGATCCCCGCTGGCGAATTTCTCGGCTCCTCTTTTCAACGCTTCCACGGGCTGCGTTCTTTTTCGAATGTTGTGCACCGCCATCAGGGTGATGACCCAGAAAGTCAACAGGATCAGCAGGACAAAGGTGGACGTGAATTTGGATACGGGCGCAAGGATCGAAGTCCTGGACTGGCTCAAAATCACGACCCAATCGGCGACCATATAGCGGTGTTTCAAAAACAGCGACCAATAAGAACTGATGTAGGCTTCCCCTTTGTGCGGGCTCTCGAAAAAGCCGGAGAAGGTGTTCTGCCGGTATTTTTCCATCAGCGGCCGGCTGAATTCGTAATTTCGGAAGGAACTGACCAGGATCTGTTTGCCGGGCTGGCAAACCACCATTTCAAGGTTCTGTGGAAGGGCGCCCTCTGCGCCGATACCCCACAGATACAATGGTTCAATTTTGGCGATGAGATACACTTCTTGAGATTCGTTGGGGTCCAACAGGCGCATCATGAACAAGTCGGGGCGAATGTCCGGGCCTTCCTCTATGACCACCATGCTCTTTCCTGTCCGCAAGTGTTCAAGGCCGCTCGGGTCCAGCTTTGGCAAACGGGTGATGATCGGGCCGAGCAGGGGGAGGGTTTTGCCATTATTCCGCCATTGCACGATGCTCAAATACCGGCTGCCGTCCCGGTTGACCGGATCGTAGGGATGTGGAATGCGGTAAGTCCACTGCCCACTCTTGATCTCTTTGGCGACCGATGTAAGTTCGTTATCCAGGAATTGCAATCGTTCAAAGATGCCGAATCCAATGGCTTTGCATTGCTGGTTTAACCGGTAGTGGGCATCGAATTTCAATTGATGGGCGACATACAGATATGAAACGCAGGAGATAACAGAAAGCGGAATGAGGGCGCATAGAACGAAAAGAAGGAATATTTTCAGTCCGATCTTGTTTTTCATGAAAATGTCATTCAGATGACGTCTGATCATTTGTCCACCCTTCATACGGATCTAATACCTGTCCGCCGGTCCGATGTAGCCGCCGTCATTGGCGCGGATGATATCATCCAGGCTGTCTTTGGCGGTCAGGGGAGGGCGGCTCAGACCATCGGGGCCCATGCTCCACAAGTCAAAAGATGTGTTGATGGGAACCAGAAAGCGGTCTTTGCGCCAATTGCCTTTGGGAACCAGGGCGAAATTTTGGTACTGGTAAGGATTTCCCCACGGATCCAGGAGGTTCGCTTTTCCGATGTCCGCCAGAGATGCTGGCAGGTCTCCTTCAATTTCGTACGCTGTGAGTTCCTTTTGCAGGGTTTGGATATCAATAATTGCACGTGCTCTTCTGGTGCTGTTCATATAGGCATTAAATGATGGCACGGCGATGGCCGAAAGCGTGGCGATGATGGCGACGACAAGCATCAGTTCGATGAGGGTATACCCCAGACCCGCAACTGGGCGGTGATTCTCTGCCGAGGGCTGCTTGCTCTCCAGTTCAGGTGCCGCTTCATTTGTAAGGCCTGTCAATTGCATTCAACAGCTCTGGAAAAGTCCTAAATAGAGAAAAAGTACGTTTGGGACCGCAGATGCTATACCATGATTTTTAAATTTTTTCTCCATGGTCGAAGAAAGAAAAATTTAAACTGGAATATCAGCCATATAACCTCAAATTGTAACCCTCATCGGTTCCCACGATGATTTTCTCAAGGCTCTCTCGGCACTCGTTTAAAAAGGACCTGAACTCTTCGTTGCTCGATGTCTCTTCGGAGAGCATCAACTGGAACGACTGAATCATGTTGAGGCTGGTACGGCCCCTTTCGCAAACCTTTCGAATGAAGCCGCTGGTTTCAGGGCCCTCCTGAATCAGTGCAATCATTTCCATGCAGGTGGCCTGCATCTCCGTCAAAAAACTGTTGCACTGCCGGTGGATCTGTTTGATTTTCGCTTGGTCACCACTGACGCATGCGGACTCCATTTCATTGACATAGGTCAGGATGTCGTTGAAGTATTTATGGTAATTGATGAAGAACTGGCAAAAGAATTCAATCTTTTCTTCATCTACATTGCGGTAGCGCAGATAGCCTTCGATTTTCGGCCAGTTCTCGATCACCTCGATGAGCTCTTCAAATACCTTGAATCGCAAATTGTCATCCAGCTTGGAGATATACACCGCCCCTTGGACTTTGCATAAATTCTGGTCCTGGGTGAGGACCCCGGAGACGATCAGAAAAGGGATATTCTGGGTGGCCCTGTTGGTCTTGATCGAATTAAATACCTGGAGACCATCCAATCCGGGCATCTTGATATCGCAAATGATGCCGGCGTATCGATCCGGCGTTTGAAAGATGGTTTCCAGGAAGCAGCTTGGATCATCGAAGGTGTCAACGCCGTAATCACTGTTTCGGAACATTCGTTTGAACAACTTGAGCCAGCTATGCTCGTCGTCAATCACGGCGATGATCGGTTTGTCTTGGGAACTGTGCTCCAATTTTCCTCCTCCGACGGACGTCTGCTTAGCAAGATGCTGGGATGTTCGTCAGAATTCGATTCGATACGCGGTCCATAAAGATTCAAACCAATTCATAGAGAACAGAAAACGCTGATCGTTTTGAATATCGGTAATAATTGCCATTACTTTAGGGAATTTTCGGTCGACGCGCCCAGGCCGCGGCTGATGAACCCGACAAGGAATACCGGGCACGATCTGCGACGTTGGCCCTCCGCCGGCTGTATATTTTTGTATACGGGCGAACAGTTAGATTGACACTCTTGCCAAAGATCCGGCATGTATATCTATTCCGTGATCGCAATCCGCCGGTCGGTGGTGTATAGTGTGCTGATATAAAAAGAAATAAAATGATGCATTTTTATAGGCTGGTTCGGGTTTAATGGCAATAAAATTGCAAGTAATTAGTTGGCCGCAGTCGGACCATAAAGATGCACTTTTTTAGAGGAAATACACATGACCAGTTTGCTGATCGGATTCATCGGGATAGTATTGGTTCCTGCGCTTATCATGTCCGTCGTGATGAGCAGATGGGCCAAACCGCGGGCGGACCGCGGTCTGCAGGAGGACACTATGCGATTTACCATCTCGTCCGATACACAATCATAAGCTCAGGATATTGGGGCGCCTGTTTCCGGCTTTCAGGCCCTCTTCGATGCGTGCCAGTACAACTTCTTTTTCTTCGGGGAATTTATAGCCTTCGTAGTCATGGGTGAATAACAGTCTCCCATTTCGGTCTTTCCAGTAATTACCGGCATGATCGAAACAGACCCGTGACGTAATGGTCAGTGCTTCCATCATCCGTTTTAATTCCAACAATTGTTCATCGGGATCGAGCAGCGTGAGTTCGCCGGTTTTCAGATCATCATGCAAAGGCGCTCCCGGCAACGCATAGAAGGGCCTCGAGCGGACGTAGTGGGGATTGATCTGGTTGAGCACCTCCGCCGTATGGGAGGCGTGATTGCGCCACATTTGGACGCCACCCAGACCGGGCATCCAATATTCCGACAATTGAAATCCCGCCTCGATCGCTTTCCGCCCTCCCTTGATATGCCCCTGGGCGGTGACACCCTTTTTAATCCTTTTTAAGAGTTCATCATCGCCGGACTCCAGGCCTACATGGAGACGATCCAATCCGGCAGTTCGTATCGCGCGCAACTCCTCGATGGATTTGTGCACCAGGGTCTTGGACCGGGCATATGTGGTGACCCGTTCGATGGAGGGAAAGGTCTGGCGTAGATAACGCAATACGTCCACCAATGCGTCGGTTTTCATGATCAGGCTGTTGGCGTCCTGAAGGAAAACGGTTCTTGCGCCTGCGAGCAGCCAATTGTAAAACATGACAAAACCCTGATGGTGGTTGAGTTCCGGCACATTCCCCATGAGCGATATGACGGCATCACGGGTCAGGGCGCCGCTGTGGCCGATCTCATGCGATGCGGCCACGAGGTCGTTTTGCAATGCCGCCATGGCATCGATATCGCCTTTGATCTCATCCGGTGATCTGATTTCGAATTTTTCATGCCTGTACATGGTACAGAATCCGCAGCGGTTCCAAGGGCAGTTCCGGGTGAGGCGCAACAGCAGCGAATGGCTGCCGCCTTCGCTCGGCGGGCGGTAAACACCTGTTTCAAAGCGATAACGTGATTTTGAAGGCATGGTCATACGGTATCCTTGTCATTAATGGTTTTTGTTTCCATCGCACCAGAATATATTTACCATAATTCGGTGGTCAATTCACGAAATGTGATTACGGTATGCTTCGAGCCCGAGAAGACACCAACCAGACCCATGGAACAGGAGTGAAGATGACTTTCGACGATTTCTACCAAACCGTAAATGCGGACAAGCCTCCGGACCACCTGTCGGACACATTGACCTCCCTCTGGTGGGACAAGAAAGGAGATTGGGACAAAGCCCATTTTATTGCTCAGAACATCGCCACCCGGCATGGTAGTGCGGTGCATGCTTATCTCCACCGTGAAGAAGGGGTGATGTGGAATGCAGATTATTGGTATGGACGGGCAGGCCGGAAGCGACCCGATATTCCACTCGATGAAGAGTGGCGGCAGTTGGTGGAAGAGATGATGGCGGACACCTGATGGGGCATAGCATCTGGATTGTTCCGGCACTCATGACGGCCTTCTTTGCCGCTTCCCAGGATGCCTGGGTTAAGCGCTGCTTTGCCGGAATGACAGCATTCGAGATGACGGCCTACCCATTGGCGTACAGCCTGCCATTGTTCGCCGCCGCAGTTCCCTTTATCAGCATCCCGCCTCTGGATCGAGTTTTTGCGGTCTATTTTCTGCTGAGCCTCCCGGTCAACGGGCTGGGCTTCTTGCTCCACATGCGGGCGATCCAGTTGTCCCCCCTGAGCCTGACCCTTCCCTACCTGGCCTTCACACCGGTGTTCATTTTTTTAACCGGCTTCCTTATCCTGGGGGAGGCCCCCAATGGGTGGGGTATTATCGGGGTGTGCATCATCACAGCCGGCAGCTATGTTTTGAACATCCATCCGGCCGAGTTCTCGCCATTGGCCCCTTTGAGGGCTTTTGGCCGGGAGCCAGGCGCTGTGCTGATGCTGTTTGTGGCATTGATCTATGGTTTTGGAGCGGTGGCCGGCAAGAAAGCAATCCTGCATTCGTCGGTGATGTTCTTCAGTGTTCTCTTCTTCCTCTGTCTCAGCAGTTTATTTGTCACCGGGGCGTTGTTGTTCAAGAAGACCGACCTCCAGCGATTGGGAAGGATGCCGGTAAACGGTCTGGTTGCCGGCGGCCTGCTTTTCGTCCATGTCATCTGCCACGGCTGGGCCATATCAATGACCAAGGCCGTTTATATGATTGCTGTCAAGCGCATCAGTATTCTCTTCGGTATTATCTACGGCGGGCTCTTGTTTCGTGAGGAGCACATGGCCTACAGATTGTTGGGATCCGGCCTGATGGTGGGAGGGGCAATCCTGGTGACCTTGAAAGGATAGCCCCGTCATTCGGGCGAACCCAAAGTTGCATGGTATTGATGGCGAAAGGGGAAAAAAATGGAGATGAGAATTTTGACGGTCTGGGTCGTGGTGCTGGTGCTTGGAGCATGGAGTCCCTTGGCCGCCGGCGATTTTGACGGCTCCGAACTATTGCAGTGCAGGAGTTCGGACGGTGTGCAGCTTTACCGTGATGGTGCTCCACAACCCTTTCAACCGGAAAGTGTAGGCCTGCCCCGGATCTTTATCATCGATTTTAAGCATAAAGAGATCAAGCCCACCAACCAGAGCGTCGTGCGAAGGCGCAGCAAAATCAAACGATTTGAACGAGTGGAGAGCAAGGTCGTACTCCAAGGAACCGAAGAAGGTGTCGAAGGTGTGGATGACGCAGTGGGGTGGACCATGGCCCTGGCGCAGGACGACGGCCGCTTTGTCATCACAGCCTCCGGTGGTGACGTCGGGTATATCGTCTTCGGGAGCTGCCGACCGGCGGCCCCATGATCATCTGTTGCAGTACGGCTATTGTGGTGGGAGCGGCGCCCCGCAGCAACGTTAATGCTGCCACGGGGAGTGTTGAGGCCAGGCGGGGTGCGGTTCCCAAATTGCGGCATATTCCGTTGTTAAGGCCGCTCATCGCCGCATTGCCTTGACAGCGGCATGTCACCGGATATCTTATGCAAAGGACCTGATAGAAAGATGAATTTCTATGAGTGGTGTGGCCGTGCTTTGGCAACAGCCTTGTTTAAAAGTCCGGCAAAGGAGTGTGATTGATGCGGTATGGCGCCATGAACTTCCCGGTTCTGCCTGTTTTACAAGAGATTGAGGCGATAGGCCGCCTGAACATGGACTTTCTGGAGTTGGCCATGGACGCGCCCCAGGCGCACGTCAGCAGCATCCGGCAGCAGAAAGACGAGATCGTCCGGGCGGTGGAATCCGCAAAGATGGGTCTGGTCTGTCATTTGCCGACCTTTGTCTACACCGCCCACCTATCCGATACCATACGACAGGCGTCTTTGAACGAAACCATCGCTTCGCTCGAAACGGCGGTTGAGCTGGGTGCCGAAAAAGTGGTGGTTCACCCCGGAAGCATCGATGGATTGGCGGCGTATGTGCCGGATTATGCGACAGCACTGGTGTTGGAAAGTTTGGCGATAATATACCGTCGGGCGGAGGTGTTGGAAATTCCCCTTTGCATTGAAAACATGTTTTCGAGGGTGTGCCCCTTTGTAGAACCGGAGGACTTCAATTCCATCTTTGCATCATTTCCAAAAATGAAGCTATTGCTGGATGTCGGACACGCCAACATCGATGATGCCGAGGGACGGCGGGCGGTTCGATTTATTCAACAATTCTCCGACCGATTGGAACATCTGCATGTCTCGGACAACCATGGCCGCGTGGACGAGCATCTTCCTCTGGGCGAGGGGAGCGTCGGTTGGAAGGCCATCCTGAGAGCCTTGCGAGCGGCAGCGTATGACGGCACCGTTACACTGGAGATCTTCGGTGAAGATCGTTCGGCGCTGGTCCGTGGCCGTAAGATGCTGGATGTGTTATGGCAGAAATGAGAAGCTGCTTTTCTTTTCGCCCTGATAGGAGAAAAACTGCCGATCTATGTCCAACCCGTCATCCCGGCGAAAGAGACGGTGTCATAATTGTCGAATCGACGCGATGCCTCCCAAACGTCATTCCGGCGAAAGCCGGAATCCAGGGATTTTGATCGAATGCAATTATGGATCCCGGCTTTCGCCGGGATGACGGTGGGAATAACTGCCGGATGGCGTCGCTCAGACAATTGTAACCTGTCTCGAAAGCCCAAGGATCCTGATACGCCGCATCCTGCCTGCACAAGGCCGGATGGTACTGCCCACACGCAATTTTTTCAACAGTCGCAGTTGGAGGAGCAGTTGCCGCCGCAGCCAGCCTGTGCCTGGGTGGGGGTGTCGCTGATGCCAACGACTTCTACGTCAAAATTCAGGGATTTCCCTGCCAGGGGATGGTTCAAATCGAAAGTTACCTTCTCGTCATCCACGGCCACGACGCGGGCCGGTATGTGTTGGCCCTGGGGAGAGGTCAAGGCAAGTGTCTGTCCTACTTCAGGAGTAATTTCGGCCGGGATTTCAGCCCGCGGGAATTCGTGCAAGTAGTCTTCGTTGCGATCTCCATAGGCCTCTTCCGGTGAAAGGGTGAAGGATTTTTTTTCATTCAACGACATGCCAAGCACCTGAGCATCGAAACCCTTGATCATTTGGCCGCCGCCCACCTTGAATTCAAGGGGAGGACGCCCTTCACTGCTGTCGAATTGATCTCCATTTTCCAGGGTGCCGGTGTAGTGGACACTGACAAACATGCCGTTTTCAACTTTCTGCATTAGATTCTCCTTTGGGTTTTCCCTGGCGTTGCATAACCCTGAAACACCAGGGTGAATGATAATTCCGTCCAACATATGGATGAATCCGCGCAAGTCAAGGTTTGCCCTTTATTCGGGAAGTACCTATAAAACCCGAACATCCGGTCAAAAGCGCATGTTTGCGGCTGACCGGATATTGGCGGCATATGGTTGGTTTGATGTCATGAATGCCGCACTGCCAACGATTCGAAGCAGGCTCCTTCTTTAAAAAGGGGCAAGGGGTTACCAACTGACCCGTATCAGGAGAGACCCATATCCGGTATGCGGGCCGTCCGTTATCTCTATCGGCGACCGCTACCCATTTTAAAATTTCATCATGTCCTGTCGCATTCCACTGTGTCACGTCTTCATCGGTGAGCTCGTGGTGATAATCGAGGGCGCGGCAGCAGCGGCCGCATTGGCGGCATTGGAACGTTTCCATGTTGGTTTCGATGCGAATGCCGGTTTCGCCCGAGACCGGATCGACCTCCGGCCGGACGCGGGACTGGAATACCCGCTGGCTGACGGACGCCAGCAGGTCGATGTCCCAATTGGCGTTGCGGACGGATTGGCACATGAAAGATATCAGTTCGGGGCCCGTCAGCCATTGCATTTTGGAGCGGCCCACTCTATTGATCCATGCTCCGTTTTTGCCGGCTTCCCGTTTAAGATGCAGTCTGTTATCGGTGAGCAGGGGCAGCACTTCGGCAAAGAGCATCATCTGCGGATCGTACTGCCTGAAATCGAAGCAGATGGCATCGATGGCTTCTTCAAGGGTCAAAAATATGGATGATTTGTGATCCATACCCTCGCCTGTCGGTGTGGTTGTGAGGCTCTATATCACCGCCAACAATTCCTGGGGGCGATTGAGAATCTTCACGGCCCCGGCATCGGCCAGTTCCTTGGTCGGCCTGAATCCCCATGCGGCGCCCACCGGTTGCATGCCGGCGTTTACAGCCGTCTCCATGTCCACGGCGCTGTCCCCAATGAAAAGGCATGCTGCCGGATTCACCCCTATCTCGGAGGCCGCTTCTATGGCCTGTTGCGGATGGGGTTTGGGGGGAATGCCATCCCGCTGTCCGAGAATGGGACCGAAGGCCGCTGTTTCAAAATAGTAATCCATCATCTTACGCGCAAATTGATGAGGCTTATTGGTCACCACGCACAGGTGCATCCTTTTATCCATGAGACCGGAAATCAATTCGGTGATACCCGGATAGGGCCGGGTCGCCACCGACCAGTGGTCGTTGTAGTCGATGATGAAATCATTAAGACAGGCTTCAATGATGGGCGCTGAAAGCTGGTCGGGCGGCAGGGTGCGTTCGATGAGCCGTCTGGCGCCGTTGCCCACGAACCATTTATACGCCTCGCGGCTATGGACCGGATAGCCCCGCGAAGACAGAACGCGGTTTGCTGCATCGGCAATATCCACGAGGGTGTCCAGCAGGGTGCCGTCCAGATCGAAAATAATGGCTTTGCAATTCATGGCAAATTTGTTTAATCGTTTTAAAGCATTCGGGTTTCCGTCATGCATAACACCTGATTTACGGATTGTATAATGAATAATTCTCGATTGGTCTACTCCACCGACAAAGGCAGGATCTGTCCACACTGCGGGAAATCGACCCGGCAGTGTGGTTGCGGCAGGCGCAGTAAAACCGCAACGCCGTCTGGAGCCGGCGACGGTATTCTCAGAATCAGACGCGAGGTAAAGGGGCGCAAGGGTAAGGGGGTAACCACCATAACGGGGTTTGATCTCGAACCTGGCGACCTGAAAGAGGTGGCGGCCCGGCTTAAGCGGCTATGTGGCAGTGGCGGCTCGGTGAAGGCCGGAGTGGTTATCGTTCAGGGAGACCACAGAGAGCTTTTGGCGGCTGAACTGAAACGGCAAGGCTACCAGGTGAAACTGGCGGGAGGGTAGCGCATCAATTAACCTCTGGTGGCGGCGATTACAAAATCCCACCAACGCTTGATTTCCCGTACTTGGGAAGCCTCTTCCGCGGTCTGACTTTGTACGAGGACGGTGTTGTAGGCTTCTTCCAATTCGGTTTGCGTAAAGTGGAACTGATGCGCTTTCAGTATCTCGATCAGTGCATGCTGTGTGGGGGCCTCGTTAACCCGGTCCCTTAAGTTCCGGTCTGTCATCGCCTGTTTCAGAAATTTGCGGGCATCTCCCACGGTCATCGTTTCATCTCCTGGTTATCAGAAAATAAAAAAATAGGCATGAAATGAAGATGAATTCAATAGCAACCCGTTCGATTTGCCTAATGTCAACGCTTTGCCTCGGATTGGCGTCCATGGTATTTGCATCGCAATGCCTCGATCTGTCGCCGACCATCTCCTCAGGCCGGAAGTTCGCCGATGCCATCGCATTGCGAAAGCTGACCGATTCGGAGCATCGGCATGTGGAAACCCTGCTCAAATCCCTGGATGGTCGTTGGATCGGTGAGGCAGCGGAAGTCGCCTGCAACCTGGCGGACATCGACGACCGGGACATGAGCCGGTATGCCATCAAAGCAACGGTTGAGACGGATCGCACCGGTAATTTTATCATGGAGGCGGAACTCTATTCCGCAGAGGAGCGCACCAGCCATCAGAAGACCTTGCGTTTTTACCTGAAAGATCAATATTTGCGGGTCCACCACAACAACGGTGCCGGTGATGTTGAACTGATTGAAGTGTCTGACACCCATTTTGAACTGCGGTATCTGCTGAGAGTCCAAAACCTGGGAAATCCCGGCGGGATCTACAGAGAATTTTTCTACCGGTTGGCGTCGACTCCAAACGGTTTTTCCATTGTTCAAACCATTTACACCCAGGGACGATTGAACGGTCTTATCGAATGGCGGTTCCATCACGATTGACCAAGGACCGGTCAGGGTGTGTCACCGATTACCTATAATCGGTATATTATTTCACAAACACATCGATGCGTGCCGGCGGGTTCCCCATGACGAATGCGAAAAATTTATATAGATTACAGTCGGAAGAAAGTATAGATGCTGATTGATTCCGATCTGGCGCGAACTATGCATTCTGATGAAAACCGGAAGATCACAACCATGGAGCGCCGCAATCCCGATGCGCCTCCTTGCTTTTGAATCGATTAAAAAAAATCACGGATATCAAGCATGCCACTACCGTTAGGACACTCTGCCATTGGGTGGGCGGTTTATGAGACCGCCAAGACTTCGTCATCATCCACGGCTTGCCATACCGTCAGGGGTCGTATTGCATCGTACGCCTACATTACCCTCCTGGCCAATTTGCCGGACCTGGACGTTCTGTTCGGACTTTTGGTATATGGAAACGGAGCCGCTTTCCATCGCGGCCCGACCCACAGCCTGTTGTTTGCCGTACTGGCGGGGTATCTGGCCTCCAAAGGTTGGCGGCTGTTGTCCGGGATTCCCAGATTTGGATTCGGGCTTTGCGCGATGCTGGTTTTCTCACATGTGGCGGCCGATATGCTGTTGACCCACTCCCCGGTATCGCTGCTATGGCCACTGGAACTCAATCTTACACCAGGGCACAGCGATTGGGGGCAGGTGATGCACATGGTTTTGTTTCAAAGCCTTCGAGACGCCGGCATCGCTATCGGCTGCATGATCTATGTATCGTTGCTGCGTTTTCTGCGCAACCGGCGGCCCGCCTTTGTCGGGCTATTTGCTTTTGCCAAGCGGTGTGTTAAATAGTGCCTATGAAACAATACACCTGCACCGATTACCGCCAGGAGATGATGCTGGCCGGTTTGCGAAAACAGTTGGCCGATCCCGACATCAGCGCCGACCAGAAAGAGCGGCTGAAGCTGGAGATCAAACGGCTGGAAGCGGAAATCGGCCTGCGTTAAAGCATCCTGGTCAGGTGCTTCGGCTTTGGATCACCCCCAGGAAGGGGGGCGCTTTACAATATGGCCGTGAACCCTGTGAACCGCAGAATATCGAACAAGGAATGCCGAATATCGAAATGTTGAGTCGCTACGCTCCGTCATCTTTATATAAATGACAGAATACCTCACTTCGACATTCTACGGTTCCTTGTTCGATATTCATCATTCGAATCCCCCCCTTTATTCGAGTGCCGTAATCTGGTATCTGAGACGTTCGATGTTTATCCAGAGGGGGACGATACATGCCACACCATCTGATTGTCGCCATGACCGGCGCTTCCGGCGCC
>JBNLAV010000132.1:0-2100 GCA_050302315.1 Desulfobacteraceae bacterium
AAGCCCCAGCTTATCTTTGATATTTTCGCGATACGTACCGATGGTCTTAATGCTGAGATGAAGCCGGCCGGCAATTTCCCTGGTGGACAAGCCCTCGCCGATCAACCGGAAGACTTCTAGCTCGCGATCGGTCAATACGTCGATGGGCGATTTATTGATCGGGACGTGCTGGGCGACAAGGCGTTGGAAGGCTTTTTCCTTGACATTGGCGCTGGCATAAATTTCGCCTTTGAGCACCTTACGCAGCGCCTGAACCACCAGGGTGGTCGCCTCCTGTTTCATGATGTACCCGCGGGCACCGGCCAGCAGGGCCCTTTCGGCATACAGCGACTCGTCGTACATGGATAGCATCAAGACCGGCAGCCCCGGAAACCGGATGGTTATCTCCTTGACCAGATCGATACCGTCGCTGTCCTTCAGTGAAATGTCAACGATCACCAGGTCGGGTTCCAGCTTGTCAATGGCTCTAAGCGCTTTGGGGGCGCTTTCCTCACTGCCGCAGACCATCAGATCCTTCTCCTTGTTGATCACCTCGCTCATGCCCAGGCAGAAAATGGGATGGTCGTCGACAATGAGGATTTTGTATTTTTTTTCGCTTTCCATATCGGTGACTGGGTCGCCCGGAAGATTGGTATGACAATTAAAGCAAAACTTGAACCGTGGTGCCGTTCCGGTTGTCGCTGCTGATGTCGAAGCCGGCACCGATAATTCTGGCACGATATTGCATGATTTGCAATCCGATACCCGCTTTGGGCACCTTCGCCGGTATGCCGGACCCGTCATCGCTGATGCGCAGTTCGATGTGCTCTTTCCTTTTCAGCAGGTCGATGGTGACGGTTCGGGCGCCCGAGTGTTTAACCGCATTATTGACGGCTTCCTGCGCGATATAAAAAAGATGCGTGGCGGCTGTATTATCCTTCAGTGTGACGCCGTGGTGACCGACAAATCGGCAGGCCATGCCGGAAACCGATGCCGTGTGGTCGGCCAGATTTTGCAGGGCGGTCTCAAGACCATGGGAAACCATGTGCACCGGGCACAGGCCTCTGGCCAAACCGCGGGTCTTATCGATGGCCTGCCCGATCAGGGTGACTATTTTATCCGCCATGGCCATATGGCCGGATGCTTCCTCTTCCAGGTTGGATCTTAACACCGAACCCAAGCCTTCTATTCCGATCAGGTGGGGGCACAGATCGTCGTGCAAATCCTGACCGATTTTCTGTCGTTCGCGCTCTGCGATGTCCATGACCTGCTTTTCGAGCCTGATGGAATCGGTAATATCCCTCAATATGATGACGCTGCCCACCAGGCGCCCGGTGCGATCCCGGTAGGTCGCACCGCTGATGCTGACATGCACGATGTCGCCGGCCTTGTTGTAGCGCCGGGTCTGGGTCCCGGTAAGCGTCTCTCCAGCCAAAACGGCCTGTATCATTTTGCTGGTCTCTTCCCAACTGCCCTCCGGTACGAAGTGATCCATCTTTCGGCCGATGCACTCTGGCGGCGTCCAGCCGAAAACTTGCGTAAAGGCGGCATTGAGATAGGTCACGCGGCCCTGCATGTCATATGTGACGATGGGATCGGGGGCCGCTTCCATAACCGACCGGTAGCGCTCTTCGCTCTCCCTGAGATCTTCTTCGACTTTGCGGCGCACCTGAATCTCTTTGGTCAGGTCCCGGTGATAATGCTCCAGTTGTTCGATAAAGCGATTGAAATATTCGTAGAGTTGACCGATTTCATCCTGGGCGGTCGATTCCATCCGGGACGTAAAATTACCGGCGCCCATGTGGTTGAAATGCAGCATCAGCCGGCGCAATGGATCCGTGATGGAATCACTGATTTTGAATGTGATCGGCAGGACCAGTATCAATGTGATCAAAACCGTCGCGATGATAAGGCTGCGGATTGTTTTCAGGGGCTGGTAGAATTCATCGAGGTAGCTCGACGATGCCACGATCCAGTCATATTCCGGGATGTGATTGAAAATGACCAGTTTCAACCGCTTCCGTTCTTCATCGGGATTTTTCCAGGGATAGACGATTTTTCCGGTTTTGAGGCGCCGCATCTCCTCCAGGAACTGGTTGGGCAACTCGGTGGCCTTGAGGA
>JBNLAV010000133.1:0-3839 GCA_050302315.1 Desulfobacteraceae bacterium
CTCGGAGATCAGCCGCTGGTCGGCGTCCCAGAGCCGCCGGACGGTCTGGCGCCCTGCACCGCCAGTGCCTGTGCGGCTGGTGCGCCACCCCTCTCCTGAGCCAGCCACATAGTAACTTTCGCCGTCGGTGTCGGCCACCGAAATGCCCAGAAGGAGGCGGTCGCGCTTGAGCAGGGGAAAGAGCAGGCCGTTCAATCCGTCGGAATGGGCCAGGGAGAGTTTGTCCGCTGCGCCCCAGTCGCGCACCAATTCCAGGTCGCGACTCATGGCGGCGGCCATGGCCTGGAACTCTTCCGCGGCGCGCAAGGCGGCATCGTCGATGTAGTTCCGTGAGATGTCGTGCCGCGCCTGGGCCGCATAATAGGCCACTGTGCCGATCACCACGGCTGCCAGGCCGCCGAAGACCATCAGCAGGTCACGGGTAAAATGAGGGGTGGTGGTGCGGGGGTTGCCCATGCTGCTCCAAATAGCCGATAGAGGGGCTTTTTTCAACCGTTCAATGTCCGGGCGCCGCTGTGTGCCGTTCTTCGATATATCCCGGGCGTGCTGCGATAATCAGCACTATTGCGCCGGTCTCTCCGGTTGCGGGCATGCCTATTGGCACGGGCCCAGCCCCAGCTCCCGGCGCTCCTGGCGCAGTCCCAAAACGATTTTATCGCATTGGATGCCGGCCTGCTGGACCGAGTCGATATCCGGGTCCTGTTGGACGATCCGCTTGAAGGCGGCCTGGGCTCTTTTGGTATCCTTCCGGTCAACGGCCGTGCTGGCTTCCAGCCAGATCGAGGCAATTTGATGGCTCTTGTTGGAAGAGGCCCCCCCGGCGCCGGCCAATGCGTAAGCCCGTTCGTGGTTGCAGGCCCGCAGAGCCTTGTAGCCTTCCCAATTGTCCCTGCCGATGGCGCCTACAATGGCGTCGTCGGCCTCCCGGTCTTCTTTGTTGGCCTGCGCCATCTCCTGGCGCAAGGCCTGGATATTCTTCTTCTGTTCGGCGATCCGGCGCTCCTGATCCGATAGCCTTTGTTGTGTTGCCGCCGCTCTTTGCTGTTCGGCGGCCCTTTGGCGTTCCGCGGATACCGCCGAATCCGCCAAACCACCGACCACGGCGCCGGTAATGGCGCCTTCGGCCACATCCCAGGGGTGATCGCCGAAAACCAGCCCCATGAAGGCGCCGATGCCGGCGCCTTTGCCGGTGTATCCTTCGGCCAGGGCCGCCTGAGCCGAAATGATGATGGAAAAAACAATGCCCCCCAAAACGCATCCGATAATGCGGACAGCCATGGAGGATCTCTTTTGGGTTTTGTTCAACATGATGGCGTACCTCCTGGTCAGCGATTCTCAAAATTCAGAGATGTTTGATGCATGCTGTCCAACCGGTCGATCGGCACCCGGCCGGAGATGTCTGAACTGCATGCAATATGGACTTTTGCACCCGTTGGGTAAAAGCGTAAACAGGGTTCGGCCGATCATCCCGGGACCTCCAGCTTTACTGGTTTACTTGAGATACCTTAAGCAATGACCGTACCGTGTTTCGGCAGTCCCAATTAACGGCATAACACGCTGAATTTTAATTGCTTAAATTTTTTTAGCATACAATCAGGCAGGCCGGATGATTTTGCGGGCCACGAATATTTGTGGATGCTGCGAATATTCGTAGGGCTGTTGGTGGGGCCATACACCGGGATCGCGCGCCTGGCCGAGGTCAGTCCGGGCGGCGGATGTTGAGCTTTTTCATCCGGTATCGCAGTGTGTTGGGGTGCATTTTCAGAATCCCGGCGGCGCCCCTGGGCCCTTCGATGACCCATTTGGTCTGTTCAAGCACCCGCACAAGGTGCTCGCGCTCCATATCGGCGTGGGACCTCAGGCCCCGGCGGGGTTCCTCGACAGCTGCCGGCTCCAATGACTCCATGAGCCGGAGGCGGTTTCCCGGGGAAGTGATGATGGCGCGCTCGATAACATGCTCGAGCTCACGCACATTGCCCGGCCAATCGTAGGCCATACATTCGTTCAGCACCGTCTCCGGAATCCGGGTGACGGATTTGCCGGTCAGTTTGGCGATTTTTTGAGTGAAGTGTTTCACCAGCGCGGGGATGTCTTCTCTACGGTTGCGCAGCGGCGGGATGGTAATGGGGAATACGTTCAGCCGGTACCATAAGTCTTTGCGGAATTTTCCGGCTTTGACCAGCGCTTCAAGGTCCCGGTTGGTGGCGGCGATCACCCGAACGTCGGTTTTGATGGTCCGGCTGTCACCCAGCCTTTCGAATTCACCGTCCTGAAGCACGCGCAGCAGCTTGGGTTGAAGATCCAAGGGAAACTCGCCGATTTCATCCAGGAACAGGGTTCCCTTGTCGGCCAGGGCGAAACGGCCCTGGCGGTCGGCCACCGCATCGGTGAAGGCCCCCTTGACATGACCGAACAATTCGCTTTCGATAAACTGCGCCGGAAGTGCGGCGCAATTGACCTTGATCAGAGGTCTTGCGGACCGTTTGCCGGTGCTGTGCAGCGCCCGGGCGACCAATTCCTTGCCGGTGCCGGTCTCTCCGAGGATGATGACCGTGGAATCGGTTTTGGCCACCTGCTCCAGGCGGTAGAGCATATATTTGATCTCATCGCTGTTGCCGATGATATGCTCGTAATCGTGTTCCAGCTTGATCTCTTCCTGAAGATAGACAGAATCGGCCTCGATCTGGTTCTTAAGCCGCGAGATCTGCTCCAGCGCCTGCTTCAGCTCTATTTCCGATTGTTTGCGTTTGGTTATGTTGCGATGGGTGACGATGGCGCCGCCTTTGCGCCCTTTAAATGGCGTCACGATCATCAGAAACCATCGCTGCTCGCTTGGCGCGTGGCAGCCGTACTCGAACTCAAAGCGGTCCCTGCGTTCCTGCAGCACGGACTCGATGCCCTCCAGGGCCACCCGCGCCTCTTTACTGCCGGCGCTCGAACTCTTTTTGCAGACCTCTATATAGTTCGCCCCCCGACCGATTCGGTCCATGGCCGCCGCTTTATTTTCCCGGGCAAATCGCATCCAGCTCTCATTGACCGCCAGGATGTTGCCGTTGCGATCCAGCACCGAAATTTCGACCAGCAGCGACTTCAAAACCGCCTGGTTGAATTCGTTGCTTTGACGCAAGGCCTCTTCGGCCTGCTTGCGGTCAGTGATATCGGTAAATAGCAGAACCGCGCCTACAAAGCGTTGATCGGTGTTAATGATGGGAGCCGAAGAGATCTGCACCCACCGGATCTGGCCGTCCCGTCGGAGTATTCGGCTCTCGTAGCTGTCCCCGATACCGTTCGTCCGCTCTTTAAACCGTGAACGGATCATGTCATGATCTTCAACATGAATGAATTCGAATCCACTTCGGCCGATAATGTCGCCGATTTTGCATCCCACCATGCGGGCTATCACTTCGTTGCAATATGTCACGATCATTTCGGAGTCGACGCTGACGATCCCTTCGTTGGCCGTTGTGACGATGCGCCGATACTGTTCCTCGTATTCGCTCAGTGCCTCCTGGGCGGCCCTGCGCGCCGATATCTCGTTTTCGAGGGACTTGTTGATTTCAAGAAGGTCGGCGGTCCTGTCCTCAGTACACGCTTGCACTTCATGGTTGAACCGTTCGAGTTCTCTCCGGTAGCGGGTCAATGAAAGATGGGTGTCGATGCGCGCCAGAATTTCCGCGGAATGAAAGGGTTGGGTGATACAGTCGGCGCCGCCCAGCTCGAAGGCCCGCACTTTCTCTTCGGGATTCTCCGCCGCAGCGAGAAACAGAACCGGCACGTCATTGAGTGTATCAATGGACTTCAGGCGCGTGCAGACGTCAAGACCATCCATGGCCGGCAGG
>JBNLAV010000134.1:0-2897 GCA_050302315.1 Desulfobacteraceae bacterium
AAAAAACTGTGGCAGTGGTTTTTCCGCATCACCGATTACGCCGAAGATCTTCTGGCCTATTGCGACCAATTGCCGGGATGGCCGGACAAAGTCACCACCAGGCAGAAGAACTGGATCGGGCGCAGCCAGGGGGCCGAGATCCGCTTCGCGGTAGAAAACAGCGATTTGGTCATTCCCGTTTTTACTACCCGACATGACACGGTTTTCGGCGCCACTTTCATGTGCCTGGCGCCCGAACACCCCATGGTTCCAAAACTGGCCAGGGACACCGGCCAGGAAAGCGCCGTGGATGCTTTTATCGAGCGGATCAGCCGCCAGGAACGCTCCAGCAAAGCCATCGAATCCTATGAAAAAGAGGGCGTCTTTACCGGCGCCTACTGCATCAATCCCATGAACGGCCGGCGCATGCCCATTTATACCGCAAACTTCGCCCTGATGGAATATGGCACCGGGGCCGTTATGTCCGTGCCGGCCCATGACCAGCGAGATTTCGACTTCGCCAAAAAATATGGGCTTGAAATAGTGGTTGTGATCAACCCGACCGAACAGCCCCTGGACGTCACAGCCATGACCGAGGCCTATACCGAAGACGGGGTGATGACCAATTCGGCTCCCTTTGACGGGCTGCCCAATCGTCAGGCCATGGAGAAGATCGCCGATCTGCTGGAAGAAAAGAACATCGGCCGCCGCACGGTAAGTTTCCGGCTGCGAGACTGGGGCATATCGCGTCAGCGGTACTGGGGAGCGCCTATCCCCATGATTCACTGCCCGGATTGCGGCATTGTACCGGTTCCCGAAGAGGACTTGCCGATTTTGCTTCCCGAAGATGCCGCTCTGCTGCCGGGAGGACAATCGCCGCTTCCTAAACTGGAAGCCTTCACTTCGACCACCTGCCCCAAATGCGGGAACTCGGAGGCGCGGCGGGAGACCGATACCATGGACACCTTTGTGGAGTCCTCATGGTATTTTGAGCGTTATTGCAGCCCCCAGTGCCAGGAGGCCATGTTCGACCACCAGGCCGTGGACTACTGGATGCCGGTGGACCAGTACATCGGAGGCGTGGAACACGCCATTTTACACCTGCTGTATTCGCGGTATTTTACCCGGGTATTGCATGAGATCGGCATGGTCAAATTTAAAGAGCCTTTTACGCGGCTGTTGACCCAGGGAATGGTCTGCAAAGAGACCATGACCTGTCCGCAGCATGGTTTTCTCTTCCCTGACCAGGTTAAGGAAGCGGCCGGGGAAACCCAGTGCGCATTGTGCAGCCAGCCTGTCGCCTTGGGGCGGGTGGAGAAGATGTCCAAATCCAAGCGCAATGTCGTTGATCCCAATATTTTGCTGGATCAATATGGCGCAGACACTACCCGCTTGTTCTGCCTATTTGCCGCTCCGCCGGAAAGAGATTTGGAATGGAGCGAGCAGGGGGTGGAGGGCAGCGCACGCTTCTTGAATCGCGTGTGGCGACTTGTGTTTGGGTGGCACCCGCACGTGGTGGATCAAGTCCCCTTTACGGGTGCGCCGGACGAACTTGAAGGCCCGTTGCGCGACCTGTACAAGAAAACCCACCAGGTCATTCAAAAGGTGACCAATGACATCGAGGACCGTTTTCATTTCAACACGGCCATCAGCGCCGTGATGGAGCTGGTCAATCTGATGTACGGCATTGAGGAGGGCAGCCATCGACCCCACACGGTCGGGGTCATACGCCATGCCCTTGAGAGTGCCGCCTTGTTGCTGGCGCCCATCGTTCCCCACTTCGCCGAAGAGATCTGGCATCTGTTGGGCCAACAGGACAGCATCTTGCTGGCGGGTTGGCCGGCGTATCGCCAGGACGCCCTGGTTCAGGATGAGGTCACCATAGTCGTACAGGTCAACGGGAAGTTGCGTGGCCGCTTTAACGCCGATGTGGATACCGAGCAGGGCGTTCTGGAACAAAAGGCCCTGCAAGACCAGCGGGTCCAGGGGTTTATCGCCGGCAAGACCATTCGCAAGGTTATCGTCGTGCCTAATAAATTGGTGAATATCGTTGTTTAAGGGCTTGCGCAAAGACAAATCGGCAATTAAGGCCCCCGGATGGGCGGTTTTTATATTGATTGTCACCGGCGTTCTGATCACCGGGTGCGGTTATCAACTGGCCGGACGGGGCGAATTACCGGGTGATACCCAGACTATTGCCGTTCGGATGCTGGATAACAGAAGCTCGGAGTCCGGCCTTGAAACCCTGATGACCAATGCCCTGATCAATGAATTGAACCGCCGCCGCCATGGGTCGGTAGTAGACGCCGGCCGGGCCGATGCCGTCTTGGCGGGAACCATTGAATCGCTGACCTGGGATACGGTGGCCCATCGCGGGGTCAATACCGCATCGGAAAGACGGGTCTATGCGAGCATTTCGCTGACTCTGACCGATCGGTTCGGTAATGTCTTATGGCAACGATCCGGGTTGAAAGGTGAGCAGGCTTATGCTGTCGTGGATGGCAATAAATCGGCGACGGAATTCAATCGTCTGCAGGCCATTGCGGTTCTGGCCGAACAGGTGGCCGAAAATGTCTACCGCCGACTTACCGATAATTTCTGACGGTTCCGTCAATGGGCGAAACCTGTTGAAGCAGAGCGTGCGAAAACCCCAAAGTTGCATAAAAAAGATGGCAAAACGTTGGCAAAACCTCATGAACATTCTTTTGCAACATTGGGGAAAAGATTAGGGCCGTGGAAGGAATTCGTTGCTTCCACGACCCTTTAAAAAGGAACACAAAAAGCGCCCGGCGACAATTTGTTCGCCGGGCGCTTTTATCATTCGAAAGCAATAATCAAGATTGCGATTGCGCTTTTTGAGTCAGTTTGGCCAGGCGGGCAATTTTGCGGGCCCCGGTGCGTTTATGCAGGACGCCTTT
>JBNLAV010000135.1:0-37545 GCA_050302315.1 Desulfobacteraceae bacterium
AGTGCGATGGCGCTAATAATTGGCGCGGCAATTCAATCAGGTCACTCCTGTATCACTTGACTGCATCCTTCTGATGCAGCGTTCGGCAAATGTGGTTTATCGTTTAGTACTTGAAGATTTTGCCTGATATCAACCTGCAGGCGGTGGGGCGGGTCCCCATGATTTTTTGACTTGAATCACCTTTTGCGTCGATGGCACATATGGCAGTCTGGGTTTAGCGATTGTTTCGTTGGATGGCAAATGGTATCAGGGTGTCCGGGTTAATGGCATCTGGACATATCATCGCGATGCCGACAGGGCAGATGGGCGCTGTCTGCAGAGAATTTCCGGAGAATTGAATTGGATATCGGTCGGTTAAGGAGCAGGTGGCAGGGGCTGCTAAAGCCATTCGGGGAGAACGGATACGTTTCGGCCGGGTTCGACGATCTGGTCGGCCGCTATTCGGAGCGGCATCGCCACTATCACAACCTGCACCATGTCAGCGGCTGTCTGGATGCGTTTGACGGGATCGCAAAGCTGCTCGTGGACCCCTTCGCCGTGGAGGCGGCCATCTGGTTCCACGATGTGATCTATGACCCCAGGAGCAGGAAAAATGAAGCGCGCAGTGCGGATTACGCGCGGGCCTATTTATCGGCCACCTCTATCGAGTCCGGGATTCTTTCCGGAATCCTCTACCTGATTCATCTGACCCGGCACCCTTCCAATCCCTCCACCCGCGATGAGAAGTATTTGATCGACATCGATCTTTCCACACTTGGCGCAGAGCCGTCCCAGTATGACCGATACGAGCTATGGATACGAAAAGAGTACGCTTATGTGCCGGGGATGCTTTATAAGAAGGGACGCAGAAAACTCCTCAATGCTTTCCTCGATTGCGAGCACATTTACCGTACAGACTATTTCAGGGAGCGTCTGGAATCCAAAGCCCGCGCCAATATTCAGCGCGCATTGAAAAATCTCTGATCTTCGCAACCGTCCTTCCGGATGACAATCCACTTCTGAATTGATTGAGCGGTCGATTTCATCTAATGTTGGATGGTATGGGACCGATACCTCAGGGGGCGCCTTCGGTGCGTCCGAGGGCTTCGGGTCGGAGAATTCGCCCGGTACGATGACGGATCGATACGAATGGAGGCATGATGAATACCGAGTTTGTTTTTGCGACGATGTTCAACCTTGGCATGAATCTGGTTTACACGGTTTTGGCCCTTATCGTGGGTGTAGCGGCCCTGGTGGTCATCGACCGGAAACTGCTCAAATCCACTGAGGTGGAAAAGGAGTTGAAAGACGGCAATGTGGCCATTGCCATCTTCTCTTCCACGGTGCTGCTGTTTGTTGCGCTGATTGTCTCGTTCGGGCTAAAAGGGTAAACCGAATGAAATATTTTGTTTATGCTCTGGCGGTATTCATCGCCCTTTTGACGCTTCCGAAGTTGTATATCGACTGGCGCACCAATACAGAGTTGCAGGAGAAAACGGAAACCTCCGTTGCACTGCTCGATGCGGCAGGGCGGGACGCCGGGAACCGGGAAGGCCACGTGGAGGTCTTTGGGGTGCTGCGCGCCTTTACCACCGATGACCTTTATCGCTACATTGAGAAAGAGGGGCTGGCGCCGGGTTTGATCTATTTCTGGAACTGGGGCGGGGTGCGCAATGCCACCGCTTCAGCCATGGGCCTCGACCGGCGGCACCATTTCGCAAACAGTTACCTGGTCGGGTATGCGCCTTTTGAAAGCGAGCAGGTCTGGGTGCCGCTCTACACCTTGGCCATGCGCAAGAAGTACCAGTACGACCGTCTGCAATACAGCGGTCTGCAGGACGTATGGCAGAATTCCAAACAGGCGTTTTATTATACCCGCGGCGATTGCGAGGACCACGCCATCATCCTGGCCGACTGGCTGATTTCCATGGGGGTGGATGCCCGGGTTGCGGTGGGCACCCATCGGGAGCAGGGCCATGCGTGGGTGGTCTATTTCGACAATGGCAGGGCGTATCTTCTGGAGGCGACCAGCAAGCGGAGGGTGCGCCGCATGGGCGCCATACCCCTGGCCTCGGTCATGACCGACTACCATCCGACCCACCAGTTCAATCGCGACAAGTTCTGGGTCAACACCGGCACGCGTTTTACCACCCGCTACCATGGTCCTGAGTGGAAATTGACATCCCGTTTCGTGACGGCGGATGGCGGGGTGTGATGATTTCGCGAACATGCAGCGTCGATCGCCCTGCGCCGCTCACTGTCTTATGTCATTGATCAAGATAGCGGCGCGCTGCAGAACCGTCTTCCCATGTTCGGAATCGGCATCCGTTGCCGGTTGTTTCGCACAACCGGCAACGTCCGCTTCCAATTGCAAAAACTTGCGCCTATGCCGATAATTTTCTGGCGATTTCCGCAATGTGCCGGCCCTGAAAACTGGCGCCTTCGAGTTCGTTTTCACTGGGTGTCCGCTGGCCGTCGGTGCCGGCGATGGTCGAAGCGCCGTAGGGTGAGCCCCCGGTGATCTCGTCATTGCGCATCTGTCCCTGGAACGCATAAGGCAGCCCCGCCACGATGAATCCTTGGTGCAGCAGGGAAATGTGGAAGGATAAAATAGTGGACTCCTGGCCGCCGTGCTGGGTGGCCGAGCTGGTAAAGACCCCGCCGACTTTTCCGACCAGCGCTCCGGTCTGCCAGAGCTGGCCGGTGGCATCCAGAAATTGGCGCATCTGGCCGCACATGTTGCCGAAACGCGTCGGCGTGCCGAAGATCACGGCATCCGCATCCGCCAGTTCATCCACAGTGGCCACCGGAATGTGATCAAAGGCCTTCTGCGCTTCGGTGGCGCCCATTTTTTCAAGGACTTCCGCCGGAAGGGTTTCCGGTACCCGGCGCATCACCACTTCGGCGCCTTCCACTTTGGCGGCGCCTTCGGCAACCGCTTCGGCCATCCGGTGTACATGGCCGTACATCGAGTAGTAAACGATCATTATTTTCATGTTGGGGTCTCCTTTTTTCTCCACCGTACGATGTCGCCGTGCTTGTCATGGATTTTGACAGCGGTTGTCCGGTGCATGGGCCTGGGCCTTTGCGCCAATTTTTTTTAACAGCCGAACCAGCTCATCGCGCTCTGCCGCGGTCAACACGCTGACCACCTTTTCAAGATTGGCCGCATGCCGTTCAAAGGCCAGCTCTATCACGTCCCGTCCCGTTTCCGTCAGGTGGACGCGGAAGCAGCGGCCGTCCTGGGGATCACGCTCCCGCGTGACGAGCCCCTTTTTTTCGAGACGGTTGACCGCTGCCGTCATGGAGCCGCTGGTGAGCAGAATTTTTTGTCCGATGGCGTTGATCGGCAGCGAGCCCTTGTGCAGAAGAATCTCGAGGATTCCAAACTCGCTGAGTTGCAGACCGGTTTCCGCGATGCTCGCATGGTCCACTCGTTCAATTGATTTGGCCGCCTTCCAGAGTACAAGCCGTATGTGCGGTGCCGTTTGCATGGATTAATCTAATCCCATGTATCTTGATGTCAAGATATTGCGACCGCTTTTTACAGATGCGATCTGATCTCAGAAGGACGGCAATGCCTCTATCGGAGGGGCCTCCGGGCTCCAGGCCGTCACGATCCGTTGGTGGTTTGGGCCTGGTCGAGGGCTTTTCGCACCATGGCGGATAGGGTATTAAGGTTAAAGGGCTTATTGATGAACAGCACACCGTCGTCCAGCACGCCGTGATGGGCGATGACATTGGCGGGGTAGCCGGACATGTAGAGGCATTTCAGGTCGGGGTATAAGGCGGTCATGCGCTCGGCAAGGTCGCGGCCGCTCATTTCGGGCATCACCACATCGGTGATCAGCAAATGGATCTTTTTGCTGCATGATGCGCCGATCTTCAGCGCCTCCCCGGGCCGGGCGGCGCAGAGAATGTTGTACCCGAGCCGTTCGAGCATCATCCGGGCCATCAACAGAATGGATGCTTCATCCTCGACCAGCAGGATGGTCTCACCGCCGCTGCTGTGTTCTTCAACCAGTTCGCACTCGGCATGTCTTGGCCGCGTTGCTTCGCGGTGCCTGGGCAGGTAGATTTTGAAGGTAGCGCCTTGCCCCGGTTCGCTGTAGACATTGATGTAGCCATCGTTCTGCTTCACGATGCCATACACCGTAGACAACCCAAGGCCGGTACCCTGACCAATATCTTTCGTGGTGAAGAAGGGTTCGAAGAGCTTGCCAAGATTATGCTTCTCGATGCCGCAGCCGTTGTCGCTTACGGTGAGGACGACGTAGTCGCCGGGCCGGGACCCTTCGTGGACGATGCAGTATGCTTCGTCCAGCGTGGCATTGCTTGTCTCGATGATGACGTTGCCGACGCCGTTGATGGAATCTCTCGCATTCACGCAAAGATTGGCCAGCACCTGATCGATCTGCGACGGGTCCAGCCTGACCGGCCACAAGTCCTGCCCCGGCAGCCACTCCAGTTCAATCCCTTCGCCGATCAGCCGCTTGAGCATGTTGAGCATCCCTTCCAGGGTTTCATTCAGGTTAAGCACGATGGGCGCAATGGGCTGTTTGCGGGCAAATGCCAGCAGCTGACGGGTGAAGTAGGCGGATCGGTCCGCTGCGTCGCGGATTTCATGGATTCGTGCCGCCAACGGGTGATCGGGATCCAAGTCTTCCAGAATCATTTCGGAGTGGCCCAGGATGATGCCCAGCATGTTATTGAAATCGTGCGCCACGCCGCCGGCCAGTTGGCCGATGGACTCCATCTTTTGCGCCTGCAGCAACTGGGCCTGCAGTTTTTCCCGCTCGGCTTCTGCCGTCTGCCGTTCGGTGATGTCCTTTGCCATGGCGTAGAGCCGCTGCCGTTCCGGATCGACGACGGCGTTCCACTCGAAAATGCGAACATCGCCGTCGGCGGTTACGTTGCGGTTCTGAAAGCCGACCAAAGGGTCGCCTTTTACAAGATCTGCGATGGCTGCGAGCGTAATCGCGCGATCGTCGGGGTGGACGATATCGATCAGCGGGGTTGACAGGAGCTCTTCTTCCGAACGCCCGATAATGCGCACGGCTTCCTTGTTGACCCTGAGCAATTGGTTTTGTGCGATGTCTGCGATGAAGAGCATGACCAGGGATTGATCGAAAAAGAAGGACATGCCCTGTTCGGCCTCTATTCTTTCGGTGATGTTTTCCACCACGGCGAGAACGCGTTGGATGCCCTGCCCGGAAGGGCCCAGGGGCACCACCCGCCAATGCAGGTGCTGGGCATTGAAGTACAGTTCAAATTCGGCGTCTTCGCCGTCGAAGGTTTGCAGGAGCTGCTCCTTGATGAAGGCGGCGTCCGGGCCAAATACCCGATTGACGGATTGGCCGGCGAGCCGCCGGGGGTCGAAGTTCTGCTGTTTGAACTCACGGCCCGACGAGAAGCCAATGGTCATGTCCCTGTCGATGATGAGAAGGTAGGAGTGGGGAATGTTATCCGAAATGGTTCGAAAAAGCGCTTCGCTCTCACGCAGCACTTCTTCGCTTTTCTTCTGAAGGGTTATATCCTGGAGCAGCCGTTCTCGAAGGTCGTTGATGGCGTGGATGAGCCGGTCGAGTTCATCCGGCGGATTGGAAGCAGTGCGGCCGGCGTACGGTTCATCGTCCAGACGATCCAGGCTCAATCCCTGGGTATATTTTGACAATTTGAGCAGATACTGAATGACCGTCCGGTGAATGATGAACAGGATGAAAAGCGACACAAAAAACGTTTTGAGGCCCTGGGTGACAAGGATGACGAAGATGCGGCGGATCATTCTCCGGTAGACGCCTTGGACGGACGCATGCGCATGCAGCCGGCCGATTTCGGTGGCGGTACCGTCCCGGTTGTAAATCATGGGATAGCTACGGATGATGGCGCCTTTGGGTTTCCGGCTGCCCGCAGCGGCGATGATTTCGCCTTCTTCCGTGATTTCAAGGTAAACGATATCGCGCAGGCTCAAGATATTGTTCAAATGAATTGATAGCTGCCGGTCATCCAATGCCCATAAGCTGCTGGTCAGGCTTGGCAGGTGGCTGCTTTCGATCTGGTCGAGCTGGGTTCCCACGTATTGCCGCTCGCTGCGGTATTCGATGAGCAGTTGCACGATGGTGCCGATCAATGTGATTAGGGAACTGACCACGAGGATGTAGAAGAGTTGTTTCCTGGCCAGTCGGCTGTTCAGGAAACTGTAATGCGCACTATGGGGCTTTGAGGTCACGTTCTGTTATCTGCTTTCCGGATTGATCGGCGCATCACCTGCTGTGCTGCAATGCGGTCTTGCAGCGGGCGGCTTTACAGCTTTCAGAGTGACGGGGCGCCGTCCCATTCGCCGCTGGTTTGTCGCATTCGATCTCTGGCTTGCGATTCAGGTCCTTTCAATAAGTTCATCGTGGCGTTCTCATTCCTGCATATATGATCTTTAACCGTCGATACCATTGGAGAGCAGATGTGAACCGCAAAAGGGGGCAGGTCAATCCAGCGCTGATCACTCGGCCCATAATAAGTGATTTTCCCTGTCATGCGCAAGTCGTTTGCATTAATGGCGGCATTTGCGGCGATGGCCCCGCAGGGTCGGCTTACAAACTGGAAAATCTGTATTAGGGTATGGTAACGACCATCGTTGAACAGGCCGTTCGCTGATAACCGCGAGATGGAAATGCATAAAAGTCAAGTAAATACAGGGTGATGTGGCAGAGGGGCCTGGCCATGAGGAGGGAGCCCATGAGCGATCAACAAAAAATATACGACCTTTTGTACGAGATTGTTGGGGAAGGGGGCTGTGCAGGCGAGTGCTCCGAAGCTGAAATTTATCAGGAGAACGGTGAGTGGAAGCTGTTCCTGTGCGGCTTTATGGAACCCTGGCCTCTGGGGACCACGTTTGCGGAGGTGGAAGCCAATCTCAGAGATTATGCGGATGAAGGATTCGGATAGAAACCAGTCAGCGCCGCCATTGTCATACACATGCTCAATATGATAGAATTCGAAGAAATGAAAAAGATGTGCGACCTGCACCAGTTGATCCTGCGGAGGCGGTATAAATGAGAAATGTCGGCGCTGCCCACGAAAATTTGGACCAGAAAGTCTATTCTATCCTGAAAAAGATGATCACGGACCGCAAACTGCTTCCGGGGCGCAAGATCCCGCAGGAGAAGCTTGCCCAGGAACTGGGCATCAGCCGCACTCCCCTGGTAAACGCCTTAAAATATCTCGAGAAGGAAAAATTGGTGGAAGCCAGACCGCGGCGTGGATTCTTCGTCCGTCTGTTCAGCCAGGAGGAAATGATCAGCATCTTCGAGTTGCGCGAAGTATTGGAAGGCCTGGCGGTTCGGCGTACCACGGAGCAGATTACCGACAAGGAGATCCCGCGTCTGCGGCAATTCTTCAGCCGGTACGATCCATCCCGGCCGATCGCCGACATCGCCGCCTATTCCAAAGAAGACCGCGAGTTTCACAACTACGTGACCGACCTGGGCTCCAGGGAATTTCTGAAAAGCGTTCTACAGTCCTTTAATATCATCAGCTTTTCCTACCAGCTTGCCAATTCCGAAGGCCTCGTCCGCACGCCCGACGAAACACTGCCGGAGCATCTCGAGATCATCGACGCCATTGCCCGCCGTGATGCCGTGGCTGCCGAGGGACTGATGCGCGATCACTTCAAGAAGGCGATTGAAAAGATCAAAGCCGGCCTTTCCTGACCGCTTGCCTTTTTATCCGGCTTTCCCGGATCATGAAGGCCTCTCCCCAATGGCCGGGGAGCGCTTTGTGCGCAGACCTATATCATTCTGACAACGACCAGCAGCAAGGGCAGGGTGCCTGCCAGGCATGCGGTGGTAAAGAACCAGCACGCATTGGCCAGATCGAGGTCCAGGTCGTAGATGGAAGGGGGGATCAACGCGTTGAATGCCACCGGCATGCTGCTGAGGATGATCACCACCTTGAGCGGCAGGCCGCCATCGATCCGGGCGTAGCCCAAGGCTGCCGCTGCAAGGGAGATCACCAGCGGAACGGCGGCAAATTTGATCGCCCCGACGGCGATGCAGGGTTTGAGGTAGCGGCGCATCTTGCTGAACCGCATTGAAAGGCCGATGGAAACCAGCAGCATGCCTGTGCCCAGGGGGACCAATACGGCGTTCAGGGTTTTGAAGAAGTCGGGGCGCGGCAGCCGGCTGACATTCAGCAGCGCCCCGATCACGATGCTGGAAACGGCCAATAGAATGAAAGGGTCCGTCGCCAGCCGTTTGAGCCGCTGCGCGGTGCCGTCCCGATCTGTTCCGCTTGTGCTGTAGTATTTGGCGATGGGGAAACCGATGCTGTAGTAGGTGACTTCTTCGAGCATCTTGTAGATGGGGACCAGCGCAAAGCCGCTCTCACCAAGGTAGATGAAGCAGATCAATGCGCCGATGGCGCCGATGTTGGTAAATCCGCCGCAAGGGACCAGCGCTCCGGTTTGACGGGGCGGCAGCCGCAACGACTTGGCCGCAGCCAGGGCCAGCGCCCCGCCGAACAGGATGGCGGTCACGCCCAGAAGGGGCAGGGCCATAATGGCGGGCGAACCGATCCGGGTGCTCCAGATGGCGCTGGCGATGGTCATTGGCAGCACAAACAGCAGCGCGGTCTTCTGCAGCCGCTTTCGCATCACTTCAAGGGGAACCGGCGGTTTGAGCCGGTTGCGGCGGACCAATGCCTGAATACCGTATCCCACCGACAGCCCCGCAACGATAATACCCAAGGACAAAAATAATCTGGCCAATTGCGCGTCTCGCCTCTTTGTAAATGTATGAAAAGTTCGTGTTTGATTATCATCATCCCGCACCTGGTTTCAAGTCGATAACCGGCCAAAAGAGGCGCAAGGTCATAACCGCCTGTTTTTGAATGCCAATAAAATATTGAAAAATCGCTTGACTTGCCGCCGTGGATTGTATATTGAATTTTGCATGCAAAATACAGAATGCAATTCAGGACGGATTTCGCCAGTGGCAAGGCAGGCCGATACGGCAATGAAGGGGCGGCGGTCATGAAAAACCTGGGACAAAAACACGCCAACCTCGACCGGCAGGCGTATCGCATTATCAAAGAGATGATCCGCAAGCGGAAGCTGCTGCCCGGTGCGAAAATTTCCCAGAATGATCTGGCCGGGGAACTGGGCATCAGTCGTACCCCCCTGGTGAGCGCGCTTAAATATATGGAGAAGGAGCACCTGGTGGTGTCCCGGCCGCGGAGGGGTTTTTTTGTGCGGCAATTTTCCCCTCAGGAGATGGTCGACATTTTCGAATTGCGGGAGGTGCTCGAGGGATTGGCCGCCCGTCATGCGGCCGAAAAGATTACCGACGACCAGATTCTCGAGTTGAAAGCCTTTTTCTCCTCGTTCAGGCGGCATCGGTCCATCGATGATTACCGCACCTATTGCGAGGAGGACCGCGGTTTCCACAATTTCGTCACCAGCCTGGGGGCCCATGAGTTTCTCAGAAGTATTTTGCAGACCTACAACATTATCAGTTTCTCTTATCAGCTGGTGTCATCGGAAGGGCTGGTGCGCTCGCCGGACGAAACCATCGATGAGCACCTGGACATCATTGCCGCCATTTGCGACCGGGACCCGGACGCGGCGGAGCTCCTGATGCGGCGGCATTTCAAGAGATCGATCGCCGCTCTGAACGAAAACAACGGCGCACTCCAAGGGGAGGCACCGAAACAAAGCGTCGCCTGAATGGGCGGTGACGCGTCCGGCCGCCTGCCAGGTTTTGCGGGCCGACGGATGAAAGAGGTCGAATACCGGGGCGGGCCTTTCCGTCGGCGGCCGGGGCCCAAAACGCCCCTGCTGCCGGAGACCGGCACGCAAAGCGTTTTCACCTTATGACAACCCATCACACAAGGGAGGGATTGAAATGAAGAAAACTCTATTGATTGGACTTGTGGTTCTTCTGGCGCTGGCCACCGGCATCGCTGTGGCCGGCAAGGGGTATCCGCGCCGGAACATCACGGCGGTTGTGGTCTGGGGCGCCGGCGGCGGTACGGATACCTGCAACCGTATCATCCACGCAGAAATGGCCAAAGTGCTGGGCGTCAACATCAACGTTATCAATAAAACCGGCGGCGTCGCCGGATCCGTCGGCATGAGCCACGCGTTCAAACAGAAACATGACGGATACACCCTTTGCGGGCTGTCCGAGTCCAACGTCACCGCCGGCGTCCAGGGCGGTTGGGACAAAAAATTCGACGTATGGGATACCTTCATCGTGGGCGGCTCTCCGGACGTCATCTCCGTTACGCCCAACACGCCGTATAAGACGCTCAAAGACCTGATCGAAGCGGCCAGGAAAAATCCCAACACCATCAAGGCGGCGGCCAGCGGCGCCGGGTCCATCCACCATCTCAACCTGTTGGCAGTGGAAAATGGAACGGGCGCGGACTTTAATTTCATCCCCTACAAGGGTTCCGCGCCCAGCCAGAACGCGGCCATGACCGGCGAGGTATCGGTGGTGGTCACCTCCCTGGCCGAACAACAGCAATTGCTGCGCGGCGGCAAGCTGCGGGCGTTGGGCATGCTGATTCCGGACGCCTTTGAAGTCGAAGGTCTGGGCGCCATTCCGTCTTCTTTCGACGACTACCCCGGACTGTCAAAATACCTGCCCATCTCTCAGGCCATCGGTTTCGCCGTTCCGGCAGATGCGCCGGATGAGGCCAAAAAGGTGCTGAGAGCGGCATTCGATAAAGCCATGGCCACCGACAAGGTGAAGAATTGGGCCAAGGAGAATTACTATCTCCTCTCCGGAAAGACCGGCGCAGAGTCGAAGAAGGTGTTCGATGCGCTGGAGTCCAATTTTGCCTGGACCCTTTGGGAGCTTGGCGCGGCCAAGGTTAATCCTGAAAAACTGGGGATTCCCAAACTATAAAATATCGGACACCAGGATCGTGAAGGGGGTCGGCGTCTGGTTTGCAGATGCCGATCCGTTCAACCCCAAACAGGTGGGCAAGGGGGCAGCGCCATGATGGAGAAAGACAAACTTCGTAAAGCAGACATGTTTTCAGGCTGCGTCATCCTGGTCTTCGGACTCTGGATCATCAGCCAGTCGCTGAAAATGCCCATGAAAGACTCATGGGGCGGCGTGCAGAATGTCTGGTTTGTTTCTCCGGCGATCTTCCCCCTCTTTGTGGGGGCGTCCATTTCGGTGCTCGGGGGGGCGCTGATGCGTACGGCACTCAAGCAAGTGGGGTGGAACGGATTGTCTCAGGTATTGCGGTGGCTCGGCAGTCCGGCATTGTTCGCATACTTGAGAACCGGCGCCAATGCGAGGTTTTTCGCCATGGTGGTGTTGCTGTTCAGCCTGGTCTTCCTGAGCATCCCCCGAATCGATTTCTTCCTCTGCGCAGTGCTCTTTCTGATGGTTTTTATCACCATGTTTTATTTCGACGACGAAGCCCTGCTCAGAAAGATGCTGCGCTTTTACGGGGTTGGGATTCTGCTCACGGCGGCATACTTCATGTTCGGTCTGGATGCGATTCTGGAGCCGCAGGTGCCGTATCTGAGAGACTGGCTGACCATCGTATTCACCATCGCATATGCCGCCTACGCGTGGCGCCTGGCCGGACCGGTACCGGACCTGCGCAGAAAGTACAAAACCAGTCTGATCCTGTCCCTGGCCGCCCCTTTCGTCATCGGATCGATCTTTAAATATCTACTGCTGGTTCCCATGCCGACCGAAGGACTGGTCGTGATGGTCATGGATGCCATCCGGTATTGGGATTTTTAACGCCGGAAGGCGGGAGTAATACTGAAAATGATGATTTTTGAGCGCATCGCTTCATTTTTCGGCATCGTGGGGCATCTGGTCGCCGATCCCGTCAACCTGGCCGTCCTGTTCGGATCGGTCATGCTGGGGATCATTTTCGGCGCCATGCCCGGACTCACCTCGACATTGGGTGTGGCCCTGCTGACGGCCCTGACCTACGGTATGGATACCAATCTGGCCATGGTCTGTCTGCTGGCCATCTATGTGGGCGGGACTTATGGCGGCTCGTATGCCTCCATCCTGATCAACATTCCCGGCACTGCGGCTGCAGCCGCCACCGCCCTGGACGGCTACCCCCTGGCGTGCAAAGGCGAAGGCGGCCGCGCCATCGGGCTGACCACCACCGCATCGGCCATCGGCACCATCGTCAGCATGCTGTTTGTGGTGTCCATCTCACCGCTGATTTCCCACTTTGCCTTGCAATTCACCTCGTTCGAGTTTTTCCTGCTGGCCTTTTTCGGCATCCTGATCAGCGGTACGCTGACCAGCCCGGACCTGGTCATCAAAGGATGGATCGCCGGTTTTCTGGGGCTGTTTCTGGCCTGTATCGGCCGCGACCAGTTGCAGTTCTTCCCCCGCTTCACCTTCGGGGTTCCCGAGTTGGACAGCGGGGTGGAGGTGGTTCCCGTTCTCATCGGCGCCTTCGGCGTCCCGCAGATCATCCAGGTGCTCAAAGATCGCTTCCAGATCGGCGAGACCCAGAAACTGCAGCGCATCATCCCCGAGATCGGGACGGTGGTCCGCAACATCCCCGCCATCATCCGGTCGGCCTTGATCGGCGTGGGCATTGGCGCCGTGCCGGGCATCGGGGAAGATATTGCCGGATGGGTCTCATATGGAACGGCCAAGAACACCTCCAAGCATCCCGAGACTTTCGGAAAAGGAGAACTCAAAGGGGTTCTGGCCAGTGAAACGGCCAACAACGCCTGTGTGGGCGGCGCCCAGATTCCATTGCTCAACCTGGGCATCCCCGGCAGCCCGCCGGCGGCCATGCTGCTGGGCGCCCTGATGCTGCACGGGGTCACTCCGGGGCCCATGATCACCTTCGAGCACCCCACTTTCATCCTGGAGGTTGCGGCCATTTTGCTGCTCTCCTCCATGGCCATGTGGATCACCGGCATGGTGATGGCCAAACAGGTCGTCAAGGTGCTGCGCATTCCCACCCAGCTCTTCATGCCCATTATCGGCATCCTGTGCATTATCGGCTCCTATTCGCTGGGTTTGAACATCTTCAATCTCTACCTGATGCTGCCGGTGGGCATTATCAGCTACTTTCTGATCGAGATGGGATTTCCCATCGCACCCCTGGTCATCGGCGTAATCCTGGGGCCCATGGCCGACGAGAACCTGAGACGGGCGCTGATGGTCTCCCAGGGAAGTTTCATGCCCATCTTCACGCGGCCGGTTTCGCTGATTCTCTTTCTGATCATCGTGTGGACCATCGTGAGCCAGTTCCAGTGGTTCCGCAGCCTGAAAGCGCGCATCAAGCATGCCATCTTCAAGCGTAAAAATGGGTCGGCGCCGTCAGTGGCGGCCGAGGACACCAATGGATAATGCCATGCAGGAACAATCGCCGGTCTCGGGTGTTTCCCCGGCATACTTCGAACCCATTCTAATACTCGTAACCGCCGCTGCCCGATGGCGGCGTTCGTCCATCCAAAAGGAGGCCCCGGATGCTGAAAATGGGAATTATCACCGGTTTTTTGTCGAAAACCAAAGACCGCTTCCACGAGTACAATGAAGCCCTGGATCTGGACCAGAAGTTCGCTCTGCTGACGCGGATCGAGGGGTACGACGGCGTGGAGATCGTCTACCCTTATGAAGTCAAGGATGCGGAGCTGACGCGTTCGCTGCTGGGCAAGCACGGACTGAAGGTGGCGGCCGTCAATGTCAATGTCAAAGCCGAACCGGAGTTTCGCAACGGCGGGCTGACTTCGGGAGACAAAGCGATCCGGGAAAAAGCCGTCACATTCATCAAGGCGGCCAAGGATTTTGCGCTGGCCGTGGGCGCCGACAAGGTCACCTGCTGCCCCCTGGGCGACGGGTATGAGTTCTCCTTTCAATACGACTATGCCCGGGCCTGGAAGTACCTGGTCGAATCCTTCGGGCAAGCGGGCAGCTACCGCACCGAAGTGCCCCTTTACGTCGAGTACAAGCCCAGCGAAACACGCGGCCATTGTTTTGTGGACACCGCCGCAAAGGCGCTCTGCCTGCTCAATGACATCCAGAGCAGGGACATGGGCGTGACGCTGGACTTCGGCCACTCCATGTACGGCAATGAAAATCCGGCCGAGGCCGTGGCCATGCTGGCCGAAAGTCCGTACAAAACCTACATCCACATCAACGACAACGACGGCCGCTGGGATTGGGACTACTTCTGCGGCACCAAACACTTCCTGGAGTATGTCGAGTTTCTCTACTACCTGAAAAAATACGGCTACAGCGACTACCTGACGTCGGATACGTCACCGACGCGGTGGGACATCAAAGGGACCTTCGAGGCCAACAGCCGGTTGACCCAGAAGATCTGGCAGCGGCTGGATCAGGTGGATGGCGGCCGTATCGCCGAACTTATGGCTCGCGGAGACTACCTGGAAACCTGGAAATTTATCGAAGCCAATTTCTTCTCATTGGGCTGATGCATGGAGATGCAAATGGCGCCGCCAGTGCAGCATATTAAAATCAAAACAACGCGATTGGCCGAACCCGGCTATCTGCCGCCGGAGTGGCCATCCGCGCTTCTGCCGGAAATCAGGGCCGAAGTGGATCGCGGCGCCACCAAAATCGTGGTGCTGGACGACGATCCCACCGGCACGCAGACCGTCCATGGGATTCCGGTCCTGACCACCTGGTCGCCGGAGGTCCTCGCAGCGGAACTCCGGGCAGATACCCGTGCGTTTTACATCCTCACCAACTCCCGCAGCCTTCCCGCCGGCCGGGCCTGTGAACTGGCCCGAGAAATCGGCGCCAATCTCAGCGCCGCGGCCGCGAGTGCCGGGGTCTGTCTGGAAATCATCAGCCGCAGCGATTCAACCCTGAGGGGGCATTTCCCCGATGAAGTCGATGCCATGGCCAAAGCCATGGAAACACCCGGCTTGCCCTATCTGGTGGTTCCCTGCTTTTTCGAAGGCGGGCGATATACCTTGGACAATATCCACTACGTGGCCGAAGGGCAGTGGTTGATCCCGGCCGGTGAGACCGCCTATGCGCGTGATGCCGCTTTCGGTTACCGGCACTCCAATCTGCGCGCCTGGGTAGAAGAGAAGACCGGCGGGCGAATTGCCCGGGATCGTGTTCTTGCCATCTCTTTGGAAAATATTCGCACCGGCGGACCGCAGCGCGTCGAACAGATCCTGGCGGATCTGCCGAACGGTTCGGCGTGCGTGGTCAACGCCGTTGGATACCGCGATCTGGAAGTCTTCGTGCGCGGCCTGTTGGCGGCGGAGGCCAGGGGATGTCGCTACCTGATCCGCTCGGCGGCTTCTTTCGTGCGCGTGCGCGCCGGCCTGGACGCCCGCGCGCTGCTGACCCGCGATGACCTGGCGTCGGGGAGCGGCCGCAGCGATACAGGCGGGTTGTTTGTGGTGGGTTCCTACGTTCCCAAAACCACCCGGCAGATTGGCCACTTGCAGCGCCAGCCGGATATCGGCGCCATAGAGGTCAAGGTGCACCACCTGCTGGACGATGATCGACAGGCTGAAGAGATCCAGCGGGTCTCTTTGCGGATGAACCAGTGGATCGAAGACAGCCGCAATGTGCTGATCTACACCAGCCGGGAGCTGGTGAAAGGCAACAGCGCATCCAACAGCCTGGGCATCGGCCGGCGGGTGTCCGACAGCCTGATGGAGATCGTGCGGCGCCTGGTGGTGCAGCCCCGCTATCTGGTGGCCAAAGGCGGAATAACCTCCAGCGATATGGCCACCATCGGGCTGGGCGTGCGCCGGGCAACGGTGCTTGGACAGATCCTGCCGGGAGTTCCGGTCTGGCAGTTGGGCGCCGAAACCCGCTACCCGGGAATGGCCTACATTGTTTTTCCAGGAAATGTAGGCGACGAGGACGCCCTATCCATCATCCGAAACCGGCTGGAAAATGCGGCCGGAGCGGCAGACGCACCATTACCGCCGGCAGGAGCTCCATGCTGACCGCCACTTTTGAAATCATGCAGCGGGCCCGGAACGGCGGATACAGTGTGGGCGCCTTCAATGTATACAATCTCGAAGAGGTGCAGGGGGTGATCCGTGCGGCCGAATCCCTCCATAGTCCGGTGATGCTCCAGATCCTTCCCCGTGCCCTTGAACTGGGCGGCCCGGCTCTGATCCGGTGCGCTTTGACGGCCGCCGACGAATCCCGTGTACCGGTGGCGGTGCATCTCGACCATTGCGCATCGACCGAAACCATCCAAAGGGTGCTCGAAGCGGGGTTGACCTCGGTGATGGCCGACGGCTCCCATCTGGAATACCAGGCCAACGTGGCTTTCACCCGGGAGGCTGTGGAGCTGGCCGGCGGATGCAACGGCATGGTGGAGGCGGAGCTGGGGCGGCTGACCGGTACCGAAGAGGACTGGACCGTTGAAGCCTACGAAGCGAGTCTGACCGATCCGGACCAGGCCAGGGAATTTGTGGACCGCACCGGAGTGGGGGCGCTGGCCGTCTGCATCGGCAATGTCCACGGACGTTACCCCAGGACGCCCGATCTGGACTTCGAGCGCCTGGCGGCCATCGCCCGGCAGGTCTGCCTGCCCCTGGTGCTGCACGGTACTTCGGGGCTGCCCGATGCCATGATCCAGCGCGCCACAGGGCTGGGCGTGTGCAAATTCAATGTCAACACCGAGCTGCGCCAAGCCTATCTGTCCGCCGCCGGCCAGTATCTGGCGGCGGGCGGCAATTCCGAGTTGACCGAATTGATGCGTGTGGTGATCGATGCCGTCAGCCGGCCGGTGAAGCAAAAGATCGAACTGTTCGGATCCGCCGGAAGGGCGGGGTAGCCCGGGCGGCGAATTCAGGACATCAAATGTGAACAACCGTTTTTCAGACGATTTGATTGATCAACCCAACAATTTACAACCATCAGGAGGTTCTTATGAAACAGGAAAAACACACCGTTCGTACGATCCAGAAAATGAGAGACGACGGCCAGAAGTTTACCATGCTGACCGCTTATGACTATCCCACCGCAAAGCAGATCAACGATGCCGGCATCGACATGATCCTGGTGGGCGACTCGTGCGCCATGGTGGTGCACGGCCACCCCAATACGCTCAACGCGACCATGGACATGATGGTGCTGCACTGTGCAGCCGTCGCGCGGGCTTGCAGCCGCACCATGGTGGTGGCCGATATGCCTTTTGGTTCATTTCAGTATGGCGTCGAAGAGACCATGCGCAATGCCGCCCGTTTCGTCACCGAAGCCAAGGTGGATGCCGTCAAGTTCGAGGCCACCCACAACCACATCGAAAAGACCAGGGCCATCGTGGAGATGGGCATCGCCGTCGTGGGGCATGTCGGGCTCCATCCACAGGCGATCGGTGTGCTCGGCGGCATGACGGTTCAGGGCAAGTCGGTGGAGACCGCCCGCAAGGTGGTCAGCGAAGCCATCGCCCTCCAGGAAGCCGGCGCCTTCTCCATTATCTTCGAGGCTGTACCCGCCAAGCTATCCGAATACGTCACCAGCAAACTGAGGATCCCCACCATCAGCATCGGCGGCGGGCCAGGCTGTTCGGGACAGCTGCTGGTGACACCGGATGTGCTGGGCATGTTCGACGCCTTTACCCCCAGCTTTGCAAAGCGGTACAACAACTTCAACGAACAGATGCAGGCGAATTTCAAACAATACGACAAAGAAGTGCGTGACGGCGTATTTCCGGGGCCGGAGCATTCTTACGACATGTCCGACGAGGTTATGGAGGCCATCATCAAAGAGTTCGGGTAGGAGCTTGTTCCCTCCTCTGGGGGAGGCACCGTTGGCTGAGGTGCCTCCCGATCCGGGAGATTGATCCGGATTCGGGACAGCGGCCAGGGCGCCTTAGAATCTTGCCCCCGCGGAGCGATTGCGCCCGGCGGCTTCCATCTTCAACCGCACTCCCCCCCGGCCGGGTCCGGCCGGCGGCAAAACCCCGATATTGGGGATATCCGCATTTCCGGTTTTATGAAATCGCATGATTTCCGGCATGCCCATATCCCTCTGTCGCCTATTGCTTGAGATCCTTCATGGCGTCCAGCCGAAAGTCGATGCAGTGCTATCCTAGAAGTCCTCCACCTTGTTGGCCTTTGAACGATGGATCCGATGATAAGAAAAAGGGGTCTCCCGCCGGTGTGCCGTGCCGTTGAAGAGTTATTCAACAGGGTCTTGAAGCGCAGGCCTAATTTCAGTCGTAAACTTGTCATTTAATGGCGGTTGACGTTATAATAAGCCGGTAAGCCGAACTTGAGCGATCATAGCCGTAGCTTCCTCTCAGATCTCCACGCATGGCCCCGTGTTCCGTATTTGTGGTCTTGGCATAAATATCAGAGCGGTATCTGATTTACCCATTGACATCGCAACAGTCGATTCGATTGAACGGAGAGCCACAATGCCCAAAAAGCTCACCTATGACCAACTGGAAGAACGTGTCCGGGAACTGGAGCAGGTTGAAAAAAAACTCCTCAGGAGCGAACAGCGCTATCGCTTCCTGATAGAGGCGACCACAGCCATCGACTGGACCACGGATGGGTCCGGCGGGTTCATCGTTCCTCAACCTTCCTGGGAAAAATACACCGGCCAGCCATGGAGCGAACACAAGGGCTTCGGTTGGACCAAGATGATCCATCCCGATGACGTGGATCGTATATTGAAAGTATGGGAGGAGGCTTGCCGGACGCTTTCGCTGTACAATACGCAGGGCCGGGTCTGGAATGCTGCATCGCGGGAATTTCGTGATTTTGAAGTCCGCGCCGTTCCCATCATGGATTCCGATGGCACGCTTTGCGAATGGATCGGCATCATCCTGGATGTCACCGATCAGAAGCAGGCCGAGGCCGCCCTGGTGGAGAGCGAGCTGCGGCTTCGGCAGTTGGCGGAAAACCTTTGCGAAGTGTTCTGGGTCGGCTCTCCCGACTGGGATGAGATTTATTATATCAGTCCGGCATATGAATCGATATGGGGGCTTTCATGTCAGAGTCTCTACGATGCACCCCGGTCATGGCTCGATTTGATCATTGAAGAGGATCGTTCTGCCGTTGTGTCGGCCATTCCGGAAAATTTGGCCGATAAGTCCGTCGTCATGTTCCCGGATTACCGCATCCGCCGAAGTGACGGCGCTGTGCGCTGGATCTCCGCCCGCGCTTATCCCATTGAAAATGAAGCGGGAGAAATTTACCGGGTTGTCGGCATTGCAGAAGACATCACCGAGCGCAAGCGGGCGGAAAACGAACTGGCGTATGAGTTTCAGCTGCGCACCAAACTGCTCGACAATATTCCCGACTGCATCGCATTGATCTTAAGGAAAGGGACTCGGGAAATCGTCGCCGGCAACAAGTTTGCTTCGGAGGCCGGGATAACGCCCGGAAAGACCTGCCATGAAGCCTGCTGGCTGATCGATGCGCCCTGCTCCTTTTGCCTTGCGCCCGAGCTTTGGGAGACCGGGAAAAGGCAAAAGGTGGAGGTCGAATGTAATGGCCAGTGGTATGAGAGTGTCTGGATGGATCTCAACGAAGATCTTTACGTCCACTACATTGTCAATATCACCAAGCACAAGGCTGCGGAAATGGCGCTTCAGGAGAGCGAAGCGCGACTGAAAAAAATGATCCGCAAATCGCCGTTGCCGATGGTGATCGCCAATGAGAAGCAGGAGATCCAATTTCTCAACGAAAAATTCACACAGCTATTCGGGTTCACGGTTGATGACCTGGATACCATGGAGAGATGGTGGCAATCGGTCTATCCTGAGCCGGGATACCGAAAGACCGTCCGGCAGGCCTGGGAGAGAGCTTTCGAAGATGCCAGAGCCGAGAACATTGATATCGAAATGCAGCAATGGAAAATGACAACCAAGGACGGGGTCCTGAGAAATTGCGAATTCCACATGGTGCCGATGGGAGGGCACCGGCTGGTCATCATCCAGGACATCACCGAAAAGCAGCTCAATGAGGAGCGACTGCGTCAAGCCCAGAGGATGGAATCCATCGGCAATCTGGCCGGCGGCATCGCCCACGACTTTAACAACATCCTGTCTCCGATTATCGGGATGTCCGAGCTGCTGTTGGAGGATCTGCCGCCCGGCAGCGTGACGTACGACAATGCTCAGGAGATCCTCAATGCCGGCAAACGCGGCAGCGATCTGGTCAAGCAAATTCTCTCCTTCAGCCGCCATGCCGTGCACCGCAAAATTCCCGTGGAGATGCCCAACATTTTATCGGAAGTCATCAAGCTGAGCCGCTCGACGATCCCCGTGAGCATTGACATCGTATATGATATTCAACCTGACTGCGGCCGGGTCATGGCCGATCCGACGCATATACATCAGATCGCCATGAACATGATCACCAATGCCTTCCATGCGGTAGAGGAGAAGGAGGGAAAAATTACCTTGGAGTTGCAAGAGGCGATGCTCGATGCCGGTGATGCGCTTGAACGACGCCTTCGGCCGGGCCGCTACGCTCGTTTTTCCGTCTCGGATGACGGCCATGGGATACCGGCCGAACTTCTGGAAAACATATTTGAACCCTATTTCACCACCAAACAGATGGGAAAGGGAACCGGGCTCGGCCTCGCCGTGGCCTATGGTCTGGTCAAGGAACACGCCGGGGAGATCATGGTCACCAGCAAGGTGGGGCATGGGAGCACTTTTGAGGTTTATCTGCCCGTTGTGGACGAGGCGGTCAAGGCCGCACCGGCGGATGTGCTTCAGAAGAAAGAGCAGGGAAACGAGCACATTCTCATCGTAGACGATGAAACCCCCATCGTGAAACTTGTAAGGCAGATGCTGGCGCGTCTGGGATACCGGGTCACGACCTGCCAGGCCAGCCTTGAAGCGCTGGACCGGTTCAAGGCCGCTCCGGACGCATTCGATCTGGTGATCACCGATATGGCCATGCCGAATATGACCGGCGATCAGTTAACCCGGAAGATGCTTGAAGTCCGGTCGGAACTGCCTGTCATCATCTGTACGGGATACAGCGAAAGAATCAACGAGGCAAAGGCAATGGCGCTTGGCGCCAAAGGTTTCTTGATGAAGCCGATTGTCAAAACCGAACTGGTGGAATTGGTTCGCAAAGTGCTTGATGCAGCCCAGGAGCGCTCAACGCGCTGACGCGTCAAACCGGTTTGCCGCACCCTCCCTTTACGAATCTTAATTCAGACCTATTCTATCAGATGACAACCGATAGCGTCATGCAGCGCCTGGCATCAACACCAGCGCCGATAGGTTGCCGCCACCTGCCCCATGTCAAAACGATTGGCGGCAAGCCGGATTAGGAGGATAAAATGGCAAAACAACATCAAATCGATGTCTATTTTCATAATCTGTGGGGAACCGGCATTGAGGAGGTTACCCTGACATTCAGTACGTCGAAGCCCAGCCTTGCGGAAGAAGTCTATATCAAACAGCATATCGCACCCGGTGAAAAATGGGGCCCCTTGAAACGTAATTACGAAACCGGACCGGATGCCGAAGATTTTGATTTCTGGCAAATCGAGTTCAGCGCATCGGGAGGAAACGGGGAGCGATTAAAAGGCCGAAACAAATTCGCCTGTGTCATCGATTCCGATGTTCCTTCGGACAGCCAGATCGATTTGTGGATCAGCGGATCGGACCGTTCGTTCTACACCGGCTATCCGGAGAGCGTGGGCGGCCGGCCGGGCACGGCCGGTTATTCCGGAATCCCAAAAGACAACCCGGGCGGCGATTACACCTGCCAAACCAAGCTGGAAAATGCTTAGTATCATTGGGTATTAGCAGGTGCCGGCGATAAGGGCAGTCGGAGCTGTATTGTGTCTGCCAGCGGTTTTGCAGTCGGCATGGATGGATGGGTACGGCGAATCGGGCTGCCGCCGCCTGTGCCGGATCATCGTGGAGAAGGATCATGTTATCTAAACTCGACATGCTTTTGTCCATCGGCGTTGCGCTGTGCATGCTCAATCCGATCTGGACGGAGGCCGAACCGTTGGAATTGAAATATGCCGGCGCCAGCCGCGCCGATCTCAATAATCCGCACGACCTGAAGCTGACGCCGGATGGTAAATTTCTTCTGGTCGCGGATGTCGGCCACAACCGGGTGGCGGTGCTCAACCCCGAAACGTTGGAATTCATTTCTGCGTTTGGGGCTGACCATCAGTCCGGGACGCACGATATCGATTTTGATTCCAATGGTCGTGTCTACGTAGCCGATACCCACAACAATCGTATCACCATATACGAGATTCAGGAGAAGGGCGGATTGCCCGAAGCAAGGCTCCTCGGCCAGATTGCCGAGCGCATACGAGGGCCGGAAGGTGTGCTTGCCCACCCCAACGGACGACTCTATGTGGCAGGCGCCTGGTCCAACAATGTTGTGGCCTACGACGAAGGGAAAGTCGTTGGGGAACTCAAAGGCCTTTCTTCTCCCCATGATCTGGAGCTTGCACCCGACGGAAACATCTGGCTGGCGGATGCGGGAAACGACCGGATGCTGCTGCTCACACCCGAAATGGAAATCGTGCGCGAGTTGAGCGGGCCGCCTTATCATTTTGACGGCGTCCGCTACCTGGACATCCTGCCGGACGGGACCATTATCGCTGCCGATAAAAACAACCACGCCGTCAAGATCATCGGCCCGGACGGCCAAATGGCCGGTGTCTTAGGGACAGTGAAGAAACCGGGAAAAGGTCCGGGCCGATTCAGAACCCCCGAAGGGGTCGAAATCGACGGGAAAACGGTCTTTTTTTCCGACTCCGGAAATGACCGCATCGTCAAATACAGCATCCGATAGCGATGCCGCGCGTCGGCAATCGCGCGCCGGCCGGCTCGATCAATTCTCTTCTCACCCCATTTTACAGTTCTTCCCGTGCAGTCCTGCCCGGGCATTGGATCGCCGCGGGTTTTTGGTTGTGCTGTGCGGCGGTAAATGGGTATAACGGGTCATCGATAACCATCACAAGGCAGGCGTTCGTGTTCGGTACGATCATCAATGCAGGGGCTATCATTGCGGGCAGTCTCATCGGAATTCTCTTCAGGGGCGGCATCCCGGAAAAATATCGCATGACGGTGATGCACGCCATGGGCCTTGCCGTTATCCTGGTGGGGGTCAAGGCGGCCTTGAAGACCGATGCGCTGTTGATCGTCATCATCTCACTCGGTCTGGGAAGCCTTGTGGGAGAATGGATCCGGATCGAAGACCGGCTCGAGATGATGGGCACCTGGCTCGAAGGGCGATTTTCGCAACACGGAGACGGGATCTCCCAGGGCTTTGTCACCACCAGCCTTTTATTCTGCGTGGGGGCGATGGCCATTGTCGGTTCATTGGAGAGCGGTCTGAGCGGCAATCACCAGACCCTGTTCGCCAAATCCATGATCGACGGCATCACCGCCATCGTCTTTGCATCCACCATGGGGTTCGGCGTGATTTTCTCCGCCGTGTCCGTCTTCATCTACCAGGGTGCCATAACCCTTTCGGCGGCCTACATGAAGCAGTTCCTGGTACCGGAGGTTGTGGCCCAGATGTCCTCTGTGGGCGGGCTGCTCATCGTGGCCATCGGCCTGGGGTTGCTGGATATCAAACGCATCAAGATCGGCAACATGCTGCCCGCCATCTTTCTTCCGCTCGTCTACATGGTCGTAAAGCAGCTGGTTGCGGGATGATAGAACAGGCCGCCTATCCCAACAGCATGCGGTCCGAAGCAACCGCATCTTTCTGTTTGTCGTAAAAGCGCGCGATGAGGTCTTCCTGGCTGAGCGCGCTCTTTTCCGTTCCGGCGATATCCAGTATGATCGTGCCGCGATGCAGCATGATCAACCGGTTGCCGAATTTCAGGGCGTGGCGCATGTTGTGGGTGACCATCAGGGTGGTCAGCTGCTGTTCGGCGATCATGGCGCCCGTCAGATCCAGGATCTGCCGGGCGGTTTTGGGATCCAGCGCGGCGGTGTGCTCGTCCAGCAGAAGTACTTCGGGCTGCACCATGGCGGACATCAGCATGGTGAGCGCCTGGCGCTGTCCGCCGGAGAGCAGGCCGACGCGATCGGCCAGTCGATCTTCAAGCCCCAGTCCCAGGCGTTTGAGCCCTTCACGGAATTTCTCCCGGTCCGACCTCCTTACGCCGATGCCCAGACCCCGCCGGGCTCCCCGTCTCAGGGCCAGGGCCAGATTCTGTTCGATGGTCAATGAGGCGCAGGTGCCCATGAGCGGGTCCTGGAACACGCGGCTGATGAATTTGGCGCGCCGGTGCTCCGGCCAATGGGCGATATCTTCTTCATTCAGCAGAAGCCGGCCGGCATCGGGCTGGTAGGTGCCGGCCAGGCAATTGAGCAGGGTCGATTTGCCGGCCCCGTTGGAGCCGATAATGGTGATGAAGTCTCCCTGCGCCACCCGCAGATCGATGCGGTCCAGCGCCAGCACCTGATTGACACTGCCTTTGTGAAAATATTTGGTGAACTGGTCGAGGCGGATCATGTTATCGCCTTCCCGGTCATCTTGCTTCTGAGTTTGGGGGCGATGAGGGCCACCACCACCAGGGCCGCGGTAATCAGGTTCAGATCGCTGGGGGTGAACGAAAATGCCCCCAATTTCAGCCCCAGGGCCAAGGCGATGGCGATGCGGTAGAGCATTGAACCCAAAAGGACGGCGATGCACGCCCGCACGACGCCGGTTTTGCCAAACACGGTTTCACCCAGTATGACCGATGCCAGGCCGGCGATTATGGTGCCGATGCCCATGTTGACATCCGACGCCCCCTGGTTCTGGGCCGCCAGCGCGCCGCTGACCGCCACGAGGGCATTGGAAAGTCCCACGCCGAGAATGATGACGTTGTGGGTGTTGACCCCCAGGCTGGTGATCATCTGCGGGTTGTCGCCGGTAGCCAGCATGGCCTGACCCAATTCGGTATGCAGAAACCAGACAATCAAGCCGGTGATGCATATGGCAAAACAACCATACACAAGCGGTGCGGCAACATATCCGGGAACCCCCAGAGCCATCATCGGATCGAGGACGGTGTCGACGCCCAACAAGGAGATGTTGGGGCCGTCCATAATCCGGATATTGATCGAATAGAGGGCGATCATGGTCAGGATGGAGGCCAGCAGATGCAGGATCTTCAGCTTGGTGTTGAGCAGCGCCGTCACCGCGCCGGCTGCAAAACCGGCCATTGCCGCCAGAAGCAATGACAGGAAAGGGTTCACACCGCCGGTGATGGCCACGGCCGAAACAGCAGCGCCCAGCGGCAGGCTGCCATCCACGGTCAAGTCGGGAAAATCGAGCACGCGAAAGGTCAGGTAGACGCCCAGGACCATAATGCCGTAAACCAATCCTTGTTCTATGGCGCCGATGAGAGCATACCAGGTCATGTCTTCTGGGTCGTCTTCCTTTATAGATGATAACCGCGGCGTCTTTCAATTGCGTCCGCACGGCTTAAAGCGCACCGGCACGACCCGGTCCGGGTCGTGCCGGCCGCCAGTCTATTGATAGGTCTTGTCGGCCTTTTTCAACAATTGGGCCGGTACATCGACTCCCATCTTCTTCGCGGCGGAGAGATTGATGTGCAACTGCAACGTCTCCTGGGTCTCGACGGAGGTCGATGCCGGATTGTCACCCTTCAGGATGCGCAGGGCCATGGCGCCGGTTTGATAGCCATGCTGGTAGTAGTCGAAGCCCATGGCGGCGATGGATCCGCGTTTGACCGAATCCACATCGGCATTGAAAAGGGGCAGCTTGTTCTGCTCGCATACCTTGATGGCCGACTCCAGGGCGCTCACCACGGTGTTGTCGGTGGGGATGTAGACGGCATCCGCTTTGCCCACCAGGCTTTTGACGGCCTGATAGACATCGCTGGACTTGGAGACCGTGGCCTCCACCATCTCGAAACCCAGCTTCTTGGCCTCGGCCTGAAAAAGAGGGACCAGTATCTTGGAATTCACCTCTCCCGCATTGTATAGAAATCCCAGGCGCTTCATTTTCGGCAGGAAGGTTTTAACCATCTCCAGGTGGCGGGCCACCGGAAGCATGTCTGAAACGCCGGTGATATTGGCACCGGGTTTATCCAGGTTTTTCACCAGACCGGCACTGACCGGATCGGTGACCGCGGTGAAGAGCATGGGGGTTTTTTGCATGTGGGGCGCTTTTTTGAGCGCCTGGGCGCATGCCTGGGCCGTCGGTGTTGCAATGGCCAGGATCATATCGGGTTTTTCACCCATGATCTGATGGCCGATCTGGTTGGCCGTTGCCATATTGGCCTGGGCATTGTGCACGTTGTATTTTACCTCAAAGGATTGTGCTGCCAGATAGTCCTGAAATCCCTTCAGCACGGCATCGAGCGCCGGGTGCTCGACGAACTGACTGACGGAGATGGTGGGCGGTTGGGCCATGGTCACGGTCGGTACGATACATACCCATACCAGGCCAAGGGCGAGCAGATACTTTTTCATACAGCCTCCTTTTTTTCATCCTGCGGCATCGATCAAACAATTGCCCCATTCGTCTCTTTTGCGTTCCTGTGTGTATAAAGAAATGGCGCAGGCGAGTCAAGCGGCGAAGCCGTATAGGCAGGAGTGGATGATGCCCGGTTCGGGGATCCTGGGGGCGACGCGGCGGCAAGGTGGCGGTATGTGTTGACAGCGGGGCGTCCGCTTGACATACTCGCCAGCGCAAAAAACACGAACGTAAACTTTCGTGCCGCTGATAGCGGATTGTCCAACCCAGCCCCCCCCTGAGTTGATGGTGACCTCAATATGAAAGAAAATCCTGCTTCGTATCCGGCAAACCGCGGATCGGAATTCTGGAGAGGCGTGCGCGACACACTGCCGCTGGTTATCGGCGCCATACCGTTCGGCATTATCTTCGGAACCTTGTCCGCCAAAGCCGGTCTGTCGGCCGCCGGCACCATGGGGATGTCTATGTTCGTATTCGCAGGGTCCGCACAATTCATCGCCATGGGCCTGGTGGGCGCCGGCACCGCGTGGCCCATGATCGTGCTCACGACTTTCGTGGTGAACTTCCGTCACCTGCTCTATACCGCAACCCTGCTGGAGGACCTGAAGCGTCTGCCCCATCGATGGCAGGTCCTGCTCACCTTCGGACTCACCGACGAAACTTTTGCCGTCGCCGTGGGCCGCTGGCGCGCCCACGACGACAGCCCCCACAAGCACTGGTATCATCTCGGCTCAATGCTGTTCATGTACGGCAACTGGAACCTGTGTACGGTCATCGGACTTGTTGCCGGTCGATTCTTAAGCGACGTGGGGGGATTGGGGCTGGATTTCGCGATGGTGGCGGCCTTTATCGGCATGGTAATGCCCTATGTCAAGGACAAGCCCAACGTGGCCACCGTACTGGCCGCCGGGGTCAGCGCACTGGTCTTCTATGGCCTGCCCCACAAGCTCGGATTGATCGTGGCAGCCGTCATCGGCATCGTGGTCGGCGTGATCGTCGAAAATTTGAAGGCCAGACACCGGCGGTCGGGGCTCCCTTCCACAGGAGACGGATAAAATGGAAACTTTATTATTGGTTGGCGGGATGACGCTGGTCACCTTTTCGATCCGTTACATTCTATTGCCGCTTTCGGGAAAGTTCCAATTTTCCGACAGCATGCGCCGGGCATTGGCGTACGTGCCGCCATCGGTCCTCACCGCGATCATCGTTCCCGCCGCGCTCATCCCGGACGGTCAAATCCTCTCCGTATCCTGGACCAATCCATACTGCGTCGGTGCGATCGTCACCGTATTGATCGGCTGGCTCAGCAAAAACCTGCTGATTACGATAGTCGGCGGCATGACGGCCTTCGCTTTATGGCAGTGGATGTTGACACTGCTTTAAGGGCAAAGGAAGCAGGGGCGGGCGCGAGCCGTTTTTTCTCCACTGCGCCCGGGCGCCGCTGAAGCTTGTCGCTCGCGCGGCGCCAGCTTTTCACTGACGTCGCCGCACGAGCCGGGATGAACGAAACACTGCGGTCCGCAAGGGATCACTCCACATCTTGACGGTCGGAATCCTCCGGTACGGCAACCCCCGAGTTCCATATTGCTTTTGACATCCCCGCCGAGGCGATGTAAATTTTCCTCAATTCAGAACTAAAAAACCAGGCGCATGACAGACCGGATCAAGGCCATGAGATTCATTTACCATACGGAAACCATAAATCATAAAATGCCGGGCAGTCGCCGGCCCATGGCGCCCAATGGCACCCGCATTGTTGGCTTATGTATTTAATAACAATGGGTTGTAAATGGTTTTAACGGTATGCGGCAAAACCGCCATTGTGTGAAGATATCCGTGTTGGGCGCAGAATGGAAGCAGGTGAAGAAAGCCTTTCTATACAGGTTGTTTCGCGTTGGAGCAATTCCCAGGAAATTTCTCCCGGTTCTTGAAAAAGAAGGCATTGTTGTGTCCGATGAAGGTATCAACGGGTGGTTTTTAACAAAACATGTTAATGGTCCAGGAAAGCGGTATCGTCAGCGCTCCGAGGGTTTTTCCGGTTGCCTTGCGGTTACGAAGGAGAGAGTGGTTTTGTATACGTATGGGAAACGTCAGATCAACATTTCTGTCAAAGACCCCAGGATAGCCGATCTTTACGTCGATGTCCCCAAGGACCGTCGGATATCTGTTTCTTTCGAGTCATCTGCTTTTAGGCAGGGATGGGAAGGTGTGATGGAGTTTCGATTCGACACGGAAAAGGCACTCCAGTTTCGTGATGCTTTAGTATCGATTGGCGCCCGGCAAGGCGCTGCAGCGCAAGCGGACAGGACGCGGTGTTGAGCTTTAACGTCGGAGTACCCTACTATGGAAAAGATTATCAAGGTTGTTTGTTGTGCGTGCGGAATTCATTTAGGGGAAAAGCCCACTGATGCCTCTGTTGAAGGGGATGTCAGTCATGGCTTGTGCGAATCGTGCGCCCATCATTTCTTAGCGCAGGTCGGCATGCCATTGCCCAAGTATCTGAAAGGCATTACTGCGCCGGTCGTTACGGTTAGCCCGGAGGGAACCATTGGTACTGCCAACCAGAAGGCTTTGGAACTTCTCGATAAGACTCCAGTCCAGGTTCAGGGGTTCAAAGGCGGTAAGGTGTTCGAGTGTGAATATGCAAGGTTGCCCGAGGGCTGCGGCCAGAGCCTGCACTGCAGCGGCTGTACCATTCGGATTACCGTAATGGACACCATGCAGACAGGAAAGCATCACCGGTGGGTGCCGGCCTATCTGAATCAGCATTCGGTCGACGGATCAATTCGTATCGAGCTTTTCATCTCTACAGAAAAGAAGGGTGGCATCGTTTTTCTCCAGGTGGAGGGAATGCGTGAAGCCGACCCCGACAAGAGCATGAACGCCGACAAGCAATAGTCGCGCTTTGCGCGCCTCCTGCGTGCGCGCCATGCCCGGCGTTGGATGCCTATGATCACAGTATCTGTATGCGATAAAGGAAAAGGAGATGATATTGAAAAAATTCGTTGTAGCAGTCATTTTTGTTGCGCTGATATTTTCACTGTCAGTACAGTCGACTTTTGCTCAAGATGAGACAAAAGAGGCTGCCGAAAAAAACATGACGTGGCAATTGGAGGCAGTAAGGGACAAAGATCACAAAAAATTCATTGAGCATGGCAATAAGGCGTTCAAAGAAATGATGGACGAATTTTCTTTTGATTCCATTGTAATGCAAAGAAGGGCCAAATTATTAAAAGGCTACCGGCTGGAATACATCGGTGCAATACGAAGGCTTGGCATGATAGAGCACTTATGGAAAGTGAATATCGATGACTCCAAATATGAATTACTTGGAAGTTTGAGCCTATCGCATGGGAAAGTGGTTGGATTCGATCTGCATTAGGAGCTTTACCCTTATCAAGCATTGGCAGGGACCGGCGGGCCGCCGGCCCTGAATCCATCAATTGCCAAAACAGCAACCAAATGAGAGTTGTTTGTCCTATCTTATCCCTGCTTTTTTTTACCGTTGACGCCAGGGCCTAAGAGCCCGCCAAAAGGGATATGAAGAAGAAGGGGGCAGGTCCTGACATTTGACGAAATTAATGGACCTGATCAAATGCTCCTGGAGACAACTTATGTGTTGGTATTTGCGAAAAAACAGATAATGCGCATGAAAGGATAATATGAAAAATCTGTTTCCCGATCCCATCAGAAAATTGCCGGAGGCCGATATACCGCTTGATGGTATCAAGGCATATCTGTCGCAAAGCGCGGATCATCAACTGGTATTCATGCAATTTGAAAACGACGTGGATCTTCCCGAGCACTCGCATGCAGCACAAGTGGGCTTTGTCCTCAGTGGTGAAATTGAATTGACCGTTGATGGCGTCAAGCATAAGTATGAAAAGGGTGATATCTATTATATCCCCGAAAATGTGAAACATTCAGGTAAAATCCATGCCGGATATGCAGATATTACCTTTTTTGACGAACCTGATCGCTATACGGCAAAGCGATCATGAATTCTATATGCCCATGGTGTGCAGCGCATCGCCAGGACCATACGCACACCGGCACCGGGTTTAGCGCGAAAACAGGAGATGTTTGGTGACCGATTGGGATCTGCCGGAGTCTTATGATTTCAATGGCCGCACTATCAAATATGGCGTGACGGACAGTGACGGCCCGCCGGTAGTCGTAGTCCACGGTACCCCATGGTCCTCATACAACCTGCGCCATCTGATAAGCGCTTTATCAAAAGAATTCTCCGTATATTATTATGACCTTCTTGGTTACGGTCAGTCGGAAAAATCTCCGGGTGATGTTTCACTGGCCATTCAAAACAAGGTGCTGGATCGGCTAATCGATCACTGGGGGCTTGAGCGTCCGGCCATCATTGGGCACGATTTCGGAGGAACGACGGTTCTTCGAACGCATCTCATCAATGGCCGGGATTTTGACAGAATGGTTCTCATCGATCCTGTTGCCGTTTCCCCCTGGGGATCGCCATTCTTTCGGCACGTCAATGCCCACGAGGCGGCTTTCGCCGGCGTCCCCGACTATATTCATGAGGCAATTGTTCGTGCCTACGTGAAAACAGCCGCCTTTAAGCCGATAGACGAAAAGACCCTCGACAGGATAGTTTTGCCATGGAGAGAAGCCGGTGGAAAAGCGGCCTTTTACCGGCAAATGGCACAGGCCGACTCGGGGTACACGGATGAAGTACAACCATTGTACGGTCAGATATCCAGGCCTGTTATGATTCTATGGGGGCGTGAAGACACCTGGATACCGATGGACAAAGGCGAGATCTTGCACAATATGATCCCCAACTCATTATTTCATGTCATTCCGGAGGCAGGGCATCTGGTGATCGAAGAGCAGCCTGAGCAGCTTATTGGAAAGATCCGACCTTTCCTTCTGAACGAGAAAATCACATAATGGAAGAAAAAGGAGCCTTGGCTTGGCCCCATTCGCCGCACCGGACTTTTTCTACCCAATCGCGAGATGCTGAAAATGAAAAGACGCATTCTGTTTTTCGGAATCATCACCATCATGCTTTTTAGCCTTTTAATCGAAAAAGGGAGACCCATGGGATTTCTCGAAAAAATCTTTGGATCTAAACCATCTGTCAGTGAGAGGGATTTATCTGAACATCGGCATTTCATCGATTCCCTGAGAAAGCCGGCTATTCGGATCGAAAGAGGAGAAAAGACCGGTCTCAGCAAAATTGGAGGGCTTCCAACAGCGAGCGGTTCGCTGAATTGGCCGCTATGGAAGGAGAAGCCATTGGCCTTTCTCTGCCAGATCGATCTCAGTGCCATTCCAAAGACAGCGGCTGCCAGGATACTTCCAACTGAAGGAATGTTATACTTTTTCTATGACCAGGAACAGAGTACATGGGGATTTGATCCGAAAGATAGAGGGAGTTGGCGCATTATTTTTACAGACGAAAAAGATGAAATGAGATCTTTAAGCGCGCCTTCCGGCTTAAGCGAAGCGTATATCTACAAAGAAAAATATTTAGAATTTTCCGAGGTCCTGACGTATCCCGACTGGCAGGATGACCGCATCGGTAAACTGGATTTAAGTGATGCGCAAAGTGATGCGTATTTTGATTTGTGTTCGTCTGTTTTTAACCATCAACCGTCACATCAATTGTTGGGTTATCCTTCACCCGTCCAGGGAAACGATATGGACCTTGAGAGCCAGTTGGTTTCCAACGGACTTTATTGTGGAGACGCAACCGGATACAATGACCCGAAGGCAAAAGAATTGGAATCGGGGAGACTCGAATGGATGCTGCTTCTACAACTTGATTCTGACGACGATACCGGGATGATGTGGGGTGATGTGGGGAAACTGTATTTTTGGATCCGCAAAGATGACTTGAAAAACAGAAATTTTGACAATGTATGGATGATATTGCAATGCGCTTAAACGGATGAGAGACAGGAGGTAACCGATGGCCCTGTTGTCGATTGACCAGGACAAATGTAAACAGGACGGATTGTGCGCGGCGGACTGCCCCGTCGGTATCATCAAATTCGAAGGGCCGGGCCACTACCCGGAGCTGGTCCGGGGGGGTGAACCCAGCTGTCTGCGATGCGGCCACTGTGTGGCTGTATGCCCACACGGCGCCATGGACCATGCCGAGGTGCCCCTGGCCCAATGCCCGGATATCGATCCGGACCAGGCGATCTCTCCGGCCCAGGCCGAGCAGTTCCTGCGCTCGCGCCGCTCGGTGCGGCGCTTCAAGGACAAACCTGTCGAGCAGGATGTTCTCCGGGGGCTCATCGAAACCGCTCGCTATGCGCCCACGGCCGGCAACGCCCAGGTTCTTGCATGGCGAGTAATCAACGATTCCCGGAAATTGCGTGAGATTTCCGCGGAAGTGATCGAATGGATGCGCGCCCAGATCGCAGATCCCCGAGCCACGGTCATGCCATATGTGCCCATGCTGGTCCAGGGGTGGGAAGCCGGGATGGATACCATCCTGCGATCTGCTCCCTGCCTGGTGGTGGCCATGGCGCCCGCAGCGTCGCGCCACGGCATGGTCGATTTGACCCTGGCCCTTTCCTATTTCGAACTGGCCGCCCCCCTTCACGGCCTGGGCACCTGCTGGGCGGGCCTGCTGCAAGGCGCCCTGGTGGCAAGCCCGGAGCTCCGGCGGCTGGTCGGCATCCCTACGGACCACCCCCATCACTACCCCATGATGACCGGCTATGCCAGAACGCGTTACTACCGCCTGCCGCAGCGAAAGGCGCCCAGCATCACATGGGATTAACCTAAGGCGGGGACAGCCTGCAGGTTGAACTCAGCACACCGCGAAGCCCGGCAATGGGTCTCATCCGTCGCTTGTTGTCTGTAGTATCTGGGGACAAAGCCTGTGCTCAGCCGGTGACCGGGCTGATAGCTCTTTTGCTTTGGCTGGATGGAACACGATAGGAGAAATTTACTATATCCCCAGGTACGCCTTTTTTACCTCTTCATTGGCCAGCAGGTTCTCGGCCGAGTCCGCCAGGGTGACCCTGCCGTTTTCCATTACGTAGCCGCGGTGGGCCACTTTCAGCGCCAGGTTGGCGTTTTGCTCCACCAGGAAGATGGTGGTGCTGCTTTCGGTGTTGATCTTTTCAATGATCTCGAAGATCCGTTTGACCACCAGCGGCGCCAGCCCCAGGGAAGGTTCGTCCAGCAGCAGCAGTCGCGGTCGCGCCATCAAGGCTCTGGAGATGGCCAGCATCTGCTGTTCTCCGCCGCTCAGGGTGCCGCCGGCCTGGTTTCGCCGTTCGGCCAGAATGGGGAAAAGCGTGAGCACGTATTCCAGGTCTTTTGAGATCTCACTATGGTCTTTTCTCAAAAAGGCCCCCATGTCCAGGTTCTCCAGAACCGTGAGGTAGGGGAATATGCGGCGCCCCTCAGGCACTTGGCAGATGCCCAGGGAAACGATATCGTTCGGGGTCATATCGGCGATGGATTGGCCCTCAAATTCGACACTGCCGGACCGTGGGGGAACCAGACCGGAAATGGACATCAGGGTAGTGCTCTTTCCGGCGCCGTTGGCACCGATAAGGGTGACGATTTCCCCCCGCTGGATTTCGAGACTGACGCCCTTGAGGGCCTGAATATTGCCGTAATAGGTATTGACTTCGTTCAGCTTAAGCATCCACTTCTTCTCCGAGGTAGGCTTTTATGACGGCCGGGTTCTGGCTGACGTCATCGGGGGTTCCTTCGGCGATCTTGCGTCCGTAATCCACAACATAGATCATGTCGGACAGGCTCATTACCAGTTTCATATCGTGCTCGATGAGCAGAATGGAAATCTTGTCCTGGTTTCGCAACCGGACGATCAATTCGTCCAGTTCGCGGGTCTCCTGAGCATTCATGCCCGCCGCCGGTTCGTCCAGCAGCAGCAGGAATGGCTCCGTGGCCATGGCCCGGGCGATTTCAAGGCGTCGCTGCGCGCCGTAGGGCAGGTTTTTTGCGAACTCGTTGACGTGCTTTTCGAGACCGAACTTTTCCAGAATGGCATAGCTGTCCCGGATGACCTCTTTTTCTTCGCGACGTGTGTTGGGCGGCCGGAAGATAGCGCCGGGGATGCCGGTCTTGATACGGCAGTGCCGGCCGATCATCACATTTTCCAGGACGGTCATGTTCTGGAACAATCGGATGTTTTGAAAGGTGCGCGCCATGCCGTGGGCCGTCACCCGATCGGGCTTCAGGCCGTTCAGCCGGTGGGTCGGGCCCTTGGGACTGGTCAGGTCCACGGTGCCTTCCGTCGGGACATAAATGCCGGTGATGCAGTTGAACAGCGTGGTCTTCCCGGCGCCGTTGGGTCCGATGAGGGCGACAATTTCCTGCTGCCCGACGGTCAGATTCAAGCTGTCCAGCGCCCGCAGCCCGCCGAAGTCCATGGTGAGGTTAGATACTGTCAGTGCCGGTCGTTTCATGCGGATATCGTTCCTTACTCTTTTTCGAATCGGTAAACTTTGCGCACATCGGAGATAATGCCGCCGGGCCGGAACACCATCATGAGAACCAGTACGGCTCCGAAGGCGAGCATGCGAAACTCCGAAAACGCCCGGAAGTACTCCGGCAGCAGTTTGAGCGCCAGGGCGCCGATAATGACGCCGACGATGCTGCCCATGCCGCCCAACACCACACAGCAGAGGATGATGACCGATTCCCATATGGTAAAGCTGGCCGGATTGATGAACGTGGTCTTGGCGGCAAATACCACGCCCCCCATGCCGGCCCAGGTGGCCCCCAGGGCAAAGGCGCTCAATTTGGTGCGCACCTTGTTGATCCCCATGGCCTGGCAGGCGATTTCATCTTCGCGCAGGGCCATCCAGGCTCTTCCGATGCGCGAATCCTGTAGCCGGCGCACCACAAAGATGGTGAACAGCGCCAGCAGGATCATCAGGTAGTAGATATAGGTATGATTCTGGTGCAGGGAGAATTCGATGCCGAAAAATCCGGGGCGCGGGATATTGGGGATGCCGCTGGGGCCGAAGGAGAACTCGTTCCAGTTTTCCAGAATCAGGCGGATGATCTCTCCGAAGCCCAGCGTGACGATGGCCAGATAGTCTCCCCGAAGGCGCAGGACCGGAAAACCCAAGAGGATCCCGAAGATGAATCCCAGGGCGCCGCCGATGGGAAGACAGGTCCAGAAGCCCATGCCGAAGTGGTGGTTGAGCAATGCGTAGGCATAGGCTCCCACTGCGAAGAAGGCCACATATCCAAGGTCGAGCAGTCCGGCCAGCCCCACGACGATATTCAGTCCCAGGGCCACCACCACATAGATGAGGGCCGTTGTCATGATGTCGATTTGATAAAGGGAGAAAATAAAGGGGTAGGCGATGAAAAAGGCGGCAATCAGTGCGACCGCCGGCCGATTGAATTTCGGATTGGTCATGATTTTCTGCGGCAGGGTGAGGACATCGTTGTCCCCTGTTTCCTTCTTTTTAATACCGGCTTCTTTTCGGCGAATCATGTAGCGCCATACGATAGACAGAAAGAACGTACCGATGCCCACCAGAAACATGCGGTGCCATCGCCACTCAACTGTGCGGTGGATGGTGTTGACCTGTATCACCATGATGGGGAAGGTCAGGAACATGAACCAGATGCTGGCCATGAGTGATTTTTTGATTTCGTTCCAGCTCAGAAGGTCTTTGACCTGTTCCATATTCGACATGGCTGTCGCTCTCCCGCTTGTCGATGCTTAGATCACGTGATGGTTAAACTTTATCGGTTTCTTTCCGCCCCAGAAGACCGGAGGGCCGGAAGATCAAAATCAGGACCAGAAAGAGGAAGGCGAACACATCCTCGTAGTCGCTGGAGATATACCCTGTAAAGAAGCTTTCCGACCACCCGAGCACCAGGCTTCCCAGCACGGCCCCCGGCATGCTCCCGATACCGCCCAATACAGCAGCGACAAATGCTTTGATACCCGCCAGAAACCCGATGTAGTAATTGATCTGCCCGATATGGGAGGCGATCAGAATGCCGCCCAAAGCCGCCGTGGCTGACCCGATGATAAAGGTGGTGGAGATGACGCGGTTGACGTCCACGCCCACGAGCAGCGCCATATCGCGGTCCTGGCTGGTGGCGCGCATGGCCTTGCCCACCCGGGTGAATTTGATCATAAAGGTCAAGGCTACCATGACGATGGCGGTGACGAGGTAAATCAGGATCTCAGACGACCGAACGATATGTTCGATGGGCTCCAGGAATTTGAAATCCGGGATCAGGTTGGGAAACGGCAGAAAATCCGACGTCTGGGCGAGCAGCACATAGTTCTGCAGAAACAGGGACATGCCGATGGCGCTGATCAATGCCGACAGCCGCGGTGCTTTGCGAAGCGGTTTGTAGGCGATCTTTTCCAGGGTCCAGCCGTACGCCGCCGAGTAAATGACGGCAACGATGGAGGCAATGACCAGGATCGCCAGGGCATTCCAGTTCAGCAGGGTCAGCAGACCGGCCACGATCAATCCGGTGAAGGCGCCGATCATGTAAATTTCACCATGGGCAAAGTTGATCAATTGAATGATGCCGTAGACCATGGTGTAGCCCAGCGCGATCAGCGCATAAATGCTTCCCCGGGTCAGACCGCCGAGAAACAATTCAAAGAAATATTCTAAATCCATGCTGCAACCGCCTTCGTCAATGATGTGCCCGATGTTCAGCCAAGATGCAAACGCACACCCTTCATCTCAACGCCGGAATCCTGTATTCTTTTGAATGCCGGATACGTTTAGCCTTGACGTTGCAAAAACGGGATGGGGTTCGGCAAGACACCGCGTCGTTCGGCCAATCCGGTTTATGCAACGTCGAGGCTAAAAAATCAGGGAACAGGCCGCTGCGCGGCCTGCTCCCTTCGGGTAACCTCAAACAGGGTTACTTCAGTTCGACATACTGTCCTTTTTGCACTTGATACATGGCAAAGCCGACGCCGATGGCATCGCCGCGGTCGTCAAACTTGATGCTGCCCACCGGAGTGCTGGCCTCTTGGGTGCGCAGGGCTTTGACGATGGCGTCGTAGTCGGTGGAACCGGCATTTTTGACGGCCGTCAGCAGTGCGATGGTCGCCGATACGGCATTGTCGTAAAAGGCGCCTGCATCAGCTTTGAATTCGTCCTTGTGTTTCATGTTGTACTCTTTGGTCAAGGGGTTCTTGCTCACGTCTTTGG
>JBNLAV010000136.1:0-5858 GCA_050302315.1 Desulfobacteraceae bacterium
TCGAATTCGGTGGGTGGTTTCCAGCCAGTCTTTTGATTGACGGTACGAGATCTCAATATTCAGAATTATACACCGGGACATGAAGATACGATCATGAGCAGTCACGAACGGAGACGGTGGTTCATCCGCTTTTTTGAAAACCTTTTTCTATTGGGGTTATTCAAGCGGTTGGATGATTCCGAGGGAGCCCGCAAAATGGTGCTGGTTAACACCATCACCTTAAGCGCCATTATCGTGCTCATCGTTGTCGGTACCCTTACCTATATCCGTGGGAATGCCATTCTGGCGCTGCTGGACTTATCGGCCGCCGGCATGCTCGCCGGGTGCATCGTCAGCCTGCGCGCAACCGGAAGGCATCGGGTTCCCATCTACGTCGGCATGGCCATCATGACCGGGTTATACTATTATCTCTTCTTTTCCGGCGGCGCCGGCGGTACAGGTTATTTATGGTATTACACCTACCCTCTGTTTACCCTGTACATAATGGGAAAACGGGACGGCTTGGTGGCCAATGCGATATTGTTCGGCCCCTCCTTCGTCTATTTGGTGGCGATATGGGGAAAATCGGATGCGCTCTATACCCAGGACTTTACCATCCGTTTCATTCCTTCTTCGTTGTGCGTGCTGATCTTTTCCTATTTGTTTGAGGCAACACGCCAGAAAACCCACGGCAAATTGGAGGAGAAGCAACACGAACTGGAAGCCTCCATCCAGGATCTCCGCGACAAAGAGGCGGATTTGCAAAAAGCCCGTGACAGTCTTGAAACCAAGGTGGAAGAACGCACCAAAGCGCTAAAAGAATCCAAAGACGTACTGGTCAATGAAATCGAGGAACGCAAGCGGGTAGAAAAAAAACAAAAGGCGCTGGAAACCCAATTGCTGCTGGCAAAAAAGATGCAGGCCATCGGTACGCTTGCCGGCGGCGTGGCCCACGATTTGAACAACATCTTGTCCGGCATCACCAGCTATCCGGAACTCATGCTGACGGAAATTCCACAGGAATCCCCTTTGCGAAAGCCCCTTATGACCATGCAGGCATCAGGCCAAAAAGCGGCGGCCATTGTTCAGGATCTGTTGGCGATGTCCCGTCGCGGAGCGATCGAGTTTGATGCCATAGATCTTAAGGCGGTGGTCCAGGAATATTTGAAGAGCCCTGAATTTGATAAGATACAAACCTGCTATAAGGGCGTATCCTTCAGGACAGGCTTTACTTCTCCGCCATTTACAATTGCAGGCTCCGCAGTACACATCAGCAAAGCCATCATGAACCTGGTGACCAACGCCACAGAGTCCATGGAGGCCATGTCTGACGGAGGCGAAATCCGGATCGAGTTGGAGGGGATGCAATCCGGCGACGGTCAAATCCCAAAACATCTGCAAACCGGTCAATATGTGAAAATGACGGTCTCGGATACAGGCATGGGTATTGCTCCGGACGTCATTGAGCGCATTTATGAACCCTTTTTCACAACCAAAAAAATGGGGCGCAGCGGGACTGGCCTCGGCATGGCGGTCGTCTGGGGAACCGTGCAGGATCACCATGGCCATATCCACGTACAAAGTGAGCCCGGAAAGGGCACGGTGTTTGACATCTGGTTCCCGGCGGCCCAACCCGATGCCCGACAGCAGGCCGAAGCGGTTGCCGATCTGGTCGTCGGCAACAATGAAGCCATTTTGGTGGTTGACGATTTGGAGGAACAGCGCGAGATTGCGGGGGTGATATTAACAAAGCTTCGCTACCGGGTACATACCGTCGCCAGCGGAGAAGAGGCCATCGGCTATCTAAGGACCAGGGACGTTGATCTCATCGTGTTGGATATGACCATGGAGCCCGGCATCAATGGTTTGGAAACCTTTCGCCGTATCCTCGAATTCAAACCGAAACAGCGCGCCATCATCGCAACCGGGTTCTCGGATTCCGATCTGGTCGAAAAAGCCTTGAACCTGGGAGCCCGCACCTGCCTCAAGAAACCTTACACCATCTCAGACATCGCCAAAGCCGTGAGGGACGGTCTCTGCGATGACTGATTTAGTTCATCCTTTGACGCATTAAATCCAAAGCAACCGCAGCTAAAATAAGCAAACCATTCTGTAAGCAAAAGTTACCCGAAGACAAGTGGATTGGATGGCCTGCAATAGAGGTCATCCTTGTTGTTTTTGCTGGAGCTTTGTAGTAAGTTGAGAGATTGTATTGCGGTGATAACATATTGAAATAAATTAAAATGGCGGAAGTGCATGGGAATCGAACCCACCCGGCGGGGTATTAGCCCGCCACACTGGTTTTGAAGACCAGGGGCCACACCAGATAGCCGTCCACTTCCGTTTTCAGATATCGTCCTAATCATATTCGTATGGTCCATTTTGTCAACCGCTTTCAATGGCACGGAGGATGAATCGATGCTGGTGCCACAGATCGACAGGGATCGTCTGACCGGACGTTTTTTGGATATGGTACGGATCGACAGCGTCTCCAGGGAAGAGGGGGCGGTGTGCCGGTACCTGATGCAGTGGCTCAAGGATTTGGGGGTTGATACGCTCGTTGACGACGCCGGGAAGGCGGTGGGGGGTGATTGCGGCAACTTGATCGGGCGCTATGCCGGAAACCGGCAAGCTGCGCCACTGCTGCTGTCCGCCCATATGGACACGGTGGAACCCGGCCGGGGGGTTGATCCGGTTATGGAGAACGGCGTCTTTCGCAGCAGGGGGAATACCATCCTGGGCGCCGACGACAAGTGCGGCGTGGCCATCATTATGGAAGCCCTTGAGTGCGTCGCAGACCTGGGGCTGCCATGCGGTCCGTTGGAGCTGGTCTTTTCCATCTGCGAGGAGATAGGGCTGCAGGGCGCTAAGCATCTCGCCTTCGACCAGTTCACGGCGCAGGTGGGGTACGTGTTCGATACCCGCAATCCGGATGTGATTATCACCCGGGCCCCGGCAGCCAACCGCATCCGTCTGGAGATCGGGGGTAGGGCGGCCCATGCCGGCGCGGAGCCGGAAAAAGGCATCAATGCCATCGAACTGGCGGCTCGCGCCATCGCACCTTTGAAACAGGGCCGTATCGACCACGAGACCACCTGCAATATCGGGATGGTGGAAGGCGGCGTGGCCACCAACATCGTTCCCGACCGTGTGGTGGTTCATGGAGAAGCCCGCAGCCACGATATTTCCAAACTCCGCGATGTGACCGATGCCATCGTCCAATCCTTCCAAAAAGCGGTCGGAGAGGCCGCAGCGCAGACCGGTGACGCGCTCCCCCATCTCGATGTTGACGTGCGGCTGGATTTCGATCGGTTTCAAATTGATGAAGACCACGCGGTGGTGAAGGTTGCCCGGGAGGCGGCCGTCAATCTGGGGCGCAAGATCCATACCGCTACCTCCGGGGGCGGTTCGGATGCCAACATCCTGGCGCAGCACGGCATCACAGCAGGCGTATTGGGCACAGGATGTGAAAAAGTGCATACGGTCGATGAGCAGGTCGCCCTGGCGGACATGGTGCGCAGCACCGAACTGCTGCTGGAGATCATCCGGCTACATTCAGTGACATAACGTCGGCTGTCACGTTAGCCGTAACGGACTCGGCGTTTGGTTCAGGGCTTATATTCTAAGCAAGCGACGTGGGACCTGAGCAGACCGCGGGTGGCGAATCGCATCAGGTGGCATAGTGGCGGGCAGGGTTCATTATTTTACGTCCATCGGCTTGCTGTTTCAATTTCGTATTTGATCCATCTTACCAATAGTATATAGTGCCGTCTGACAAGGACGCAGAAGCCTGGTTTGCAGACCGGCGCATTTCCCCGACAGCCTTTAACGCTATATTTAAAGGCTTAAAGCAATGCTTACGGTAACTGGCGATAGCCTAAAGAATGTAAGGATTTATCAGACATGACCACGGCTTATTTTGATTGCTTTTCCGGTATCAGCGGCGACATGACCCTAGGCGCGATGGTGGGGCTCGGTGTTCCGGTCGAGTGGCTCCAGCAGGAGTTGGGCAAGCTGCCCATGGATGCGTTCGGATTGAGATGCAAAGGGGTCAATCGGCACGGCATCCATGCCACCCTGATGGAGATCGACTTTAAAGAGAGCCACCACCACCGCACATACAAGACCATAAAGGAGATGATCGGCGGCAGCCTGCTCTCTTCCCGGGTCAAAACCACCAGTCTCTCCATTTTCGACCGCCTGGCCACGGCAGAGGCGGCCGTGCACCGGATGCCCAAGGAACTGGTCCACTTTCATGAGGTGGGGGCCATGGATGCCATCATCGACATCGTCGGGTCGTGCCTGGGGCTCGAGTATCTCAACATCGGCCGGGTGACGGCGTCACCGCTGCCGCTGGGCAGCGGGTTCGTCCAATGCCAGCACGGCACCTTGCCGGTGCCGGCCCCGGCCACTTTGGAAATCGTAAAGGGTTTGCCGGTGTATGCCGGCAATATCGCCAAGGAGACGGTAACCCCCACAGGCGCCGCCATCATCTCCGCCATTGCCGATGCCTTTGAGCCCATGCCGACGATGCGGGTGGAACGCATCGCCTATGGCGCCGGCACCCGGGAACTGGGAGACCAGCCCAATCTGCTGCGCGTCATCCTTGGTCAAACGGAAGCTCAAAGTCCCCATTCGGAAAAGCAACTGATGGTGGAGTGCAATATCGATGACATGAATCCCGAGTGGTTCGGCTACCTGATGGAGACCCTGTTCGACGAGGGGGCTTTGGATGTATTCTGGGAGCCGATCTATATGAAGAAGAACCGGCCCGGTACCCTGGTGCGCGTGCTCTGCGATCCGGCAAAGCGGTCGTCGGTAGTGGACCGTATTCTGGCCGAGACCACCACCCTCGGGGTACGCTATTACGAGGTAGAGCGATCGTGTTTGAAGCGGCGAGCGGTGACGGTGAAGACGCCGTGGGGCAGCCTTCAGGCCAAAGCGGTGGCGATCCCCGATGGCGGGGAGCGCATTGTTCCGGAGTTCGAGGTCTGCAAAAAGGTTGCCCGGGAACATGGGGTGGCGCTGCGCACGGTTTACGAAGCCGTTGCACAGGGCCGAAAAGCGGCAGCTGAATAATAACGGCCCGGCTTTTTCGGAAACCTGCGTCGACCTTTGGAAGAAATTTTTTGGCGTCAGAACAACACCTTGACAAAAACCGAGGCAGATTATAGACACGGGCCATGATTTCTAAACCAAATGCCGTAATGTTTCTGGCGACCGGCGGCTACGTCGGGTATGCGCCATTCGCATCCGGTACTTTTGGTTCCCTGGTCGGTCTTCCGATCGTCTTTTTGTTGAGCAAAACCAGCTGGGCGCCGGCGCTTTTCCTGGTTGTCGCCCTGATCCTAGGGGCCGTGTGGGTGGCGCACCAGGCCGAACGGGCGCTCAAGGCCAAAGACCCCGGCTGCATCGTCATCGATGAAATCGCCGGCATGTGCGTGACCATGCTGTTCATTCCATTGACGTTGACCACCGGCCTGGCCGGTTTTTTTTTGTTCCGACTGTTCGATGTGATCAAGCCGCCGCCGGTCCGTCAGATGGAACGAGGGCTCCATGGCGGCTGGGGGGTCGTGATGGACGATGTGGCCGCCGGCGTCATGGCCAATATCGTCCTGCGGCTGGGAATCTGGGTATTGGCGTGATCGGACGTCGAGATGTTCATCGATAAACAACCCTCATCCAAATTATAAAGGCAGACAATCGTTGAAAAAGAATGCTCCCGCTCAAGCGACAAGCGCTCCCAAACCCGCCAAAGGCAAAGTCAGGGAAAACATTGAAGCACTGGTGATCGCGGTCATCCTGGCGCTGATCATCCGGGCATTTGTGATTCAGGCGTTCAAGATCCCTTCCGGCTCCATGGAAAATACCCTGCTGGT